>CAZJLJ010000128.1:0-2158 GCA_964546935.1 uncultured bacterium | reverse complement strand
TTGTGTACTTTGGATTGCAGGTAGCGGAACTCCGGCCTGAGATCGCGTAACGACGCCTTCGGAGGGTCAGAAGATGTCGTTGCTTCTTGGAGCGATTTTTTCGCTTAGCCAAGTCATGAGTTTTCCAATGCCGATGGCGCTCGTCTCGGATACGAGCGGGCACAACATCGCGTATGTTTTGGATGAACGCGGTGTGCGCAGTTTGTGGTTCGCGAAAGCGCCGGATTACACGCCACGCGAATTGTGGGCCGCCGGAAGCGACGACGGTCAAGAATTGACCGGCCTCGTGATCTCCAACGACGGCAAATACGTCGCTTACGTACGCGGCGGATCGCATGATGCGAATTGGCCGCAGCGTCCGTGGCCCGATCCCGACCTCAGCACGCAGACGCCACATCTCGCGGTGATGTCGATTTCGACCAGCGGTGGAACGCCGAAGATGCTCGGCGAGGGTGATGCGCCGGTCATATCGCCCGACTCGAAGACCGTGGCGTTCGTGCACGATCCCGATAGCTCGGTGTGGTCGGCGCCGATCGACGGCGCCACCGCGGCTTCGCAACTCTTCTTCGACAACGCGAAAGACAAGGAGCTGCAGTATTCGCCCGAGGGCAAAGCGCTTGCGTTTACGTCGGATCGCGGCGATCACTCGTTCATCGGTATCTTCCGCAATGCGTTTACGCCGTTGCAGTTTTTGGGCCCGTCGACATCGCACGACACCATGCCGCGCTGGTCTCCCGACGGCACGCAAGTGTCATTTGTTCGCCAGCCCGGCGACGGCGGTGCGCCGGTCGATTTGCTGAAACTGCAGCCACAGCCATGGGCAATTTGGGATGCGACCGTCAGTGACGGACGCGCGCACCAAGTGTGGAAAAGCGGCGAGCATTTGCGCGATTCGTATCCGGGCATCAACGGACCGCAGCTGAACTGGGTCGCGGGTAACAATCTTCTCTTCGTCTCGGAACAGAACAATTGGCCGCACCTCTACGAAATTGCCGCCGCCGGAGGTACGGCGCGCGAAATGACTCCGGGGCGCTTCATGATCGAGGACACCAGCATCTCGCCCGATCGCACCACGGTTTACTACACGGCAAATACCGGGACGACGCCGGGCGACATTGCGCGCCGGCACATCTTCCGCTGTGCGGCAAACGGCGGTGCGCCGGTCGAGGTAACGAGCGGCATCGAGAGCCAATGGTGGCCGGCCGCTCTCGACGGCGGCGTCGCGTACGTCAATGCGGGCTCGCGCGAACCATTCACGATTGCGTACAACGGTCGCAAACTCAACGCCGACCGCATTCCGAAGGATTTTCCCACAACTTCACTGGTTACGCCGAAGCTGGTCACATTCCACGCGGCCGACGGCCTGTCGATTCAAGGCACGGTGTTTGAACGTTCAGGCGGTCCGGCAAAGAAACCGGCGATTATCTTCGTGCACGGCGGACCCCCGCGACAAATGATGCTCACGTGGCACTACTTCGACTACTACAGCTACGGCTACGCCAGCAATGAGTATCTTGCGAGCCTCGGCTACGTTGTGATGTCGGTGAACTATCGGTTGGGCATCGGCTACGGCCACGATTTTCAGTATCCGCCGCATACCGCCGAACTCGGCGCCGCGGAATATCAGGACATCGTCGCGGCCGCGCGATATCTACAACACGATCCGCACGTCGATGCTTCGCGCATCGGCATCTACGGCGGCTCGTATGGCGGTTTTCTCACCGCAATGGCGCTGGCGAAGAACTCCGACATCTTCAAGGCGGGCGTCGATTTGCACGGCGTGCACGACTGGTCGATGTTCGATGCCAACTTCTTGACGCCCGACAAGCGGTATCAGCAACCGAACCTCAACGCGTTCATGAAGTCGGCTTGGCTTTCGTCACCCGATGCCTATATCTCAACGTGGAAATCGCCGGTGCTGCTAGTTCAAGGCGACGACGATCGCAACGTGCACTTCCACCAAACCGTCGACCTCGCCGAGCGTCTCCGACAGGTTCACGTGCCGTACGAAGAGTTGGTCATTCCGAATGAAATCCACGGCTTCTTGCGATGGGATTCCTGGGTTGATGCCGATTCAGCAGGCGCGGATTTCTTTTTGCGACACCTCCCGGTCGACCCGCCTTCGAAATAGCGGGACATCAGGCGCCTGTTTGCCGGC
>CAZJLJ010000127.1:0-2266 GCA_964546935.1 uncultured bacterium | reverse complement strand
TCAGCGATTGCCTGCGGCACGTAGACGTTTTCGTCGGTTTCCAGGCTTGCATGGATGCTGCTCGCGACTGCCTGTTTGCCAACTACTATGGTCACGTCGCCGGGGAACACCGACACGAACGTAAACGAGCCGTCCGCGCGGGTACGCGTCTCTTGCATCGGTTCCTTATCGGAAAAGACGCGGACCGTTACACCGCCGGCGGGGTGGTGTGTGCCTTGGCTGTAGATTCGTCCATAGAGCGAGCCGGTATTTTGCTCCGCAAGTACCGTGCCGCCGAACATCCCGCTCGCGATCAGTGTGGCTGAGAGTACACACGTTACGCGTGCAACTCCAATCATTTGTGGCTCCTTATGGATATTGAACTGTGGGATCTAGCTCAACTTTAGAAAAATGACGTAGACCTCACATCAGCAAAAATACGGAAATTGGTGCACCCCAGTACTGAGCGCCGGCCGCCGGATGATTCAGTACGAAAGAGAGCCATGATTAGCGCGCATGACGCCGGCCCGTGGATGGTCGGTATACAGCGTAATGCGTATTTCACCGGCCGCCAGCCGGTGCTCGATGCGTTGCGTTCGGTATTGGAAGCGAACGGCGTGGCGGCGCTCACTGGACTGGGCGGCGTCGGCAAAACGCAAATTGCCACTGAGTATGCGTACCGCCACCGCGGCGATTACGCGAGCGTGTTTTGGGTGAACGCGTCGGATGAATCGATGCTTTCGTGCAGCTTCGTGCAGATCGGCGAATTGCTCGGACTCTTCGAGAATCACAACGAACTTCGAATGCGTCCGATCGAAGCGGTGCGCACCCGGCTGGAACAAAGCGACGATTGGCTCATCGTGTACGACAATGCCGACGATCCGAGTCTGCTGAAAGAATATATGCCGCGCGTCCGTACGGGACATATCATCGTGACGTCACGAGCGCAAGTTCTGGATTCGCTTGGAATCGCTAAGCCCATCGAAGTTGCGCAAATGGCGCCGGAAGAGGCCCTGAAGTTCATGTTGCGCCGAACGGGCCGCGAAGACACCGACGTCGGCGAACGCGCCTGTGCCGAAACGCTGGTCGAGCAACTCGGATGTTTGCCGCTGGCGCTCGAGCAAGCCGCAGCGTACATTTCCGGAAAACAATCGCGCTTCCAGGCCTACCTGGAAGCATACGATAGTCAGTGCTTGGGTTTACTGGATCGTACGCGTCCGGTTGCCGGTGATCCGGCGAAATCAGTCACTACCACGTGGACCATCGCATTCGAAAGTTTGGCAGCAACACCGGTTGCCGCCGATATCCTTGCGGTGTGCGCGTTCCTTTCGCCCGATGAAATTCCATTAGAATTTTTTCAATGCGGCGCCTCTGAACTTGGTCCGCAGATTTCGAAGGCGCTCGGCTGCCGCGAAGGCGAGCTACGTCTAGACGAAGCGCTTGAACCGTTATCGCGTTACTCGTTAATCCATCGCAACATTGTTGAACGTACGTTGACGGTCCATCGCCTCGTTCAGGAAGTAACCCGGAATCGAATGGAGCCGCAAGAGCGCCGCCTTTGGCAACAACGGGTCACACGTGCGCTCGACGCCGTCTTTCCGACCGCGGAATTCGAAGAGTGGGCGCTCTGCAAACGGCTTGTTCCTCACGTGCGCCGCGTCGCAGCCGCGCTCGGTGAAGACCTTCCGCACTCGCTCGAGGCTGCATCTTTGCTCAACAACGCCGGACGGTTTCTCTTTCGTCACGGACAGTACGGCGAAGCGGAATCAATGCACGCGAAATCGCTCGCATTGCGAGAGGAGCTTCTTGGCGAGCGCGATCTCGCCGTTGCAACGAGCTTGAACAATTTGGGCAACGTTTACTTCGGTCAAGGAAGGTATGCCGAATCGGAATCGCTGCACGAACGCGCGTTGTCGATCCGTATAGAGCTTTTGGGCCCTGCCCATTGTGATGTCGCTGCGAGCTTGAATAACGTCGCGAACGTTTATCACCTCCTTGGAAAGTTTACCGAGGCAGAAGCGCTGCATCGCCGTGCGATCGCTCTTAAGGAACAAATTCTAAGCGATGACGATCCGGATATGGCGCTGAGCTTCGATAACTTCGGCAATCTGTATTACGACCAGGGCAAGTACTCCGAAGCCGAGCCCTTGCACCGCCGCGCACTCGAAATTCGCGAGAAGGCTTTCGGACGGGAACATCCCTTTGTCGCAGCGAGCCTGGACAATCTCGCAATGGTGTATCGGTGCCAGGGAAAGTACGCGCAGGCCGAACCGTTGCATCGCCGCGC
>CAZJLJ010000126.1:0-2696 GCA_964546935.1 uncultured bacterium | reverse complement strand
ACGGCCAGCGGATCGAAGTCTCCGGCGGCATGAACGTCTGACGCCTACGTAAACGCGGCGATCCCGGTGATTTGCTGGCCGACGATGAGCGTGTGCACTTCACTTGTACCTTCGTACGTGAGCACCGATTCGAGATTGTTCATGTGGCGAATCACCGGGTATTCCAGCGTAACGCCGTTTGCACCAAGAATCGTACGCGCCTCGCGACAAATCGCAAGCGCTTCCCGCACGTTGTTCAATTTGCCGAAGCTGACTTGCGAGGGATGCAACGTCCCGGCGTCTTTCATGCGTCCGAGATGGAGCGCCAACAACGTCCCTTTGTTCAGCTCGAGCAGCATGTTCACGAGCTTCTCTTGCGTGATTTGGAATCCGCCGATCGGCCGGTCGAACTGCACGCGCGTCTTCGAATATTCAAGCGCCGTTTCATAGCAGGCTCGCGCCGAACCCATCGCGCCCCAAATGATTCCGAACCGTGCTTCATTCAAGCAAGCCAACGGACCGCGCAAACCTTCGGCTTTTGGTAATTGTGTGCTTGCCGGCAAACGGACGTCCTGCAGAATCAATTCACTCGTCACCGACGCGCGCAGCGAAATCTTTTTGTGAATGTTCGTTGCGCTGAACCCCGGCGCGTTCGTGGGCACGATGAAACCGCGAATGCCCTCTTCGGTATTCGCCCAAACAATCGCGATGTCGGAGATGGATCCGTTGGTGATCCACATCTTCGTCCCGTTGAGAATCCAATCGCTACCGTCGCGTCGAGCATACGTGCGCATTCCCGCGGGATTGCTGCCGTAATCCGGTTCCGTCAGGCCAAAGCATCCAATAGCCTCACCACGCGCCATGCGGGGAAGCCACTCGTTTTTCTGCTCTTCGCTGCCCCAGCGATAGATCGCGTACATGGCAAGCGACCCTTGCACCGATGCAAAGCTGCGAATACCGGCATCACCGGCTTCGAGTTCCATGCACGCAATGCCGTAGGCGACCGCGCTTGCACCCGGACAATCGTAGCCTTGCAAATGCATTCCCAGCAAACCGAGCTTCCCTAATTCGCGCCCAAGTTCGCGTGGAAGCGTGCCTTCCTCGAACCAATCGGCGATATTTGGAAGAATACGGTCGCGCACGAACGTGCGCACGGTGTCGCGAATCAATCGTTCTTCGTTCGAAAGTAATGCGTCGATGCCGAGGAAGTCGACGGCGTCGGGTGCGGAGGCCGGTTTGCTTTGAACGGTTGTCATCGGTTTACGAAACTCATGTCGGTGTAGCGTTCGCCTGCGGCGGCGTTGGGTGGAAAGATGCGATCTATTTCGCGCATTTCATCTTCGGAGAGCTGCACGTTCAGGGCTCCGGCGTTGTCTTCGAGATACTTCACGCGCTTCGTGCCGGGAATTGGAACTACGTCTTCGCCGCGATGCAGCAGCCACGCAAGCGCCAATTGCGAAGGTGTGCATCCCTTCTTCTTCGCGAGTTCTTGGACGTGCCTCGCCAGGTCGAGGTTCTTCTGGAAGTTCTCGCCTTCGAAGCGCGGATTATTCCGGCGAAAATCGTCCGGTCCAAAATCGTCGGGCGACTTTATGGCGCCAGTTAGGAATCCGCGTCCCAGCGGCGAGTAGGCGACGATGCCGATGCCGTTTTCACGCGCAGCGTCAAGCTGGCCGTTCGTCTCCAGATCGCGAGACCAAAGCGACCATTCATTTTGCAACGCCGTGATCTTGTGCGTCTTCGCTGCGCGCCCGATGTTCTCCGCACTGGCTTCGGAAAGGCCGAGATAGCGTACTTTCCCGGCCTGCACGAGTTCCGCCATCGCACCGACCGTTTCTTCGATCGGTGTGTTGCTGTCGACCCGATGTTGGTAGTACAGATCGATGTGGTCGACTTTCAACCGCCGCAGCGACGCCTCGCACGCCGATCGGACGTAGTCGGGCTTGCCGTTGATGCCACGGGCCGTTGGATCGTTCGGATCGCGCACGATGCCGAACTTCGTTGCGAGAAAAACTTCGTCGCGCCGGCCGGCGATGGCTTTCCCTACGAGTTCCTCATTCTTCCCGATTCCATAAACGTCGGCCGTATCGAGGAAAGTGATGCCGAGTTCAAGTGCGCGATGAATGGTGCGGATGGATTCCGTGTCGTCGCCCTCGCCATAGAATTCGGACATGCCCATGCATCCGAGTCCGAGCGCAGAGACAAGCGGACCGTTTGAACCAAGATGACGTTGTTGCATTTGGAGTACCAGTGCCTCGAAACCGTAGATGGGTCAGCGTTTCAAAACGCGCGCCAGTTTGTCGAAAAGCGCTTCGGTGGAACGCTCGAATGAATCTTCTAGCCGGCGCCACAAGAGGCGGCCGTCGGTATCCGTAAGCGTTCCCTCGATGCGATACTCTACTACCGTTTGTTTGCCGTCGGCGGACAAGTAAAACCCGTGCGTTCCCTCGACGCCTTCATTTAAAATGCGCCAGACGATCCGCTCTTCCGAAACGACTTCTTCCAAAATGGCGTGAATGCCGAGGTGCCACTCCTCGGTACGCTCCGGCGTTAGGGGCCCCGGCGAACGCATGAACGGTTGAGAGGCAAAGGGCCAAATTTGGTCTCCGGACGTTCCCATCTCTTCGAGCAAATGAAAAATACGGCGTTTCGTACCATGGAACGTCCGCGACCGCGATTCCCGAAGTGCGATAGGCATGCTCGCTCGTTCGCGGGCC
>CAZJLJ010000125.1:0-3209 GCA_964546935.1 uncultured bacterium | reverse complement strand
GATTTCTGAAGCAAAAAAATAAGACGAAAAATCGCATTTTTCGTCTTAAGCACGGTTTGAATTTTCGAATCGTTGGTTTTGGCGTTTGGCGTTTGGTGGAGCTGTCGGGGTACTGCCCCCCGAGTCCGAAAAGCCTAGCCGACGCGTTCTCCAAGCTCAGCTTCGACTTTAGCTTACTCACACGGACGTCTCAAAGCGGGACTTACCGTGCGCAGCAGATCCTTAATCTCGTACGAATGTCGAATCACGCGTTCGTACCAGCCCGAGTTATTGGCCGGAGGGCGAAGCGGTTCGGGCCGACCCTTCGCGTCCGGTGACTAGCCTAGATTAGGCAGCCAGTGCGTATTCGTTGTTGGCAGATATTGCCGTTGCGATCGTTTAAGGAGGGCTCGCAACTCCGCTTGCTGACGTCGACCGCGGATCTCCTCGTCGAGCCTATTTCAGCCCCGCGGACGCCTAACCAATATAACACGCTTGGCAAGCACTAGTTTGCGCTAGGCTCCCCGCCGGGGAAGGGCGCGCCGGGCGTCGCCTTTCAGCGACGATCCGTCCGCCTGAAACTCGGAGACCGCGGCGCGAATGCGGTCCGCTTCCTCTTTCAACGACGACGTTAGGGCTTGGATCTCTCCTGACCCGCCGGCGATTCGCTCGCCGCGCTTTGCGATCGCATCGACGAGGTCGCTGGTCGAGGTTACCGCCTGGGCGCCGGAAGCGGACGACTGTTCCAAATTCTGAGCGAGCGCGGCAAGAGCAACGGCCATATTGGCGTTGTCGCCGGTCAAGCGTTCGACGAGGAGCGTAGATTCGACGAGCGCGTCGGTAGCGTTCTTCTGTTCGCGTTGCGCCATCACGACGGCATCGATTCGAGCGCGTACCAAGTTCACGCTGTCGACGATCCGTTCGAGCGCATCGGCAACCTGCGACGTTTTTGTGCGCCCCAGCTCAACGGCATCGCTACCGCGGCGCGTAACTGAAACAGCGCGATCGGTTTCATCCTGAACGGAACGGATAAGCGATGCGATTTCTTTGGTGGCATTCGCCGAAGAGTCGGCGAGTTTGCGAATCTCGTCGGCGACAACCGCGAAACCGCGGCCATGTTCGCCGGCACGTGCTGCTTCAATCGCCGCGTTGAGTGCCAGAAGATTGGTTTGATCCGCAATTTCGTCGATTTTTTCCGTGATGGAACCGATTTGCAACGAACTCATGCGCAACGTCTCGATAGCCTTCACGAGATCAGACATTACGATCGCTGCTTCTTCCGACGTGCGGTCGGCTTGAAGAATCGCAGCGGTCGCGGCGTCGGCACTTCCGCCCGTTGATGCGGAAATATCGAGAACCTCGCTAGCCGCGTCAATCGTCGAACTGGCCGTGCGCGCAAGCTGGTCGAGCCCGGCCGCGTTGCTTTGTGCCGCGGCTCCAAGGCGTTCCGCGGTTTCACGCGCACTTGAAGCCATTGTGGCCAGTTCGCCGGCACCGCGGGCAACTGCGGTCACGGCCCCGTCGAGCGTGTCCATCATTTGGGAAGCGCTTTCGAGATCGCCGTAGTTCGCGTGCGCGTCGGAAACGAATTCTTCGGCGCGGGCGGTTAGTGAAAGCGCCGAATTCTCAAGGAGCTCCGCGGTTGAACGAACGTTGCCTACGACCGCGCGAATGACTTCGACGACACGGCGAAATGCAACCGCCACAACGTCGCGTTCCGACGCGGGAACGATTTGAACGCCCAGATCCCCGCTCGCCAAACGTTCACCACTAGTGGCCAATCTGCGCAAGCCGGCGTTTGCATCCGCAAACGCTGCAACCAGCAATCCGGCTTCGTGCGAGAAACGCGGCTCGCCGTAGAGTTCGCGTTCATGAAGAACGTCACCGGCGCGCAGGCGGTCCATCAACTCAACGGTGTGCAAGATTGGTTCGGCTATGCTCCGCGAGAGAATTCGCGACGCAAGTAAGGCAATCAAAAGCGAGACGATGAACGAGAAGGCGGCATAAAGCGCGCCTAAACGAAGAACGGCATCGGCTTTGATCCGCCCTGCGTTCAAATCCACCAGCAAGTGAAGCGATCCGCCACCCATCGCGATGACTGTTACGGCAATGACGATGGCGAGCACCAACATGAAGCGGCGGGCAATGCCGCCGCGCGCCGTTTTAGAAACCGGCGGATATTTTTGCCGCACCGCAGCAATGATTGCGCTCAATTCGGCGACCAGCGCTTCGGCGTTGAAGTAATTCAACGCACCTTCAACCATGGCGCCACCTACGAGTCCCGCAATCAGAACCGGCAGGACGTTGGTTCCAAGTGGAAGGCCTGCGAGCATGTTCGCAAGGACCATGGCGATAACCGAGCCGATGCCGTACGCCGCGATGAATTGAATGACAATTTGTACGCGAAAGCGCTTCAAGCGCGCAATTGCAGCTTCGAACGACAGTCCGGAGTCGCTATTCATGCGATCTCGAACGTAACCAAGATACCGGCGGTCCATCGCGTGCGCGATCGGCAGAACGACCACGGCGAAGAGAACCGCTATGCCGAGAAGATAGGCGAGTTCAGCTTTTGTAAAATCGCCCAAAACGGCTGCGATAAGCGTTGTTGCCGAGACCGCCGAGACCGCCGTAAGGCTAAGCCCACGCTGAAAACGACGAACGCACGCGTTGTAAACCTGCGCGGCGTCGTGTAGCGCTCGCTCCATCATTGCCCAAACTCTCCTTAGTACATCAGCGAGGACTTACACTCGATTTTCGGAGAGTTCGGGCCGCTTCTAAAGTCTACTGCGCAGTGGGAAAATCAGACGCCCTGTCGCCGAGGACCGCCCAACGGCATGGTGACCAAGGTGTTGACCAACATCATGATCAGCGCGCCCACGAGCGTTGACTCCCATGCCGGCCACGGATATCCGGTCGTTTTAAAGCCCGGCGATAACCAGACCGTCAACGCGAAGAGTGCCCAGTTCACGACGATCGAAAAGAGGCCCACCGTAACGATCGTTAGCGGCAGAGAGATAAGACGCAAGATCGGGCCAATGATCGTATTTACGATGCCGAAGATAATTGCGGCCCAAATCGCATCGGTCCAGGCGTTCATGTGGAATCCCGGAACGTAGGCGGCAATCGCATACAGGACGACCGCGGTAATAATGAAGCGAAGCAACCAGTGCATTAGGAACCTCCTTCGAGCGCGCTCTTCACTTGAGCCGCGAGTGCAGGGGTCATGCCTT
>CAZJLJ010000124.1:0-3268 GCA_964546935.1 uncultured bacterium | reverse complement strand
AACGGCTTGATCTTCGCTCCATCTACTGCCTTCAGCCATGAGTTTCAACAGTTCGTCCTCGCCGAGCACATCGCGCAGCACGGGGATGATTGCATCGTATTCTTGCTGCTCGGTGTATACGCGCGGTGATTCGAGTGCATTCAGGCGCGCATCGACGTAGCCTAGGACGCGTGCTGCACGTCGGCGGTCTTCGATGACGGGAATATCGGAGTTCGAGCGCAACGCGGCAAGGGCAGCGAGGTGCTGGAGCGTCCATGCAAGACCTACGGAAAACTGCGCATCCATCGCGAGCAAGAGCGCTTCCCGCGCAGCAACGCGCGCCTCAGTGTATCGGCGCAACGCCACTAGATATGCCACGATGTTGTACGCCGCCGCAGTAGCATGAAAAGTGTCGCCGAACGTCCGGTGAGCCGCAAGCCCTTCGCGGGCGAGCCGCAGTGCCACCTCCGCGTTCCCGCCTTGAAACTCCGCCTCGGCGAGATTGATCGAAGTGATTGCGGCGACCCGCTCTGCGCCGACGGCTCGCGCGGCTGCCAATACGTCCTCATAGCGTTGTTTCGCTTCACGAATATCCCTGGCGAAGTGACGCGCCCATGCCAAATATTCCATCACGACAACGGCCGACTTGCGTGCGCCACGCGACGTTAATTCCTCCAATGCTTGCCCCAGCAGAGCCTCGCCCTCCGCGGTCTTTCCGAGATAGAGCTGCGCCAGGCCCATTATCTGCCGCGCGATACTGGTGCCGACCGAGTCGGCAAGTTTGTCGTAGCGCGCCAATGCGCGTTTTGCTAGTGACAGGCTCGCCGTGTATTGGCCGAGCACCCCGGAAAGCGCGGCTTCGGCGACGTCGAGCAGGGCTAGAATCGCGTCGGGTGTATTCTCCGATGCTCGCTTTTGCGCTGACTGGACCCAGCGCATGCCCTCCGCCGGACCAAAAAAATACCAGAATCGGCGCAACTCACCGGCAATGCGTTGTCCGAGGAACACGTCGCCGTGTTGACTGAACGCCCAAGACAGCGCCGCTCGAAAGTTTTCCAGTTCGGGTTCGGCCCGCGCATGCCACGCGCGATCCGGCGTAACCTCCCAGGCCTCGAAGAGCTGCTCCGCCAGTCCAAGAAACGCGCGCGCATGCGCGTGCGCTACCGATGCCTCCTCGCCGACATCGCGAAGTTTCTCGCGTGCGTATTGCCGCGTCGACTCCAAGAGCCGGTAACGTGTCTCGCTCCTCGCCATGTCCGCTTGCACAAGCGATTTGTCCACGAGGGAGGACAGCAGATCGAGCACCACGAGCGCATCCACCTCGCCCTCAGCACACACGGCAGCAGCCGTTTCCAGGGTGAAGCCGCCCGCAAAGATTGATAGGCTTCGAAAAATCTTGCGCTCGTTGTCGAGAAGCAGGTCATAGCTCCAGTCGATCAGCGCGCGCATCGTTTGGTGGCGCGGCAACGCGCTGCGATCCCCTCCGGTGAGCAAACGAAAACGCTCGTCCAATTTCTGCGCGAGCTGATGTGGTGAAAGCGTCTTCACGCGCGCTGCAGCAAGTTCTATGGCGAGTGGTATTCCGTCAAGCTGGCTGCAGATATGCACAACATCCGTCGCTCTCTCAACGGTTAAGGTAAAGCCGTTGGCGGCGGAGGCCGCGCGATCGCTGAAAAGCCGCACGGCGGCATAATGCGACAGATCGTCTGCGGATAACGACTGTAAGGTTGACCTCGACGGCACCGGAAGCGAGGGCATTCGATACGCATGCTCGCCCGCGATACTAAGACTTTCTCGGCTGGTAGCCAGGATTCGTACCTCAGGACAGCCGCGTAGGATCGCAGCGACGACACGACGAGCTTCGTCAATCACGTGTTCGCAGTTATCGAGAACGACGAGCAAACGCTTGCGCTTGAGGTACCCAAGCAATGTGTCGAGCATCGGACGGTTGGGCGCTTCCTGTATGCTCAATGTGCGCGCAATGACGCCGGCAACCAGCACCGGATCCGAGATCGGCGCAAGTTCGGCTAGCCAAACTCCATCGCGCGAGGCACCGACCAGATTTCGAGCCACCTGAACCGCGCATCGCGTTTTCCCGACGCCGCCGGTTCCGAGCACCGTGACAAGCCGATATGATTGAAGCAGTTCTGCGATTTCTGCCACCTCGTTCTCGCGGCCGACAAAGGACGTGAGTTGAGGTGGGAGATTGTTTTGCAGAACCTCGTCGGGCGAATCGCTGTGTCGGCTTCGAGCAAGCTCTGCAGCCTCTTCGATTTCGAGACGGGCGTCATCATCGAGCGCGAGCGCAGCGATTAGAAGATCAAGCGTCGCTTTATATGGTGCTCGACGCGCGCCGCGCTCGAGCGCACTGATGGCCGCCGTGCTCACACGAGCGAGTTCGGCAAGGTTCTCTTGAGAGAGACCGGCCTCGACGCGTCGACGTTTCAACAACCGTGCAAAGCTCTCTGTCATGGCCAAAGATGCGTCCTACGGGCGCTTTCAACTGTCCGAGTCACTGTATGAACTGTAACTGTAAAGCATCCTCGATGCGGGACTACATTGTTGCCGTGAACCTCAGGGCGGCCTTTCAGGGGCAACAACGATGGTTAAACTTCGATCTCTCACAGACGCGATCACAGCGGGCTACCAAGTGTATGACTGGACGGTAACAGGTTATTGTCCGGCTAAAAACCGACTCCAGCTGGACGCTTGCGATCGTAGACCTGAGTTAATTTTATGAGTCACAGCAATCGCAGGTCGCGACTGCGCACGTCTTTGATGAAATGGCGCGCACGCATCAAGCCCGAGGATGTCGGTATTAGAGCGGTTGGCCGGCGCCGCGTTCCGGGGCTGCGCCGCGAAGAAGTAGCCGGTCTCGCCGAGATCAGCCTGGAGTGGTACACCAAGTTGGAAACCGCGAAACAGGTTCGCGTTTCGCCGCGCGTGCTAATACGTCTCGCCGACGTGCTAAAGCTGAACGATAAAGAAAAGCTCGAGTTGCTTTGGCTTGCAATGGACGAGCTCGCAGCTATTCCACTCAGTGCAGCGGAATTGTAGGGCGTGCACGCCACATCGCGTCTAGCCGCAATGTAGCTTGCACGAACGACTTTGTTTTATTCGTATGTGATGACGGGGCAATTCACGACGAAGCCTGCTTTTTGCGGCCGAAGGCCGGCAAATGTCGCGTAGTCCTTTATTCGGGTCTGCCGACCGTGCGGCAGGGCGTAAACTTCCCATAGCGGCGAGTATGCGCTACTCACGTAAAGAGCCTTCGGATCGGGTGCAGACG
>CAZJLJ010000123.1:0-3332 GCA_964546935.1 uncultured bacterium | reverse complement strand
CCGCTCAAGAAAAAGCCCAGGCAATCGTCGATCAGGCGGCAACCGTTCACGAGGAACTCGTGGACCAAAACGAGATCGTGCATCGTGCACGTGCGACGGCCGAAGCCGTCCTGCGCGATGCGGAAGAGCGCGCACGGAAAGTCCGCGAAGGCGCGGATCACTACGCTGCGCAGGTACTCATAGAGATGGAAGCTCGTTTAGCATCCGCGTTGGGTTCAGTACAAAAGGGCCGTCAGGCACTCACGCAACAGAAGCCTGCCCCCGCCGCTGCGCCGTCACAACCGCTCGCCGAAGCGGCTGCGCGCAGCAAACGTGCTGCTTTCGACTTGGAAGCCCCCGAAGAAACCGCGGCGCTGGAATCGGTTGAGGCGGTACGAGTAATCTAATGCGCCGCGTTCTTGCCGCACTCGCGCTTTTCGGTGCGTGTGCGCTGCCGGTGAATGCTCAAGACACCTCGGGCGTTGCCGGTACGGTTGTCGATCTCGATCATCAAACGCCGTTCGTGAATGCAGCGGTAGCGATCTATCGTTTGCCGCTGCATCCCGACGACACTCCGGTTGCCTCGTCTCATACCGATCGTCGTGGATTCTTTAGCAACATTACGCTCGAGCCGGGACGCTATCTCATTACCGCAAACATCATGGGAATGCGCTCGAGCTGCGAATTTGAAGAGCTTTACCACGGTGTCGTGACGCGCGTCCGAATCGAAGTATCGATGACCGGCGAGCGATGCGTCGGCAAAAATATCCGTCCGTCGTTAGTCGTACCTGGTCAGGTATCCGACGTTTATATCGTTCATTAGGTTCGACTAGGCGCTTTCTCTTCGTCATCCTGAGCTTGTCGAAGCACGGGCGTATACGAGCAATGCCTGATATGCGTCCCTGGTTCGACGGGGCTCACCATGACAATTCGCTGTCATGCGGATCGGCCGTGCTTCGTTCTACCGGCTATGAGCGAGATCGAATTCACCGTCCGGCGGACAAGCAGCAGCCGCTCGTGGAACGGGCTAGAGGCGTACATCTACGATGCCAGCCCAGGTGTCGACGAAACGCACTTCGTTAGACACTGTATCAGCATGCATTTGGGAGAGCCCGTCGGCGTGACGACACGGTGCGACGGCAAAGCCCTGCACCGCGTGCAAGTCGCCGGCGACATCAAAATCATCCCCGCCGGTTTTTCGCGCATTTGGGAGATCGAACGCGCGACCCGGAAGCTTTCGATCTACGTGGCACCGGCGCTGCTTCGGATGACTGCGGAGGAATGCGGCGTCAACGCCGATCGTGTTTCCATTACGCCGCAGCTTCACGTTGAAGATCCGCAGATCGAGCATATCGCGTGGGCTCTCCAACACGAGCTTGAAAGCGATGAGCCGCTAGGGCGCCTTTACGCAGAGAGCCTCGGAACGGCCCTATGCGCGCATTTATTGCGTCGCTATGCCTCGCTTGCGAACACCGGCGGCGTCTTTTCAGCTCAGCGGCTGCGAAGAATCATCGACTACCTTCAAGACCACATCGCGGAGGATCTTTCCCTTCGCGATCTCGCTGAAGTGGCGAACGTCAGCCCGTCGCACTTCAACACATTGTTTAAACGATCGACCGGCATTCCGGCGCACCAATATTTGCTACAACGTCGCGTTGAGTACGCGCTCGAATTGATAACGACTGGGCCGTTACCATTACGCGACGTCGCTGCGCAAGCGGGCTTCTCAAGCCAAAGCCACATGACCACATCGGTGCGGCGGATCGCCGGAACCAGTCCCGCTGCCCTGCGAAGAAACGAATCGTAGTTCGAATTTAAAAACCGTCGGCGTTTTTTGAACGACAGCCCGGCGCGAAGCTTGATAAGTTTCATGGTGCTGTGAGGTGAGTACTATGAATCGGAAAGTTTGCGCTTCGCTCTTCGTTTTTATTTTGGCCGGATGCGCATCAGGTGGAAGCGGCGGCGATAGCTCGCTTCCCGCGCCGAGCAATCCGGATATGCAGTCACGCGGTGTTGGGCCGGCAGCGAGTGCAGCTGGAGCTGATACCGATGCGTATCGCATCGTAAATCTCGGAACGTTTGGTGGAACAGCGAGCAGCGCCGCGACCATCAACGAACGCGGCTGGGTTATGGGATCCGCCAACCTCGCCGGAGACACGACGGCTCACGCTTTTCTTTGGCGCGACGGAAAACTGATGGATCTGAAAACTCTCGGCGGACCGAATAGCGCTATTGCGTGGCCGAATCATAACAATTTCGGACTTCTCGCCGGCATCTCCGAGAAAGCCGAACTCAATCCACTCAAGGAGCCATGGAGTTGCTCCGCGTTTTTTCCGGGCGCCGCGACGACGCACGTTTGTGTCGGCTTCGCCTTGCGAAACGGCGATCTTGATCCGCTCGAAACCCTCGGCGGTCCCAACGGGTACGCTGCGGGAACGAATAATTCAGGGCTCGTCGCCGGTTGGGCAGAGGACAAGGTTCACGATCCTACCTGCGCGCCCACCTCGGGCCAAGTGTTGCAGTTCAAACCGGTTTATTGGGATTCGCGGCTAAACATTCACGAGTTACGCACGTATGCGAGCGATCCCGACGGCGCTGCAACCGACGTGAACGATCTTGGAGAAATCGTCGGAATTTCGGGAACCTGCGATCAGGCCGTCGGGCGCTTTACGGCTGCGCACATGGTGCTGTGGCACGGTGCGACCGTGACGAAATTGCCCACGTTCGGCGGAGTTTCTTGGAATACGCCCACCGCGATAAACAATCGCGGTGAGGTCGTCGGTTTTGCGAACATGCCGGGCGCCGATGACAAAGCGGGAAAGCTTCGTCCGCTGGCCTTTCTTTGGACGCCCAACGGTGGGCTGAAGAAGATCGAACCATTACCTGGCGACGCGTACAGCCTAGCCGAGGGACTTAACAACCGCGGCGACGTCGTGGGCATCTCGTACGCTGCAGGTTTCGCCGGCTCGCGCGCGTTTTTATATCACAACGGCAAAAAATACGATCTCAACGCGCTGCTCTCGAAGAGCTGTTCGTTCAGCCTCATCGCAGCGAACGATATCGACGATCGCGGCGAGATCGTCGGACAGGCGCTCGTTAAAGGAACTGCCGATGCGCCGGCGTTCTTGGCGATTCGGACCGGCGACGACGATTCGGCGTTGATTGCAGCCGCGAGCGCAAACAGTAACACCACCGCCGTGGCGTTGCCGCAGAGCGTGCGCGAAAGAATACGGATTCCGCTTGTGGGAGCGCTCCCCTAAAGGGGCGTAATGCGGACGACGCACGCAAGTGCGCCTTTCTCGGGCGTCACATCGATGCGATCTTCTTCGTCGTCGATATAGACCGTGTCGCAT
>CAZJLJ010000122.1:0-4019 GCA_964546935.1 uncultured bacterium | reverse complement strand
CTCATTCAGGGCGGCACGCTGTGGCAAGAAAGCCGATAACATCGAGTGACAATGTATCGCAAGAAATGCGGGAGGTCGCGATGGCCAAGCTGATCTACACGGCGACCACGTCGCTCGACGGCTACATAGAGGACGAAGAAAGCAATATCGATTGGGGTGCGCCGGACCGGGAGCGCTTCTCCTTCATAAACGACCTCGTGCGCCCTATTGGCACGTATCTCTTCGGACGCCGGATGTACGAAACAATGCTCTACTGGGAAACCGCGAACGCGCTTCCCGACGAGCCGCCCGTCGCTACCGACTTCGCGGAGATATGGCGGGTGGCCGACAAGATCGTGTATTCGAAGACGCTCGAGACCGTCTCCAGTTCCAGAACTCGCATCGAGCGAGATTTTGACGCTGACGTCGTTCGACAGATGAAAGCGACAGCGGCGCGGGACATCATCGTCGGCGGTCCCGAGCTCGCCGCACAGGCGATCAAGGCCGGGTTAGTCGACGAATTTCACCTGTTCATCGTGCCGATCGTGTTAGGGGGCGGTAAACGGTACCTTCCCAGCAACGTCCGCGCGAAGCTCGAACTGCTGGACGAGCGTCGTCTCGGCGGCGCGGTTTATCTGCACTACCGCACGGCGACGTGACGCCTTAACAGATTCGCTTCACAAGACCGTTCTAGCGCCGATGTTACTTGAAGTTTTTGAGGAAGTCGTCGAGCAGATGCTCGGCTTTGTCTTTTGCCGAGAGCAGTTGACAACGCGGCATAGGCGATGTCCTCCGCCTTGCCACTTCTGCTTTCCGTTCTTCGAGCCGTCGCGTCCCGGCGAGAGTCGCCGCGCTGTCTCGCCCTAAGTGATCATACTTTCGTAAACGGCCTTCAGCGCGAGTAATACTGCGTAATTGAATTCTAGCTGTTCGTGCGGCAAGCCGTCATGATTCGCTTGAAGCCGTTGGAACGCGTCGGCGGCCGATTGGCACTGCGTTTTCAGTGCTTCAAGTGCTTCTGTATTCATAATATCCTTCTACCCTCAAGAGGTGCAGCGGCCGATGAAATGCCGTACTACATCCATGCATTGCGACGCTGCTTCCGCGGGCACATGTTACTCGTGCAAATGGTCGAGGCATCGCGAAGCAGAATTACGGATGCAATGCAAAAGCGATCGCCCCAGAGTCTTAGTTGGTCCGAAGTTCTCGCCGCGCTGCGAGCCTGTACCGGGCAGTCAGTGCTTATCCGTGACGGCAAGTTGGTCGAACCTGCGGCTTCTGTTCGCAATCGCTCTTCTGCAAAGGGAACGGAACTTTGCCTGTTCCCAGGCGAAAACGCGGTGACGCGCCTCGATCTTATCGAGCAACTCGTGGTGCTCGCAAAGGGTGCTGGACGGCGCTTCATGACGTCGGCGCGCGCGAGGATTAACGAATCAAATCTTATCGTGGAGAGTGTGACTGACGAGAATGTCGATGGCGTCCTCTTCACAGTGGTCAAGACGCGGCGCCCGAAGCTCGGCTTCAATCAAAGTCAGCAAACAGGCGGCACCACCACTTTGCGAAGCAAACGCATCAAGAACGGATAATCGAATTCATTGGACGGCTTCGCAACGACTCGCCGCGCCGACGTTGGTTGAGGTCTCAAGGAAATGGAGCCTCGGTTAGAACCGGGCTCCATTTTCGTGTCAAGTTACTAAGCTGCGGCGCGCAGCAAAGGTTCGTGCGGCGCTTTTAGCGATAGCTCGGGCGCGACGAGAAGCAGTCGCGACAGTACACGGGCTTGTCGCCCCGCGGCTGGAACGGCACTTCGGCTACCCCGCCGCACTGGCTGCACGTCGCTTTGAACATCTCGCGGCTGCGGCCACCACCGCCGCCGTATGAATCGCCGCCGCTGCGGCCACCGCCCGCGGCTTTGCGCGCTGCGCGGCAATCTGCGCAGCGGCTGGGTTTATTGGTAAAGCCTTTGCTGGCGTAGAATTCTTGTTCACTCGACGTGAATTGGAATTGCCGCGAACAATCGACGCAGCTCAGTGTTTCATCTTGGTACATTTTGGTCTCCTAGGTCTTTCGCGCTCTCGGGCGCGATAATGGTACACGGTCCGACGTGCGCGGTTGGGTCTAGCGCCGGCGCCGGGTGAACGAACGGCGGCGGGGAGTGGACGGTTTTTGCAATGTTTTTGCGACGCTTGCATCCGCGAGCGGATGATCGGCCCGCTCGAGACGCTGGCCGATCGAACGCTCGATCTGCCCGAAGAGTTCTGTTTCTTCGCTCGAGACGAACGTGAACGCATCGCCACTGCGCTGCGCTCGCGCCGTGCGCCCAATGCGGTGAATGTAATCGGCAGGTTCGTGCGGGACGTCGTAATTGATAACGTGCCCGAGATCGTGAATGTCGATGCCGCGCGCTGCAACATCCGTTGCAACGAGAACGCGATACCGGCCCTTCTTAAAGCCGTCGAGCACGCGCGTGCGCTGCGCTTGCGAGCGGTCGCCGTGGATGCGTTCGGCTGTGACGTTGTGCCGCGCGAGCGCACCGGCTAAGTGTTCGGCACGCGCCTTGGTGCGAGTAAACACCAGCGCACTGTAGATACGGTTATCTTTGAGCAGTTCGACCAGCAAATCGGTCTTGCGATGCTGTTCGACGGCGTAAACGGATTGTGAAACGGTGTCGACCGGGATGGCCTTCGGCGCTAAGTTCACGCGCACCGGTTCGCGCAGCAGCTGCGCCGCGAGATTGGTGACGTTCGTGCCGAATGTGGCCGAGAAGAACAACGTTTGACGCGGCGCAGGCAGCGCTGCGATAATGCGTCGCACCGCCGGCAAGAATCCCATGTCGAGCATGCGATCGGCCTCGTCGAGGACGAACATGTTGATATTGCCTAAACGTGCCTCACCTCGCTGCATGAGATCGATGAGCCGGCCCGGCGTTGCAACGATGATCTCGCTCTTGCGGCGAAACGCTTGGACTTGCGGTCCCATCCCTGCGCCGCCGTAAACGGGAGCAACACGAATCTTCGTGTACTTTGCTAAATCGCGGAGATGATCGGTAATTTGCTGGACGAGTTCGCGCGTGGGCGCGAGAATCAACGCGCGCGTTTCGCGCTGCGGCTCGTTGAGCAACGCTTGTAAAACAGGCAGACCGAAGGCGGCGGACTTTCCGCTGCCGGTGGGTGCGCTCGCCAACAGATCGTGTCCTGCCAAAGCCGGTGGAAGGGCGAGTTTTTGAATCGGTGTGGGGGACGTGAATTTCAGGTCTTCGAGCGCCTGAAGCAGCTCAGCGCTTAACGCGAGTGTTGAAAACGTGTGGATACGAACCAATCTTTCGGGTGGCGCTACTTATCGACCACTGCGAAAAATGGCGCGTTTGAAGGCTGCAGTATGGCACGAAATAGTGCCTCAGTGCAAGCACTAGGACCCTGGACGGGCAGGAAAGGGTTGCGTTTTTGGGCTCCGGGGGCCCTTTGTCACGGACGACGAGCTCGCGGGGGTACGAGCTGCAGGTTACAGCGACGGAGAGATCTTGGAGATTGTCGCCACTGTCGTGCTCAACGTTTTTACCAATTATCTGAACAATGTCGCGGAGGTCGAAATCGACTTTCCGCCGGTTCGTAGCGGCGAGGCTTCCCAGCGTTCGGCTTCAGTGTAACGCGCAGACAACGCGGTTTACCGTTTTGAGCCCTGGTACGTCGACGTTGCTGATCAAATGTGGGGATAGAAAGTAGCATGAAATAGCGAATGGCGTAGGGCAAGAATGATCAAACCTGCTTCTAAGATCCGTTTCAGAGCGACCCTCTTGCGACTGGCGGCGACCGCGAAGAGTGACTCTTGGACGTTTCTCACCCTACCGAAGAACGCGAGTGCGAAGCTTCCCTCGCGGGGCATGGCGTCGGTGGAAGGCACCATCAATGGCTCGCCCTTTCGAGCCACGCTCGAGCCGGACGGCCAAGGAAGTCATTGGCTCAAAGTAGACCGGAAGATGCGCAAAGCTGTAGGCGCAGATGCCGGTGATGTTGTTACGCTCGAGATTACGCCGGCTCGAA
>CAZJLJ010000121.1:0-4019 GCA_964546935.1 uncultured bacterium | reverse complement strand
TAAAAAAGAGTAAATATGTAAATGTCAAGATCGTAGTCGTCCAGACGCAAGATCTTCTGGCAGATGCTGCTTAATTCGAAGAGGCTCGGTTTTTTAACTGGGCCTTTTTCTCTGCCATGCGTATGGCAGAGAGATAGTGGAAAATCGTCAAGATGAACGAGATTCCTCGCACTAGACCCTCGCGAAGATCAGCCCGGGGGTTTCTATGTGTCGTTCGTTTGCAGCGGTCGTCATTAGAACGCTCGTAAGCGCCTGCTCTTCAGAGCGGCAGCCGGCACCGAACTCGCATACGCGAAGCCGACGCCCGCGCAATATGGGGTATTCGAGAAACTGCAGAAGGAGGCACAGACCGGCGAGGCTGCATCGCGCAAGGTTTCGCAATGAATTCCTCGCCGTAGTGCGATCAGCTCGTCAACCACCGCGCTACGGCCTCCGCGCTGTTTTGCGGTCCCATGTTCAATGCGAAAGCGGCGCCGGGTGCGGCGGCGTGCACCGCGTTGAGGACCGCTTCAAGTGTCAGGTAATTCTTGGTACGACGGATTCCGCCGCCGATAACCACGCAGCCGTAATGCGCGGACCGCAGTTGACGCTCGACGGTAGGGCCGACGTTCGACACCGGTTGCCGAGCATCGATCATGAGTACATCGACGGTCCAACCTCGTTCGCGCATTTGCTTCACGCCGCGATCGATGCCGGCTTGGATGCTCTCTTCGGTTTCTCCGGCCGGCCGGTCAGGAGCGGAAAAGTCATCTTCTGTTTTTGGATCGTAGCCGACGAGTAAAACGTGTGCCATATCTTTCTTTCTTCGTTAGGTGACGAGGATCAGGAGCGCAACCACTCTGTGGCCGCCTCCTGCGCTAAGGCGCGATAGCTGCGCAATGGATGTCCGATGATCCCCTCGACGGTTGCGCGGCTGTTGTCGCCGGGCACCATGCCAAAGCGGTGGAACGATCGATACATCGTGCGCAGATCGTGTGCGAGCCAACCCGGCATCATGCCGGCCGCGCGGGTTTCCCACGCAGGGAGATCGTCGCCGCCGTACTGCACGTCCCGGCCCAATACGGATGTCCAAATAGCGGCGACATCGGTTCCGGTCAGCGTGTCGGGCCCGACGAGTTCGATCGTGGTGGGCGGCAGCGGGTTGGGCGCCTGATCCCGGCGTAGCAGTTCTGCCGACGCGGCATCGGCGATGTCTCTCACATCCACCATCGCGATGCCCGCGCTGCCGATCGGCCAGGGATAGACGCCGCTCATCAGTGCATCTCGGAACCTCAGATCGTTCTGCATAAAGAACGCCGGCTTGAGCACCGTCGCCGAAACCGCGTGCGCATCGATCGCCCGTTCGACGAGATACTTGCCGGCGAAATGCGGCACGTCGGTAAAGAGCGCACTGTTGAAAACAGATAAATACACGATACGTTGGATGCGGGCTTCCCGCGCAAGATCGAGCGCCAAGAGCGCTTGCGTTGTTTCGTCGGGCGCGACGGCATTGATCAGGAAGAGCGTATCTACGCCTTGCAGTGCCGCGCGCATCGAGGCGACGTCCATGAAGTCGCCCTGCACCGGCTCGACTCCCGCCGGGACTGTAAGTTTCGAAACGTCGCGTGCGAACGCGCGGACCTTTGGGCCTTTGCCGACGAGCCTTTCCACGACTTGCGACCCGATGTTACCGGTGGCGCCTGTGACGAGGATGGTCAAGGTAGTATTCCTTCTCTTTTACGAATGACGATTGCGTTAGGCCACGCGTGGGGCGGTAAGTAAAGCTGCGTAGATGACGGCCAGCAGCGCGAGCACGAGTGCGGGCGCCCAGCCGGTGATCGAATCGCGGACGCGCAGATGACTTCCGACTGCGCCGAGCATTAGAACAGCGAGACCGATCGCCGCAGCAACGCCGAGGCGCATTGCGATTGGTTGGCCGGGATAGAGCCCGATGAGTATGCCGAGCGCGCCGAGCGCCTCCAACGCGCCAATCACTCTGTACGTTGAGAACGAAAAGCCGAGATGTTGAGCTGACTCGCGCATCGTCGTAACGCCTGCGAGCTTTGCACCGCCGGAGCCGGCAAAGGCCAGAGCAAGTAATACGCCGGTGATTGCAGCAGCTAAGAGCAACTTGAACTCCTCACTTTGAAAACGCGGCAACAATGGTGCGAACGAATGGAAAGAAGCCGCCCGGGCCCGTGCCGCGGTTTTTAAGGTGAACGGTGCTGTCGTTGGTGGCTTCATAGACCGCCCTGACCATTTTCAGGCGTTCGTCAAGATCGATTCCGGCGCCGAAAATCACGTGATCGAACGCGCCTGATTTGAACGCCTGCACGACTTCTTCGTACGTCGTTACGGTCACGAAGGTCACATCCGGCATCTCCAGATGTTCGCGAGCAGCCGCATCATCGATTACTTCATGCGTTCTTCCGACAAGTAAAACACGCATTGCTTTTGCCTTTCGCGCCTCACAGCCAGTCGAGGCAGGCTCAGACTAGCACCGTGTCTAAATTTAGTCAATCGTTTGATTTAATTTATTTTGGGAAAGTTATTTGAAGCAAGCGCGAGGAAGCGTGGTAATGACGATATGAATGACCCAAGAGTCGACGGCAGGCGTGAATCAGGCGACCGAACGCGTGCGCGCCTGTTGGAGGCGACGAAAACACTCGTCGCGGAGCGTGGCGAGAGTAACGTTTCGCTGCGAGACATCGCCGAGGCCGCTCAAGCAAACATTGCGGCGGTAAGCTATCATTTCGGCTCGAAAGACAACTTGTGCCGAGCCGCAATTGAAGATGCGATTACGACGATTGGTTTAGAGCATTTGCGCTCCATATCCTCGCTGCCGGGGAACGCGAGCATCGAGGAGATCAGTAGCGCAATGGTCGCGACGATCGTTGCGCACATGTCGTCAAAGGACAAGCGCGACCGAGCGATGCTGCAGATCACCGCTCGCGCGATTCTATCGGGAAGCGCTCATACGTCATATGCGCGCGTATCGAAAGACGTATTCGACCAAATATGTTCGCGTCTGCGCGTCGCAATGCCGAAGGTCAAGGCGCAGGAGTTGCAGTTCCGCGCAGACGCGGCAGCGACGCTTCTGCATGCAGCCGCCGCCGGTACGCTGCAGGCCCGGGTTACCGCACTGAAGCCTTCAGAACTCGCCCGCTGGTTAGTCTCCGTCGTCAGCGGATGTCTGCGCGGATAGGGACGCCGCGCTTACCCGTGTCGTGAAATTTTCCGACGCTCGCATCGCTGGTATGATGGCCGACGGGACGTTGCAATCGGGTGCGCCGCGAGCGCGAATATGTCTTCACGCCCCAGCAAGAAGCGATTCTGGTGCAGAGACGTCATAAAGTCGACCATTCTATGCAATCTTTTGTCCGTTGGCATCCACGTTGTAGTATCGCTCGATAGGGTCGTTGTTACATGGACAGCGTATGACGCGGTGGCGTCGGCAACGACATGGATCGGATGACGAAATGGGTGTATGGCAGACGTTGTAGGAGGATCAATGGCAGACACTAAGGCCATAATTGAGCAGGCATATTCCGCATTCAACAAGCGGGACATCGACAGTGCACTTGCGCTGATGGCGCAAGACGTGAGCTGGCCCAAGGCTTCGGAGGGCGGCAAGATTATCGGAAAAGAAGAGATCCGTGCGTATTGGACCCGGCAATGGAATGAGTTCGATCCCCGTGTCGAACCGCTCGCAATAACCGAGGAAGACGGAGGCAAGACCCGCGTCAGGGTGCACCAACTCGTCAAGAGCCTTCAAGGGGAAATTCTTTCGGACAGCCAGGTTTTGCACGTATTCACCATGAGCGGTGGTCTTATCGCAGCCATGGACCTCGAGGATGAGGCCAATCCAATTGCCGGTCCGTCTGCCGCCTTCGAACATCGACCTTCACAAAGTTCAGATGACTAGCGGGTCAAACTATCGTCCGGCATTGCGGACGATAACACTCGACGGTAGCGATGGAGGCGTCTCATTCAGGGCGGCACGCTGTGGCAAGAAAGCCGATAACATCGAGTGACAATGT
>CAZJLJ010000120.1:0-4203 GCA_964546935.1 uncultured bacterium | reverse complement strand
ACGTCGGCAGCCGAGATGCCTTCCAGCGCCAAGCCATAACCCACGCTCTCATCGACAATGCGGCGAAGCTTTTGTGTTAGAGCGATGCGCGTGTAGCTCGTCGTCAACGGCGGAAGCTTCACGAGGCGATCGGCAATGTCGTGTGCGCGTTCCAACAAGCGGTCGTAAGCGACGATCTCGCTTATCACACCAAGTGTTTTTGCTTCCTCCGCGTTAATAATCTGTTGCGTCAAGACGAACGTTCGGCCGCGAATGGACCCTATGACCTCCGGCCAGAGAGAATGGATCCCGTCGCCCGGCACGATACCAAATGCGAAGTGAGGCTTATCTTGAAATATCGTGTCCGGCGTGGCAATAACGATGTCGGCGAGAAGCACGTACTCCGAATGCACGGTCGTTGGTCCATTCAGCGCCGCGATTACCGGCACCGGAATGTCGAGAAGGTTCGCTAGAATCTTTTTGCCCTCGCGATAAATCTTATTAAATCCACGAGGGGTGAAGAAGTCGAAACCTTCCGGATCGATATTATCGATAAAGGCCGCGCCGGCACCCGTCAAAATGACCACGCGATTTCCTTCGTCCTGCCCAATCTGGTGGAACAGTTCGACGAATTCTTCATGCACGTAGCCGTTGAAGATTAGCGTGCCGCCCTCGGTATGTAAGACGACCCGAAGTACGCCGTCAACTGAACGATTGAGTTTGGCATGCGGAAAAGAGTTCTTATAAGAATCAAAGCTGCTCACTTTATCTAAAGTACCTCACAACTTTCAAATGTCTGCTAAGTGCTAGTTAGCAACAGCCTCCGCGTCATCTTCCGGGGGCCGCCGTACCGCCGTTATTGGTAACGGTACGTTTTCGTTCCGTCTGTCTGCCTATTTTTTTGGCTACGGGCTGTCTTTGCTGATGGCGATACGATTTTCAGAAAAGTTAGCAGATGTTCAGCAAGATACTCGTCCCATTTGATGTTCGCTTTATCCCAAAAATGACCCTGAGGGCAGCCGCTGCACTCGCGCATGACGGTGCCGAAGTTACGTTTCTTCACGTTACGGGTGCTCCTTGTGACTTCGTCGACCCATCCTTCACCGTGCTCGATGAAGACGAAATGGAACGTTGCCACTATCACCTGAAGCGAACGATAGAAAATGTGCTCGCGATCTTTTCGGAATACGGCGGCTTCGGTACAACGTTAGTTGTACGAAGCAGACCCATTCATACGGCGATAAACCGAGTCGCAAGACGCATCATGGCCGACGCCATTCTTATGGGTACCCATGGCAGGCGCGGTCTTTCACGCACGCTGTACGGCAGTGTTACGGAACACGTTCTAAGAGAAGCCGATGTCCCGGTCATCGCGATCCGGGAGTCATCGCGCAAATTATTCCTCCCGCTATTCCAAGACGAGCCTCGGCCCGTTTAGGAAATGTTGGACTCGAACACGGAGATTTAAGTGGAATTACCAAACGAAGAAATACTCGACGGCGGTTTTCGAGTGAAACGGCTCGGAGTCGTAATGCGGCCCGATCCATCGCGCGAAGAAGAGATCGAGGGCGTTCTCAATCCCGGCGCAGTGCGCGGACCCGACGGTGAGCTATATCTGTTCCCGCGGCTTGTCGGCAGAAACAACTATTCACGCATCGGCATCGCGCGTGTCCTTTTCGACGACGACGGTACGCCGGTCGATGTCGAACGTTTAGGATTTGCACTCGAGCCGGAAGAACCGTACGAACTGCGACCGAAAGACCGAACCGGCGGGTGCGAAGATCCGCGCGTCACATTCGTCGAGCCATTGGGTCTCTACGTGATGACGTACGTGGCCTGGGGTCCTAGCGGCCCGCGCGTAGCGTTGGCAATCTCCGAGAACTGCCTCGAGTGGGAGCGCCTGGGGTTGGTCGACTTTCAGCCCGATCTTGAGGCGCATTATGGCGTTGTGTTCAATCACTTCGATAATAAAGACGCCGCGTTTGCGCCCGTTCCGGTCGAGACGCCGGACGGCCGGCATATCCTTGGCATGCTGCACCGCCCTCGCTACACCGCTGAACACGTGCCGAAGGGGATAACCGACGCTATACCAAGCATTTGGATTTCCGGTGTCGATCTCGATGTTGTGAAGTACGATATTCGCCATCTGCGCATCATGAACCATCACGCGCGAGTCGTTCAGCCGTTGCATCCCTGGGAAGCACAGCGCATTGGTGTCGGTACTCCGCCGGTGCGTACGCGCCTGGGCTACATGGTTTTATATCACGGCGTAAGTGGCGAACTCGCCGAAGAGGCGGGAGAGGTGCAGCACGTACACTACGACGCCGGCGTGCTGATTTTCCGGCGCGAAAAAGATCAATTCTTACAGTACCGTTCCACAACGCCGATCTTAATTCCGGAAGTGGAAGAAGAAACAAACGGTACTGTTAACAACGTCGTCTTCCCAACCGGAATCGACAAACGCACGGAAGACATTTATGACGTCTATTACGGCATGGCCGATAAATACATCGGCGTCGCGCGTATTTGGCTACCGGACACCCTGCACTTCGAAGAAGCGGATCCGCCGGAGGTCCCGCCTGAAAAGATTATCAAAGTGTGATGGTCGAAGGAGGTCGCGTTAGCGGCCTCCTTCGCATTGGCTACGCGGCGTCGAGAGGATCGTCGGGAGGCGTCATCTCATAAGCGAACACGCGCGCCAAACCGGTTATTTCCAAAACTCTGCGCAATCGTCGTTGCACGCCAACCAGTCTCACATTGCGCCGCTCGGCTCTGTGCGCGCGTGATCGCAGACGCAACAAGAACCGGAAGAACGTCGAATCGGCGAACTCGAGAGCGGTCACGTCAAAGACGAAGTCCGTGTATCCTTGCAGCTCTTTTTCCAGTTTCCGAATAGCCGGTATAGATGCGATATCCGCGCATCCCTGAATGCGGACTTCACAGGTACGTCCCAAGCTGCTGAGCCGCCAGCGAAGTCCTGGCGAATCAAATGGGGTTGCAGTCATGTTGATCTCCCTCACTCGTCAACCCAGCTCGAGTCGCCGAGGTTTTAGGAGATTCTAGGTAACGAGACGCGCTCACACTGTTTGTATCAACAGCCTACCGGTGCTTGGATGTTTATTTTGCGACAGGTACAGCCGCAGCGGCCATCTCGATAATTTTCACGGCGTCTTCCGGATGGGAGACCATAGCCACGTGACTCGACGCAATTTCAGTGGTCGTTGCGCCCATGCGTTTGGCAAATAGACGCTGCGCGTCGGGCGGGATTGTTTGATCACCCTGCGCTATCAGGAACCAGGTCGGCAGTGATTTCCACGCGGGAACGCCCATGGCGTCGGAAAGGGCGGATACGGCCAGGGGCTGTTGCACAGCGAACATCACTTTTGCTTTTACCGGATCGACGTCCGCGGCAAAATGATGGATGAAATCATCTTGGGGTAGCCATGCAAAGCTTTCTTTATCAATATCCAGATGCGCAATTGCCGGCGGCGGCGGCCCGGACAGTAGTGCGCCAATCGATTCACCCTGATCGAGTGCGAACGCCGCGACATAAACCAAAGCGACGGCATTCGGCGCGTCGTTTCCGAGGGCAGTCATTATTTGGCCGCCATAAGAATGACCGGCGACGACTGTCGGTCCGTTTTGACGTGTCAGCACGTTGCGCAGACGCGCGACGTCATTTGCAATCGGACCCAACGGGAACTGCGGTGCCGTAACATTGTAACCCTTTGCCTGAAGACGTTCGATGACGGCACTCCAACTGGAGCCGTCCGCCCACGCGCCGTGAACGAGAACGATGTTTGGGAGAGCACTCATAATATTTGCTTCTTCCTTTGGATACGTGTAGGGTGACAGCCGATCGACTTCATTTTCCGCCGATTAGGCGCGTGCGCGATCACGAGGATCTTCATGGTTTAGCCTCTCGTGTCAATCTGCGGTTGCGTACGAATCGCGCCGCGCGCATCACGACTGTTGCGTCGGGATCCGCAAGGGCGATCGCAAGACCCAGAGCAGCCGAAATAGCAAATAGGAAGAACTCAACCGGCCAGCCGGATCCGAAACCGTTGCCGGTGGGCCAAAACGGCGGACGCCCGACAATCATCCACAGTCCAACCGCCACGAATGTACTCACGAGAAGTGCCATGCCGCCAACGACTTCGCCGATCCGATTCGCGCCGCGCCAGAAAAAGAAAGACGCGACGACCAGCGCGATGCCCAAACCGG
>CAZJLJ010000119.1:0-4253 GCA_964546935.1 uncultured bacterium | reverse complement strand
CCGAAAGTCAAAGACGGCTTCCTGTTGGTGCGTATCCATGCTGCAGGCGTAAATCCGTTCGATTATAAAGTCGTTACCGGCGCGGTCAAAGATTGGATCAAAACAAAGTTCCCGTATGTGCCGGGCATGGACGGTTCCGGCGTAGTTGCGGAGGTTGGCAACGGCGTTGAAGGGTGGAAGCCGGGCGACGCGATTGTTGCGATGTTTCCGCACGGAACATTCGCCCAGTACGCGCTTCTTTCAGCAAGCGAAAAAAGGATCGCGCGCAAGCCCGACCGTTTGGATTTCGAGCACGCAGCCGCGCTTCCCGAAGCCGGACTTACGGCGAAAACGATGGTGCGCGCAGCGAACGTGCATGAAAGCCAGCGTGTTTTGATTATCGGCGCGAGCGGCGGCATTGGTCTATTTGCAACGCAACTTGCCCGCGCACTCGGCGCACACGTTATCGCAACCGGGAAGGCCGAAGATGCCGAGTATCTCCGGACCTTGGGTGCGAGCGACGTTATCGATTACACCGCGGGCGATACGATCGCGCAGACGCGACAGCGCTATCCCGACGGCGTCGACGTGGTGCTCGATGTGACGAACGGAGGCGAAGCCGTATTGCGCGATGCCGAAGTTCTTCGTTCCGGCGGAACCATCGTCTCGTCTCTTTACGGCCCCGAACAAAGCGCGTTCCCGGCCGGCGTCACGGTGCAATACATTCAACTTACCGCGCAACCCGGCGATCTTGACGATCTCGCGCAACGCGCCGCCGCGGGAGCGCTTCGCGTTGAAATCGGCAAACGGTACGATCTTTCACAAGCCGCACAGGCGCTGAGCGATTTAGTCGATCCGGCGAAACACACGCGCGGGAAACTAGTCGTGCGCGTACCTTAAGAGCAATGTCCAACGACATATCGACTTTGTTGACGCGCAATCTTACCGACCAACGCTTTCGACGAAGCGATAAAGGTGTGAGCCGGCCGGGGTTCTGCGCCTAGCGATCGATCATAGCCATCTGTCGCTCGTCGTAGCGAGGTCCGGATATTTTGTCCGGGGCGAGCGCTGCGTCTAGCTGCGCCATCTCCTCCGGACTGAGGGAGATGCTTACAGCAGCAACGTTCTCTTCAAGATACTTGCGGCGCTTCGTTCCGGGAATAGGAACGATATCGTCGCCTTTGTGCAAGAGCCAGGCGAGCGCAATTTGGGCGGGTGTTGCTCCCTTGCGCGAAGCTACTTGGCGCACGGCGTCAGCCGCGCGCATGTTGGCGTCGAAATTGGCGCCCTGATAGCGCGGATCTTTGCGGCGATAGTCGTCTTCCGGATACTCTTCTGCGCGCTTCACTGCACCGGCAAGAAACCCGCGTCCCAACGGCGAGAAGGGTACGAGGCCGATATGAAGCTCACGCAGGAGCGGAATTATGCGCGCTTCGAGATTCCGCTCCCACAAAGAGTACTCACTTTGCAGCGCTGAAATCGGATGGACCGCATGGGCACGGCGTATTGTTTCTTCCCCCGCTTCCGACAATCCGAGAAAGCGAACTTTGCCGTCGTGTACGAGCTCGGCCATTGCGCCGACGGTTTCCTCAATGGGCACTGCCGGATCGACGCGATGTTGGTACAGCAGGTCGATCCGGTCGGTATTGAGCCGGCGAAGTGAACCTTCTACCGCTTCGCGGACGTGCTCGGGCCGGCTATCCACGCCGGTTATCCCCGTCGTGTCGAACCGGAAGCCGAACTTCGTTGCAATTACTAAACCTTCGCGTTTGCCGCCCTCGAGTGCCCGCCCAAGAAGTTCCTCGTTGGTGCGCGGGCCGTAGACTTCGGCCGTGTCGAAGAAGGTTATCCCGAGTTCGATGGCCCGATGAATAGTGGCAATCGATTCTTTGTCATCGCGTTCCGCCGCCGTGCCGTAAGACTGACTCATGCCCATCAGTCCAAGACCGATGGCGGAAACGGTTAGACCTTGCGTACCAAGTTTGCGGGTGCTTAGCATGGATGCTCCGTTTAGCGAATTTAAAGGTGTGAGCCGGCGATGCGCGCTTCGAATCTCGATTCTCTTTGCGTCGTGTTTTTTGATTGTTCCCGGCTGTAGCAAGAGCGGCTACACCGAGAGGCATTCCGGTGTCCTGCGCATCGCGATACAAAGCGACGTCCAAACGTTAAATCCGTTGCTAATGTCCTCGGCAACCGACGTAACGATCGCGAATTTGATGTTCACGCCGTTGCTCGCGGCAAACGGGCGTGCGGCTCCCGTGCCGATCCTCGCCGCCGAGGTCCCTTCGATGTCGAACGGCGGAATAAGCCGCGACGGCTTGACCATTACGTATCATCTAAGACCGAACGCGATGTGGACGGACGGCGTTCCGGTCACCAGCAAGGATGTCAAATGGTCTTGCGACGCGATCCTCAACCCGCGAAACAATGTCATTTCAAGAGCAGTGTACGAACAAGTATCGCGCATCGACACGCCGGACTCGAGAACCGTGATTGTTCACCTAAAGCGCCGGTACGCTCCGTTCATCAATTCATTTTTCGCCGAGAGCGATACGCCATACTCGGTTGCTCCCGAACACGTCCTTTCGCGCTATGGCGATATCAATCGCATCGATTTCAACAACGCTCCCATGGTAAGCGATGGTCCGTTTATGTTCGTCCGATGGTTGCACGGCGACCGTATCGAGTTCGGCGCAAATCCTCGCTTTTTTATGGGAAAACCCGACCTCGATAGAATAGTCGTTCAGATTATTCCCGATGAAAATACAGAGATTAATGCGTTGCGTACAAGGAACGTCGATTGGATCTTTCAAGCGTCGGAAAGCACGTACCCGAAGGTTCGAAACATTCCGGGCGTTCAACCACATTGGGTTAATCTGAACGGCTACGAATACGTCACGCTAAACACGCGTAGTGAATATCTCGGCGATGTCAACGTTCGGCGCGCGATCGCCTATGCGATCGACAAGGATCGTTTAGTCCGTACATTGACCTTTGGGCAAGATCAGGTAGCGCTGGAGGATCAGCCGCCGTTCTTGTGGTCGTTCTCGAAAGCGGTTCCGGAGGACGATTACAACCCGCGACAGGCCGTGGAGCTGCTTCGGCAAGCCGGATGGTCGCCGGACACAGACGGAGTGATGGCGCGGCAAGGCAGCAAGTTGAAACTGATCCTTGTTACTAACTCCAGCAATGCAACGCGACGCAGCGCTAGCCTCGAAATACAGTCGATGCTCGCAAAGATCGGCATCGAATTGGAGCTAAAGTACTATCCAGGGGACGTGTTGTTTGCGCGAGCGGAGAACGGCGGGATCCTTGAGCGCGGCAAATTCGACCTTAGCCTGAGTGGATGGTCGTCGGGTATTGACCCGGACGACAGTGCGCAATTTGCATGCCGCAATGTTGCACCGAACGGATACAATTTCTCGCGATACTGCAGCGCCGAGATGGAGCGGGCACAAAACGAAGCGTTGGGAACGTACGACATTGCGGCGCGCCGAGCGGCGTACGCAAAAATACAGAGCTTACTAGAGCGCGACGTTCCCGCAATCTTTCTTTGGTATACGCGTCAACTGGAGCCCGCGGTATCCGAGTTCAAAGGACTCGATCCGAATCCGGTGCTTGACTCGTGGAATGCGTGGCAGTGGAGCCGTTGAGCAGCGTACGGTCGACCGGCATTCGAGGCGCGCCCTTAGGATATTCGCCATTGGGATAACGGTCCATGTACTGTTTCGATAAGACCGCGATATATTCGAAGTTCTCCCAAATCGCAACGTTCTTGTCGTGTTCACGAACGAACGCGACTATCGGCGCTAATGCGTTCCAGCCGGTCATCACCTGCCACCCCCATAGAGAGCACGCGAAGTGCTTATCGATGACACCGCGGCGGATGAACAAGCCGATAACCTCATGCAGGTTTGCCACGGTGCTGATCGCTCGGTAGTCGCCCACAAAGGCAGTTTTTTGGAGCTCCGTCTTGAGGTTTGGGTCGGAGAGACGGCGAGGTAGTTCTTCAACTAGGAAGCGCAGTGCATCTTGATACTCCTGCGATTCAAGACGCTCGCGCAGCTCCGTCATCGTGCTGATCTGATTGGCACCTCGTATGTGTCGCAGCTGGATAAACGCCGCTATAGCCGTCACCGCGATGACGACCATCGTGCCCAGCGCCCCGAACGTGTTCCAGAGTTCCAACGGCATGCATTGGTGGAGTTCCCCATCGGGCTGCTTCTTCTCATGCTTCGCTGCTGAAAGCTAAGATAACAAGCACTTGCCTAGTC
>CAZJLJ010000118.1:0-4571 GCA_964546935.1 uncultured bacterium | reverse complement strand
GCGTCGGGCCGCGCGCGGCCCAGCCTCCCCTGAGGAGGGTTGGCAAGAGGAGCTCCCGTACTCGCATCCGTCCGCTATATCTCGAGGTTGTATTAATACGTGACCAGCACTATCGAGCAGATCAAACCGTTTCAAAACGAAGTAATTAAAAATTTCCAGGACCCCGCCGATCAGGCCGCCATGCAAGCGGCTCTGGCTTCCGTGCGCAGCGAGTTCGGAAAGACTTACCCGCTCGTCATCAACGGCGAAAAAATCACGACGGATAAAACGATCCCGTCCATCAATCCCAGCAACCCCGATGAAATAATCGGCCACGTTTCCGCAGCGACGAAAGATCTCGCGAATCAAGCGATCGATGTAGCGTCGAAGACGTTCGAAACGTGGAAGAAGACCGCGCCGCAAGAGCGCGCGTCGTATCTTTTCAAAGCCGCCGAGTTGATGCGCCGGCGTCGTTTTCACTACGACGCGCTGCTCGTATACGAAGTTGGTAAGAGCTGGGTCGAAGCCGACGCAGATATCGCGGAAGCAATCGATTTCCTTGAATTTTACGGACGCGAAATGCTTCGCTATGCGGAGCCGCATCCGGTAACGCCGATCCCCGGCGAGCAGAACGAGATGGTTTACATCCCGCTGGGCGTGGGTGCCGTCATTCCGCCGTGGAACTTCGCTGCCGCCATCATGGCCGGCATGACATCCGCTGCCGTGGTCACCGGCAACACGGTCGTGCTAAAGCCGTCCAGCGATTCCGCTGTAGTCGCTGCGTGGTTCGTGGACCTTATGCATGAAGTCGGTGTGCCGAAGGGCGTCATCAACTTCATCCCGGGCTCCGGGAGCGAAATCGGCGATCTCATCGTCGGTAATCCGCAGATACGATTTATCTCGTTCACGGGTTCGAAAGAAGTCGGCTTGCACATCAACGAGCTGGCCGCGAAGCCGCAAAAGGGACAGAAGTGGATCAAGCGCGTCGTAGCCGAGATGGGCGGTAAGGATTCCATCGTCGTCGCGGCCGACGCCGATATCGACGCAGCTGTCGAAGGCGTTGCGGTTTCCGCGTTCGGTTTTCAAGGACAGAAGTGTTCGGCGTGTTCGCGTGCGATCGTCGAAGAATCGATCTACGACGAATTTCTCGAGAAGCTGAAGAACCGTGTCGCAAAGATGACGGTCGGCGATCCGTCCAACGTGAAAAACTACATGGGACCCGTCGTCAACGAAAAAGCATTGAAGTCGATCTCCGAGTACATCGAAGTCGGCAAAAAGGAAGGCCGTTTGATCGCGGGCGGCAAGCGCGCCGGCGATAAAGGCTACTTCTTGGAACCGACGGTTATCGCGGATGTTGCGCCTGAGGCGCGTATTTCGCAAGAAGAGATCTTCGGTCCGGTGCTCGCGGTCATCAAGGCGAAGAACTTCGAGGACGCGATGGAAATCGCAAACAACACGGAGTTCGGCCTCACCGGTTCGCTCTACACGAACGACGAGCAGAAGATCAAGCGTGCACGCGAAGATTTCTTCGTAGGCAACCTGTACTTCAATCGCAAGAGCACCGGCGCGATGGTGGGTGGGCATCCATTCGGCGGATTCAACATGTCGGGTACCGACAGCAAAGCCGGCGGCCGCGATTATTTGCTGCTCTTCATGCAAGCCAAGTCGATGAGCCGAAAAGTCAGCTAAAACGCGTTGAAAGAACTGCGGTTAGTAGCCAAGGCGGACAAAAGAGTCCGCCTTGGTCATTCTTGGGTCTTTTCAAACGAAATCGACACCTCGGCAACGCCGCTGACCGCGTTTCAGCCCGGCGAGCTGGTACGCGTTGTCGACAACGGTCGCAATCCCGTCGGCATTGCCTACATAAATCCGAAAGCGCTCATTGCCGCACGTATTTTGACACGTGACGTGCGTGCCACAATCGATTCCGGGTGGTTTGCAGCCCGTATAAGACGCGCGTTGTCATTGCGTGACCGAATTTACGCAGAACCGTACTATCGGCTGGCATACGGCGAATCTGACGGTATTCCGGGCATTGTAGTCGACCGGTACGGTGATGTGTGCGTCGCGCAACTGAATACAGCGGGCGCATTTGCGTTACGCGAGCCGTTCCTTGAAGCGCTCAACGCCGTCATTTCACCAAAGGGCATATTGCTTCGAAACACGGGATCTACGCGTTCGCTGGAAGGTCTGGATCCTCTCGATGAACCGGTCGGCGACGTTCCCGATCGTATCGAAGTTCTGGAAAACGATATGCGCGTTGCTGCGCCCCTGCGAACGGGGCAGAAGACGGGCTATTTTTTCGATCAACGCGATAACCGGATGCGGTTTCGACGTTATGTCGCGCCGGGTTCACGCGTTCTAGATGTTTTTTCGTACGTTGGCGCGTGGGGTATTTCGGCGTTGCATGCGGGAGCGCAAAGCGTTGCGTGCATCGATCAATCGCCGCTGGCACTTGAGTATGTTTCCGAGAACGCGCGAATGATGAATCGCGAGATCGAAACGCTCGCCGGTGATGCTCTGGAAGTGATGAATTATCTGCATTCCGAGCGGCGCAAATTCGATACGATCGTGCTCGATCCGCCGGCCTTGGTTAAGCGTAAAAAAGATGCGGCCGCCGGCGAATCGCATTACCGGCGGCTGCATGAAGCGGCACTCAAATTGCTGGTGGAGGACGGCTTTTTGATTAGCGCTTCATGCTCGCATCATCTGCCGGTTGAACGTCTGCAAAGAGTGACGCTGGATGCAGCGCGCAGCGTCGGACGTCCACTGCAGATTCTCGAGCAGCACGGCCACGCACCCGATCATCCCGTGCACCCTGCTATGCCTGAAACGCAGTATTTAAAGGCGCTGTATCTGCGAGCGTAACGTCGTAATGCTCGACGAATTCCGGAAGCTCGAGTAAGAAGCGTTTGTCTTCGGGATAGTAGCGTGCGCGGTCGTATGGTTTTCCCGCAAAAAGCTCGATCGATTCATACGAATCCCAAAACGAAATGGTGATGACTTCACCGTGCGTCGCATGTGTTTGCGTAAGCATATATGCGCCGCGATTTCCCGGCGTTTGGCTGTAGTCTCGTAAGCCGGTTTGTGCGATATATTCGCGGTATTCGTCCAACAACTGGCTGCGAACCCGTCCTCGCCAAATGCGTGCGATCATCACACACCTTGCCGGCAAACTTCGAATTTGTTTCCGTCGGCATCTTCGAAGAAAACGGCGTAGTAGTCGTCTCCGTACTCGGCATGAATCGCCGGTCCGTCGACGTTACGCGCGCCGTGTTCTTGCGCAGCGTGCGCCGCTGCATCCACGCCGGCGTTCGATGCGGCGGCAAACGCCAACCGCATCATGGCACTGCCCGCATCACGGTCGGGAATAAAACCGAGCGTCGGGCGTGTGCCGCCTTGCCAGTAGCTTACGAAATCGGGTTCTTCGCTGCGCATCTCGTAACCGATCGCCGGCGCGAGGGCGCTGAAGAGACGCTTGGCTGCGTCGAGATCCGAGACGTGAACGTCGACGTGGTGCATGCGAACGCTCCTATGAGACGCGGCGTGTTCCGGTAATTTCGATTCCCCAACCGGAGAAGAGGGCGTCGTTGTACGAGCCTTCCGGACGGCGGAGCCGGATGTCGATAACCGTGGGAACGAGCGGGAGAGTGGGCCTGACTAACATGGTAACCTCATTGAGACCTGGTAACTACTAAAAAGCTTACAGCGGTTACAGTAACTTGTCAACACGCTTTACCGGTGATACAATACAAAACAGTTAGATGACTAAGGACCAAAACGCTCCGGGGCGCCTCAACCGCGTCCGAGAGTTCGTGAACACCATCGATTTCGAGAAACCCGGCCCGCCGGATGAGCTCTCCGAGGCATCGGCAACCGCCTGGCTGACCGGCTTCGGTTTTCCGGAGCCGCTAAGCGATGAGGATCTTGCGAGTTTGCGAGAGTTTCGCGAGGCCATTAGAGCGATTCTGCTCGCAAACAACGGCGACGGCGACCCGGATCTTGCGTGGCGCCGGCTGGCCGAGCTCGCACCCCGGACTGCCGTTGATATCGTCCTCGAACCCGAAGGCGGCTGCCGGCTGGCCCCTTGTACCGAAGGGGGCGCGGCCGCGATAAAGGCCGATCTCTTGGCCACTATTTACGACGCGGTCCGGGATGAGACGTGGCACCGGATGAAGGCGTGCAAAAAGGACACCTGCCTTTGGGCCTTTTTCGACCATTCGAAGAACGGATCGGGCGCTTGGTGCAGCATGGCGACCTGCGGGAATCGCGTGAAGGCGCAGCGTCGGCGCCGCAAGCAACCGCCCCTGCCCTCGCCGGCTACTTGAGTCGCAGCCGCGGGTTGTGGTACTCTATTAGTCCGGCCCTGTCGCTATAGCGACCTTGGTCGGCGCGTGAAAAAATCTTTTGTATCGCGCTTGACATGGGTACCGCCCAGCGATAATATAGCCGTCGTGGCTCGACGCCGCCGCGTGAAAATGCGATCGAAACGAATAAAATTTCGTAACGATGCGCAGAAAAACGCTAAGGCGAGCGAGTTCGCTCCTTGAAAACTGAACAGTGCAGCAGCAAATAAGTCTGTGGGTCTCCGA
>CAZJLJ010000117.1:0-5006 GCA_964546935.1 uncultured bacterium | reverse complement strand
CCGCTTCGAAGATGCGCTGCAACACGGCCTCGTGCGTGCCGTACCATGCGTTACGGATGAACGAAACATAAGACGGTACGGAACCGGAATCGTATGCGGAGGTGAATGAGAACGGAATGGCGCCGCTACCGATCGAGAGCGGCAGCGTATCGGCTGAACCTGTAGCCGGCGATCGGTACGAACTCGTTCCGTTTGGTTGCTGCGCAACGAATGCACCGTACGTGCCCGTCGGCGAGTATTGATCCGGCACACCCATTCCGAGACCAAACGACGTAGTTGCCGGCACTTGCATAGAATAGTTTCCGTTCGTATCCGCTTGCGCCAGCCACAGCGTCGGCGCGAAGAGTTGCGACGGTCCGGCCTGCGCAAGAATCGCAACGCCCTGGGACACCGGCGTCCCATTTGCTGTAAGGGAACCGTTAACCGTTGCAGCGGATGACGGCGCCAACACGCTCACGGGAGCAGAAGCGTAAAACACGTTCGCTGGATTATTCGCAAGCGAAACGGCGACCGTAATCGTATCGTTGACCGCACCGCCGCCGAGCTGCGGCGGCAAGTAATACGCGTTCACGGCATTGGAGAACGCCGTAACCGTTCCATCGTTATCCGACCATTGAATGTTTGCGCCCGTCAAATCGACAACGTTTCCGTCTGCCGACGTTCCAAGCACCGTCAAATAAAGACCGCCGGTCGAAAGCAGCGACGTCTGCTGCGGCAAAAGCGTCACGCCGACAAGATTCGTTTGCCGGCCGACAAGATGCCGAACCGCATGACTAATGCGTGACGCCGATGCAACTTGGGTGCTCTTCTGAATCAATCCCGCAGCGCTTTGGTACGCCGCGACTGTTCCATAGACCGGCGGATTCTGCGCGCTCGGATCAATCACAATGATTTGTGGCTGCGACTGCGCGCTGCTTCGCAACAGACGTTGATGACGTTGCGCGTACGACGACTGCCACGGCGAAAACATGCCATTCGCATCGGCAATTTGCTTCGAGCCATCGGGATAAATAACGACCGCGTTCGAAATTGGGCCGCCGTCGCGTCCGCCCGGCGGAACCACCGGTGCGCTGCCCGCTGGAACCAGCTCGCTTTGGCGCTGAGCTAAGAATCCGATGATCCAACGCTCTTGGGTGCTCGGTCCACCCGCTTGCGGGGTTGGCTGCACAGACGATGTCGGCCCAACAACAGGCGTTCTCGTTGGTGACGGGGTAGGCGGGCCGCCCCGCGCGCCCCCGCCGCCTCCGCAGGCAGCGAGACAAACGCAGAGCAATGCGACTACCCAAAATGCGCTCCGTTGCTTCATGGCGCCATCGTAGCAAGGTACCAAGGGATCCCCCGTTCCCGAACCAAGTTGAGGTATAGCTAAGGCTAATCATCGGCAACTTGCTTCGCCGCCATCACCGCAGCGGTGCGGCTCTGAACGTTAAGCTTCTTAAGGACCTTGGCTACGTGATTGTTAACGGTCCAGACGCTTAGGCCGAGGTTGGACGCGATCTCCTTATTAGAGAGCCCGCGCCCAATCAACGAGACGATTTCGTGCTCCCGCACCGAGAGCGGACTCTTGGCAGCAGAGCTCTTCAGAAGTAAGCGGCTGTACCGTTCCATGGCCGCCGGTCCAGGTGTCGACCCGACCTGTTCTTCCAAGCGCCGACGGTAGGTTTTGAAGTGCGTTCGAGCCATTTCAACGCGGCCCGCGGCGACCGAGGCATCGATGAGTTCAACCAATAGCTCCTCGTTTAGCGGATCGACCGTGAACGCGCGCTCCAGGTACGAAGCCGCTGCAAGCCGATCGCCTAAACCGGCGTCCACTTCGGCCCGAAGACGCAACGCGCGAACGCACCGATCGCGCCACCGTCTGACGTGCGGACGCAACCACTCGTCGACGCTCTCCTCGCGGGGCGAGCGCCCAAAGATTTCAATCGCTGCGTCGGCGGCGCGGGCGGCTTCGGTAAATCTGCCGCCGGCAAAATGGACTTCGCTTTCATTTAAGAGATCAGTCGCGACACGCGCGTCCGTCCCGATAAACGTTTCCGGCTTTATGCGGAGAACCGTACCGTCGTAGACGATGTAGTCACCCGGGCCTTCCTGTTCCGGTTGAAGCGTGCGGCGCAAACCGTGAACCGTCACACGAAACGTCGTGTCGAGGATCTCGCGGTTCTCTGGCCACAGCGCTTCGATGGCGGCGTCCTTCGTAATCGGCGCATCCGAAACCGCCAATAAACGCAACAGTTCAATGGAGCGTTTGCGGCCCCACCGCTCGCTATTTTCTTCGATGATTTCCGTGCCGAGATGAACCCGTAAAGTCCCAATAACGTCCACCCGCAACGGCTGCGCGGCTGCGCTCGGCAAGAACGTCATTAACGTGCGGGCCGCTGTTGAAATTACCGCACTGGAAGAATCCAGCGCCCGAACGACTAGTGGGCGCGCATTCAACGCATCGATGCGAACGGCGCTGCGCAAGGCGAGGACGTGCTGATAGTCGGTCAAGCTAGTATCGACGATAATTGCAGCGAGCGGTTCAATGTCGGCTGCCGCATGTTCTGACAAAAGCATAACGGCATTCTCGTTTGGGTCGTTCGCACGGATTGTGGCGACCAAAAGATGCAGCGTTGATTGCGGGACCGCGCGGAACACGAACTCTGCGGAGCGGCTTTGTTGCTGTTCGACGAGGGCTACAATCGAAGAAACGTCCAGTTCTTGCATTTGCGCGCCAATTGCAAGTCGAAGCATTTGGCATAGTGCACTATGATATGCGTCACGGACTGCCTCAAAACGGTATTGCGCGACAGCTAGGGTATCTCGCGCAGCGGCACGATCCGGCAAGAGTGCTAGGCGTTGCGCCTCACAAAGGTACGCCATTGCAACCTGCCACGAATCGTCGTTTGCGAGTGCAAGTTTGCGAAGAGAGCCCGCGTGTTCTCGAAGGCCTTCTGAGTCCGAAACGATCCTTGATAGATGAAACCGTGCCAGTTCCAGCTCGAAGGCATAACCGGCGTTCGGACGACGCACGAGCCACTCGGCGCCTTCGCGAATCGACTCACGTGCCGATTCAATATCGGGGGTCTGAAGATGAAGTGCCGCCGTAGCGCGCACTGCGAGGGCAAGCGGAAGCTCATAATCTTGATTTGCCTCTCGCAATTCTTCGATCGCCGCCTGCGCCACCGTAAATGCGCGCGTGGCATTTGTTCCTAAGGCCTGGAGCGCACGCGCCTGCGCCACGAGAGCTCGTCCGGCTTGTACGCTCCCTTCGCTACCTCTAAAAAGCTGTTCGGCAAGCTCCGCATATTCCAGTGAACGGCGCCAGTTGCCGCTCCAGGAATGTACCGTAGCAATTTCAACGAGCACCATCTCGTAATGCCGCGACTGTTCCCTTTCAATCCGTTCTGCCGCACCGAGTAACTCGAAAGCAGCTTCAAGATTACCTCGACACGCTTCGACCATGCCAAGTTGCCAAACCGCAAGCATCCGATATCGTTGCTCGTTGGACAGATCGGAACTCTCGGCAAGCTGCAACGCAGCACGGAAGTGCGCTTCGCTCCTTAGATGATCGCGTCGGAGTAAACTGTTGAACTCGGGATGCGACATACCCAAATCCATTTGCGCGAAAAATGCAACGTTGGGCTGGTTGGACGCCGATGCACGCTCGTAACATAGCCGCAACTGTGTTTGCGCTGCTCCTACTTGTTTGTCCCGCATGAACGCGGTCGCGAGGAAGCGGTGGAGCATCGGCCGCTCGATAAAAACTTCATCGGGTACCCGGCTCAGCAAACGAATCACTTGCCGGTTGCGATCCGAGAGCCGAATGGTAACGATCGCTTCAAAGACGTAATTGAGAATATTTTCGAAATCGCCGGCGTCAAGGATCTGCGCGAGTGCTTCCATCGTGCGACCCGCTTCGCGTAAGAGTTCCGCGTAGCGAATGCGCAACGCACGAAGGCCTTCGGGGTCTTCGTGGGCAAACCGCTGAATCAAGTATTCGCGAAAGAGCGCATGCAAACGCCACGTGTCGGCGCCATCGCGTGTGAACGATAAGCCGCGTTCTTGCAGTTGTGCGATAACCGGCTCGATTCGCTCGACGTTAAGAAGCCCGCACGCGATGGACGATTCTACCGTTTCCGGCAACGCGAGCGCATAGAGTATCTGAAGCACGTCATCCGGTAGACGGCCCACGACTTCTTCCGCGAGGAATTGGAATATCGAATCTTGCGTTCCGGAGATCGCCATTTCGGGGCGCGCGGGGTCTCGTCGGTGCATTTGTGCAAGCAGGCCGACGACAATAGGCCAACCGTCGGTTTTTTGATAATAGCTATTTAAGATATCGCCGGCGATAAGCTCCGATGCTTCGTCTTGCGTGAAGCGCAGATCATTCTGAGTAACCTCGACCAGTACACCGCCGGCGCGCAATTTCGCGAGCGGAGCAAATTTCAACGGCGTGCGGGTCGCAAAAACGACATGCGCACGCGGCGGTAACCCTGAGACAAACTCTCCAAGGGCGCTGGACGTCGACGGATCGTCGGCTACAAATTGCACGTCGTCGACGAAAAGTAGCACATCTCGTTCGTGCTCTTCCGTCCACGCCAGCACTTCATTCGAAAGAACGGCGGCGAGCTGCTGAATTCGCTCTTCCCCACGTTCCAGTAATCGCGAGACTGCGCCGCCGACTCCATTGAGGGCACGCGCAAGGCTTGCATTCAGCGCTTCAAAAAGCGGTACGGCTCCGGTATCTGCTGGGTCCAGCGAGAGCCACGCCACCGCACAATCTTGCGCGGCCTGAGTGGCCCACGACTGCAGCAGGGTCGTTTTGCCGTAACCCCCTCCGGCGCACACGATGGTCACGGCGCTTCGAAGGGCGTCCTGCAAGCGCGCGTCAAGGCGGCGCCGGATTACATAAGTCGTTCCGGTCGCGGGAGGCACAAGCAGCTTAGTTTGCCGTACTGCCATGACTAATTAAGTCATCGGCGCATAGTTAGAGGTAGCTATAGTGCGGAGCCGTCGCGGAACCG
>CAZJLJ010000116.1:0-5161 GCA_964546935.1 uncultured bacterium | reverse complement strand
TTTCAAGGCGTGAAATCGCGCCGTAGAGCGTTCCCGGGCCGAGCCGTTTCCCGGTGTAGAGCTCAACGTCCTGAATGATGGCGTACCCGTGCTTGGACTTAGCACTCAGCGAGGCGAGCACCAGCAACGCCGGTTCGGAAAACTTCCCAAGTCGATCGAGTGAAGAAGGCTGCGGCTGCACATTACGCGGCACGTAATATATCATACGGCGTAATGTGCCGCACGGCAACTGGCCCAATCCCGCAGCAACCTTTTTCAGTGGGCCGTCCTTGAAATTGATATGACCGCGACCGAAACCCGTCCGCCGCTCCCGCCGTTCACGCGCGAAACGGCAATTCAAAAAGTGCGTGCCGCCGAAGACGCTTGGAACACTCGCAACCCCGAGCGAATCGCGCTTGCGTATACCGAAGACAGCTACTGGCGCAACCGCTCGGAATTCGTCCGCGGGCGTACAGCGATCGTCGAGTTTCTCAAGCGCAAGTGGGCGCGAGAACTCGACTATCGCCTCATTAAAGAACTGTGGGCGTTCGAAGGCAATCGCATCGCTGTGCGCTTCGCGTACGAATCACACGACGATTCCGGGAACTGGTATCGCAGTTACGGGAACGAGAATTGGGAATTCGACGAACGAGGATTGATGCGTTTGCGGTATGCATCCATCAACGATCTTCCAATCAAAGAATCCGAACGCAAATACCATTGGGACGCGTCAGGGCCGAGACCGGCGGACCACCCGAGCCTCACCGATCTCGGACTCTGAACAAGGCGTTACGTTGAAGCGGTTACCTTTGCTCCCTTCGCAACGCTGGTAGCGAAGTCGAGCAGATCTTTATTCAAACGATCTTTCATCGTCGAAGGTAGGCCGTGCGGCGCGCCCTCGTAGATCTTGAGTGTGTTGTTGGGAATGAGTTTCGACGACTTCATCGCCGCGGCGGCGATTGGAACGATTTGGTCGTCGTCACCGTGAATAATTAGCGTCGGAACCTTGATGTTTTTGCAATCTTCCGTTTGGTCGGTTTCCGCAAAGACTTTCACACAATCATACGAGGCCTCGTAACTGGAGAGCATTCCTTGCATCCAAAACGAGTCGCGCAAGCCCTGCGAAACGTTACTATTCGGGCGGTTCGCACCGTAGAACGGCGCGCTTATTTCCTTCCAGAACTCTGAACGGTCGGCGGCTATTCCGGCGCGGAGTCCATCGAACACCTCCATAGGTGTGCCTTCGGGATTGTTCGGGGTCTTCAGCATCAACGGCACAATTGCGCTGATCAAAACGGCGCCGACGACACCGTGCTTGGAACCGTGTCTGGCGACAAAACCAGCCGCTTCGCCGCCGCCGGTGGAATGTCCAACATGAATAGCGCCGGTAATGTTCAGCGCTTTCACGAGGTCGTGCAGGTCGCTAATGAATGTATCCATGTCCGTGCCCGTCCATGGTTGGTCGGAACGTCCATTTCCGCGTCGATCGTGCGCGATGCATCTGTAGCCGCGTGAGGCTAGGAAGTACATTTGGTCTTCCCAGGCATCTGCGTCCAGTGGCCAGCCGTGGCTAAACACAAACGGCTGTCCCGATCCCCAATCCTTGTAAAAAATCTCAGTGCCGTCGCTGGTCTTGATCTTCGGCATGTAAAGCTCCCTCCGCGCATTGCGCGCGAATCAACGACAGAAAAGCCCAAAGCCATAGGTGAGGAGGAGACCAACATAACACAGATACGCATGCGAGTGCGACCGGGAATTATCGAAGATCGCGAATTCATTTTGAGTTTGGCGCAACGTTTTGCAGAACCCAATTTACCGCCGTGGCGCAACGCGAAAGAAGTTACGAACAGCACACGAGATCGTCTTGAAGAAGCGCTTACCAACGTCAACGACCGCTCGCAGTTTCTTATAGCTGAAGATCAAGATGGCGCTCCGGCGGGCTTTGCATGGATGCGGTTGATACTGGATCCATTTACGCTGCGCGACGTGGCGAAGCTGGAAGAGATTGCCGTGGCGCGCGATGGGACCGGAGCGGGACGGACGTTGATGGAAGCCGCTGAAGCGTGGGCTCGCCTGCACGGTTGCAAGCTGCTCGTGCTCAACGTCTTAGAAGAAAATCGCCGCGCAAGGCGCTTTTACGAGCGTTTGGGCTTCCAGCCCGAGTACACGATGATGACAAAGGAACTACTCCAGGAATAAGGAGCGGTTGGCGGCTTCGCTGAAGTAAGGGAGCCGTGGGTACCTTGCGGCCGCCTGGATTAGCGTCGCAGCGGGCGGTCTTTATAGCCGTCGGTTTTTTCCTGTTATGGCAAGCTACGCCATATTTGCCGGTAATGCCGCTCGACGCCCTCTTGGTCGTCATGCTGGGCTGGCGCCGGGCGCCGCTGATTTTAGCAGCCGGACTGGCGCACTGGCTGCTCTTTCCGCACGGAACGCAGTCGATTCTTGAAGTACTCGCAGTTCAATCAGTTGCCTCAGGAAGTTTCGCTCTCGCAGCGTGGTGCGTCACGAATGCGCTTCGCGTTTCACTGCCGCTGAGAACGCTGCGTGACGTTACCTTATTCTGCGGTATTCTTTGCATCGCGGCGCCCGCACTCATCGGAATCGTAACCGCTCTCGCGACGGGTTCCTTTACCGCGGTGCTTGCCTATCCGGCCGCAACGATCGCCATCGTGCCGGCCGTAATTACCATGCTCGGATGGCGACAGTTGGATCCGCCGGCGGAACACGCCGATCCGACTACCGCCGAACTTGCAGCCTCGATGATTGCAACGGCAGTGCTGGCAATCGGCGGCATCGTCGTTTCGCTGCTCGCAAATCAACCGCTCATCGATTGTTCGTTCGTCGCGATTTCGTGGCTTGCGATTCGGTACGGTCTGCGCGGCGCTACGTTAGGCATCGCCACGGCGTTCGTTTCGGCGACGTTGACGTATGCAGTGATCGCACATACCGGAACCGCGCCGGCCAACCTCATTGCGGAATCAAATGGGTTCCTCATTGCGTCGTCGCTCATGGCCTTGCTGTTGGGCGCGCTCACGGCAGAACGTTGGGAGCTCGCCGCAAAGCTTTCGCGCCGCGCGTACGTCGACGAGCTGACCGGCTTGCCGAATCGCGACCGTCTAGTCGAATGGATCGAACGCCAACGCGATCAGGCCGTGGTGTTGGTGATTCTTGATGTCGATGACATGCGGTTGTTAAATCAAGGCGTGGGCCGCACGGCCGTCGATCGCGTGTTGCAAGACATGGCGGTCCGCCTGCGCGGAAGCTTCCCCACATCGCACTTCATCGCTCGCGTCAGCGCCGATGAATTCTCCATCTCCGTCGTGGACGACCGCAGCCCACATGCATTGATGGCAGAGTTGCGTGCGTTCTTTGAAGCGCCATTCGAAATCGACGGTTCACGCGTCTACATCTCTGTCTCGATGGGTGCGGTTCGCATGGTCCGCGCCGGATCGGCCGACGAAATGTTGCGTAAAGCCGATCTTGCGCTCGACAAGGCCAAACTCTCGCCGACGCGTGCGGTGGTTTATGCGCCGGAACTCCAAACCGGAACGGGGCCGTCGCTGGTCGGCGAATTGCATCAAGCGGTTGTGCGCGGCGAGCTCATCCCGTTCTTCCAACCGATTTTCCGTTACGACCGGCACACGGGCGACTGGCGCGTCGTCGGTGCCGAAGCGCTGATGCGCTGGATTCATCCCGAACGCGGCATCGTCTCCCCGGCAAACTTCATCGACATGCTGGATCGTTTGTCGATCGGCGAGCATGTCGGCTGGAACATCATGGAGCAGGCTTTGCTACAGGCCGGAGAATGGCGCCGCGAAATTCCTAATTTCCGTGTTTGGGTAAATCTCTTCGCTCGTCAAACATTGGCGCGTCATTGCACCCAGCGCATTGCGGAATTACTTGAACGCACCGCGGTGCCGGCGGATGCGCTGCTGGTGGAAATCAACGAAAGTATCATTGCAAGCGACGAGCGCGACGTCTGTGCGCTCGTTCAACAGTTGCGCGAAATGGGCGTTCACACGGCCATCGATGATTTCGGCACCGGAGGTTCATCACTCGGCCGCGTTCGCGATGTGCCTGCCGGCGTACTGAAGATCGACCGTTCGTTCGTCACCCGCAGCGAAGTCGATCACAAAGCAAAAGCCGTCGCCGCTACCGTCATTCGCCTCGCTTCAGAACTTGGAATGACCTGCGTTGCCGAAGGCTGCGAGAATATGATGCAACTCCAGGTCATGACCGACATGGGTTGCGACTACGCCCAGGGCTACGCCCTCGGCCACCCACTCCCCGCCGATCTTTTCGCCCGCACTTTCCTCTCGATCGACACCGCCTCGAACTTTTAGCGGCGCCCTCACCAACCGGCTCGCGCCGAGGGACTTTTGTTCAATAGAACCCGGCTGACTACGATAGCCCATAGCAAGCCGACGATGGGCGAGATGAAGCGCGAATACGCGCCGTCGGGCGCCCAGAATCCACCACTTCCCCACGTGGTGCCGCCAAGTACGGTGAGCACTACGGCTGCGACTCCAGCCGCGAAGAGAGCGTTCGAGATCAGTCCGGCGCGCCAAAGACCGAACGCTGCCGACATGATCAGCATCGCTCGCACGAATGAAGTCAACACGAAGGCAGCCCATGTCAAAGCGTTCAGTGTTGGTAAAAACGTTTGATTTCCAGGCGTGCCGATCGAATACGCGAGGCCGGCGTTTACTGCCGTGAGTAGGAGGAAAAGGGCGCCAACCGCTCCACTGGAGGCAATCGCAGCCGCGCCCCAGCCGTCTTTGCCGGCATCCGCCAGCGTGACCCTGATCGCGGCCGCGAACCACATAAGGTAGAGCACGGCGAGGCCGGAGACCACCGCAGCGATGAGTATTCGTGTGTGATGACTTTGATAAAACGCAACGAGCGTGTCGGACGATGCGCCGATTTGCGGCTGATAGCCGTAGATGAGATACGCGGCGATCAACAAGGCGATGAATTGGATGCCGCTCGTGCCCCACAATCGCTCCCAAAAGGTACTCGTACTTGGGTCGAAAGTTGAAGTCAAGGCTCCGGTGGATCCGCTCATGACGCCTCCTCCTACTTCGCGTGGAAGTGCGCTTGACACTAGCGAGTCCTGGCGTATGTCAGGTCAGTGGTGAATACGCAAGACCCGCACAGGCAGCAAGCGCGAGCTTTCGGT
>CAZJLJ010000115.1:0-5174 GCA_964546935.1 uncultured bacterium | reverse complement strand
ATCTCTTCAAGCGCGAATGCGACGGCGGCTTCAGCGGATAGAGTTTGCCCCTCCGCAAGCAATTCCGTCAACTCATGGTGTATCAGACGCTCTCGTAATAGCTTGACGACGCGATCGTGACTCTTTGCCTCAGTGAATTGCCGTTTAAAGCCGAGTTTCCGAAGCGCCGCGTCGGCGTAGCCTTCGAGAATAGCTGCCTTAGCTAGGTCGCCGGAAAGAGCTGTTGCGAGTGCGAGATGCTCGATAGAAATGGCTACGTCAGTGGCGTCGGCGCCCTGAGGTGAAAGTTCGCAGATCGCCCGGCGCGCCATTTCAGAGGCCCCTGAACCGTCGTCAATCGCATTGAGATAGCCGGCCAAATTCGCGAATGCGGTCGCAAGCATCGTGCGGTCGCCACTGGCTTCAAACTCGGGAAGTGACTCGCGAAGCAGCGCGATTGCGCGTTGCGTTTCGCCGCGCGCATGCTCGTTCTCGGCAAGATTCACTATAGTGCCGCGCTCTTCGGTTGCGTTTCCAAGCGAACGCTGCTCTTTGCGAAGCCGTTCGTATGCCTTACCCGCCGTCGCCAAATCGCCGGCGATCATACTGACGACGGCCCGCACGCCGAGCAGTTGGAGGCGCAAAGCCGCCGGCAAGCCCCCAATAGCATCTGCCTCACGAAGGGCCGCGTTTGCATCGTCGAACCGTTCCGTGACAGCGGCGCTACGTGCAAACCGCAAAAGCGCTTCGACCAGAACCGGAGCGTCGCCACAGGCCCGCGCGTTGGTAACAGCTTGCGCAGCTGCTTCACTTTGGAGCGCTGGGTCGACTAATTCACCGGCGAGAAATGAAACCGTCGCCCATAAACGCGCGCGCAGATACTGCTGCTCGCCGCCCAGTGCAGAAAGCATCGCTTGAATTCGCGCGATGCCTTCGACATGCAAGCCCAGCGTACGCCAAAACGGCCCGATACTCGCCAGAAGTTCTGCGCCGCTACTAGGATCGTGTTCAACGGCCCGATCCAATGCCGCCCGCACGTCTTCCAGTTCGGTGACAAGTGCACTGGTGAGGCTGCTATTCTTGCCGGTACTTTGGTAGCGTTGCCCTTCGTCGAAAAAGAGGGCTGTGAAGTAGCGCAAGTGCCGGCGCGCACATTCGTCCCAGTCGCCTGCTGCGCGTAGTTTTTCGCGAGCATAGAGGCGTGTCGACTCCAGCAAACGGTAGCGGGGTGCGTTGCTGTCTTCTTCGGCGAGCACTAACGATTTGTCGACGAGCGACGCGAGGTTGTCTACAACGCCGAATTCAGGAAGTTCGCCGACGGCGACGGCGCCCTCAATCGTAAAACCATTCACGAAAATCCCAAGACTGCTGAACAGACTTCGTTCCGCCTCGTCAAGCAGTCCGTAGCTCCAATCGATGAGCGCAAACAGCGTTTGTTGCCGAGGTAAGGCGTCTCGGTTGCCGCTGGTAAGAATCTGAAAACGCTCGCTGAGCCGTTGTTGTAGTTGCTGCGGACTGAAAATGTTTACACGCGAAGCGGCGAGTTCGATCGCAAGCGGAAGGCCATCGAGTGCGCCGCAGATTTCCGCAATCGTGACTGCGTTTTCGTCTGTTACTTCGAAACGTTTGTCAATGGCCCAAGCACGATCGACGAAGAGCGCTACCGCACTGGAATTCGCTAGCGCCGGCAGCCTATAGATCGTCTCGCCCCCGATGCCGAGACGCTGACGACTCGTGGCAACGATCTTTACATTCGGGCAGCTGCGCAGAATTGAGGAGATAACGGCGGCAGTATGCGCGATCAAATGCTCGCAGTTATCGAACAGCAGCAATACGTTTTTGGCTTTGAGCGCGCGCGCAAGATTCTCGGCCGAATTGCCATCAGCTGCGATAGCAATACCCAGCGCCTGCGCAACGGTAGAACTTATATACTCGCCGCTTGAGAGCGGCGCCATCTCGATGAACCAGACGCCGTCGTGAAAACAATTCAACAAACCCGCGACCACCTGTAGCGAGGTGCGCGTCTTTCCAACACCACCCGAACCAACGACCGTCACTAGCTGATGGCCGTCTATGAGCGATCCCAATTCCGCTATCTCGTTCTCGCGGCCGACGAACGAAGATGGCCATCGCGGTAGATTGGTCGGCACCTCCGGCGCGCGCGATTGCCGCACCGGTAATCGTAATGGGCGGATAGCCGCCTGCTCGAGAGCTCTTTGCTGTTCGACATCGAGCTGTAAGGCGTTTACGAGCAGGCTGAGCGTCTCACGCTGTGGTGCGCGGCTTGCTCCACGTTCGAGCGCGCTAATGCCGTTTACGCTGATCGCGGCGCGCTCGGCCAGCATTTCTTGCGAGAGACCGGCAGCAAGGCGAAACTCTCGCAAGAGTTCGCCGAACCGGGGTTTGGCCTCCACGCGCGACGTCGCCATTGTCTCGCCCCTCGACGGCCGGGACCCTAAGAATGTGAGTGACTTATGTGATTTTGTCTGTTGCGGCCGGCTCCTCGCGCGCATCATTCCGTACGTGAACCAATTACTGCAAAAACATGAAATGTACGCGCCAACCCCCTCCGGCAATGCGTTTAAGATTCGCCCCATTGAGGACGCTTTGAAGGCGCCCACAGTTCGATTCATTCAATCGTGGAGCCTTGACGACGTTTACGGCCGTTTTGGAACCGCCGGAATCGACAGTCAAAAGTGGCTTACGACCGAGATAATGGAGCGCGGCCGCTCCGCCTTCATCGCGGTCCACCAGGATCGTGTTGTGGGATTGCTCGACCACGTCTACGCTCAAGGAGCGATTCACATTGGCATTGTGGTGGATTCGCACTTCCGGCGACTGTCGATAGGCACCACACTCGTCCTCGCGCTGCTTTACGCGAAATCTTCAGAGCATTCCGTGGCAGCCGAATGCCAAATCGACAATCAGGCCGCAGTTGCGCTTTTGCATGCCTGTCGCTTTCAGCTTATCGGCATCGAGAAGCCCGAGATGCTTTGGAGCCGTGCTTAGCATTATCGAGCCGCGGCGGGCCGATGTTATACTGACAAAGAGGCCCTGTCATGGCAAAATTCTCAATCGCGGCCTCGATGTGCGCAGTCATCGCTGCTGCCGTGACAGTTGGCGTCGCGCAACAGTCTTCAATGACGGCCGCTCAGGTCCGAGCAACGCTGCAAACGACTCGTCCGTCGGGCCATGCGAACTTTTCCGGCAAGACACTCCACAATCTTACTCTAGACGGACTTGATTTTGCGGGCGCCAATTTTCGCAACGCGGATCTGCTCGAGACGAGTTTTCGATCGACGACGCTCACCGGCGCAAACTTTGCTGCGGCAAATCTTACCGATGTAAAATTTGACAACGCACGGATGGAGCACGCCAATCTTACCGGAGCAACACTACTCACTGCTGCCAATAACGCTGACATGCAAGGCGCCACTCTTTCGCGCACGCTAGGATATCTGATCGCGATGGGAGCCAATCTTTCGGGCGCCGATCTCTCGCGCGCTAAACTCAGTCCGGAGATGAGCAATCAGCCAATGGGCTTGCTCCACACGATTCTCTCGCAAGCCGATCTCACTGGCGCGAACCTATCCGGCGCTGACCTCTCAAACGCAAATCTTGAAAACGCAAAGCTTCTGCGTGCGAATGCGCGACACGCGAAGTTTGTCGAAGCCGATCTGGGCAACGTCGATTTCTCCGGCGCGGACCTCACCGGGGCCGATTTCTCACGCGCAGACGTCGCGGGCGTACGGTTCATCGGGATCCGCGGACGTTCGAGCCTCGTAGGATTGTCGACGGCCAAAAACGTCGATCAGGCGATCTTTAAGAATTAGGGAGCGTAGACAACTGCCTATTTTTAATTTGCAGGCACAATAAGCCCACGAGCTACGCCAAACCCGACGCGTCGATCGCCCTCGCCGCACCAGCCGCGTAGCGTAACTTCGTCGCCGTCTTGGAGAAACGTACGTTCTTCATCGCTCGGCATGCGCAAAGGTTTCGTGCCGTTCCACGTGAGTTCGATGAAACTGCCGAAGCTGTTCGGATCCGGGCCGCTAATGGTCCCCGACGCGTACAAATCGCCCGGACGCGTTGAAGTCCCGTTGACGGTGACATGCGCAAGTTGTTGCGCCATATTCCAATACATGTCTTTGAACGTGGTGCGCGAAACGGTTGCAGGTGCGATATTTTGCGAACGCATCTTCTCCGTTTGCAATTCGACGGCCAGTTCGATGTCGTATGCCCATGGTTCACTGGTACGTAAATACTCGAGCGGTTCCGGCTCTTGAACCGGGCCCTGCGTGCGAAATGGTTCGAGCGCGTCGAGCGTAACGACCCACGGTGAAACCGTCGTCGCAAAAGACTTCCCGAGAAACGGCCCGAGCGGCTGATACTCCCAAGCCTGGATATCTCGCGCACTCCAGTCGTTGACCAGCACCATTCCAAAGATATGTTCGCGTGCTTTGCCGATGGGAATCGCCTCACCCATCGGGTTGCCCGGTCCCGTAATGAATCCCATCTCGAGTTCGATATCAAGGCGTACGCTAGGTCCGAACACCGGTGCTTCCGCGTCCGGCGGCTTTCGTTGGCCTTTCGGGCGAAAAATTGGTGTGCCGTCGACCACGATCGTGCTGGAACGGCCATGATAACCGATCGGCAGCCAACGCCAATTAGGCAGCAGCGGTTCGCTCTGCGGGCGAAAGAGTTTGCCAAGATTCGTTGCGTGCTCTATCGATGAGTAGAAGTCGACGTAATCGCCGACGTTCATCGGCACGGTCATGACCGCATCGTTTTGTGAAGCCAATAAAACATCGACATTCAGACGCTTGAGCGCATCGTCGGAAGCGGGGCCTTCACCAAGAAGGCTCGTAAGGCGCTCGCGAAGTGCGGTCCAAACACCGCGTCCCGCAGCAAGCAGCGGATTCAACGTTTGCCCCTGCAGTAGCGATCGATCGCACACCTTATCGAACAGTCCGGCCTCCGCCGCCGCGTACAAATCCAGAATGCGATCGCCGATGGCAACTCCCAAATGCGTGCCGGCCGCGGCTTTAAACGCGCCAAAGGGCAAATTGTAGATAGTGAAGTCGCTACCCGGCTTCACGGGAATCCAAGAACTCTGCGGCATTGCCTCTACTTCGTTAGGATCCGGAGTTTGGTTAAATCTTCGACCGGCTCGGCGAAACTGCAACTGCCATAAC
>CAZJLJ010000114.1:0-5345 GCA_964546935.1 uncultured bacterium | reverse complement strand
GCCACCGATCATCTGTACAGTGTAATCGCCGGTGATATTCTGCACGGCGGGCACGGTGGGAAGTGGCCGAGCCGACGCAATGGATGTCGTAGCGCTGGCGGCAACAGCAAAGATAAGCGCCATAATGAGCTGTTTCGTATGAGGGCCCCGACAAACGCGACAATAAGCCGTCTGCAGCATTTTGTGTCGTCATAACAACGCCAGTATGCCGGGCGGCCTATGTTGGGACCAGAAACAGCTAGAACAGTTATCCGAACAGTTGGGCTGGGCGACTCTAAAGGCGAAGTTATTTCTTGAGAGCTTCCTTTAATATGAGTTTCAGCATGCTCGGCTTCACAGCCGTCGTCGTGATGGCGAGGTTTTTGCGGATATAGCGATCGTCGTTAACCTGCGATAGCAAGCAGGCAGCGAGGTCGGCCCGTGACGTGAATACGCCGGGAGCCTCGTCCTCATCGAGCCGGTACTGCGTGACGTAAGGTAGATCGAAGAGTCCTGATGGCCGAACAATCGTCCAATCGAATCCGGATTCGCGAACAAACTCTTCCATACGCCTCATATCGGCGTACGTTGTTTTGCCGAACGTCGCGGTAACCAGCGGTTGCATCACAGCATTGAGAAAGAAGCCGCCGTCAGCGTGATAGTGCGGATACGTTGCGCTGGAACTCACGACGATGAGGCGTTTTATTTGAAGAGCCTGCATTGCGCCGATAATGTTCATCGCGCCAACCGAGTAGACAGTAATCGGATCGCGTGTGAATGGAACCCCGAGCGTTGAAAGCACGGCGTCGCATCCTTCGATCGCGTTCATCACGCCTTTCGCATCGTACACGTCGGCCTCAATAAGATGGAGGCCATCGCGCCGAAACGGGAAAGTTTTGGGGCTTCTCGTGACCGCAACTATTTCATGGCCCGCATCAAGGCCTTGTTCAACCAAAAGCCGCCCTGTAGCACCGTTGGCACCAAAGACGGCGAGTTTCACATGGGTATTCATGTTAGGAAGACCGGAGACCGAATCTCGATGTGACGGTCGCGGCGTCAAAATCCGGAAGATGCGTTAGCTTCTCCGGATTCGTGACAATATAGATCGTCGCAATACGTGAATGACGAACGTCGAGAATAAGCACGGAGAACGGCTTGCCATTGTAATAATTAACGACCCCTGGTTGGCCGTTGATCCATGCCGGCTTGAACATCAGCTCCTTGGGAAGCAGGTTTTTGATGCCGAGCACCAGGCCGCGTGCGACATCGTCAGCGCCTCGCACAATGTTGGGTACCGCCACAGCTTTTCCGCCGCCATCGCTGTGAAGCGTAACGTCGGCCGAAAGCATATTGACTAATCCTTGCATATCGCCGTTGCGGCTGGCTTCGACGAAGCGTTGCAGCAGATTCATGTGCTCTTCGCTGGATGTCTCAAAGCGCCGGCGCATGTCTCCTACATGTTGCCGCGCACGATGAAATATTTGACGGCAATTTGGTTCCGTCTCGCCAAGAACGCGAGCGATCTCGCTGTACTTGTAATCGAAAACTTCTCTAAGAATAAAGACGGCGCGCTCGACCGCGGTGAGCCGCTCCAAGAGGACCAGCATTGCCATCGACAACGACTCGTCCAATCGAAGAACACCAAAGGGGTCGTTGTCTTGATCGGTCATCACCGGCTCCGGAAGCCATTGCCCGACGTACTCCACGCGTTTCACGCGGGCAGACTCTAATTGGTTGATACATAAACGACTGACGATGGTGACCAATAGGGCTCGTGGGTTTTTCACGTCGTAATCGGTTTGCTGCCAGCGAATATATGCTTCCTGGAGCATATCTTCGGCATCTGCTACCGTCCCAAGCATGCGATACGCAATCGAGAACAGCAGAGACCGATATTGATCGAACGTTGCCAACCGCACAGCATTATCCGCCGCTGAGCCCGCGCCACTATTTGGGGCGTTGGCATCGTTTTTTGGAACCATACTGCTAAGACCGCAATGACGCGCCAAACGTGACGCCGACGTCGCGAGTAGCATTAGGGGGCAGACGCTCATAGACGGTCGTGCATTGGCCCGGAAAAGCGCCAATATAGCGATACGATCGTAATGAGGGATTGGGAGGGGCGATCCGTATCGATGGTTTCACGGAGAAGGATTCTTATGAGTGTGCGGGTTCTGGGGATTAATGGTACGCTGCAAAACGGGTTCGAACCACGCAGTCCTGGACGCGGCATGCGAGATGTTTGACGACGGCGAGATGTGCAATTTGTAAAGACAAGAGGGTCCCAGTTGAAGCTGAGCCCTCCTGTCGATATGTGTCCCGTTAAAATAAGGCTTGCTGTTGCGTTCGAAGCCGATCTCAACTTAACAAATTTACGTCCCCCAAAACGTCAGAACGGTTCCGCCGTGTAATTCTATCAACTTTACATTTTGCTATCCGTTCGATCGCCTCGATCGCCGATAAGAGCGCGCCAAATAAGCAGCGAGAAAAGCCTAGGAAAGGCCCGGTACGGATTCTCGGAGGCATCGAGCGAAGTGCCACTGTTTGAGCAGTGCTCCACTGGCCTTATTCAAAATGGTAACAAGGGCACGCGAAGATAAGGATGACCAAATGATCGACCACGTCTACATCTCCGTCACCAACATCGATAAGTCACTAGCCTTTTATTTAAAAGCCTTGAAGCCACTCGGCTGGAGCGCAGTCGGCAACTACGACTCCGCTTCGGGTCCCGAGGGCGTCCCCAGCCTTTACGGCATCGGTGACGATGCGTTCGGCAGCGGGAAGACGGTCGGCTCAAGCATCTGGCTACGTCAACGCAAGCGCGGCGAAACCGGGCTCTACCTCGGGATCGTATGCGCTACCAATGAACTGGTCGACGCTACTTACGCAGCTGCAATCGAAGCAGGCGGCACCGACGAAGGTGAACCAGCAGATCGCACCTACTTCGCCCGCGGCTACTATGCCGCCAACGTCGCCGACTTCGACGGCAACCGTCTTGAGTTTGTGCACAAGGCATGGAACCCCTAAGCCTTACTTCGTCTGCCCCCGTGTAAAAAGCCCGGTGCTATTTAAGCACCGGGCTTTTTGATCGGGTTTAAAAACCGCCGTTTTTCGTACACTCCAGCCGAGCTCGTGCGGCCAGAGTTTACTTTACAAATTCACATCGCCTCAAAACGGTTCCGAGAGAAACATCGAAGCGCGGCGCGAGTTTCTTAAACACGAGTACGTTCTTTCGGAAGGCTATCTTCCGTCGATGAAACATCTCGAGATTCAGGCCTGGATGGTCAATGAGGCGCTAGGCGAGCCGCCATTATCTCTTCGGACGACGGATCCCGCGCATATATTCGGTCTGACGATGGATTTAGCGGAAATCGAAATACAGTTTGTCTCCATGTTTAAGACGCGAGCCGCCGATCTCATGCAAAAGCATCTTGCGGCTGGCAAACCGTAGCGTTTCAAATTTGGACTTTGCGATTGTAATTACATTCTTTGCTTTCGGGGGAACCGCGTTGGCTCAAGAGCAGAACGATCCTTATTGTCCGAACACGGATGCTCCGACCCATCGCCTTGCCGAAGCTGTTGCGCGTTCGCCGCACCACGCAACACCGGAGATTGGGAACGCGATAGTTGACGTGTATGGAGCGTACCTCACATGCGTACATGACTATAAACGCAAAGGGATGCGGCGATGTTTATTTATGCAATTACTAACGGCTCAAATTTATTTCAGTTCGCGGCGCGCAATGCGGATTCGTTAGGGGAAGATGCTAGCGCGGTAAGTATAGTGGGCTTCGGTGAGCAAACGTTGAGCCACGCTGACGGTGTTGGGAGGGCGGCCAGAATATCGGGCGCAGATCCGCAAGAGCCGAGATGCGATCCTCGAGCTGCTCCGCACCCGATGACTACGTGCGTATTGGCCTGGTATCGTTCCGCTATACCGCGCACGACCTTAGCGTGATCATGATGCTATCAGCCTACGACATCGCACGCACTACGGGAGTGCCTTCTTTTTCCATATCTTCCTAAAGAGCCAGAACGTTACGGCAAGAGCGATTGGGGCAAGCCATACCGTTTCCAATACGTACTACAAAAGCAAGACAAGAATCAAAGCCTGAATTGCCGCGCCAGCTGCTCGCATATCACATTCCGCCGCACCGTTACATCTATTACGAGTATAGCGCGTCGAATGGGGCGGTTGTGCTTTCGCACAAGGAAACACGGAACGATTCGCACCGTTCCGTTTCCTTCATACCAGTGTTTACTTGGATATGAAATGCAGCGCCGTTGCGATCGTGACCAGGCGCACTCCGAGGAGGGCGACCGCGTTTGCGATGGCGAGCACGGCGAACCGTGCCGGGCCCGGACGCGGGCGAGTCGTCCGTAATACCCTCTAATGCCGGCATCGTCACCATTGCTACACCCGGACGATTTATAGTCATTTCACTCGCCTGGAAATGTTGCGCCGAACATCGGCAAGCCGCTCGCTGAGGCTTCGCGCGTAGCTTCGTCTTCGACGACGTCCCAGTGTTCGGCGAGACGGCCGTCGTCGATGCGCACGATATCACCGACAATCCAATTTGCGGGTAGGCCGATTCCACTAAACCGTCCATGCAGTATCAGCATATCTCCCTCGGCGAGGATCAAGCTGTTTTCATATTTCAAACTTGGCGGCAGGCTCTTGATCAGATTGAATAAGCCGTCACGTCCGGGCGGAATATGCGCGCTGTGTTGGATGTAATTCGGCGACCAGAACTTCTCGGCGGCGACATAGTCGCGTTTATTGAACAGTGTGTCGAAGGCCTCGAGCACGAGCGCTTTGTTCTGCTCCGGTGTCGTGGGATTTTTGACGTCGTTCGTTTGCATAAACGCACTGTATCGCTTAAACTTACTGAAAGGAAGTACGTACCTGGAGGTTAGTATGGCGATTGCTGCAAGAGCCGAAACAGTTGGAAACTGCGATGTCGCGAGATGCGTATCCCGTGCGGTGCTCGCTCACCTTGCGAGCAAGTGGGGCTCGCTCGTGCTTCGAGCGCTCAGCCGCGGCGAGCGGCGCTACTCCGAGATCCGCTGGACGATCGAGGGAATCTCGGAGAAGATGCTTGCGCAAACGCTACGGGATCTCGAAGGCGACGGTCTGATTTTGCGCACGAGCTATCCGGTCGTTCCTCCGCACGTGGTGTACAGTCTCACACCGCTAGGCGAGGAATGCGCCGCTCACGTTGCAACACTGCTCGGTTGGATCGAAACGAATGTCGGCAATCTAAAAGAGGCGCGCGCCTCGCACGGCTTCAACGACGTGATGTAGCGATCGCCGTGACGTTAGTATGGCGGTCGCTTCGGCTGCGCAGACTGCAAAGCTCTAGATT
>CAZJLJ010000113.1:0-5441 GCA_964546935.1 uncultured bacterium | reverse complement strand
TGCAAGGCGCGCCTCGAGTGCAGCGAAACCGCGGCGCAGTTCTTCAACGATACGGTCGGAAACGGGTACGTCGCCACGTTCTCCTAAAGCATCGAGCGCCGAGCCGACGTTGTGCGCCAGCGTTTCGATGGCATCGAACTCGTCCGGCGCATAACTTTCCCCGTCGCTCTTTTCGCCGCAAAGCAGTATCCCGAAAAGCGCACCGCGCGTAACCATCGGAAAGGCAAACTCACCTTGCAGTTCCGTTTTGTATTTGTGGAGTTCTACCGGCTGGTGATTCGCCCGCATCGCGACGATCGCCGGGTCGTCGGGATCGACGGCGGTCTTATCTAAGAGCAAAATCGATGCTTCAGATGCTTGACCGTAAGTCTTTACGGCCTCCACCGCACGATCGAGGAGCACTTGCGGGCGAGTGATGAAGGCGCATTCACGAGCAAACGTTCGAATGGCTTTTTCGTTCTCGTGACGTTTTCGGAAGAAAACTGCGTCGACGAACTGATCGACCTTCGAGTGCAGCCACTGTGCCGATCCGCCGATAAACAGCGCGAGCCCTACGTTCACGGCGATGCTAGTCGCGTGGCTTACGTCTTTAATCCATTCGGTGAGCGCCCACTCCGTAACGATGAAGATCGCGACGATTATCGCTGATGCGAGTGCGAAGACGACGGCGCGGTTGAGAATGAAACCGACGTCCATCAATCGCCGGCTCAGTAACGCGTAGCTCAACCCCAAAGGAGCTGCGAACGTCAAAATGTTTGCAACGATGTTCCGAACGATCACCCACTCGTAAGTTCGTGCGGGCATGAGCGTGACGGCTGCATCGATCGCGATAAACGCGAGCGATCCAATCGTCCACACGGCGAATTGCCGTTCCGCGCCGTGAGTCGCGAGAACCGCGGCCGCGCCCGCTATCAAAGAAAGCAAAAGACCGCCGCCGCCGCTGAAGCTGAACGTTCGTTGAAATCCAAGCCACGTCGGGTCTACTCTAAGAGTGAGAAGCCCGATCGCGGCAACGATCCCGAAGAGAAGCTCGCCCAGCGCAAATGCATAGCCGGACACCTGGATGATTTGTCTCGCCGGACTAAGTGGCGTTGCAACTCGGCGAATGAAAAGAAAGAAGCATACGAGCGGCGCGGCGGCGATAAAGGGAAACGCAAGCACTTGAAACACCGAGAAAGCCAGCCAAGGCGTCACGGCGTTTTGCGGACCGGCGGCATCCAATAGCGACGCCGACAGAAGCAGCGATACCCATCGCGCCCGTGGTGAATCGGCGCGACGCCATCCGATAAGAGCTGCAATCACCGCCACGAACGCCGAAGCAACGAACGAAAGCAAATACGAGATGCGCACGCCCGGCGGTGATCCTTCAGCCGGAACAACCGTTATCGCAATCGGTTTGCCGTTTCGGTAAAGACGCAAGTTGAACGGCTGATCGGCGACGGGCTGATAAAAAATCCCGATGCGATGCTTCAAATCGTATTCTTTGATTCGAATGCGATCGCCCAGATGCGCTCCCGCTCGTGCGGTGGGGCCGTTCTTCAGCAGGGCTCGTACGTACATCTCATAGGGACGTCCGCTGACGGAGAAGCCGGCACCCCAAATACCTGTCCACGGAACGAGGAATGCAGTACACAGAGCCGTCGCTTGCGCCAGGGCTCCGAGAGCAGCTGCGCCTACCAGCAAAATGCGCCAGCGATAAACCGATCTCGCGGCATCTTCCATTTGCGTCCTCCTTACTCTCGCGGGCAGTGGCCGAAATCGAAACCGGCCAGCTCGTGAACCGTTCGCAATCTCGTTGTAGCGAAGCCGTCCGCGATCGTCATTTTGGCTTCGCCGTCGCTGTATTTCAATTCGGCGCGCACGCGTTTTACACCGACGCATTGTTGCGCGCCGCCCACAACCTGGAATCCAATGCCGCCGAACTCGAGGATGTTGCCCCCGGGCTTTCCGTCGACGCGGCTCTCGGAGTGCGGAAACAGGAGCGCCGGACCGCCTCCCGCATACACGCCCCCGTTGGTCGGAGAGAAGCGCTCGGCCGCTATCAGCCCGAGCATATTTGCGCCGTGCGTGATTTCGAAAGACTGTACGCGCTCTTTCATAGGCACGGTCTCACCCAGTGGACTGCCGTGCCACGTCCCCGTCTGCCGTACCAGGTCGTCGGTTGGTGCGTAGACCTTGAAGTGGGTGTAATCAAGCAGCAGCGCTAGCCGCGAAGTGCCGGGCGGCTCGTACGTCAGGCGGATCCCATAATAAGGAGAGAAGCGTCGTTCCCAGCCATCGGCTGCCGGACGCGAAGATCGCTCGGCGCCGTTTGCGAGGCTCCAATGTAGAACGTCAGCGTGACGGCCGCGAGAATCATGCTATGAGGGTTGACGCGGATTGCGCCTCTTGATAAACTGCCGAGGTTGTGGTCCACGCCGGTCCGCGGGTTTTCCGCGTTCCGGTGAAAGAAATAGGCAGTACGCCTGGACCCGTTGTTTTAACTAACTCTTAGGACGAGGATTTAAATGAAGAACATCCTTGGCCGCAAGGTTGGGATGACGAGCGTGTTCACCGATGATGGCCGGTACGTACCGGTTACGGTGATCGAAGCCGGTCCCTGCACGGTCGTGGAGCGTCGCACGAAAGAGAAGCATGGCTATGATGCTGTGGCTCTCGGCTTCGGCGCGACCAAGAAAAACCACGTTACCCGTGCCCTTGCCGGACATTTCAAGAAGCAAGGCGTCCAGCCGGCGCGTTTCGTGCGCGAATTCCGCGACGGGATCGACGGCGTTGAAGCCGGCCAGACGGTCACGGTCGCGGGCTTCGAGCCGGGCGATCGCGTCGACATCGTCGGCATCACCAAAGGCCACGGCTTCGCCGGCGGTATCAAGCGTCACAACTTCTCGGGCGGTGGTGCGAGCCACGGTTCGATGATTCATCGCCAGCCCGCCTCGAACGGCGACACCAATGCCGGACGCACGGTTAAAGGAAGCCGCCGTCCCGGTCATTACGGCGTCGATCGTACGACTCATCAAAATTTGGAAGTGATCCGTGCGGATGCCGAGCGCAATTTGCTGCTCGTTCGCGGTCCGGTTCCGGGTCCGAAAAACGCCCTGGTCGTCGTGCGCGTGAGCGTCAAGGCCAAGAAGGCCGTGGGTGCATAACCGATGCCGAATGTAATCGATACAACGGGCAAGACCGTCCGCGACGTGCAAACGCCGGAGATCTTCACCAAAGACTACAGCGCAAAGACGCACACGATTTTCCGTGCCGTTTTCCGCGAGCTTTCGAACCCGCGTGCGGGTACCGCTTCAACGAAGAAGCGCGACGAAGTCGCCGGTGGCGGTAAGAAGCCGTGGAAGCAAAAGGGAACCGGTCGCGCGCGCCAAGGTTCGATCCGTTCGCCGCAGTGGCGCCACGGTGGCGTGGTTTTCGGACCGCAGCCGCGTTCGTTCGTCACGGACCTGAACAAGAAAGAGCGTAAGCTTGCGTTCATTGCCGCGCTTTCGGATCGTTTCCGTAACGATGCCGTCAGCGTTCTAGACGCCGGCAATTTCTCGATCACGAAGACCGCTGATTTCGCGAAGCTGATTTTCGGCAGTGCGAAAGACGCGAAGAAGGGCCCGACGACGCTCGTCGTGCTCGGCCATCAAGAACCGAACGCCGAAGCGATTCATCGCGTCGCGAGCAACCTGCAGAAGGTTGACGTGACGGACACGAACGCGCTCGACGTCAAAGATGTGTTGCGCTTCCAGCGCATCATCTTCACGACCGCCGCTTACGAAACCATCGGTTCGTACGGGCTCGGGAGCAATAAGTAATGGACGCACGCGACGTAATCATTTCGCCGCGCATCACTGAGAAGTCGATGGCCTCGGCTCTCGGTCAGCAGTACACGTTCGTCGTTCATCCGGAAGCGACCAAGACGCAGATCCGCCATGCGATCGAAGAGATCTTCGGCGTGAACGTTCTTAACGTCAATACCGTGAACGTTCGCGGCAAGAAGCGCAACTTCGCGCGTCGCGGCGTGCGCACGAGCGGCAAGCAGAGCGACTTCAAGAAGGCCGTTGTTACCATCAAGCCGGGTCAGAAGATTGAGCTCGGCGGCGTCAATTATTTCGAGCAATAAACATGCCGGTTAAAAAGTATCGTCCGACCAGCCCGGGCCGTCGTTTCATCACGACGATGGATTTCTCCGAACTCTCGCAAGTCGAGCCGGAGAAGTCGCTCCTTGAAGTTCGCAAGAAGAGCTCCGGCCGCAACAACAACGGTCACATCACCGTCCGTCACAAAGGCGGCGGCACGCGCAAGCAGTATCGCATCATCGACTTCAAGCGTTCCAAGGACGGCATTCCCGCCAAGGTCGCGACGGTCGAGTACGATCCGAATCGCTCCGCGCGCATTGCGCTGCTGCACTACAAAGACGGCGAGAAGCGTTACATCCTTGCGCCGCTCGGCCTGAAGGTCGGCGACGTCGTGGAATCCGGGCCGGCTGCCGACATCAAGCCCGGCAACTGCCTGCCCATCAAAAACATTCCGGTCGGTACCGTCATTCACAACATCGAGTTGCGTCCGGGACAAGGCGGCAAGCTCGTGCGTTCGGCCGGCGTTTCGGCGCAGCTGATGGCAAAAGAAACTGAGTACTCTCAGGTTCGTATGCCGTCGGGTGAAGTGCGCATGATTCACATCAATTGCCGCGCGACCGTCGGTCAGCTCGGCAACGTCGAGCACGAAAACCAAGTGATCGGTAAAGCCGGTCGCTCGCGCCACCTCGGCAAACGCCCGTCGGTTCGCGGTATCGCGATGAACCCGGTCGATCACCCGCACGGTGGTGGTGAAGCGCGTTCGACGTCCGGTCGTCCGCCCACGACGCCGTGGGGTCAGATGACGATGGGTAAGAAGACGCGCCGCAACAAGCAGACGTCGAAGTTCATCGTTCGTAAGCGAGGTTCCAAGTAATGGGTCGTAGTCTCAAAAAGGGTCCGTTCGTCGCGGACCACCTTCTGAAGAAGGTCGAGAAAATGAATGAGACGCGTGACAAACGCGTCATCAAGACGTGGAGCCGCGCGTCGACGATCGTTCCGTCGATGGTTGGTCACACGATCGGCGTGCACAACGGGAAAGCGCACGTTCCGGTCTACGTAACGGAAAACATGGTCGGCCACAAGCTCGGTGAGTTCGCGCCCACGCGCAACTTCCGCGGGCACGGTGGCGACAAGGCTGGTGTGAAGTAATGGCTGATACGCAAACTCAAGCCGCTCAACAAGCGGTCGCGCATCTCAAGTTCGTGCGCATGGGCCCGCGCAAGCTTCGCCGCGTTGCGGATGCAATTCGCGGCAAGCGCGTGAGCGAAGCGCTCGTGATGCTTCAGTTCGCCGGCGTTTACGCTTCCGAACCGATCGAGAAGCTCGTGCGCAGCGCCGTTGCAAACGCCGGCAACAACCACGACATGAACACCG
>CAZJLJ010000112.1:0-5637 GCA_964546935.1 uncultured bacterium | reverse complement strand
GGTCGAACGTCGATGACTTCGGGATCAGTGTGCTGCATGGTGCATGGCTTGCGCGTATTCCAAGTGCGCGATGTCGTTCAACGTTACAACGAGCCGTTTTTCTTCGCGAGCGCGAACAATGCTGATCGACGTGTTTCCCGCCGGAAAGAAAAAGTCGTGTTGAAGCCCCAGCAATCCGGCGATGTATGCGTTAATGGCCCCCGCGTGGCTGACGACAGCGACGCGCTCGCCGGCGTGAGAGGCGATAATCGCTTCGATTGCTTCGTGCATTCGACCGCGAACTGAGACCGGTTGCTCCGTCCCCGGCAGATGAGACCAACCGCCACGCGCAATCGCAATTTCGGCGAGCTCGTGGAGGCCGATTTTTTCTGCGCCTGCAATTTGGACTTCGCGTAAGCGTTCATCGATTTCAACAGGAAGATTCGCCTTCTCCGCAATTATTTCAGCGGTTTGGAACGAGCGCTTCAAGTGGCTTGTATGGATCGCGCTTAGGCCGCGGTTGGCAAGGCGCAACGCCAGCAGTTTCGCCTGAAACACGCCTCTCTCGCTGAGCGGAAAGTCTCCATGCGTGACCGTGATGTCTTCGAGGGGGCCGTTGTGCGATGCATCCGCATGGCGAATCAGTAATAACTCCGTCGCGCCCTCGCGAACGCTAAAGCTTGACATCATTAGGCCTCGTACTTTCCAAGTTCCGCTTTTGCAATCGAGCGTAGATGCACTTCATCGGGGCCGTCGGCAATTCGCAACGAGCGTGCGTTGATCCACGCATGCGAAAGTCCGGTGTCATCGAGCAGCCCTTCAGCGCCGAAGGCCTGAATCGCACGGTCGACCACGCCTTGCACCATTGACGGTATCGCGACTTTAGCCATCGCGATTGCCGTAGCGGCAGTTTTATTTCCGCGTCTATCAAGTTTATCCGCGGCGCTATAAACCAGCAAACGGCCTTGTTCGATCTCGATGCGCGAGCGTGCGATCCATTCGCGCACAACGCCTTGCTCCGCGAGGGGCCTTCCGAAGGTGACCCGGTCGAGCACACGCCGGCACATCATCCCGACCACGCGTTCCGCAAGTCCGATTAAGCGAAGGCAGTGGTGCAAGCGTCCGGGACCGAGGCGCCCTTGCGCTATTTCGAATCCGCGCCCTTCGCCAAGAATCATATTTTCAACCGGCACGCGCACGTTTTCAAATGCCATCTCGCAATGGCCGAACGGCGCATCGTCGTAACCGAAGACCGAAAGACGTCGCACGATCCGGACACCCGGCGTTTCAGTGGGAATCAGCACCATTGATTGTTGTTGATGCTTCGGCGCCGTGGGATCGCTCTTGCCCATAAAAATTAGAATCCGCGTGTGCGGGTGCGCCGCTCCGGTCGTCCACCATTTTCGGCCGTTCAGGACGTACCCGTTGCCTTCTTTAACAATTGAGGCTTCAATGTTTGTCGCATCCGAGGACGCGATACCGGGTTCGGTCATTGCAAAACCGCTGCGAATTTCACCGCGCAGTAACGGCTCGAGCCAACGATCGCGCTGTTCTCTTGAGCCATATCGTGCGAGCACTTCCATGTTCCCGGTGTCCGGCGCATTGCAATTGAAGACTTCCGGCGCAATCGGCGATGTGCCCATCAGCTCGCAAAGCGGCGCATATTCGCGGTTCGTAAGCCCGGCGCCGTACTCAGGTTCCGGAAGAAACAAGTTCCACAAGCCGGAATCACGCGCCATCGCCTTGAGCGACTCCATCACCGGCGGCTGCGCCCAGCGTGACTGGCTCGAAGCGAGCTGCTCGAAGTAAAGCCGTTCGTTAGGATAGACATGCTCGTCCATAAAGGCGCGCAATCGGTCAATCATGCTGCCTGGTTCGGCGAGCCGTGCGTTTCTATCTGCAAATGGCGTTCAAGACCCCGCTTTAGCTGGGTGTTAGCGTGGGTGTATGAAATTGCAGTCGCCTCTTGTGGCCGCGGCAGCTGCGGGCGTTTGCGCTCTTGCGTTAGCCGCCGCAGCGCCAACCCAAGCGATCCATATTCGGTTCGAAGCCGTGGTTGGTTCGCATCCATTTAAGTGCGGGCAGACTTACGCCGGAATCGGCAAGACGCAGGCCGCCATAACGCCGGAGTTTTTCCGCTTCTATGTTTCGCGCGTTCGCCTTGTCGATGCGCAGGGGCATCAAACGCCGCTTGCCCTGGACCAGGACGGTACGTGGCAACAGCGTGACGTCGCGTTCTTGAGCTTCGAAGATTCGGCGAGCCGCTGTGCAAACGGTTCTCCGCAAATGCACGACGAGGTCGTGGGAACTGCACCGCCGGGCAATTACACCGCAATCGTATTCACGCTCGGTGTTCCCGAGGACCTAAATCACGCCGACGCAACGATCGCGAACTCGCCGCTCAATATCACCGACATGTTTTGGAGTTGGCAAGACGGCTACAAATTTCTGCGCCTGGATACGCGTGTCGTTGGAAAGAACGGCCATTCCGTTCCGTATGTCTTCCATCTGGGAAGCATGCGCTGCACGATGAGCGGCAAAGCTGCACACTGCAATGACGTAAACCGCCCGGAGATCGCGCTGAACCATTTCAGTGTCGGCAAAAGCACGATCGTCGTAGACGTTGCGAAATTGTTGAACGGGGCCGACTTGGAACATTACGATCCGAACGGTAGTCCGGGGTGCATGTCGATGGCAATGGATAATTGCGGCGCCGTGATGGCGAATATCGGCGTCGCGTTTGGCGCTAATCCGGCCGGAACGCAAGCCGTTTTCCGCGTGCGATGAATCTCGCGCGAACCTTCCTGATCCTGATCGTCGCGTGGGCGGGTGCGAGTCTCCTTGCCAACGGCGCGGAATCGATCAAGCAGTACCACTGGAATATCCCGTCGTGGGCAGCGCCGCCGATCGTTCCTTCGGACAATCCCATGACCGACGAGAAGGTGGAACTCGGCCATTACTTGTTTTACGACAAGCGGCTGTCCATCAATGGTTCGTATTCGTGCTCGACGTGTCACATTCAGCGTCTCGCGTTTTCGGATGTCAATGTCACGGCGATCGGTGCGACCGGACAACACCATCCGCGGCGTGCGCTAACGCTGACAAATGTCGGCTACTATACGGTGCTCACATGGGCGAACCCGCTCCAGCGGCACCTCGAGCAACAGATGTTGGTGCCGATGTTCGGCGAGCATCCGGTAGAGTTGGGATTGTCCGGGCACGAGAAAGAGCTCTTTGCCCGTTTGCGTGATGACCAACGGTATCAAACGCTATTCCACGGCGCGTTCCCCAGCTCGCCCGATCCCTTTACGCTCGGGAATTTGACGAAGGCGATAGCTTCGTTCGAGCGCACGTTGATTTCCCTTGACGCGCCGTACGATCGCTATCGCTACGGCGGTGACGAGCACGCGATCAGCGACTCCGCGAAGCGCGGCGAGAAACTGTTCTTTGGTGAGAAACTGGAATGTTTCCACTGCCACGGTGGGGTTGATTTCGCAGATAGTACCGCCGACACACGTACGCGCATCGTGCAAGTGGCATTTCACAATACCGGCTTGTACAACGTGCACGGCACCGGCGCGTATCCGTCTAATAACACCGGCGCCTACGAAATCACGCATAACATCAAAGATATGGGGGCATTTCGTGCGCCGACATTGCGCAATGTTGCAGTCCGCGCTCCGTATATGCACGACGGCAGCGTCCGCGATCTGGACGCTGCCCTGGACCACTATAGTGTGGGCGGACGAACGATTTCCAGCGGGCCGTACGCCGGCGTGGGCCGCTTGAATCGGTACAAAGATCTGGTGATCTCGGGCTTCACGATTTCAAAACAGGACCGTGCCGATTTGATCGCGTTCTTACAAAGCCTGACAGACACGAACTTTTTAACGAATGCCGCGTTCGCGGACCCGTTTGCGTCACCTGCGCCAAAGGAATACTAAATCTTGAACGTCGGTTCAGAGACGCTAGCGCCGAGATTGAAGTGTGGCATATCGGTCACCACCAGTTGATGGACGGTGCCTTCATGCATATCGTGCCAAGCGCGGTTGAGGATAGGCAGCAACGTGACTAAACGATGCGTTCCGTCGTGCTGATCGTAGAATGTGACATCGATACGCGAACTCGCTAAATACTCCGCACTGGCCGTGGTGTATTTCGGATCGATGCTGTCGTCTTTATCGCCCGTTAGAACGTAGACCGGCGTCATCCGAAGCGAACTTACTGCACTTCGCGCGTCGGGCCCCAATAAGCCGCCGGAGATGCACATCACCGCTGACCACGCGTCGTGGCGGATCGCCTGAATTTCGAAGACCGAGAAACCGCCCATGGAGTATCCGGCGAGAAACCGTTTTCTCGGATCGATGTTGAACGTCCGCAGCGCTTCATCGAACGCATCGTACACGTCTTGCGATGCCGCTTTGCGAAAGTTGTAATAGCCGCGGCCGTACGGCGCTACGATAATGGAGCCCGTCGAATTCGCCAAATCTTCAAAATATGGTGGAGCGAGAAGCTGCGACTCCGATTGTGGATGGCCGTGCAGCAAAACCACCAATGGCGAGGCTTTCCGCTTATCGTAAGTTGGCGGAACGTATACCCCGACGGCTTGCATCGTTCCATCGACAGTCGACTTCACGAATACCTCGTGAACTCCCGGTGAATCCGACATTCGCGCGTACGTGCGGTGAATCAGTTGGTTCGCGACGTCAATGTCTAACGTGCTCAAGTTTTCGATGAGCTCTTCGTATTGGGTCTGCGTATACCCCTGGGGAACTTCTTTGATCGCAAAGAGCCCGCGGTCGTCCAACAACCGCTCCAGGTAGTCGGCTGCAGTGTCTGTTCCCGTGATCGGCGCAACGTTTGGAATCGCCGCGTTGTACTGTTTCGCCGCAGCGTCCAGTCTAGCGGTTAAATCCCCGGCCGGTGAGGTTGCTGCGAGCAAAAGTGCGCCAACGAGCGCGAGGCTCATCATACGATCTAGTATCGCACGGATGAGCCCCGATGTTACCTCTTGAGCTTTTTTTATGCGACAGCGCGCACGAATTTGTTCTGGTCTACCGCGCCGTAGAAGTCGTTCTTCGTTTCGCTAATCGCCGGAGCCCACGGATCAACTTCACGCGCGTTGACCGGAGCGTGAATCGTCGGCCCCACTGCGTCGCGGTAGTTCGCGCCACCGAAAGGTCCGAAGTTCCGGCTCTCGCCGTGCGCCAGAATCAAATCTTTCACCGCGCTCGCTGCCTGAGAAGCGTCGTTGCGAAGAGTCGCTGTGAGGCGGTTGTCGTTTGCCAGTTCATTGTAGACCGCGATCGCCGGCCGGTCGGCGTGCCACGGCATATTCGGCGTCGCTTCGGGAAAACGAACCATCCCATCGACGTTACGCACGTCCTCGCGAATAGTGCTTCGAGTAACGGCATCTTTCGATTCGGTGCCGATTTCGTCGTTCAAGGTTTTGATTGCGCGTTCGGCGTTACCCATCTTCGTGGCGTCGAGATCGAGTACGTCAAAGGCGGCTGCGGGTCCATAGATTTCACCGGCGATTTTAAATTTGGTTTGCATCACCGTGTTCACCACATCGTGTGCCATCGCTTTTGCATTGCCGACGTCTTTCGAGATCGCGTTGGCAACGCTGGTCGGCGTTCCAGGGGACAGCATCGTTTC
>CAZJLJ010000111.1:0-5660 GCA_964546935.1 uncultured bacterium | reverse complement strand
GACGCACAAACGCCGGTTGACGCGCGCCGCCTTGTATGGTAGCCTTTCGGCAATGTTCGCTGCTCACGCGATGATGTGCCCCATGTGCTGTATGCAAATGTATGCGGCGCGGGCGGTCATGGAGCGATGAAGTAGCAACGTAGCACTTAAGAGAGCTTCACTGAACGTCCCGCCGTACTCGGCGGGGCGTTTTTTGTTTCCTCGCTTTCCCGTCTCAAAAGGAAGCACTGGAATGCAATGTACTGTGGGCGTCGGGTTACTTGGATGCGGAACCGTGGGCGCAAACGTTGCCCAACGGCTGATTCAGGAACGCGATGCATTGGAGCGGCGCAGCGGCGTCCGCTATGAATTACGCGCGATCGGTATCCGTGACCAACGCAAGAAGCGTCCGCATTCGATCGATGCGAGTCTCTTTACATCCGATGCTCGCAGCGTCGTAGAAGATCCGCACGTCGACATTGTCGTCGAGTGCATCGGTGGCACTACGGATGCGGGCGAATTCATCGAAAGAGCCCTGGATCGCGGCCGCCATGTCGTTACCGCCAATAAGGATCTGCTAGCTACCCAAGGTCCAAGGCTCCACGCGCTCGCGGCTGCTCGCCGCGTCGAGCTTCGGTATGAAGCGGCTGCCTGCGGAGCGGTTCCGGTCATCCGAACGCTTTCAGACGCGCTCGCCGGTGACCGCGTCGAGAGACTGGCCGGCGTAATCAACGGCACGTCGACGTTCATTATCTCGACCATGGAAAATGGAGCGGTGTTTTCCGAAGCTTTGCAAGAAGCGCAACTCAAAGGCTACGCGGAAGCCGATCCTTCCAACGATGTCGACGGCAAAGATGCATCCCATAAACTTGCGCTCCTGATTCAGCTCGCGTTCAATCTCGCGGTAATTTCGCCGCGCATTCATCACGAAGGCATCTCCTCGATTGCACAAGCTGATATTGATCGCGCAAAACGGCTCGGATTGAAGTTCCGGCTCGTGGCAGCGGCAATGCGCACGGCGAATGGCGCTGCAGCCGGCGTTGCGCCGGTGCTTCTTCCCGAAGACCACCCATTTGCGCAAACCTACGGCGCAGAGAACGTCGTGCAACTGGCTGCACGGGATGCCGGTACCCTGACATTACGTGGCCCGGGCGCCGGTGGACCAGCCACTGCTTCGGCAGTGTTGGGCGACATCGTTTCAGCGCTTCGGGCGATCGGCGAACGTCACGACTTGGCTTCACGCGCCCAAAGCCGCGCGCTTGAGCCCGCACTCGACGTATCGCCGCTCTTTTCGCAGTTTCCACGACATTCAGAGTTCCCACGCTTTCCGCTGTGGGACAATCGCAGCTTCGAACTCTCACACTCCAACGCGCCGGCATCGCCAGCAATGGCGTAACTCATTGCCGGGAAAGGCAGAATAACCAGTGAGTACAACCCTCGATCCGAAAGCGGAACCGGGATTCGACACCGTTGCAATTCATGGCGGTCACAACGGCGATCCCGTTACGAAGGCCCGCGCAGTGCCGATCTATCAAACGACGTCGTATTTGTTCGACTCCACCGATCACGCCGGAAAACTCTTCGCTCTCGAAGAGTTCGGTAACATTTACACGCGCATCAACAATCCCACGACCGATGTTTTGGAGCAGCGCGTGGCGGCGCTTGAAAACGGGGCCGCGGCACTTGCCGTCGCCAGCGGTCAAGCCGCCGTGGTCTATTCCATCCTCACGCTTGCAAAAGCGGGAGACCACATCGTCAGCTCGTCGTCGCTTTACGGCGGAACGTACAATGCATTTGCGCACACGCTGAAACGTTTCGGCATCGACGTAAGCCTCGTCGATTTCGACGATCCCGCCGCGGTCGAAGCATCGATTCGTCCGAACACAAAGGCAATCTTCGCGGAAACGATCGGAAACCCGAAGATCGACGTGCTCGATGTGGAGCTCTTCGCCGAGGTGGCGCATCGAAACGGTCTTCCGTTGATCGTTGACAATACGCTTGCGACTCCTGTGCTGCTTCGCCCGATAGACTATGGCGCAGATATCGTCGTGCATTCCGCGACGAAATTCATCGGAGGGCACGGCACGGCCATCGGCGGATTGATCGTGGACGGCGGAAAGTTCGATTGGGCAGCCAGCGGACGTTTCGCTGAGTTCGTGGAGCCCGATCCGTCATACCACGGCTTGCAGTATGCGCCGGTATTCGGCAACATCGCGTACATCCTAAAGGCCCGCGTGCAGTTACTGCGCGACGTCGGAGCTGCGCTCTCGCCGTTCAACGCCTGGTTACTTCTTCAAGGATTGGAAACGCTTGGTTTGCGCGTCGAACGCCACAGCGCAAATGCTCGAGCCGTTGCTGAGTATCTTGCATCGCACCCCAAGGTGCGCTCGGTTTCCTATGCAGGTCTGCCTGGTCATCCGGCGCACGAACGTGCCGTGAAGTACCTGCGCGACGGAGCCGCCGGAGCAATTCTAACTTTCGAAGTCGAGGGTCATGAGAAAGAAGCGCGTAATCTAATCGACCGGCTGAAGCTCTTTTCGCTCTTGGCAAACGTGGGCGACGCAAAATCTCTCGTAATCCATCCCGCCAGCACGACTCATCAGCAATTGACTCCCGAAGAACGTTTGCAAAGCGGAGTGTACGAATCTACGATTCGGCTCTCGGTGGGAATCGAAGACAAACGCGACATCATTGCCGATCTCGCACAAGCACTAGACGGAAATACGTGACGGAACACACGATCTGCATTGGCGATTTCCTGCTCGAAGACGGCACCGTTCTGCCCGCGGTCGAGCAGCGGGTCACCATTTATGGAACGCCTGCGAAGGACGGCGGCAACGTCGTCCTCGTTCCACATGCTCTGACGGGTTCGAGCCGCGTTGCGGAATGGTGGCCGGGAATCGTTGGCGCAGGGACGTTCTTCGACCCGAAAGAGTGGTGCATCGTCGGGATCAATGCACTCGGCGGCTGCTATGGCTCGACGGGACCGTCCGCATCGAGCTCGTTTCCGCAAGTCACCGTCGGCGACATCGTACGCGCTCAACGGCGAGCTCTTGAGCATCTCGGCATTCAAAGGATTCGACTCGTAATCGGTGGTTCTCTCGGCGGCATGCAAGTTTTTCAGTGGGCGCTCGATGCGCCATGGGCCGTCGAACAGGCAATCGTCATCGGCGCGCACGACCATCATAGTCCAATGGGCATCGCGCTTAACTCGATCCAACGCGAATGCCTGGAACTCGACCCGGTGCGCGGACTCGGCACGGCACGCAAACTTGCGATGCTTTCATATAAATCGGAGCGGCTCTTCAACCTCCGGCACGGTCGCAATCGCGACCGCTCCGACCCCTCGAAGTTTGATATCGAAGGCTACCTCGACCATCAGGCAACGAAATTTCTCAACCGCATGGATGCAAAGACGTATGCGGCGCTAACGCATGCCATGGACAGCTTCGACGTCCGCGATCGCTTCCGCGAAACGCACGCTGCGCTTACATTTATCGGCATCACTTCCGACTGGCTTTTCCGTCCCGAAGACATCGCCGCGGCCGCCCGCCGTTTCAACGCGCAATACATCGAAATGGCGAGCGACCACGGACATGACGCCTTTCTCGCGGAGCCGGAAGAATTAGCGCGCCTGATCGAACCCTTGATCTTAGCGTCAAACGCGCCTACAAGACCGTTACGGTAACTCCGTAATAGTTGTTTCTAGTGTCGCGCACAATGACGCGGCCGGTTCCCTTGCCAACGGCTTGTATTAACGCCTCATTGGCAGCGGGCCGGCTTACGACTTTGACCACTGCGGGCGTCGTTGTGACAACCGTCCATGTGCCGCTATAATTGGCTTCCGCAATTTTCAACAGTTGAGTATCTCCCGGATCAGCGAAGGTGACTGATGATGGCGTAATCGTCATCGAGAGACGCACATACGCGCCGATTCCGGTGTGGCTATCGACGCCGTTGTAGGCAAAGTAGATGTTACCGTCCGGCGCGTTCGTTACTAGTGCGGCAAAATCCGACGGCGCATTAACGCAGAATTGCGCCGGACACGCAAATGTCTTCAGGACTTTGCCGGATGGCGGAGAGACTTGCATAACTCCGGTTGTCGTTGATGTGTGAAATGCGATCCACAGGTTTCCGTCGGGACCCGAAACTAGATCGGTCATAAGGATATGCAGCCCGACGCCAATATTGGTGCGTGCGCCCGTTACGCGATCGACACGAACGAGTACGGAACCTTTTGATCCCGTGTCCAACGACCACCAATTCCCGTCGGAGCCAACTACAATTCTCGCCGGGGTTTGGATCACTTCACCGTCCGTACTGACGGTATTGGTTTTAGTGTTCAGTTTAACCATGAACTCTCCGGCGGAATTCGTGCCTACGAACCCGACGTTACCGTCTGAGTTAACGGCCGCGGAGAGAGGCAGGAAATCCCCGCCGTCAAATGGCTGAAGTTGATTGTTCCTGATTCGGTAAAGCGTGTTGAAAGTAGTGAAGAACGATCCTCCCACCCACATGTCATTTCCGAGGCCGCGCGCAATGGTAGTGGCGGTGCCGGAGTCGGGAATCTTGTACTCATGTACGACGGCGCCCGATGAGCTGACTGCGAAGACGTAAACTATGGGATTACTGGGTTTGCTTTGGTTCGTGAACGTGTACCAAATATTACCGTCGCCTCCCAAAGTTAAGTTTGCCAATGGGCCGGAGGTAATGGTTGCGAACGTTCCGAGGTTTGAGCCGGAGTAGTTTATACGTTCGATGCTACTTCCCGACTCGAACCAGATGTTGTTTGCAAGATCGGCAACCGGCGACGCATAGTGTGTAGTGTTGGCGACGTGCGTAAACATCGCCCATTGCACGGGCGTTGGGCCGCGTTCCAATATGTCGGGCGACAGTTGGCCCGGATTTTCAGCGACCGGTGACGACAGTAACGGAGAAGTGGCGCTTTGGCTGCAAGCGGTTAGGGCAAACAAAAGCCCCGCTAGCGGCAGTGCGCAAGCGAAACGGGAATGTGAATGCATGGTAAAACCTCGCTCTATCGGCGATGGTATCTCTCACCCGCACCCAATATTGTACTCCGTAAAAAGCAGACCGGCGGGTGATGAACCCGCCGGCCTTCGCTCCTTTACTGTGGTTGATTTCCCACTATTTGGGTCGCATAGAAATTGCCGTCTTTCCAATAGCCGTAGGCGTCTATTTGACGGCCGACGGCGACTTTACCGGACTGCTGGTTATTCAACGCTGCTTGATCGTTTATAACCAAAGACTTGTCGGCCTGTTGTACCGTAACGAGATGACCTTTGACGGCCGTAATGGTCCCCACAACATGCGTGCGGCGCGGCCCGACAGCGTAGCCGGGACAGTGCCCGTTATCTTGCCATGTTCCGTTCGTCCACGTACCGCAGATCGGGTCGCCATATTGATTGTTTGGTCCCACATCCGCAGGATTGACGTTCGTGTCCGTGTCGTACGTCGTAGTTGTAGTGGTAGTCGTTTGCTGCGTTGTTGTTTGAGCCGGCGGCGACGGGGCCGTTTGGGCACTGGCCGTCCCGGCGGTCCACCCGACTGTTAACAAGGCAGCAAACGCAAGGCTCCATTTTCTCACGAATGATCTCCTTTGCGGCATGGTAGTTGCCGGGACACATTCTACCCGCCGAATCGCGTGCGTCCGCTCGCACGTT
>CAZJLJ010000110.1:3636-5689 GCA_964546935.1 uncultured bacterium | reverse complement strand
ACCGGAACCGCGGCCATCCGCTGCATGAGCATCGCTGGAATCTCCGACGGGCGGTCTGCGACCGGCACACCCGCAGCCTTGAACGCTGCGATCTTGCTCTCCGGAGTGCCGAAGCCACCGGAGATAATCGCGCCGGCGTGGCCGAGCGATTTTCCGGGCGGTGCGTTACGACCGCCGATGAAGGCGATGATCGGCATATCGGCGAGGTGCTCTTTGATGAACGCGGCCGCGTCTTCTTCGTCGGATCCGCCGATCTCGCCGCAGACGACGATCGCCTTGGTCTGCGGATCGTTCTTGAACTCGCGGAGGCAATCGACGAAGGTGGTGCCGATGATGGGATCGCCGCCGATGCCGACGCAGGTCGACTGACCGAGGCCCGCACGGGTGAGACCGTCGACGACTTCATACGTCAGCGTGCCGGAGCGCGAGATCAGCCCCACGTTGCCCTCTTTGAAGATGTGACCCGGCATGATGCCGATCGACGATTTGCCGGGCGAGATGAGCCCCGGGCAGTTTGGGCCGATGATCCGCATGCCCGGCGTCGTACCGGCGACTTTCAGCATGTCGTGAACCGGAACGCCTTCGGTGATGCACACCGAGAAGCGAATTCCCGCTTCGTACGCTTCATAGAGCGCATCCGCCGAACCGGCCGGCGGGACGAAGATGCACTGATGCGTCGCGCCCGTCGCTTCAACTAACTCTTTGACGGTGTTAAAAACGGGAAGGCCGTGTTCGGTCTTTTGACCGCCCTTGCCGGGCGTAACACCGCCAACGATATTGGTGCCGTATTGCAACATGCGCCCGGTGTGGTACGAGCCTTCCGAACCCGTGATGCCTTGGACGAAAACTTTGCTGTTTTTATCGAGATAGATGCTCATTATTTCCCCGCCAATTCGACCGCGCGTTTTGCGCCTTCGTCCATCGTTTCCACCGGCGTCATTCCCGCTTCGGCCAGAATGCGACGGCCTTCTTCTTCATTCGTACCGGTCAAGCGAATGACGAGCGGCACTTTGCGCGACTTCGTCGTGTTCAGCGCTTCAACGATTCCTTTTGCAACTTCGTCACCCCGCGTGATGCCGCCGAAGATGTTGATGAAGAACACTTTGGCATTCGTGTGGTTCATCACGAGTTCGTAGCAATTGCGCACGCGTTCGGCGTTTGCACCGCCGCCGACGTCGAGAAAGTTTGCAACTTCACCGCCGGCAAATTTCACCGCGTCCATCGTCGCCATCGCGAGGCCGGCGCCGTTTGCCATCGTTCCAACGGTTCCCGGGAAACGACGGAAGTTGCGAATGCCGAGGCCTGCGCGAACCGCGAGCTGCTCGTCTTCATCGAGCGGAAGAGCTTTCTCCCACTCTTTGAATTCCGGATGACGGAAGACCGCGTCGTCGTCAATTTCAACTTTCGAATCCGCTGCGATCACGCGTCCGTCTTTCGTGAGAATCAACGGATTGATCTCGACGAGTTTTGCACCGTACTTGAAAAACAAGTCGTACATGCCGGCGACGATCTGCGGATACGCCTTGCGATATCCCGGATCGAACTCTGCGCCGAAGGCAAGCTCGCGACCGATGAACGGTGAGTAACCGATTGCAGTGTCCGCGAAGTACGTTTTGAACGACTCCGGATGCTTCTCGTGGACTTCTTCCACGTCCATTCCGCCGAAGCGCGTTGCAATGATCGACGGCTTCTTCGTCGTGCGATCCACGGTGATTGCCGTGTACGCTTCGAGCGCGATATCCACGGTTTCTTCAACGAGCACCGAGTGAATCGGTTCGCCGTTGGGATTCTGACGGTTCGGCGGCATCGGCGTTGCCATGATCTCTTGCGCGACTTTGCGGCCTTCTTCCGGCGTGCTCGCGAATTTGATCTTGCCGGCTTTACCACGCCCGCCCATCAGGACTTGCGCTTTCACGACCCATTTGCCGGGGTTCTTTTCAATGAACGCCGCGACTTCATCGGGCGTCGTGCAATGTTGCGAGCGCGGAACCGGGATGCCGCATCGGCGGAACAGTTCCTTGCCCTGATATTCCATCAGGTTCATGCTTTGTGT
>CAZJLJ010000110.1:0-3536 GCA_964546935.1 uncultured bacterium | reverse complement strand
CTCCAACCCCGAACGACTTGTGCGTTCGTGGTATGATGTCCGTGGCGCAGGGTGACAATCTGGCCACGACATCATTACCGGGTCGCTCATGAGAGCGGCCCGGTGCCATTTTTATTCCAAACGTCCAAGCAAAGATCGTGCGATGATGAGTTGCTGGATTTCGGAAGTGCCTTCGTAGATTTCCGTGATTTTTGCGTCGCGATAGAAACGCTCGACCGGAAATTCCATCGTGTATCCGTAGCCGCCGTGAATCTGCACCGCTTCGGCAGCGTGCTTACGGGCAGCCGTTGACGCAAACAACTTAGCTTTGCTTGCCTCGATGACGAAGTCTTCGCCTGCATCGGCCAGTGCAGCCGCACGATATACCAGCAATCGCGCCGCGTCGAGATCCATCGCCATCTGCGCAATCTTGAACGAGATGCCTTCGTATGCACCGATAGGCTTGCCGAAAGCAACGCGTTCTTTTGCGAACTTGACGGACTGATCGAGACAACCCGCAAGAATGCCCGTCGCTTGCGCGCCGATGCCGATGCGGCCGCCGGCAAGTGCCTTCATCGCGGAGCCGAACCCTTCGCCTTCCGCGCCGAGCATCGCGCCGTCGGGAACGCGCACGTCGTCGAACGCTAAGTCGACGGTGTTGCTCGTATGGATGCCGAGCTTCTCGGTAACCTTTTCAACCGAGATTCCCGGCAGCGAGTTATCGATAAGAAACGCGCTTACGCCCCGCGCACCCGCACCGCCGGTGCGGAACATGCCCATCGTCACCGCGGCGAAGCTGCCGTTGGTGCACCACTGTTTGCGACCATTCAGCACATAGCCGCCGTCGACGCGCTTCGCTGTCGCGCGCAATCCCGATGCATCCGAACCGCTATCGGGTTCGGTAAGCGCAAACGCCGCAATCGTGTCACCGCTCGCGAGCTTCGGCAGCCACTGGTGTTTCTGCTCATCGGTGCCGAGGCGCAAAATTGCGGAACAGATCATCGAGTGCACCGATACGGTGACCGCCGTACCGGCATCAACTCGTGCCAGCTCTTCAATTGCCAACGCATATGAGACGTAGTCGGCGCCGACACCTCCGTACTGTTCGGGGATGATGATGCCCATGATCCCCGCATCGGTCAGCTTACGGTAGAGGTCTCGCGGGAAGGCGTGTTCGCGATCCCATTGTGCAATGTGTGGCGCAATTTCACGTTGCGCGATTTCCGCAGCGAGCGACGCAATCTGTCGTTGCTCGTCGCTGAGCTGGAATTGCGCCGAACGTTCGGTCATCATTGGTAACTATAGAACCCCCGACCGCTTTTACGGCCCAGCCAACCGGCCGCAACATACTGCTTGAGCAGCGGACACGGACGGTATTTGGTGTCAGAGAATCCGTCGTAGAGAACATCCATAATCGCAAGACACGTATCGAGCCCGATGAAATCCGCAAGCGTCAGCGGACCCATCGGATGGTTCATGCCAAGCTTCATTACCGTGTCGATCGACTCTACCGATCCCACGCCTTCATACAAAGCATAGATCGCTTCGTTGATCATCGGCATCAGCACGCGGTTCGAAACGAAGCCCGGAAAATCGCGCACCTCGACAGGTGTTTTACCCATGTCTTTGGCGAGCGATTCTGTGAAGTCGTAGGTTTGTTGCGACGTGGCGATGCCGCGAATGATTTCGACGAGCTGCATGACCGGCACGGGATTCATGAAATGCATGCCGATCACGCGGTCGGCACGTTTCGTCGCCCCGCCCAGCATCGTGATGGAAATCGACGACGTGTTACTGGCCAGGATTGCCTTGGGCGGTGTGTTCGTATCGAGCGTGCGGAACAGCTCGAGTTTCGTTTCGAGCTGTTCAGTCGCCGCTTCGATCGCGATATCGACATCGAGATTCGAAAGCGACGGATGCATAATGATGCGCGAGAGGGTTTCCTCACGCGCATCTTCTGTTAGCTTCCCTTTCTCAACGTTGCGGTTGAGAATTTTTTCGATACCGGAAAGACCGCGCTCGATGTATTCTTCGGCGCGGTCATTTAAAAGAACGGTGTGGCCGGCTTGGGCGGCAACTTGTGCGATGCCGGAGCCCATTTGGCCCGCACCGATAACGGCAATACGATATGGCATCGGGCGTTGTTAGTCGACACGCACGAGCAGCGCGTCGCCTTGACCGCCGCCGGAACAGAGCGATGCGATGCCAAGACCGCCGCCGCGCTTACGCAATTGATTGATGAGCGTGCCCACGAGACGCGCACCGGATGCACCGATCGGATGGCCCATTGCAACCGCGCCACCGAGTTGATTGATGCCTTCTTCGCCAACGCCGAGCGTGCGGGCCGAGTAGATCGCGACCGCCGAGAACGCTTCGTTGATCTCCCACACGTTAATGTCACTCTTCTTGAGCCCGTACTTGTCCATCAGCTTCTGCGCAGCCATTGCCGGCGTGAGGCACAGGTACGGCGAGTCCCAGCCAACCGTTGCGTGATCGATCACCGTCGCGATCGGTTCGTGACCGTGTTCGGCAGCGTAACGCGCATCGGCAAGAATCAGTGCGGCTGCACCGTCATTGACGCCCGGTGCATTACCGGCCGTGATCGTTCCATTCTTCTCGAGCGGCTTGAGTTTCGCCATTGCTTCGATGCTGGCATCGGTGCGCACGGGTTCATCGCGATCGACCTTCGTGTACGGCACATCGCCCGTGACAAACGGCGCATACTCTTCGTAGTTAAACGTGAACTGTTCGCTCGGCGTGTGATTCCACATCGAATCCGAGCCGCCGCCCGCCGTTACCGGAACGCGAACCTTACCGAGCTGCGGCATTTTGTCGAGAACGACTTTGCCGGGTGCCTTCTTCGCCACGTTAACCGGCACGATTTCGTCTTGGAAGTTACCGGCATCGTGCGCAGCAGCAGCGCGGCGATGGCTTTCATACGCAAATTGATCTTGCTCTTCGCGCGTCATCCCGAATTCGTTCGCGACGAAACTTCCTTGCGACGACATCGTCATCGGGAAGTATTGATCCCACAAACCGTCGTTGATCATCGCATCGATGAGTTTTCCGTCACCGAAACGATATCCGAAGCGCGCTTTGTCGAGCAGGTACGGTGCATTGGACATCGATTCCATGCCGCCCGCCGCAACGACGTTGTTTGCGCCCGCGTTGATCAAACGCATCGCGTTTGCAACTGAAAGCAGTCCCGATGCGCAGACTTTGTTCACGGTATCCGCAGTCGTGGTCTTCGCTAGTCCCGTCTTGAAAAGCACTTGGCGTGCCGGATTTTGACCGACGCCCGCCTGCAGCACTTCACCGAAGATGAGGTGCTCGACATCGGACGGATCGACGCCGGCGCGTTGCAGCGCGCCGAGCAGCGCAACAGCGCCTAGCGTCGTTGCATCAAGAGACGAGAGAGCGCCACCCAGCTTGCCGAACGGCGTGCGGGCGGCCGAGAGGACCACGGCATTGGAATTCATGGAAGTCATAACCCGCCTATCGTTCGTCCGCGCTTCAGGCGGGCCCTAGTTTTTCTTGCCTCTGCGACGTTGGTCGCA
>CAZJLJ010000109.1:0-5756 GCA_964546935.1 uncultured bacterium | reverse complement strand
ACCGCTCCTCTTCGTCTTCCTCATCGTTTCTTCCCGAAACTGATACGTCGTCAACTGCTGCAACTTCGTCGTCCGCAACACGTCTTTGGCTGTCTACTTGTGTCACTTGCGCGATCGCTATGATTCCGGACAAGGCGCTGGACGTCGACGTCTATACAACGTCCGGTACGCACCTGAAGAACCTGGAATTCCCGGCAGGCCCGAATCTGCCATCCCAAGCGATCGCTACAAGTCCGGATCAGCAGCACGTCTACGCAACAATCGTGCGCGGCTCGGAAGACGCAGTCGTTGACATAAATCCTCAGACGTATGCCGTTCGCTACTATACGCTACCGGTCTCCGCGCAAGAAAGCGTTTTGAATCTTCTGGTTAGTCCCGATGGCCGCCGCGTCTACGTTCCGACCACTGCGGACCTCTTCGTCATCAATACAGTAACGCGCGCTATCTCAACGTATCGCGAGATATTGGAGAAGTCGTCGCTTTCGCCGGACGGATCGACGCTGTATGGCACAGCGTCGGGCGGGTTGGACGCAATCCCTACGATGACGTTTTCACAACGACTCTTTGCACGTGACCCCGGCACGCAAGCTACCGCGGTGACCACGAACGATCTCTATGTCGCGACACTCAAGCAAGTCAATATTTATCGTTTCCCGAGCCTCGCATTCGCCGGAAGAGTTGCTCCCAGTCCGGTGCCGGAACGGCTTGTCGTGGACAATACCCGCTCGCGCTTGTTCATCTGGGTTGCCGGATCCAACTCAGCCTATGTTGACGTTGTAAACACGGCGACTCAATCGATCGTCCGCGTCGTCCCCGACGTGTTCCAAGGACCATTCGTCGACCTTGTTACGCATGTGGTGTACTACCAAAACCAGAACGGGAATACGTGCACGCTAACGCCGCCGGCGTATGCGCCTTCGTGCGGCTTCCAGCTCAACCCCACGGTAACGTTTGCGGGCACGACAACCAACTAAGCTCCGACTGCGGACGCTCACGCCTCGCTATCCGAACCTTGACGTAAAATATAGGTGGAGAGCAACGAATCTGAACACGCGCTTAAAGAGCTTGCTCGTGACACCGATGTTTGCCGTGCCGGCACTCGCGCTGCTCGCATTCGCATTCCTACTGGTTAAGGCACCGCAGATCCCGAAGTCACCGATCCTTGGGGTGGGCATTAGCCCGACTGCGTCTGGAACGTCCCACACTGAGAGCTGCGTCGTACCAACCGACGCCAACGTAATTGCGATGACCGCCGTGAACGGGTTGCCTCTCGGATATCTGGTGCCGAACGAAAACGGATGTTTTTATGAAGATATTCCGGTCGCGTCCCCGGATGATTCCTACTACATCGAGATCCTGGACGGCTTCAAAAAGTCGTGGTTAACCGATGCCTCTGTGACGGTTGATCCGCCCGATGATCGGCGCAAAGGTACCCATATCAAACCTCGATCGCAACTTCACCGCGATATTAGTCTTAATTTAAACTACACCGACCCGTCTGTCGTCGTCACCGTTTCGCTTCCGAGATACGACTTGCTCGCGAACGAGCTGCTGTCCGACTCGATGCCTTTCCGCGTATTTATCAACATTGCCCTCGCCGGAATGAAACTCAACGGCACCTTACTGTCTGACGCTCTTCCTTTGCGTGCAACGCGCATGTGCATCTCGGACACCATTCTTACCGTGCATGCGGAATCAACCGGTCCCTCCGCCTCCGAATCACACCTGGGATCCTCTCTTCCACCGCTCTCGGGGGACGTCGCATTGGGCGTCGATCCCGCCTTAGAGTCTTCGCTCATGCAGCGGTATGACTTGGATGATCGGTATTCGTTGAAGCTTACCGACTACGCCATTCAATGGTCGACGACACGCGACTTCGACGTCAGTGACGTAGTTGGGCGAAGGCTGACTTGGACGAGCGCATTTACGCCGGTAAACCCAGAAGCGCGCGTTTCGGTGAAGTTTGAACCATTCTCTTCCATAAGACGATTCATTGCCTTTGCGGCAGATCAGCCATATGACTGGTGGCCTAATTTTTTCGTTGATATAACATGGGGTACGTTCTTCACACTAGCGCCGATAGTGGTTTTCGCCTTTACGAGGTTGATCCGTACCCGACGTACAGCGGTCAGCTTTCTCGCGGCGGTCGGTTTTCTGCCGCTTGCAATGGCGCCTCTTGCCGGCGTGTTAGGCGATTCGTCCACGGTTAGCTTCCTACCGCGCTACAATCTCGCGTACGTTGCGCTCATCATCATCACGCTCATCGTGGGTGCAGCAACATCGCGGTTCATCGCCGGTGATTCCAAGCAAGTTGGCGTTCTGGCTTTTGGTATAGCCGCATCTTTCTTCTTTGCGCTCGGCGCAATGAATATCGCGAACTATCTACAAGTTCACTATGTTCCTGATTCGATGGCAATATTCGCCTTTTGCGCCGTCGTGGGTGCCACACTTGTAGGACTGGCTATCACGGGGGCTTACCGGGTTGCAGTTTTGCCAAATACATTCGGCGGCGCTTGGACGTGGATACTGTTAGTTGTATTCACGCTCTTGTGCTTGCCCATACCCAAGCACCATCTGTCTATGTGGGGCTACTGGTTGCCACCACTGGAGCCAGCTTCGGGCCTTATGTTGGATTTGGCGGGTGCCGTCCAAACTTTAGTGGTACCGCTTTTCACTATTGCGTTGAGTTTCGCACTTGCGGAGATCGAAAGTGAGACCGCCGCCGTCGCGGTTGCGCCGTTGCTCTTCGCATTTTTTTCCGTTGATTACGCAGTGACGTGGTACTTTATTCCGATTGAGTTTATCGCCGGGTTTCTAATTTACAAACGGCTACTCCTGAGGCCGAAGGATGACCGTTTCCGAATCAGCGGCGTGAAAGAAACAGTCTATCGTTCACGGGCCGTTCTAGTGCGCATCGCGCAGGAACAACGGACATTACGATCCATCCGAGATGCGATGGATGCGCTAACCAAGCAGCTCCGCGAGCAGTCCATCGCGCCAGAGACCTACACGCAAAAACGGCTGGAATTGGAAACTTTTGCAGCGAGCAGGTTTGGGAGGCCGAACGACGCAGATCTCGCGGCATCGCTCGCGCTGAATTTTGGTCCGTTCGAAGAAAATCGGAAAAATGGAGTTGCTGCAGCAATCGTAGGCATCATTTTCGGAGTTGTCGACCTTTTGCTGGGTATGCGCGGCGACATCGAGCCATTCGCGACAAATTCAGTGTGGGAATTCAGCGCTTTTTATTTCGCAACTACTCTAGTGCTAGTCCCCGTTTTGAGCTTCGGAATTCCCGCTTACTTCTTTGGATTTTACTATCAGTATATTCGCGGAAATAGTGGACTGGCAAAAGGTTTGCTTTACGGATCTCTGATGGTTCTCGTTCTACTCTTCGGTTGGGTTATACGGGCGCAAACGCGACTAACGTTAGTCTTATGGGGAACAGAATGGATTCTAATGTTTGCAACTATCGGCATTTGGTTCGACTACACGGTGTTGAGGAATAGCTTGGACTGGCGCTTCCGCTGGAACGACGTAATCGAGTTTGCGGGTGGGCCGAGAATAAGTGCGCTCGTAACCCTTATTGTCACGAGCCTTGGGGTGGCGATCTCGGAGCTTCTTAAGGGCGAGTTCTCATCGCTTGCTGGAATGGCAGCGGTTGCAGTTGGTTTGCCCACACCTACGCATCCGCATTAATTGCAAATGCGGGAAAACGAACTAGGCCTTGCCAATGGCGACTTCAATAGTGGTTCCTTTGTCCTAGCGACGTGATAAGCGCGATAGCGATATAATACGCGTACATATTTAAGGGTGATCGCTGTTCGGGCATATCAGCTCCTCACAACCCCGGGCAGCGCTAAACATTACCGAGTGAACACGTCAATCATGTACGCTTCGCACAAGAATCGTGAGCGAGAGCTTCCTCCTATCACGATGGCACGATTTCGTTTGGAAGGTGAAACGGTCTAGGAGCGTCGGGCAGCGCGGCGAGTCACCCTTTACGACGACGTAAGGAGGGTTGCACATGACCATTAGGCAGCTTTCTTCTTGGGCGGCATTTGCCATAACGTTGTGCGTTCTTCTGACTCCCCTCGGCACATCGTCGGCCCCTGCGACCGGCGGCGCAGGTGGTGGCGGAGGCGGTAGCGCTCCAGCTTCGAATGCGGCTTCAACCATAACCGCTCCGACATCGTCTATAATCTCGGGCTTCCCCGCATTCTATGTTGTTGCCGACGGCCAAGAACCACTATTCCAGGCTTACGGAACTGAAGCCATCGCATATGCCTTAAGCCAAGCGTACCTTGTTCGATCAAATGCCCCGCCAAATATTTATTTCGTCGCCGCAATAGGTTGGACGGAAGACACTCTCTCCAAAGTCTGCCAAAGTGACCCAAACGCTATCGGTGGTTTGATCGTAAAGTATACTGCTTTCTTCACGCAGGGTAACTGGCTCGCGTTCACTACGGAGTCAGAACACATACAACCGCAATTCATCCTCGTATCGTGTGCAAACCAAGTAGCGTCGCACGTAACGCCGGCGATTACAGTCTTGACGGAAAAGTCACCGTCACAGGTAACGTTTCCGATATCCTATATTACGGCTCTATCGACGCTGTTCACATTTCACGGGTCAACCACATCGGCATACCAGGTTAAGTATGGATATCTAGTGCTCGCAACAAGCTTGGGCGGGTTGAGTGGAAACGTAGGCCTTTTAAATCCGGGACATGAAGCCGTGAAAGTCGCCGGCCGCGTCGCCAACGACGCCGTTAAGATCGTCGACTACGTCTGCGAAAGAGATCAATCTAAGAAGGTAGATAACACGCGTATCTTTCCTAAAAAGACCGAACTTGGAAATTACAAATTCCCGGATGGAAGCGATCTTTACGACATAGCCGGCACATCAAATCCCGGTATGACGCCAGAATACGAAGTTTTGACCACACTGTGGCCGCGCGAGCTAATTGCGCTTAAAACAGCCAGCGCACTAAATCTTTCTGCCTGGAATACGGCCCCGTCGCCGGCTCCGAGCTACAATCCGCTAGCGATAGCGATCGTCCCGCCTCCGACTCCGACACCGCGCCGGAAGATTCCGTTGCACCCGGGACCGACGCCGACCCCATCACCACAGCCAACAATCACACCCCCACTTGGATCGGTCTGTCAGCATCTGGGATTTGCGCCGCCTTCGGCCCCGTCGAGCGCTTTTTTAAAGCCGTGAGGAAACTAACTTTCGCGACTGCGCTGCACGTGAACTATGGTCCGAAGGCGTAGAGCGTATCGTTCCAGCTGACAGCGTACACATGGCCATTAACAACTGTTGCACCACTTTGGATGGATCCGCTAACCGATGATCCGCTGTTCCAGAGCGCGGCGCCGGTCGTTGCGTCGAATGCGTTGATTTTCGAACCGGTGGTGTCGTAGACAACGCCGCCGGCGACGGTGATCGGCGCGAGTCCGGCGTTGATTGCTGCGGACCATACTGGTGTCGTGTTGAGCGTACAGCCGGCACTGGTTTGGAACGCAAAGAGCCCTTGGGCCATCGGCCCTCGATTGTTGGGGTTGTTGAAATACAGCATGTGCGTCGTGGCGGAATGCGCCGGATTCGAAATTACCGGGAAGGCCGCCGTTTGGAACGACTGCGTGGGGCCGGCTTGCACGTTGTTTCGGTTGAACAAAAACAGGATGCCGTCTTTGCGGTACGCGGCGACACATTGGCTTCCGGCGTCGTCGTAGATGACCGCGGTTCCACCGAA
>CAZJLJ010000108.1:0-5808 GCA_964546935.1 uncultured bacterium | reverse complement strand
CGGTTCCTCTACTTGATTTCGACCTTAGCGCCGGCTTCTTCGAGCTTCTTCTTGATGCTCTCGGCTTCGTCTTTGGTGACGCCTTCTTTGACCGGCTTCGGAGCGCTCTCAACGAACGCTTTCGCTTCGGTAAGACCGAGGCTCGTGATTTCGCGAACGGCCTTGATGACCTTGATCTTCTCGGGGCCTGCCTCGGCGAGCACGACGTCGAATTCGGTCTTCTCGGGTGCCGGAGCGGCGGCGCCGGCTGCGGGTCCGGCCATCATCGCAACCGGAGCGGCTGCGGAGACGCCGTACTTCTCTTCGAGCTGCTTGACGAGGTCCGCGAGCTCGAGAACGGTGAGTTTATCGATTTGATCGATGAGTTCGGCAACTGCCATGATTGAATGAGATCTCCCTTAAGCGTTCGAACCCGCGGCTTCTTTTTGCTCGCGGATCTGGTTGAGCACACGGACGAGGCCGCTCTGGTTGCCCGAGAGCACGGTGACGAGACCGCGCAACGGACTTGCGAGCGAACCGACGAGCTTCGCGATGAGCTCGGGCTTGGACGGCAGAGACGCAAGCGTTTCGACTTGCGCTTTGTCGGCGTATTTACCGTCGACATAGGCCGCCTTGATGCCGAGCTTCTTGCTGTCGTCAGCGAACTGCTTGATCGCCTTTGCCGGAGCAACGGGATCCGCACCCGCAAACACGATTCCCGTAGGACCGTGCAGGTGCTGCTCGAGCAACGCAGCGATATCTTCACCGGCAGCGCGCTTGAAAAGCGTGTTCTTGACGACCGCATACGTGCTGCCGTCTTTGCGAAGCTCGCCGCGAAGTTTCGTAATCTCTTCGACGGAGAGTCCCGCAAAGTCAGTCAGGAACAAGTTCTGCGATTGGGCAAGCCGATCGCGCAGCTCTTGTACCGCGGCTTCTTTACGTGCGGTTGGCATGACGTTTGTTGTGCTTTCTTGGAATTTAAAAAAGCGCTCCATCCGTCCGGAGGGCGCTTAAAGAAGATCCAAACGTCGCTGTCATCCTAAGCTTCTCGAAGGACAACGACGAAATCTCTATCCACGCACCTCGGTAGGGTTTAACGCTAAAGCTACAACCCGGCGACGCTGACGCGATCGCCCAGCCGTGGCGCTAACGAAGATTAAGTCCGTAAAGGACCCCTACGGTCTTCGGAGCCGTGGGTTACAGTATCACAGGTGCGGGCCGGGACGCAAGCCGCGAGGTCAGTCCTTCCCCGGCGGCTAAGTCGCCCGGCATGCAGTACGATCGCCGACGATTCTTGGCGCACGCCGGTTTTGGGCTTGCGTCGCTTTCTGTTGCCTCTGCCGTTTCTGCGGCGCCTAAGAGGATGCCGCCGTCTGCGCAGGACGCACTTGGGAGACTAATGGCCGGCAACGCCCGCTTCGTGGCCGACAAGGCAGAGTGCCCGCCACTGACGTCGAGGCGCCTTGAACTAGCACAAGGACAGAGCCCATTCGCGATCATCCTCAGTTGCTCGGATTCACGTGTGCCGGTCGAGACGATCTTCGATCAGCCGCCCGGCAACATTTTCGGCGTGAGAGTGGCTGGAAATTTCGTCGACGACAGCGGCCTCGGCTCGATCGAGTACTCCATCGCGGTTTTGAAATCGTCGCTCATTCTCGTCCTTGGGCACACGCATTGCGGCGCAGTCAAAGCTGCAGTCGAATACGTCAAAAACGGCACGAAACAACCGAGCCAAATTCAGACGCTCGTTACGGCCATTTCGCCGGCGGCAAAAGCAAGCAAATCGCAATCCGGGGATTGGCTCGAGAATGCCGTTGTCCGAAACGTTCGCGACAACTTAAGCGCGCTGCGCGAGCGCTCGCCGATTGTTGCTGACGCCGTAAAATCCGGAGCGCTTGCCGTTGCCGGCGGCGTGTACGACTTGCATTCAGGGAAGGTCACGCTGATTCACTAAGCGCAATTGCACCTGCCGTGAAAATCGAAACTGCCAAGGCGCTCGAGCGTCTACTCGAAGGAAACCAGCGCTTCGCCGAAGGCCACCCGCAACTCCACAATATGACGACCTACGGCGTCGAACTGGCCGCGGGCCAGAACCCGTTTGCGATCGTGCTCGGATGTTCCGATTCACGTGTGCCCGTTGAAACGATCTTCGATCAAGAGCCGGGGAATATTTTCGTGATTCGCGTCGCCGGCAACATCGTCAACGACGACGGGCTTGGATCCATGGAATACGCCGTGGAACTCTTCAAGTCGCCGCTCGTTGTAGTGCTTGGCCATTCGGGATGTGGAGCAGTCGCCGCAGCGATTCAACAAGTAGAGGACGGCACGCATTTTCCGGGCCATATCGCAAAGTTAGTTAGCACGATCGCGCCCGCCGCCGCAAGTACGCGGAATCTTCCCGATGCCTACGATGCAGCGATTGCAGAAAACGTTCGCCGCAACGTAGCGCAGCTTACGGAACGATCTACTTTGCTCGCCGGTGCAGCAAACAAGGGAAACCTGACGATTGCCGGCGCTGTCTACGATTTAAAAACCGGCAAGGTGTCGCTCATCGATTAGTCGGCGACGGCGCCGGGCTTTGCATCGCTGCGACGTGCGCCGTCCATTGCGCGCGATCGAACAAGTACTGTGGCTCTTGCTGGGTCCACTTTACGTTGGAAAACGAGCCGTCATTGTTACCGGCGTACGTTGCAACGATGAAATGGTATTGCACGAAGGAGTGCCACGAGACGACCAATCCGCGATCGTCTAAGACCGCAGTATCGATCGTCGGATATGCCATGCCTTCGCCCTGTTCTTGATAGAGCCGTGACGAAAACGTGCCTTTGCACAAACGATTGTCCGTCAAACGAACCCACATTTCGCGGACATTGTAACGTTCGGGATCGTGAAGCGGTCGAAGTTTCAAGTGCGCTGCTTCACCGCACCCATCGAGCCTTTCGTTTGCAACGAGCGTCACTTCATAACTGATGGTATTGCGCACCGTTGCAATCGTTTTGAGCGCGGTCGGATCGGGGGTATCGAATGCGGGCAGAACGCCGGAAGGAGCGCTTTCGGAACGATACGGCAAAAAGGCATCGGGGATCAAATAGTGCCGTCCAATCTTCACCGTTTGCGGCGGATACATCGTTCCGCCGACCGTTAAGTTCCAAGATCGCCGGTCGGCGCGGCGTTGTACGACGTTCTCGGTAAGTGTGCCGGTGATGCGTCCTTTGTGAGAATTCGCTTGATCCATGACGTACTCCAAATACGGTGCCTGCGATTTCGTAGCGAGCCACACGACGGCACCGCGGTAGCGATCCTCAGGCGAAACGTCCGCGTCCGCGTTTAGGAATGCGCAGAATGCACCGAGCGACGCAAAAACTAAGCCGGCGGCGCTTTTCATCTCACTCAATATACGAAAAGCAAAAGGCCCTGAGTTCTTCCGGGCCTTCGTCTAATTACGTTGGTGGAGCCCTACGGCTGCGGGAGCGTAGCGCCAAGCGATTGCGCCGCGCCTTCCACCGTCTCTTCGATGTGGACGACTTGGTCGAGTGCCACAATGCGCATGATGCGGCGTACGGGATTGCCGGTGGGAATAACGATCGCGAAACGCTCGTCCAGTGCGCGTGCGGCCCGGACAAACACGGTAAGAATCGTCGAATCGAGGTAATGGCACGCACTCAAGTCGACCGCGACCGCAGGCGCGTGGTCTTGACTGGATAGGGCGACGAGCATCGATTCGAGTTCATCAGCGCAGGAAAGATCCAAGTCGCCAAACGCGTGAACGACTTCGAAATCTTTGGAGCCGTCCCGGACAAGCACGTGTGCTTTACCCCGTGTGATTCCCTCACGCGTTTGAGTTGAAATAACCTTAGGTTGGTCCACAGCAATGTACCTCAGCTGCAGCGTACGCGTAACGCCAAACCGATACAAGATGGGATACCGCGAGCTCCCAGCCCGCGTTTCGGAACCATTTTGCTGAGGCTATGCCCGCGCTATGACGTGTGATTTATGGAGTGATCGGCTCTATCGCGCCGCGAACGCGCGCGCCGCGGCAACCATCGCAGGTTGAATTTCGCTCAATCCACGTGTACGCAACAGTAAGAGCGGTACCTCGTCATTGAGATGGGGGTTGCTTCCCTGAAACCATGCTCTCGCAACCTCGCCGTCGCCCTCCACCGACACCATCATCGCAAGCTGTAAGGCGAAACGGAGAACGTGCGGGCGTTGGGGCTCCCGCCCGTTCATCCACTGAGCGACCGCTCGGGTCTCTCCAACGTCGCCGATTGCAGCAACGGTGCTCGCCCCAAGCATAGCTACTAGACGCCGGACCACCTCAGCGATCGGAAGCGACATCGCTTCCTGGTGCGCTTCAACGTCGCCGTATTCGCCGCGTGCACCCCGAAGGTGGCTATCGTCAGGGAGTAGCTTTTCGTCCTGGTAGCGCATTACACTATAGATCCCATGTCAAATCCCAGATCACAATAGTACCACGAAACGTGTGAATTCTATCAACGTTCAAAAAACCGGAGGTACTAACCAGGCCCCCAAATGCCAACGGTCCGGTCCCAGGCGGAACCGAACCGTTGTCGAGTAGCTGACGAGGGTACTAGGCGGTGGCCCGAATACGGTTCGGATCGACCTTAACGCCCGGCCCCATGGTGCTCGTGAAGGTAACGCTCTTGAGATAAGTGCCTTTGGCGGCCGCCGGCTTCGCGCGAACGATCGCATCCAGCAACGTATTCACGTTCTCGAGCAACTGCTGTTCGTCGAAGCTCGCTTTTCCGACGATCGTGTGAATGATGCCGGTTTTATCGAGTCGGTATTCAACCTTACCGGCCTTGATGTCGCGGATTGCGCCGGCGATGTTCGCCGAGACGGTGCCGGCTTTCGGGTTCGGCATCTTCTGCGCGAGAATACGGCCGAGCTCTTTACCGACTTGCGCCATCATATCCGGCGTTGCCACGGCGACGTCGAACTCCGTGAAGCCGGCCTTCAGACGATCGATCAGATCCTGATCGCCGACGATATCGGCGCCGGCTTCTTGTGCGGCCTTCGCATTGTCGCCTTTTGCGAATGCAATCACGCGAACGGTACGGCCCGTGCCATGCGGCAACAGCACCGTGCCACGAACGTTCTGATCGCTCTTCTTCGGATCGACGCCGAGGCGCACGTGAACTTCAACGGTCTCGTTGAACTTTGCGTTCGCATTCTTCTTGACGAGCGCGATTGCTTCGGGTGCCGAGAACAGCGTCTTCTTGTCGAAATTCGCGATGAGGTTGCGGAAACGCTTACCGTGATGTTGCGGCATTATGCTTCCACCTCCACGCCCATCGAACGAGCCGTGCCGGCGATAATCTTCTTCGCGGCATCGATGTCGTTCGCGTTGATGTCCGGCATCTTCACTTTCGCAATATCTTCCAATTGCGCGTTCGTCAATTTGCCGACTTTGTTGCGATTCGGTTCTTTCGAACCCGATTCGATCTTCAACGCCTGTTTGATCAAGAACGACGCCGGCGGCGTCTTCGTGATAAACGTGAAAGTGCGGTCTTCAAAAACGGTAATCTCGACCGGAATGATCATGCCCGCCTGCGAGGCAGTACGTTCGTTGTACTGCTTGCAGAAGTCCATGATATTCAGCGAGTAGGGTCCGAGGGCCGGACCGATCGGCGGCGCAGGCGTAGCCTTGCCGGCCGGAATCTGCAGGCCGATTTTGCCTACAACTCTCTTAGCCATGTTTTTCTCCTGAGGCGTCGGCCGCGGGCGGCCAGCCTCAACGATGCATCGCGAACGATGCTTCTGCCCCTCAGCAATCTCGCGCCCCGGGGTCACTGGCACGAGAAACTT
>CAZJLJ010000107.1:0-5931 GCA_964546935.1 uncultured bacterium | reverse complement strand
GCGCTGGGTGCGCATGTCGAAGGCGATGCAAGCGACTTGCGAATACAGGGCGGCAATCTTCGCGAGCCGATGGGGCCGCTCGACTGCATGAATTCTGGGTCGACGGCACGCATGTTGCTCGGCGTTTGCGCGGGTGCCGACATCGCGGCAGAATTCACGGGCGACGAGTCGTTGAGCCGCCGCCCGATGGAACCAGTGGCGGCGCAGCTGCGTGCATTCGGTGCAAAGATCGAAACAACAGACGGACATCTTCCGCTTCGTATCGACGGCACACCGCAGATTGAAACGCGCCGGTTCATTTTGATTTCGCCTTCCGCGCAAGTGAAGTCGGCGCTGCTTTTTGCCGGCGTGTTTTCCGGGACGCCGATTACGATTTCCGGCGACAACGGATCGCGCGACCACACGGAACGTTTACTCGAGTATCTCGGCGCAAAGATTTCGCGCAACGACAGAACGGTAGACCTACAAAGCGGACCGTCACGCGTTGCACCGATTCAGGTACCGGGCGATTTTTCGGCCGCGGCATTTTTTCTTACCGCCGCGACGGTAGCGGCGGGAAGCGATCTCGTGATACGAGACGTGAATGTCAACGCAACGCGAACCGGGCTCTTGGATATTTTGCTTGCGATGGGCGCGGAGATCGAGATGCAGAACGAGCGCGTCGTCAGTGGTGAACCCGTCGCGGATTTACATGTGGTAGCTTCGGCACTGCAGGGCACGACGATCGGTCCCGACATGGCGCTGCGTGCAATCGACGAAATTCCACTGGTTGCCGTGGCCGCAGCCTTCGCGAAGGGCGACACGAAAATTACCGGCATTCGCGAGCTACGAACCAAGGAGTCGGATCGGGTCGCGGCCATCGAACGGCTTTTGAGCGCGGTCGGCATCGGCGTTGAGGTTGCGGCCAACGGTCTCGTGATCCACGGCGGTATCCCCAGGGGCCAGGACGGCGTGGTTGAAACGCATCACGACCACCGTATCGCAATGGCAACGGCGGTTCTCGCGGCGGCCGCGGGACCGTTGGCGGTCGATAGCGACGCGAGTATCGACGTTAGTTTCCCGTCGTTCCTGGAAACGCTACGGAGTGTGCAAAGCGCGTGAACCAGCCGGTCTACACCGCAGATGAATTCGAAGCGGAGTCGCGATATCTCGAAACGCTCGTTTGGGAAGCGATTGCAGTTGAGCCTCGCTCGAAGGTTTTGTTCTGCGGCTATGGACCCGACGGCGGTTACATCCAACGCGCAATCGATACCGGTGCAACGGTCACCGTTATCGAGCATCGGAACGAAGCGATCAACAAATTCGCGAATTTAAAAGCGAAGTTGCTGCGGGGCAGCACTTCCGTAATCCCAGCGAAAGACAATTCCTTCGATCTCGCCGTTTCGTTTCATTACTTGCACGAAATCGATCCGTTTTTTCATGCGCAAGTGCTATCAGAATTAGCCCGCGTTGCGCGGCGCGTCGTGGTGATCGAACCGGCACCGCCGGCGGATCCGCTTGGAAAACGTATTGCGTCGCTCTACTCACAGGCGAAGCGTGAACTCGGACAATTCGAATATTATCAACCGCTGGAGTATTGGAAGAAACTGCTGCAGGCCGTAAAGGCCGATGTATCGCAGCACGTCTTTGCGTTTTCGAAAGTTCCGCCGCGCGAATATTTGCTTGACTCGGTAAAATTGTTGCTCGACACGATGGAGATGGAAGACGCCCCGCGCGAATTCATGGACGAGCTGCGCGCGATTGCGCAAAAGTCCGACGCGCAATTGTTGCCGCCGCCGCGATACGTACTCGCAGGTGCAGCTGCCGGCGAATTACCGGCGCCGCGGTTCACGCCGCGCGTTGCGAAGTCACCCGTGCGAGTGAAAGTGCCGGCTGCGGCCGCTACGCCCGAACCCACGAACGTAGTTCCAACCCTCCCGCCGCCGGTCAGTGTCGAAGCCGGTTACGAATTTCCGCCCGTTGAACCCGCTGCCGCGTCTGTTACGCCGAGCCCCGGCACTCCGGCGCCCGCACCGCCGCAGATGGCGCCGCCTATAAATACTTACGCGGAGCCTCCGCCGGCATTTAGCCCCGGGCTGCCGTTCGGCGCGCCGATGCCGCCTGAGCCGGCCGCGGTTCCACCCGGGAATAACTTGCCGTTCGGTGCGCCATTCGCGGTGCCCGAGCCGGCGTCCGGAGACACGATGTTTGGGATCGCGCCGGAGGGCATTTCACCTGCGGCTACGTGGCACTGGGAGCCGCCCGAAGAAGAGCCGCCGGGACCAGGCTTCAGCTAAGAGCGCGCAAGGAGTAGCCGGATTGCCGCGCCTGCGGTTCGCAGCGCGAGTATTGCCTCGGGCATGCGTAAAACGCGAAGGCTTTCATTGATGCGTCCAAGCGCGCCCTTCGCGTTTTCCAGCAGCAGCTTCGTCTCTTCGAGGTCGGCGTTGATGCGATGGAGATAGGCTTGCGCCTCGGGAGCATATGAGGCCAGCGGCGCTTTTTTAAGCGCCTGCAGGCGGCGCTTAAAACGAAGCGCTGCTAGGCCTGCGACGATCGCGCCGGCGACCGTAAAGATCAGCGCCAAAATGATGCCAGCGCCGAGAATCCACCCGGGCTGCACGTTCACTTCTCAGGCCGCCGATTCGCTCGACGGCGACGATTTCTCGCCTGATGAGGGCGACGACGATTTGTCGCCCGCAGAGGCCGGGCGCGAATCCGTGATGTAGAAGCCGGAGCCTTTGAATACGATCGGAGCCGCACCGATGACGCGTTTCACTTCGCCGCCGCACTTGGCGCACGGCTCATTATACGTGTCGTTGAATCCATGGCGAATTTCAGTGGTGTTGCCGCACTTCGTGCAGCGGTAATCGTAGAGAGGCATACGGGCAAAATCTTACCAGCCCTAGCAGTCTCGGTCAATGACTGCTAGAGCAGCGCCTCATCGTCGTGGCGATACTCCACCAAGCCCTTGAAATGGACCAAAGCGTCTATTAAAGCCCGGTCGACCTTGCGCGCGTTTTTCCAGTGGTCAAGCAACGCACCGACCCGTCCGTGATAGGCGGGATAGCTAAGTTTCACGTGAAGCCGCGACCGCGTCGTTTTGCGCTCGATGCGGAAATCGAGGCGTCGCCGCACCGAGTAAGCGCCCACAAGCGAAAGATGATGGTTGGCGATGAAGAGATCCACCTCGTAGAGTTCCTCTTCTTCACCAGGCAGGCTGGAGCGGACTAAGACTTCGCTGCCGATCGTAAGCGGGGCTTTAGGTTCGACGAGGTTGGCGCTCCGCAGCATCGAGAACCACACCGGCCACTTCTCGACGGCACACAGGAGCGAAAAGGCATCTTCTGCGGGCGCTTCGATGTCCAGGCTCGCGCTGAACGACCGGAGCCCGGGATGGGCAAGGGCATCGGTCACTATAGCCATGGAACCGTAGCTTCCACGCACTATGTATAGTGCCTGCTTTTGTCGCAGCTACAAGCTGTAGGGGTTCTAGCGCTCGATTGGTATTTCGCCGGATCCGACGCCGCTTGCGAATGCCACCAGCGTTTGAACGCCGACCGGTAACGCCGCCTCGTCGATGCGGAATTCGGCGCTGTGCCCGGGATAAACCGATTGCGCTGCTTCGCTTCGAATTCCAAGACGCGCGTGCACGCCTGGAACGCGCTGTGCGAAATACGCGAAATCTTCGCCGCCCATTGTGGGTGCAAGACGCTCGACTTTCACATCGGTACGCTCGCGCATGTAAACCGCGAACGCTTCTGCTAACGGTACATTGTTGACGACCGGCGGATATCCGCGCACGATTCGAATTTCCGCGGTTGCGCCATATGCCGCTGCAACGTTGTCGACGATTCGGCGCACGCGATCTTCCAACGCATCGCGAATTTCGGGATCGTGCGCACGCAGCGTTCCGGACATCATCACTTCATCCGCAATAACGTTATTGCGATATCCACCGCTGATCGTTCCGATCGTTACCACGACGCTTTTTAAGGGATCCGTTTCACGCGCTGCAATGTTTTGTAGTGCGAGTACGATTGCGCTCGCTGCGGGGATCGTATCGACAGCAGTGTGTGGATATGCACCATGGCCGCCTTTTCCGCGCACCGTAACGTACAGTTCGTCGGCGGATGCATTGACCGGTCCCGGCGTAATGCTTATCGTGCCGGGCGCAATGCGCGGATCCACGTGAAGCATCGCAACCGCTTCCACTTTCGGATTGTCCAGTGCGCCCTCTGCGATCATCGGTTCCGCTCCGCCCGGTCCCTCTTCAGCCGGCTGAAAGAGCAACACCACCATGCCGTGTAAACGATCGCGCATCGATTGCAGCACGTGCGCCGCACCGAGCAGCATCGCGGTGTGGGCGTCGTGGCCACACGCGTGCATTTTTCCGGGGATTTCTGAAGCGTATTCCAGGCCTGTGCGTTCGGTTATCGGCAACGCATCCATATCGGCGCGCAGCGCGACGACGTGTCCGGGAAGCGCCCCTCGAATGATGCCGACGATTCCCGTTTTTGCCAGGCGCCGGTGCTCGATACCAAGCGCATCAAGTTCGCGTTCGACAAGCGCCGATGTCTCGTGTTCTTCAAAACCCAGCTCCGGCCGCCGGTGAATCATGCGGCGCAATTCCACGACGCGATCGGTAACAGCAATGGGAAACTGTTCGAGCATGCGGCGAACTGCGGCGGCGGTAGGATCGTTCCCTCTATCGAAGCAACGAACCCATCGATGCTTCCACCCGATCTCGCCCTTGCATTGCTGATCAACCGCACTGCGACCACATACGTCTCGACGATGCCGCCGTACATGACGTATCGTGAACGCACGCACGTCGAAGGGAACGGGCAGGCCCGCGAGATCGACCGATTCGTGGCGGTGCGCGTGTCGGATAACTATGCGGTCATGCGCGATTTGCCCAACGGCGGAGAACGCACCGGCGAAGCGTTTCCGATTATCCCGTACTTCGATCCGTTCTCGCGGTTTTCGTTCAGTTATTTCGCGAATTTGAAGCGCGTAGATATTTCGCTGGAACGAGATCTGCCGGGACTCTTTCCAATACCCGCTTCGGATCCAAGCGTCGACGCCGTCATTCCTTACAACCCGTACTGGGCGCCACGATACGCGCCTGATTCAACCGATGCACGTTTGCATTTCTTGATCGATCCAACGCCGAAGACGGGAAACAACACGTTCTTCCCAAGCGACGTCGCTCAGGACCAGCAAACGCAGCTGCCCGGGCACATTGAAATGCGGTTAAACGGCAGCGACGAAGCTATTGCGCTTGATTACGCGATGGTGGATGGGCATTGGGTTATTACGCACGGTTCGTTCAGCGGAACGCAACACGCGCTAATGCTGACGTTTGTTATCAACGCCCAGGTTACGTACGATGAATTCACCTTTCCGGCAACGGCGCCGGATCCGCGGCTCGAGGCTTCGCCTAGTCCTCGTCCGGCCGCAACATCGCCATAAGCGGCAAGTTCGACTCACGCGAGAGTTTCGCCAATTTCACGGCGCAATAACCTGCGAAGACGAACGACGGAACGGCAATCATCACAAGCGTCGCCACCATGAAATTCGCTTGGTCGGTATTTAGGAATCCGTACATGTTCGCCAGCGCCCAGCGCGCCGTTATTATCGCAATGGCTCCGATGGACGGCATCAAAGCGATCCAACGAAGAAGTTGCGGGGCCTCCTTACGGGCCTTCTGTTTTTTATACCAGTTACTCAGCATCGACCTAAACTTTGATATCGTCACAGCGGATAGATACGCGTAGTTGCTAGCCGGGCATGCAAGCATTACAGTGCGCGACTATACGAGTCTCAGGAAACGATGAAGCAACGCTATCACACGCCGCCCCGTTCTTCAATGCTCTTATTTTACGCACCGGTATAGTGATTTGACGGGTTACTAGGGTTTATGGTTGAATCGACCGCCGGAGAACGCCC
>CAZJLJ010000106.1:0-5969 GCA_964546935.1 uncultured bacterium | reverse complement strand
CGTCGCGTAACGCGATATAGTCAATTCCGCCCCGCGCGCGCGAGGGTACCCCCGGCGACGCGCTTCAGCCTGCGCTGCGCCGTGCGAGGTGTTCCGGGAGTGCGAATTAGTCCAACCATCTTTCACGCAACAACCTTCGCACGAATCACTCGATTGAGTTCGTCGATGAACTCGCCGCAGTCGCAGCACCAGCGCACATCGCCGTACGCCGATAGGCCCAAGTCCTCACGATCTGCACCCGACACGAGTCGCGTTCCGTCATGAGAACACGCGGGTCGTTTAACCGTTGGGACACGTGGTGCATTTTTTGCACCAGCGCCAAAACTCTGACTTTGGGGACGATCCTCGCGCTTCACGCTCGGAGCTTCACCGTCCGTCGAAGGTGAGGGTTTTGTCATCACCGCCGAGGCTGAGTTAACTTCTTGACCATCGTCGCGGAGATCGAGTCGCGAATCGCGGACTCCGTTTTCCAACTCCGAGAAAGACTCCGATGATGACTCTGATTTAGGGTTACTCTGATAGGGTGCATTTTTTGCGCCACCCCCTGGCGCATTTTTTGCGCCACCCTGGTGCATTTTTTCCGGGAGGGGTGGTGCATTTTTTGCACCGGGGGTGGTGCATTTTTTGCGGGAGGTGCGTGTCGCGTTACCACCGTGACTACCGGCGTTACGCTGCGCTCGTACCTGCTTGATAGCTTCGGTGAATTGTGCGCCCACATGGGACATCTCGGCAAACTTTTCCGCGCGCGGACGGATGAGGTACGACTGCTGATCGCGGGCTTCCGCGTCAATCCATCCCTTCTTGGTAAGGCTTTTAATAACTCGGCTAACGGTACGGTCGTCTTTCATTTTCATCTGCGCCCGGTACGCCGGGATCGACCGATACGACGGCACGTCCCAATTATCGAAGTCCATATCATCAAGCAGCACGCGCATGAAGTGATCCTCGGTCGGCGTCAATGATTGATCGAACTGCAGTAGTCGGCGCACGCCGAAATGCCATGAGCCGGCCTTGCGTATGGTGTCAGCGTCGCACGGATACGGAACCTTCTTCTCCTCGTTAGACGATTCTCTCGCGCTCATTTTGCGCTCGCGTTCGAGGGCATCGTGCCGCTCAAGCGATAGTACACCTTACGCTTGTCATTCTCGTCGCGCAGAATTTCAAGAGCACCGGATGCCGCAAGGAATTGCACCGTCCGTGAAACGGTGTCGTACGTCGAATCGACAATCTCGCCGATCTCATCTTGCGTGATGCGCACGACGCCCTGCGCATCGGCACGCTCCCACAGCACCATCAGAATGTGCCGGCCTTTGGCAGTGAGCCTCCGCACGCGCAGGCGCTTCGGTTTCGTGGTCGTTGTCGTAGTCGAGTTCATGGTCGTCCCCCTTTGGAATTGTTGCTGCCTATAAGCTAGGGGATGCAGTCCACTTGACCACTCTTTTGCGGCTGAAGCGAAAACCCCGACGCGCGAACGCCGGGGTTTCACATTCGGGAGAATCGTCTAACGGCTCCCATTATACCACGCGACGTTCGACCTCATAAGACATTGAACAGCGCAATGTATCTCCTTGCGGCGTTCACTGAGCGCGTCATCACACGTGTGGCAGCAAACGCTCCGCATCGCACGTGTTGCCCCTATCTTTGGTATAGGCCGGCGCGCTGAAACTTCGGCAGCAGCGTACCGGAGGATACGGCTCTATCGCCATTGGGCGCGTATCCAACGCCGGAGGAGAACCACTCCGGTTCGTGCGTGCTCGGCAGTCACAGTAAGAGCTTCCTGCGATTGTCGAGCACGCGAGTTCAAAACGAAAGAGAGCTATGAAACGCAAAATACAATCACCCGATTTCACGCAGGCAGAACGCGCCCAACAACGCGCGTTGCGCAAGCTACGCGAAAGTGATCCACCCGAGGGCGACGACGACACTCAGGGTTCGGACAAGCCGCTGTGCACTCACAAGACTCAGCGCGGTGCCACGTTTCTATCGAAGCACTGCCCGAATTGCGGTGCGCAGTTGCGTTGGGACGATGACGAGGTGCGAGCGTCGCAAGTGAAAGGCGACTTGGATAAAGTTAGCGAGCGTGCTCGCTTCAATAACGCAAAGTCCGCTGCGCTCAAAGCGTCTGCGAGAAAGCGATAATCGACGATGAGTTACAACGGATACGAAGTTAAGCGCGTTCACGCTGGCGACTTCTTGCAGGGAATTGAAGTTGGCGGATTTACAGACGCTTCGACCGGCATACACATTCCGGGCCCCAGGGTGATCCTGAATGATGATCGCCAGGTGGTACGCATCGCGTCGATGCCAGATCCCGTCCAACTCCCCGCCTTTAAGATGGTCGATCGCATCGACCGCGACGGCAAACTTTACCGCGAGAAGGTCGCGTTCGATTATAACGATCCAACCGGAAGAAACCCATCCCTAATCGACGCCTTGAGTCTCGCGCTAAGCGTCGGCCTGATTCGCGTTGTTCCCGAGAGCGAAATGCGCGAACGCTACCCGCACGTTCTCGCCAATGCCGATTCGGAATCGCTGTTCGAGCGTGGCGAATCGAAGCCGGTCGATATGAGCGTTCTCATTGGACAGTACCATGCGCGCAAGAACGCAGAGCGCGACGCAGAGGCCGAAGCATTGAGCAAACTCAACGGAGCGGACAAGCACCATGCAGCAGGCACAGCTAAGTAGCATTATTGCTGCGCAGTCGTTCGCCGTTCACGTCGCAACCCACGAGAACGGTGAACTCGCATATCTATTGCTTTCGCCGTTGCCTCAGCCGAGAGTCGCTAAGATCGACGGCAGGAGCAAGCCACACGCGCGCTACGCGCGGACCTGCGTAGACTGCGACGGACGATTCAAGGGCGAGGCGCGCGTGGCCTATTGTCAACTGCGCTGTCCGCCGTGTTCGCGAGAATATAAGCGGGAGCAAAAGCGACTTCGCATGAGGGCACGCCCATGAACGATCGACGGATTAGCCGCCTACGCTGCTGGCGCAATCGCAACGAAATCGAGTCTCAAACGATGGCAGCTTTGCTCGGCGTGGACGACACCACATATCACGCTTACGAGCGCGGTACAAACCTTGATGCGTACGCTCGCGAGTGCCTGCGCTACTTATTCGATGATCGCTTCAGGATCAGCACGCTGCTCGGTGTCGAGGACGCCGATGATGAATCGGTCTTGGCCGATATGGACGCAGCTTTCCGCGTAACAATGGCAAGTTTTGGAATCACTTACGATCCCGTAAAAGGAGTCACTAACAAATGGCGCTCTTAACTGAAACCGTGACGGTCCTCGCTGTATCGAGCGACCCATGCTACGGCAACCCCGGCATGATGCCGAACGCCGTGCCACAGGCTCCGGCCAATAGCGGATGCGTGGTTCTGAAATTCGCAGACGGCACAAGAGTAACTCGGTGGGTTCCGTTGACGGATCTTCCGTCGTTTGTTGCGGGTCAGTCTCTGCAATACGTTCTCGGCTAGACCGACACCTTAAACACTCGAATCGTTTACGAAGGAGGGCGGATCATATGATGCCGTCGCGCAATTCCCTGTGCCCTTGTGGCTCAGGCTTGAAATACAAGAAGTGCTGCGCTACGCGCAAGCGTCGATTGCTCGTTTGTACGCCGATGCGAGATCGTGCGCGGCCCGAATACTTGCAAGCGTTAGCACGTGATAGCGAGCGATTCGAGATCGTGCATCTTACCGAAGTTGGCCGGCCGGTCACGGAAGCACGCAACATTCTCGCAAGGCGAGCGCGCGAGATCGCAATCGAAGGCGATTATGTGCTTTGGGCGGATGATGATTGTTGGTGGTCCGCTGCGAACTTAAATCGCATGATCGAAACGCTCGACCGGCAGCCGGAAATTGACATCCTGTCTGCGATGTTCGGTGGCCGCGACCACTTCGCACCGCCCTTCTGTTGGAGGAAATGGGATGACGACGCTTCCATCGTGGACCCCGGTCGTAACTGTGCGATTGGTGCCGTCGTGCCGATCGAGTCATGCGGCTTTCATTGCCTGATGATGCGCTCTGCTGTGCTGCACGCCGTTGGCGATAACCCGTTCGATCCAGTCGAAGGTCTGCGAGGCGAGGACGTAACTTTTTGCGTTCGTGCGCTGCACTCTGGCTTGCGGCTCGCCGTTGCAACGGGAGAAAAGGTCGCGCACATCGGGGACAACGGGGACGCATATTTCGTCGGTGCGCCGAGGGCGAAGATCGTAGCAGGCGAGATCGTCATGCCAAAGAGGTTCGCGATGCCGTGCGGCCCGCGTAAACTCGAAGCGCCTCGCGCCTATGAGGAACACGTGAAGGCCGCTTCGCAACCGAAGCGGATGCCAAGACCCGTGCGCGATACGCGCGCTGCTGCGGAATGGATAGCGCAACGTCAGCATGATGGTAATTGCAGTCGCCTTGCCGATAAAGGCTCGTGAAGCCGCGTAAACCTTCGTCTAGCAGTGCCCTTCTTCTGACGGTTCCCGAGGTCGCAGACCTTCTCGCCGTAGGAGAAACGACCGTTGCCAAGCTAATCCGGCATGGTGAACTTGCAAGCCTCAAGATTGGCCGTGATCGACGCATCCGCCGTAGTGCGGTTGAAACGTACATTGCCGACTTGGAGGCCGGCATTAGGCGTTCACAACGGAGGAAAATCCTTGGCCGCAAGATCGCCTAACAACATCAGGCGACGGCGCGATGGCCTCTATGAAGGTCGGATCGTTGTCGCCTATCGTGACGGCACGAAAAAGCGTCAGTCCTATTACGGTGCAACCGTTGACGAAGTGAAGGAACAACTGCGACGAGCACAGGCACAGCGCCGTAGCTTCCAACCGAAGAACATCACGACCGGCGACTTCCTCGCCCTGTGGCTCGATACAATCAAACCGATCGACGGCATCACACCCGAAAAGCCGCGCGTGCGCTTTTCCACGTATTGCGTGCGGAAACAAACCGTCGATCGACACATCCGCAACACCGTCGTCAACGGCCGGCCATTCGGGTCGTACAAACTTGATGACCTCCAGCCGTCGCATATTCGCCACCTGCTGCAAACCCTCAATGATACAGGCGTACGTTCACGAGCGCGGCAGGTAGTTTATGAAACGCTCCGGTGCGCATTAAACTACGCGATTGCAGACGAGTACATCGAGAACAACCCCACGGCACGAGTCGCACGACCGGACCACAAGCCCAAGGAGACAGCGATTCTCCGCAGCGACCAACTTCCGAAGCTGCTCGACGCAATCGACAAGAGTCCGCATCGAGCATTGTTCCTGTTGGCCGTAACGAGCGCGCTACGCCAAGGAGAGATTCTTGGTCTACGCTGGAACGCTATCGACTTCGACAGAGGAACGCTTGCCGTCGAAGCGAGCTTGTCGCGCGTCCGCAAGGGCCGTAACAATCTCGGCGTCACGGCACCGAAAACGGATACTTCGATCCGGGAGATCGTCCTGGAACCGGAAACGCTTGCAGCACTCCGGGAACATCGGAAGGCATTGCTTGCTAAGGGCCTCGCCTGCGAATGGGTATTCCCCACGAGCGACGGGCGTCCGATGGAACGCAACAACTTCCGCAAGAAAGCGTTTCACAGCCTCTTGAAAGCCATCGGGGACGCAGCATGGGACAAGGTGGCAAAGAAGCCGCGCGTCACGTTCCACGGCCTGCGGCACTTGGCGGCAACGCAGTTGGTCGCCGAGGGCATCGGCCCGAAGCACCTGCAAGCCTTCTTGGGGCACGCTGACGTTAAGACAACCCTGAACGTCTACACGCACGTAACGGACGAGATGCGCAAGGAGACAGCCAAGCTGTCGGCCTCAATGCTCAAACGTATGCGGGGCGTGGGGTAAAACGTGGGGTAGAGTGAGGGCCAATTTGTCGGAAAAGCCTTTGTTTATCGGTGTTTGCGCTTACCCCGCGCAATTTTGATAAGCATGAGGTCCCTGGTTCGATCCCAGGATGGCCCACCAATTGACGAGG
>CAZJLJ010000105.1:0-5998 GCA_964546935.1 uncultured bacterium | reverse complement strand
GCGATGCCGCCGCCGAAAATGGAATTGAGAAAACGTGCCGGCGTCATTGGGCCGGGGTCGTATGCGAGAGTGCCGAGAGCGCTTCCGGTGGTCGGATATTGAACGGCCGGCGGCCACACTTGCACGACGGAATTATTTACGACGACGTGCACGTCGACATAGGGTTCGCCATATTGATCGCCGGTGCGGATATCGCATTGTCCGCCTCCAAGCGGAGAAACGCTCAACGTTGATTGCGCCGGCGTGGTCGAAGGCGATCCGGGACTCGAGGCACCGGTTTGCGTGTAAGAAGCGATGCCGCGGCAATTGTCCGTTGTTCGGAGCGTAATGTTCTCGCCGTCATACGTCTTGGTGAACGCGATGCTTTGCGCCGGCGAACTCGGCGATGCGAACGTCAGCGAGGTAGGCGTTGCGGTCAAATCGCCCATTACTTGAACCGCCGCGCCGGCGTGTTGGCCGTAGTCATCCACGATGTCAACCGTGCACAATCCGGGAACGCCTTTTACGGGCGACATGGCGAACGAGGCCGGTGCATCGTTCATACTCACGGCGTTCGGCCACGAATACGGAGCGCTCGGTGGCGCCGGAGATAGCGATGCTTCCGAAGGGTTCGGCGGGTTTGAGTACGGCCAGCCCGCGTCGTACGTCGCCGATGATCCGCACGCCGTACCGGTGTTCGACGCAAACCAATGCGTGTAGCCGAATTCTGCCGCGACGAAGCGCAACGCAGAATTATCGCTCGTCCAATGCGCGACCATTTGTTTCGGAACGATGACGGGCACGTTGGGCGTCGGCGATGGGTTAGCTACCGAAGTGCCGGCAACGGAAACACTGCACTGCAACGTGCGCGTTTCTCTCGCGCCTTGAGCGTTGGCAAACGTTAGGACGATGCCGCCCGCCGGGCACGGCGGTTGCGCCGCAATCACATCAAACGCGGGGTTCCCTTGGGCGTCGACAGCCGGGTATGAGGCAAGTCCCGTCGGATGTCCGGCGCTGCTTAGAAAAATGGCGAACGGCGGATTGCCGAATGTTTTTTCCGAAACGGTTGCGCTGCTGATCACGGCCATTGCATTAGCCGGCCGCACCGCATTGGCCGCATTCGGACGTCCGGTGTAGACGCGTAACGTGAAACCATCGTGCGTACCCTGGGCGTCGCTTCGCGGCAGAATCGCAATTGTCGCGCCGTTTCCACTGGAAGCGGCCGTCGCTCTGGCTACGCCGAGTTCCGCATCGAAATCATCGGCCGCGTTGCGAAGCGCACCGGGATGCATGCCGCCAAGCCAAATACCGCCGGCTGCAAGCAGCACGGCGGCAATAGCGACGGCAATGACGACTTCAACAAGCGAAAATCCCCGTTCGCTCTCCCGCATGCACCCGTAAGTGCCACACTGAGCCGCTTAAGCGACGTTACGTGCGGTCCACGCGGGCGGCGTAACAGCCCATGCCTGCGAAATGTACGTGGAGATAATCGATGGCGCGATTGCTTAGCAGATGTTCGATCGTGAGCTGAACGCGAGAGCCTTCCGCCGTTTCCGCGTCGATCATCATTCCGGAGTTATCAAAGCCGCGCACGGAGATGTAGGGACGACCGGTTAACACGGGCGGTACTTCGTCGACGAAGACGGCGCGCTCGTTCGCGCTTTCGTTAACGTAAATGGCGTGCGAGGCCCGGAACGGCGAGTCCGCGGGTTGATGCTCGTAGTTGAGCAGCAGAAGAGAATCGCCCGGCTTCGCGTCTTCCAGCGAAACGCGGCACGGGAAGCCGACCGGCGCATCGGCCTTCACCCGGCAGGCGCGATGCTGCTTCAACTCAGCGTCGCTCAGGTTCCTCAAATGTGAAAATTCTTGGGGATCGAGTCCGGAAATAATGAAGCTCATGCCACAATTTTGTCGCACGAGCTTCGTCGGATCGACCCGGATCTTGCGTTCTACTCGAACCGAAGCGCCTCGATGGGGTGCAAGTTTGCCGCCTTTCGCGCCGGATAGTACCCAAAGAACACGCCAACGAAGGCGCTGAACGCCACCGACGCTACAACCCATCCAATCGGGATTTGCGTCGGCCATTTCGCAAGCGCAGCCACAAGCGTCGTGGTGAACAATCCCATGACTACGCCGATCAAGCCGCCGATCGTGGCGAGGACGATCGATTCGGTCAGGAACTGCCGCAGAATCACCTTGCCGCGCGCACCAACCGCCATCCGTAAACCGATCTCGCGGGTGCGTTCGGTGACCGAAACCATCATGATGTTCATGATGCCAATGCCGCCGACGATTAACGAAACCGCCGCGACGCCCGCAAGCAAGAATTCCATCACGGCGCTAGTGGATGACGCGGCCGCGGCGATCGACTGCAGATTGCGGACCTGGAAGTCGTCGTTCTGCGACGGCGTGATGTGATGGCGTTGCTCGAGCGTACTCGTGACGAGTTGCTGCACGTTCTCGATCGACGCGGCGTCCTTTGCCGAGACCATCAACTGATTGACCGTCGTCAGACCGGTGATACGCTGCATCGCCGACGTATACGGAATCAGAATCGTGTCGTCTTGATCTTGGCCTAATCCGCTTTGTCCCAGGGGCGCAAGCGTTCCCACGATCGTGAACGGAACGCCTTTGAGAATAATCGTCTGGCCAATCGGGTTCTGTCCGTTCGGAAACAGTTGCTGCACGACGGTTTGACCGAGCACCGCTACCTTCGCCGACGTCCCGACATCGGTTTGCGAAAAGAACGCCCCCGCAGCAGTCGGCCACGAACGAATATATGCATACGTTGGCGCAACACCGCTAATGGTGGTGTACCAGTTATTGCTTCCTGCCACAGCTTGCGTACGAATCGTTACCAGCGGTGAGACCGCGGCGACGCCGGGAAGCTGCGCAAGCGACATTCCATCCTCGGGCGTCAGCGTGGATGCCGTGCCGAAACCACCGCGCGCACCGGTTGTCGTCACGGAGCCCGGCTGCACGACGATTAGGTTCGATCCGAGGCTATTGATGCTCGCCTGCACCGAAGCACTTGCGCCGGAGCCGATCGCGACGGTTGTAATTACTGCTGCGACGCCGATCACAATGCCAAGCATCGTCAAAAGCGACCGCACCTTATTGCGGATCAATGCCTGGAAGGCAAGCTTGATAGTGTTTTTCACGCCACGACTCTTTCTTCACGAACCGCATCGTTCGGACGATCGCTTACCACGCGGCCGTCACGGAACGTTACTATGCGCTTCGCGTGCATCGCCACATCGGGCTCGTGCGTTACGAGCATGATGGTAATGTCTTGCTCGCGATTGAGGGTTTTAAAAATATTCATCACGTCTTCGGAGGTTTTAGTGTCGAGCGCGCCCGTCGGTTCGTCGGCAAGAATCAATCCCGGATTGTTTACCAGCGAACGGGCGATCGCAACACGCTGCTGCTGGCCGCCCGACATCTGATTCGGGTGATGTTCGGCCAAATGGTCGACACCCACGATCTTCATTTTCTCGAGCGCGATGCGTTTACGTTCGCCTTCCGGAACCCCCGCGTACACCATCGGCAACTCAACGTTTTCGAGCGCGCTCGTACGCGGCAACAGATTGTAGGATTGAAACACGAAGCCGAGACGGCGGCTGCGAATATCGGCGCGCGCATCGGCGTCGAGATTCGATGCATCGGTGCCTTCGAAGAAGTACGTTCCGCTCGTGGGATTGTCGAGCAATCCCGTAATTTGCATGAACGTCGATTTTCCGGAGCCCGACGGTCCCATGACGGCGACGAACTCACCGCGATCGATCTGCAGATCTACACCCGCGAGGGCGACGACTTGCGCGTCGCCCAGCGTGTAGACTTTGCGCAGATTCTCTACGCGTACAACCGGTGCCATTACGGAATTCCTCGCATTCCGCGCGCCGCGCCGGCGTTCGGTGTCAACGGCGATCCGCCTTGTCCCCGGGCTTGTCCACGCGTGCGATTTCCGCTGAATGCGGTGACGACGTTATCACGTTCGCTCAACGTCGAGCCTTCGATCGGTGCGACGGCTGCCTGCGATGCGGTAACGAGAGTTACGTGAACCCGAACGCGCTGTAGTTTGCCGTTGCGTTGCACCATGAGGCTTGCATCGGAACCGGCAGTGACGCTACCGCCTACATTCCCGCTCGATACTTGACCCCACGGCGACTGTGCCGTTGCGGCCGGGCTTGATTGAGTCTGCGTTGAATTGCGCATTGCGCGAGTGTGCAGAGCGGTAACCGGAACGACGAGAGCATTGTTTGCGCTCGCGACGTTGATCGTGGCGTTCGCTGTCATGCCAGGCAGCAGCCGGCCGTCGGAGTTGTTCACGTTGACGATCACTTGATACGTAACGACGTTGTTCACCGTTTGCGGGTTGATGCGTACCGTGCTGACGACACCGTGAAAGGTTTGATTCGGATATGCAAGGACACTGAAATCCACGGTGTCACCAGGCTTCACATTCCCGATATCCGGCTCACCCACGTTGATGTCGACTTCCATCTTTTTTAGGTCTTGCGCGATGGTGAAGAGCGTTGGCGTTTGCAACGACGCTGCGACGGTCTGTCCAATCGAAACCGCACGCGACACCACGGTTCCGTCGACCGGTGAGGTGATCACGGTGTGGTTCAGGTTCAGCTGATCTTGTTGGAGCGTCGCTTGCGCGGATCCAATTGACGCCTGCGTCGCGGCAGCCGTCGCCTGCTGGCCTTGAGCTTGCGCAGCGTTCTGATCGATCGTTGCGTTGCTCGCCGCGGCCTGCGCACGCGCTTGAGCAACGGCCGCTTGCGCAGCTGCTACGGCCGCTTGTGCCTGCGTTAAATTCGAGCGATCGGTGTCTAGCGTTGCAGCCGGCAAGTAGCCTTGCTTGAGCAATGCGTTGTCGCGATCGAACTGACGCTGCGCCAGCGTGAGCGCGTCTTGCGCTTTGGCAACGTTTGCTTGAGCCGTTTGAATGGCGGCGTTTTGCGCAGCGGCGTTCGCGCTGGCAACATTCACCGTAGCACCGGCACCCGTTGCGTTTGCGCTAGCGGCATTGGCTTGCGCCTGAGCCTGCGCCACGGCTGCCTTTGCTTGATCGACTTGCGCTTGAAATGTACTCGGATCGATCTTCGCGAGCACTTGACCTTTGTGAACCTTCGAATTGAAATCGACGTCGAGCTCGGAGATCGTTCCCGAAACCTGTGTGCCGACCGTAATCGTGTTCTGGGCATTAACCGTTCCGGATGCCGTCACGCTTTGAAGTAACGTCTGACGAACGACCGGTTGGGTTGTTACTTGCGGTTGACTGTTGGCGCGCGACACGACCGTGGCAAGCACGATAGCGGCGATAATAACGGCCGCTAATGCGGCGTATAGCCGCTTCGGGACACCTTTGAGCAACCGGCCAAGGCCGGTAAGCTCGGGTGAAAGCGGCAACGATTGAGCTGACATGCGAATTCCTCCGATGTCAGAATAAGGTCGCCGCTTGAGGCTTCGTGGTGAATTTTATGATAAGCGCATGAGAACGGTCTTCTCGCTCGGCTTGCGAAGCAACGTCCGAACGGAGAGCGCGGCCTGCGTCGCGAGGATGACGATCGCGCTCACGAGCGTGTAAAGCACCATTGCATTCAATGGGGAGTTCGAAGGTTCTATCCACGGTCCGGCTTGCAGCGTCAACGCGATTCCGGCAATCGTCATCAAACTTCCGGCTACGTGCGCCACCTCGCGCAGCGCGCTTAATTGCGGCCAAACGAATACGGCGATCGCAGCGATCGCTATAAGCGCCGTGCCGGATATTGTACCGATATACGCAGCATGCCACGCCGGCGTAAGGGCGAGATGCAGATCGCGCGAAATATTGGCGATCATTGCATCCAAGGGAATGTGATGCGGACCGGTTGCATCGATCAGCACGAGCAACGCGATGAAGTTCGCGATGAATTCCACGAGGGCCGAACCGCGCGGGACCGGAGGAAGCATCCCGGGTGAAGGCAGACGACGCGGATCCCAATTCCTCCGACGAAACGGTAAGCGCGAC
>CAZJLJ010000104.1:0-6057 GCA_964546935.1 uncultured bacterium | reverse complement strand
TCGCTGCGCATCGAGGGAACCGTTGTAGCCACGAGCGCCAACTCGGTTACGCTGAAAACCCAGCACGGCGAGCAGAGCATAGCGCTGGCTCCCAAAGTCCGTTACTTTGCTCTTTCGAAGTCGTCGCTGGACAAAGTCACGCAAGGCTCGTTCATTGGAACGACCGTGGTTCCACAACCCGACAATACCTACGTCTCAACGGAAGTGCACATTTTTGCACCGTCGCTGCGCGGCACCGGCGAAGGGTTCACGAAGATGGATAGCGGCGGCAAACACATGATGGCGAATTCAACCGTGAACACCGTTGCGCACGCGTCTAACATGATGGCGAACTCGACCGTGAGAACCGCCGATTCCAGCGGCGGAAAGAAATCGATCACGATGACTTTCCCGAGCGGTACGAAAAACATCACCATTCCAGCCGGAACGCCTGTGATGTACATCGATCCGGGATCGAAATCCGCCTTAGTTCCCGGTGCGCACGTATTGGTTATCGCGACGCCCGGCACGCCCACCGCCACCGCGAAGACAATTATTGTGAGCAAAGACGGCGCGTCGTTGATGTAGGCGTTACAGCTTCAGCCAGATCACCCAGAGGCCCGCAACCAGCGCGATAAGCGCGGAGAACATCGCGATGCAGATCGCGTTAGCGACACGGCGACTGCAACCGGTAGTTAGATCACGCGTCCGGTGCAGGGACGAGCGACGCTCGTCCACGGGCGTCGCGATGAACTTCGCCGGCCGGTACCGCTCATACATACCGCTTACACTTTTCCCATTCCAGGGAAGGTTGCCTGGGTCTACCTTCGACCCCTTGCTACCCGGTAGCACTGCGTCATCCAGGGTAATACGTGAAGATGTGGGTGCTTTTCAAAGACGAGGAGACCATCGTCGCGACGGAAGATCGGAGATTCGTCCGATATGCTTCGCGCGAGAAATCACCTCATACCTGACCCCACCGCGGGGACAGGACGAGAAGCCATGCTCGACGGACGCACGAGCGGTATCCACGCCTACCAAGCGGCGTTGGAAGAAGCGCAGGATCTCGGGAATCTGGGGACCTTTATTCTCGATTTGCGCGAAGGCGTATATCGCTTGGTCGGCGTGCTCGCGCGCGCATACGGCCGCACGGAAATACCGGCGGAAGAAGTAGCGTCGGAAGCAAAACGCGTCTTTCATCCCGACGACGCGCGGAACGTCTCGCGATTGATGGATTCGCTGAAGAACCTGAGGCCGTTCGAAGGCGAATTTCGTATGTATGTCGAGGGTGAGACGCGTTGGTTTCAGGGTCGAACGAAAATCGTTCGAGACAAATATGGCGCGCCAACCGGCATAATCGGAACGGTCGTAGATATTACGGACCGGAAACTCGAAGCCGAGAAATTAAAAACGCTGGCGTTTACCGATCCCGAAACCGGAATGCCCAACCGTGCGGCTTTGCTTCAAGGCGCCGAGACAAACATGGCGCTCGAAGCTTTGATGCTCGTCCGTTTTTTGTGGATCGGTGCGACATCGCAACGCTCCCCGGAGAACCGGGTGAAAAATGCGCAAGCCATAAGGGACATTTTGCACAGTATCGTGCCGGTCGATTCGACAGTGTTCCGGTACGGCGATGAAGTGGCGGCGATAACATTTCCGCGATCGACTGAAATAAAGAGCATTAGGCGAATCGCGGAAAATATCGTGGCGAGCTTCGCCAACCCGGTAGAGGTCGATGGAGAAACCCTGGTGGCGAGTGCACGCATTGGCTTTGCCTATGCGGAAGATGGAAAGTCGGTAAGCGAGCTCGCACGGCGCGCGGAGGCGGCGCTTCGAGAAGCAGAACGGATTCATCCTCACATTGCTGTATACACTGCAGCGCTCGAGCGAGCACACGACCGCCGCGCAACGATCGATCGCAATTTGCGCTATGCTGCCGCAAAGGGACAGCTCCATGGGGTCTATCAGCCCATCTTCTGCGTCGCCACGCAAGAAATCGTCGGCGCCGAGGCGTTGCTGCGGTGGGAATGCCCGGGGATCGGAGAAGTGCCGCCGGACGAATTCATCGGCATCGCGGAAGACAGCGGCGTAATCGTATCCCTCGGCGAGTGGATTTTGGAGAAAGCGTTTGCGCAATCCCGGCGCTGGCGAGAAGAGGGCCTCGACCCGATTCGCATGTCGATAAACGTTTCGGTGCGTCAGGCACGGCAACCGAACTTTGTCCCCTTTGTGCGCAGCCTATCCCAAAAATATGACATTCCGCTCAGCGACATCGAGCTGGAGCTCACCGAGAGAGCGATCATTTATCCCGAAGGCCCCGGTGCGCTAAACCTCCGCGCGCTGCGGGCTCTTGGGATGCGGGTTGCGATCGATGATTTCGGAACCGGTTACAGCGCGCTGAGCTACCTTGCGCAGATGGACATCGACACGCTGAAGATCGACCGGATGTTCGTCGCGCCGCTCGCAGATGAGCCGTTTCAGCGCGACGTTACGGCGAGTCTGGTCGAGCTTGCTCACAAACGCGATCTCTTAGTGGTCGGGGAAGGCGTTGAGACGCGCGAACAACTTGAATGTTTACAGACGATCAGCTGTGACGAAGCTCAGGGCTTTTACTGCGCACGCCCCATGCCGGCGACAGAATTTGCAATTTTGATGCGCAGTTAATACTTTGGTACGGACGCGCTTCGCGTTCGCATGCTAAACTATCGGCGAAATGGGCGGCATGGGCTCGCACGCGCTTCATCCGTACGCGGTTCAATCGATCGCGTTTGCGTTTTCTTTGCTCATCCCGGGCGGTGTATTTGCGCTCCTTGGCGCGGCCTGGTTAGAGCATCATCGGCGCACGAGCGGCCGTAAAGCCGCCGAAGCCGTCGCCTCATGGCAGGCCGCGGATCAGCGCCGACCCTTAACTGGCTGAAGAGAGCTGCGCGGGACCGGAACGTAGCCGCAGCCGCGTGACTGAACTTCCCGTAGTCTCGCTTTCCAACGCCACGACATCCGGATGCGTTTGAATGTCGCGAATGTCTTCGTAAAAATTCGCGGCGTTTTTCAGGTCGCGACGAAGTGCGCGGGCGCGCGCACTGGGCAAGTCGTGTGCCTTCGCGTAATTGAAGATGCGGTCGCGGTCGATGTGGTAGCGCTGCGGTGCGTTCCGCGTAAACCGGAACACATACCGGCGTCCGTCTTCATCGAATTCCGGCTGGTCGCTTGCAGGTTCGCTCGCCACAGGCGCGCATTGCGGTTGTACGGTCTTTAGCCAGAACAGCGTCATTGGTCACTCCCCCCTGTAAGCAATATACCCATCTTTTGGGTGCCAAGTTGGAGGTTAACCGCTTCCACACAAATCTAATAATGAGTCAGGGCCTAGGTTAGTTCCTAGGCCCCTTGACTATTCATAACTAGGTTGTTCTCGCGTCGATAAGCACCGTTCGAACGTTCGCGATAATCGTTTGTTCGTTGTTGCCGTAAGTGAGATCGTTCAGAATCGCGCAAAAAAGCCGGCCGGCCAATTCGGCGTTCATCGGCGTAAGTCTACCGGCGAGGGCAGGCGCCGGCGCGCCGTTGAACGGATCGTCCGTCGTTACGCCGCCCGGCACGGCTTGCACCGCCGTCAAAAATGTGGGCCACGCATTCGAAGCGGCGTCCCCGGTCAGTTGAGCGTAGAGTTGCGCGAAGGTTCCGGCGTCACCGAACTGCGCCATCGCTTGTGCAATTGCTGCCAGCGTCGAACCTTGGCTCAAAAGCCACGAGATAAACGCCATACCACAACCAGTGCTGTCTGCATTTCGATCGGTGGGATCGGTGCGGTTTACGTAGTCGGGCATGCCGTCTTGCGCCCATATAGGCGCAGTTGCAAAATCTGCAAGTGCGTTGTTGCTAACGACTAGCGCACACCAGCGTGAGAGCGCTTCCCCCGTGCTTTGTCCGCAAAGGTTTCCACCCATCGAACATTCGCTCAGCTCCGCCTCGAAGAGGGCTGAAACGCGCATCGAGTTGCCAAAAGATGCGCACACTTCGATGGCTCCGCCGTTTACGTAATCGCACGCCATGTGGTCGGCTCCGCCGGTGCCGTCGGTCGCTCCGCCAAGCGCAAAGACGATAACGCTAACCGGCTGGCCTTGCGTGCCGAAGAGCGCATCGTTGGCGCTTACGACACGATTTGCATCGCTTACTAAATCTTGTGCGTTCTGCAGCGCCGGGGCACCGAGCGAAGGGTCCACGTAAACGGTTACGCGTCCATTCGTGCTTGTTCCAACGTATTGAGACGTGCCTGTGTAGCTCGGCCATTGAGGCGGTGGCGGAGCAGCCGCCTCCGCAGCGCGCTTCAAAGTTTTCGTCGCTTCGAGCCGGTGATGCATTTCGTACGCCCTCCTATAACTATTCTACGTTCGGGTAAAATAGCTCCGATGTCCCCTAGCTTCCGCGACCGTCGCGAAGCGGGCCGGGTTCTCGCAAGCGAGCTCAAAGCGTACGCCGATCGTCCCGATGTCGTTGTGCTGGCACTCCCCAGGGGTGGCGTCCCAGTGGCGTACGAGGTCGCGAAGGCGTTGAACGTGCCGCTCGATGTGTTTATCGTTCGCAAGCTCGGCGTTCCCGGACATGAAGAACTCGCGATGGGAGCGGTCGCGTCAGGCGGGCTTTACATAGTGAACGAAAGGCTCGCCAATGCACTAGACGTGAAACGCGAAGAGTTTGACCAAGTGTTGCGCGATGAAACGAACGAACTGAATCGGCGCGAGCAAGAGTATCGAGGAAAACTTCCGCCACTGAATGTACGCGGAAAAACGGTAATCGTTGTCGACGACGGACTTGCGACCGGCGCGTCAATGATCGCGGCGATTGCAGCACTTCGTCGTCTAGACCCAAAAAAAATCGTTGTTGCAGTGCCGGTTTGCGCGCCCGAAACCGCAAGTGCGTTACGGGAACGGGCCGTCGAAGTCGTTTGCGCTGCGTCACCGGAACGCTTTGGCGCCGTCGGCTTACACTACGCGGATTTTCAACAAACCAGCGATCAGGAAGTGCACTCTCTGTTGGAGGCTGCACAAAAGGCGAACCCAGCGAGAGCATGAGAATCGCAACGCCGGTTCAGCGGGAGGTGGTAATAGGAGTCGGTACCGGTCAAATCGACGGAACTTTGACGGTGCCCGAGAACGCGATCGGCTGCGTGCTCTTTGCGCATGGAAGCGGAAGCAGCCGCTTTAGTCCGCGGAATCAATTTGTTGCTCGCGTGCTTCAGGACTCGGCAGTCGGCACGCTACTCCTCGATTTGCTAACGCAGACGGAAGATATCATCGACCGGAAAACGGCCGAATTCCGTTTCGATATTGGCCTTTTGGCAAGCCGCCTGGTGATGGCTACGGATTGGGTGCACGCGGGGCTGGACGGGATGCCGATCGGTTACTTCGGTGCGAGTACCGGCGCCGCGGCCGCGCTGGTTGCAGCGGCTGCGCGCACACAGTTGATAAAAGCAATAGTGTCACGTGGAGGACGCCCCGACTTAGCGGGCGATGCACTTAAATACGTGCGCGCTCCAACGCTTCTCATAGTCGGGGAACGCGACCCGGAAGTGCTCCGGCTAAATGAAGCAGCGGCATGTTCGTTCAACGTAGAGCACGAGTTGCAAATCGTTCCCAAAGCAACGCATCTGTTCGAAGAACCAGGCGCGCTGGAATTCGTGGCGCGTTTAGCAACCGATTGGTTTTCAATCTACTTTCGGCGCGCAAATAAGGAAAGAACCTCATCTTGATTAGTTGAGGTTCTTGTCCTTTGTCTTCTGTACCTAATGGTCTTTCGACACCTCAATAATACCCCCGCGGCGTGAGCTTATTCAACGTGGTCTATCAAATATTTTGCCACTCTTTTAGGCGGTAAATAAGCGAGCGTTGCCTTTAGTGTCTACCCGGTTTTTGGTATGTCCCCCGGGCACTTCTTCGAGGCACAGTGGTTGTGCATTCATCCGATGCGCTAATCCATGGATAACAAGAAAGGAGGACCAAAAACCGCAGACCGTTATAGCATCCTCCTCGCGCACGGTCTGGAAGGAAAAAAGCGCCGCTCCTCCGCGACGCTTTTTTCTTT
>CAZJLJ010000103.1:2832-6162 GCA_964546935.1 uncultured bacterium | reverse complement strand
TAGCGTTGCCACCAAAGGTGGCGATGGTGTTGAGAATTTTGACATCTTGAGAAACGGCACTTTCAATCATGTCCGTTAACGTACGTCCGGCTTCTTCATCCCATCGCGACTTGGCCCAACTTTCTCGCGAGTCCCATCGTGAAACAAGCCAGAGTTCGTTGTTCGCTTCGCCGCGCAACGCTGCTCCGCCGAGCAATCCGGGAATAGACGGCGCGATCTGTTGCAGCAACCGTTCAGCTTCTTGCGATATTTTTTCAAAGTCTTTTTCGGGTGCGGTCAGGATAAGCACCGCAAAGACTCCGCCGAGCTCCATCATGGGTCAAGTGTAGCAGAGCCCCACAAGCCCGAAATATCGAAGGACTATATATGAAAGTTACGACGCCCGAAGTCGAGGTCCGATAACACGGCGCAATACTAAGGCGGCGCGGTGAACGTGCGACTTCACCGTTCCAACGGGCCGGCTAAGCCGTTTCGCAATCTCGACGTGGGTAAGGCCGTCGATGAATCGCAATCTTGCTGTGGCTCTCATGTGCTCCGGCACCTCAAGGATTGCCCCCTCGATCAACTCGCGATTCTCGCGTTGCTCAAAGGCCGATTCAGGTGATGCATCCTCGGAATCTCGCAAAAAAGAAGAATCCGGATCTTCGAGAGCTTCAAACGACACCGTAGGCAGGCGTTTCTTGTATAGGCGGCTGCGCGCGACGTTTAAGGTTACGGTGTAGAGCCACGGCTTCAGTCTGATGCCGTCGCGCTCGTTCGCCGACATTGCGCTTAGCGCGCGATGCGCCCGAAAGAAAGCGTCCTGTACGACCTCTTCCGCATCCTCCACGCTGCGCATCATGCGACGCGCAAACCCGCGCAAGCTGTGTTCGTAGTCTTTCACGATTTGCTCGAAGTCGGTCATGAACGAGGCGATCATCGGAAAGAGCGACTCTGCGGCCGGATGAGGGCGCGAGCCCACCCAGCGGAAGTGCGAATACTCGCGTGTAGGAATCCCTCAGGATCGGGAATCGGTGAGTCGATAATGAACCCGGCGCGGATTGCCTCTTGAACGCTTTGGAAGATCTGAATACCCATCCTTTTCATTCCCCTGTTGGGACCACCCATGGACTAGCATAGTCCGCGCTTCTGAATAATGTCAACCAATGACAGATTACATGGACAGAATTAATGTGAACGTGGCGTTACCTATGCGCTGCTACGCTGCCGGCCCGAAGACGGCTTGTTCGATGAGCTGATACAACTCGTCGAATTCCGGGAGCGGGAGCTCGTGTTCGGGCGGTGTGAGCAACGCAGCAATGCGTTGCGCTAAATGAGCTCCTCGTATTGCGCGCGCAAGGGAAAGCGGATCAGCAATGTGCGCAAATCCGGCGTCGTTAAGTTGCCGAAGAAACAATGAAAGCTTCAGCACGAAGGTTTCGCGACTTTTCGAAAATGTCAGGAGCACGCGACGCTTCTTGTCCGGCTGCTGCCGCAACGCGCGTTGCAGTACGCTGTACAGACGGGTGCAATGAGCCGGCGTCTCGCACCATCTCCGCAGCATGCTTTTGGCATCTTGCAGATCGCTCGGCTTAGCCTCGAGCGACGGTAGTCCCTGGAAAAAATCTTCCGCCATGCGGTTAAGTGCGGCGTCGATCGCGTCTTGCTGATTGCGAAAATGGCGATAAAACACGCCTCGAGACGCCCCGGCGGTTGCGCCGATTACGGCGACCGTTATGTGTTCGGGGTCGCGGAACGGCAGAAGCCGCGCCACTGCGTCGATGATCTCGTCGCGCGTGATCCGGCGTCCGGCACGTGCATGAGGCTCTCTCACTTTTCCGTGATCGATTGCACCCGCATATTGCCAACGCGTTTTTCGACGGTTGGTTTCGGGATCCCGATAACTTTTAACGATGTAGAGATAATCGTGCCCTTTGATCCGTTTAGTGACTTCATACGCCATGGGTGAAAACTCTTTCGAAGCTACTGCAACAAGTATTGTTTGTTGATGTCATTGAACAGCTTCAACATTTTGTCGGCGACGGTTTCTATATATTCCTGAAGCGGGCGCGATGCGCCGTCGGCGGCCCACCGGTCTGTTGCAAGATCAAACGCCGCACGCACTGCTGCTGTGATTGCTTGCGCGACGAGTACGTCCGAGCGACGCAGCCGGCTTGCCAATACCTGCACGGCATCGTTGTGAAAGTCGTGAAGCCAGGCCGCTTGACGTGCGCGAATTTCCGGCGAACTCCTGAGAAGTTGGTGGACCACAAGCGCGATGCGGTGTTGCGTGTGATGTGCTTGTGCCACTTCAAGATGCGCCGCGATAAGGGCGCGCACGATGCCTTCGCCGCGAGGACGCGTCTGTAGTGACGCAACGGCTTCTCTTCGTACCGCGTGGTACCAACCGAAGAGCGCGTCGTCTTTTGAGCAAAAATAGCGGAAGAAGGTGCGCGGAACCAGATCGACCTCAGCAACGATATCATCGATTCTCGTCTGCTCGTACCCCCGCTCAATGAAGAGCCGGAGTGCCGCTTCGATGAGCCTCTCTTTGGTGCGTTGCTTTTTTTGCTGGCGGTGCCCGCTCCGACGTGACGTTACCTTCATAGTGAGGCTCTATGGAGGATAGTAACGCCTATGGCAGAATAAAGTCAATGACTGACAGAATTCATGGGACAAAATGGCAGAGAATCTACCGTTACCTAGCGCAGGGCACCGCGAACGAAAAAAGCAGCGCACCAGGGAGAAGCTGATGGAGACTGCTCTGCGCCTCTTCATCGAGCGGGGGTACGAGGAGACAAGGATAGACGATATCGTCGCCGACGTCGACGTCGTCCCACGCACGTTCTTCCGCTACTTTTCTTCAAAAGACGACGCACTTTTTGGCTGGTACGACGCCGTACGAGAGGAAGCCGTCGCGGCGTTGCGCGCGCGTCCGCGTGGCGAAGGTATCGTACATGCCTTGGTCGCCGCGCATTTTGAACTCGCGAAAGCGCATCGCTCGCAACTTCGCATCGCGCTTGTGGTGCACCGACTCGTCCGAAGCTCGCCGCAGATTCGCGCTCGTCAAGCCGCGTGGACGCAAGACATGCAGCACGACATGGCCCAAGCGTTGGCAAACCGGCTGCCTGCATCTGCCTATCTGGTAGCCGAAGCGATGACGGCAGCTGTCCGCGCTGCGTTTAACCTAGCTGCGGGGCAGTGGGCCGAAGACGGCGCACCGCGATCGTTGTCGGAAGACTGGCGACCTGCAGCCAGAAAAATCCTGAAGCTATTCGATCCTATAAACAAGGCGTACGTGCTACGTTAGAGGCAGTATTAGTTTTCTCTTAAAGTCCATGCGTCGCGCAG
>CAZJLJ010000103.1:0-2732 GCA_964546935.1 uncultured bacterium | reverse complement strand
AGGTGCAAGGCGCACTGAGGCCGTTATCCGCCCATCTCGATTTCGTTCATATTGACCTTCGCGCGGTTGCCGCGCATCAATAAAATCAGCGGGATAGAGATAATTGCTCCGACGCCCATGACGAATAAACCGTCGGCATATGAAAGGATCGCTGACTGGCCGTACACGAGTGATCCAAGCTGCGCGATGGAGTGATCGTGAAGAAATGCCTGTACGTTCGGATTTGCGAGCGTTAGCTGTCCAGCCAGCACGGCAGAGTGAAACTCGTCTCGGCGATCGATGATGACGTCAAGCATCGCGATGACCACTGAGCCTCCGAGCTGCACCGCCAGATTGATAAAAGCGCTGGCCTTCGGTCCGTCCTCGGGCGACGTCGCGCCAAGTACTGCAACGGACATCGGAATGAATATCGTGGCGGAGGACATCCCGCTGAGCGCCAAGGGCAGAACAAAGTTCCAAAAACCGGATTGTTGCGTGGTGTACGCCGCGAGCATGAGCCCGGAAGCTCCAGCGAAGATGAAACCGACGAGCAAGATAAGTCGAGCCTCAATCTTTCCAATGCTGGCGACGATGAACGGCGTGCAAAGCGCAATGGGTATCGCTCTGACCAGGAAGAGGATGCCGCTAAGCGTCGGAGTGAAACCGAGCGAGCTTTGGACGAACTGCGGCAGCACGTACGTCGAACCCAACGAGACGCCGCCGAATGCAAATGCGAGAATGACGCCGGCCCACACGCTGCGATTGCCGAGCACGCGCAGATCGACAATCGGACGTCGCGTGCCAAAGAGCTCGTACGCGACAAATGCCACACCCCCCGCTACGAAGAGAATGACCGAAATCAGGATCATGGGATCCGCGAGCCAATATTTTTGCTCTCCCTCGGTCAGCACATATTGCATCGTGCCGAGGGCTAGTGCAAGCAGTACAATGCCTACCGAATCAATGGGCGATGCTTGCGGCTTGCGCGGATCGCGCAGCATCAGCATCAGGACGATCGCTGCGAATGCTCCCGGAATGACATTGATGTCGAAGCACCAATTCCACGAAAAGTTGTCTACGAGATAGCCACCGATCGGCGGCCCGAGCGCCGGCCCCATGACGGCTCCGAGCGTAAATATCCCTTGGCTCATGCTGAGCTGCTTGCTGGGGAACGTGTCGCGAAGAATAAGCTGCGCCGTCGCGAGCAATCCACCGCCGAACAATCCTTGAACGATGCGCCACAAGGTGAGGCTCACGAGCGATCCGGACGCGCCGCATGCCACGGAAGCGATCGTGAAACCGGCGATCGACGCTACGAAATAGTTCCTACGGCCAAACCGGCTTTGTAGCCAAGGCGTAATCGGGATGACGACGATTGCCGCGATCGTGTAAGCCGTGACGACCCACGTGGCCTCCTCTTGGCTGGCGCCGATATTTCCCTGGACGGTAGGAAGAGCGACGTTGGTGATTGTCGAGTCCAATGTCTGCATCAGCGTGGCAGCCATCACGGCGGCCACGATGAGCAAGCGACGTGCTCCGTGCTCTACGACATCTTGTTGTTGTGATTCCACGGAAAGTTAGACGCGTTTCCGTCGCTCCGGTTGCACGATCCATTAGTAACGACACAAGGTGTGTCGCACTGCTTCTAGATGACAACGCAGTGTTCGCCGATTCGCGGATCACGATGACCACGAGTCCTTGCCGGTCAAAACGTTCACGACGTGAGTTGCGATCCTATCTCGCTGAAACGCCTGCTTCCGACGACCGAAGCAAGACGCGACACGATGCGATGCACGCTTACCTTACGCCGCACGTGCGGGTCAGCTTCAGGCACCCCGAAGACCGCTCGTTCGATCAGCGGATAAAACGCGTCGTAGTCGGGGAGGGGATGCTCCTCATCCGGCATGACGGCATACATGCTCAAACGTAGTGTGGTATGCAGGCCTCTGACCGACTCGGCAAGGGCCTCCGGGTTTTCGATTGCCGTGAGTCCCGCATTGTTTAACCTTTTGAAGAACGCCGACAAAAGTGCGGTGGGTTGTAATTCGTTGGTTTGTGCTGCCTTGAGGCGCGCTCGGACGCCGCGCCTATAGCTTTGCAGCACCACATGCTTGCCCATGAGGTTCAGACCGGCGGAATAGTTGAACGCCCTGCACCATTCACGCAACTGCTCTTTCGCCTCTTCGAGGGTGCGGGGTGCGCCGAGAGAAGGCAAGGCCCGAAATGCGTCGTTTGCGATTTGCGCCAAGGCTTCGGTGATGACTTCTTTCGCATTTGGAAAATGACGGTAGAATACGCTGCGGGACGCGCCGGCGCTGGCCGCAATTACCGAAACCGTGATGTGCTTTGGGGCGCGGAATTTGAGGAGACGCGCAGTCGCGTCGATGATGTTGTCACGCGTAGTTTGGTTTCGGCGCTTCACATTGCCGGCTCGCACCGTCCCATTGTCGAGGACGCCTACGTATTGCCACCGCTGTTTTCTGCGGTTCGTATGCGGATCGCGATAAGAATCGACAACATAGCGATAGTCGCGTCCTTTGATTCGTTTTGTCACCTCGGATGCCAATTCGATACCCCTTCGGAACGAGAGAAACACCTATTAAAAAGCTTTTCTCGGACAAAAGGTTGAGCAATAATGGGGGCTCTCTATTCACAAGTGCTAGTAATCGGATAGGTATGCAAAGGGTGTGTCGTTACCAAGAGACAGTGCAGCTTATGCCGGTAGCGCGAGGTTGTTATCTTCCGGCCGCTAA
>CAZJLJ010000102.1:0-6750 GCA_964546935.1 uncultured bacterium | reverse complement strand
GAAGACGAGAAAGAACGCGCTCAAGCCGAACTGCTCTTGCGCGAGATGCTCGACTTCGCAGCCTCACCTCATTGTAGGCGGGCCTACGTTCTTCGGTATTTTGGTGAGACCGACGTCGCGGAGCGTTGCGACAATTGCGATAACTGCATCACACCTCCGGAGCGCATCGACGGCACAATTGCGGCGCAGAAAATTCTGTCGTGCGTCTATCGCATTCGCACAAACGGTGGTTTCGCGACAGGAGCGGAGCATGTCATCGACGTGCTCCTCGGCCGCGACACCGAGAAAATCCGCTCCTGGGGACACACGGCGCTCTCGACTTACGGCATCGGTAAGGAACACAGTAAAGTCGAGTGGCAAGCTTTCGTATCGGAATTGCTTCGCCTCGGACACCTTGAACGCGATGCTGAACGGCGCACGCTTCACCTGACGCAAACGGGCGTCGACGCACTCAAATCGCAACATCGATTCGAATTCGCAAAGCCACGTGTGGTCCACGGAAAGAAGAAGCGCGGCGGCTCGGCAGCAGCGCCCGTCACTGCGGACGACGATCTGTTCGCTGTGCTGCGTGTTTTGCGCAAGCAGCTCGCCGACGAACAAGGCGTTCCGCCGTATGTTGTCTTTTCGGACGCAACGTTGCGTGAGTTGTCGGCGCATAAACCGACGACACTCAATGCGTTCCGTCAAATCAGCGGCGTAGGTGACGTGAAGCTAGAGCGCTACGGCGACATCTTTGTCGAAGCAATCTCGCGCGCCGTCGCCACTTAAGCGCGGAATAAAAACTTAGCGCGTCGCAGCGCCGGCGCGCGCCGCAAGCGATCCGATGAATTCGTTCCAGGGCGTCGCTACAAGCGTCTCGGTCGTTGCATGCCCATAGCAGCGAATGATCATTGCCGCACGTTCCACGTTTGCGACGTCGGGCGAATCGACGATATCCACTACGTCAAAGCGTCCCGTAGTTCCGTAGCTGTCCTTCCAAGTAACGTTCGGGCAATCGGCCTTAATTTTATCTGCGACGCGCTTTGCGAGACCCTCGAATTCTTTAGGATCGGAACATGCGTCGGGCGCTAGTTTGCTCAAAATCACGTACGTCGCCATGCGCTTTACCTCGATGACCCAATCGGTCGGTGTGATGATACTCCGCCGCACCCGTAAGGTAAAGAAGTGGCGCGGATGCCGATGACGTCGTGTCGAAGTGACCACGCCCTGTTTTCAAAGTTAGGAACGCATTATGACTCCTGAAGAGGTTCAGCCGTTCGTCGGAAAGCCGGTTCGAGTTACCATGGCGGACGGGCGCATCATCGCGGGGACGCTGCACGCGGACACCGGGCACGGCCATGGCCATGGCCATGAGCACTACGCGGTCGTTTCGAGGCCGGTGCGCCCCGGCGGCGAGCCTGCGACGGAAGTTATTCACGGCTCGGACCGGATTGTCGACATCGAAGACGCTTCGAACGATCCCGCCGCGCGGGAATAGGCGTCACCGGACGCATCCGCGGTGGCATACGGAGATCAATCGGCAAATCGCTACGTACCGCGGTGTCCCGAGAGCTTATAAGTTCTGTTGTTGAACCTCGGCGATACTTCGGCGTGCTGAATACGCATCGACGTCTTGCTATGCGCACTGCTCGATCTATGCAGCAACTAAGCTATTCGTACCTAGAGTTGATGAATAGACAAGCGGCTCAAGCGCTCGTTAGTTTGGAGCGATGCCAGTCGAATGACTCATTCGCCCTCAACTGAAGCGCTCTTGGTGAAGCGCGCTTAGAAAGCATTGCTCTGTGCGTTGTTCGCAACGGCAGCGCTGAACGCGTGCGGCAACGGCGACGGAAATCGCGCGGCGATTCCGCCGCGGCGACCGGCCCTGCGGTGCAATCGACGGAGACCACGCAAACCCAGCAAAACTTCTCTGTACTTGCCACGATGCAGTTGCGACGCTCGAGCATGAAAAAGCGATGTATTTGCGTACGTCGCTTTTTGCTTTTATGTGGGGCGCGCCAGAGCCCAAGGAGAACCGTCCGGAATATGAACGATACTTCACGCGAGTTGCGTTATTATCTCGGTACGCTCTGCGAACGCTATAGCGCGATGCTTGCCGACAAGGACATTCTCGATTTTCGGCTTGGATCACCGAAGCCGTACGCAACGACGATCAATAGCACGAATGCAGAAGCTGCGTACGAAAGCGAGTCACGCGGCGTCAGCCACGAATTACGAGCCTTGATCGCGGAAATGATCAGCGTAGGAGAACGTATCCGCGCTATCGAGCATTTCTAAGTTCGTTTTTCCTTACGTATCGCCGTAGTTAAGCTTGCTCTTGAGATAGAGCCGAACCATGTCGCGCAGCTGTGCAATCGCGCCTGTGCGGTCGCGCGTCTCTTGCTCTAGAACCAGCGCCGACATCGCCTTCATGTTCTGCAACACAATAGCCGCAATGTCGTCGGCCGTTCTGCCGTCTAAATGTGGATTGCGAAGCTTTAGCTTGTTCGCGATGTGCCGGAGAATGGCGTGATGCAATTCGCTGCGCCTTGCGGACCAATTCGAATGCGCATCCGACAACGCGAGAAACGCTTTCGATTCGTTGCGCAGGCCGACAAGCAGCGCTAGCAGCGCATCGGCAAACGCTTCCGTCGGCAACTTTGCTGGATCGTCGCTGATACTTTGAAAAGTCTCGTTCAGCAGTTCGCCGTATCGATCGAACAAGGCCTCGGCGAGGACTTGCTTGTTTGGGAAGAATCGGTAGAGCGACCCGATCGGCGCGTCGGCTCGGGCGGCGATCTCTGCCATCGTCGCTGCTTCAAACCCGCGTTCTGCAATTACGGCGGCGCCCGCCTCCATTAGGGCGGCAACCCGCTGCTTGCCATGCCGTCGCTGTGGCTCGAGCGCCGATCGTTTTGCGCGGTTCTGCAAAATATTGCCTCTCAACCACCTTGAATTTGAGGGTATCCTCAACTATCATAGTTGAGGCTATGCTCACATATGAATCTTACTCGAATGTTTTCGAGCCGTCCACCACACCGCTCGACTGCCGGCCAGACGAGGCAAGCCTACGGCTAGCAGAGGCGGACGCCATTAAGTTCTTCCTGCGAATGATGGCAGATGTTTCGGTGCTGACCACCTACGTCGGCCTCCCGCTATATCGGGGCGCGGCGTCAAGAAGTCTTGGAACGGCACTGATGGCTTCGCCGGCTGACCGCACTAGCGCATGGCGAGATCTTCATGTCCGTATCTCCTGTCTGCTTGCCCGATGCAGTAGAAACGCTTCACCGGAAACTTTTCGCGGCGAATTAGCTGGAGCGTTCGGGCGTTTGCAACAGTTCGTTTCCGAAAACGTAGATCTCGCTCGCGCGTGACGAAAAAATCTCAGCCCTCGTCAAACGGTGCAGTGCACTTTGGCGAGCGGCGTGACGTTACGGAGAACGGGCTTCGTCTCGTATTGATCGTTGTCGCAGTTATGCTTGCGGCATTGATGCAGACACTCGACTCCACGATTACGAACGTCGCGCTTCCGAACATTCAGGGCAATCTCGGCGCGAGTCAGGATGAAGGCACGTGGGTCGTCACCGCATACACGATCGCAGCGATCATCGTCATTCCGCTCACGCCGTGGCTGCAAGGCCGATTCGGCCGCAAGACGTACTTCCTGGCATCGATCATCGGCTTTACACTCGCCTCCGTGCTGTGTGGCTCGTCGAATAGCCTGGTCGAATTGGTCGCCGGGCGTGCAATACAAGGCGCATTTGGCGGTGGGCTCTTAGCGACGTCTCAATCAATTCTTCGCGATACATTTCCGTCGAAGCAACTTGGGCTTAGCCAAGGAATTTTCGCGATCGGTGCCGTCATGGGACCCGCACTCGGTCCTCCGCTCGGCGGTTTTCTGGTTGATAATGCGTCGTGGAACTGGGCGTTCGACATCAACATTCTCCCCGGTACGATTTCCGCCATTCTGTTGTTTCTGTTGCTCCGCGATCCCGACGCTAAGCAAAAGTTACCCATCGATGCAGTGGGTCTGTCTCTGCTGGCAGTTACGCTTGGAACGCTGCAATACGTCCTGACGGAAGGCGAACAGCATTACTGGCTTCAGGATCCGGTAATCGCGTCGCTGACGGTTATCTGCGCGGTCACCGCAGCCGCCTTTGTAGCCTGGGAGCTTTTCGGGACGCAGACACCGATCGTTGATTTGCGCATTCTGACGAATCGCAGCGTCGCTGCCGGAACCATTCTCTCGATGGCGATCGGCGTTGCATCACTCGGCGCAAGTTACACATTACCGCAGCTAACGCAAGGACCACTTGGCTTCACGCCGTCCCTAAGCGGATTTCTTTTCTTGGTTCGCGCGATGCCAATTCTGCTCGTCACGCTGCCGCTAGTATTTCTCGCTTCGAAGATCGATACGCGTGTCTTGGTCGGTTTCGGCTTTCTTGTCGTGGCGATTGCTAGCGCGCTACAAGGCTACGCAACGACGCCTCAGTCGTCGTTCGGAACGTTTGTGCTGCCGTTGATGCTTTCGGGAATTGGGCTCGTAACTTTGTTCATCCCGCTTTCGATTGCGGTCCTCGGCGCGACTACACCCGCACAAGGGCCGAAGGCCGGCGCGTTCTTGAATCTCGCGTTGCAGCTCGGCGGCTCACTCGCTGTTGCGGGGCTAAGCGTCTTCATCGACCAGCGCGAAGCGTTTCATTCGACAATTCTGAGCGCTGCAGCGACACTGAGCCACATCAACGCTCAACATTTCATGGGATCGATCGCGCAACTGAGTGCACTCATCAATACGCAGTCAACCGTGCTTTCTTACGCCGATGCCACGTACCTTATCTGCATACTGGGCGTCTTGAGCATCCCGCTCGTCTTCCTTCTAAAGAAACCTCGGCAAGCGAATCAACCGGTTGAAATAGCTGAATGACATTTCGGCGCTGTCGCTCTTCATGCTAAACTGGTCCGCTTGTCGCCATCAGTAATCCCGCTGACCGCGGCGATGCGCTCTAGAACGCGCGGAGCCTCCGCGCCAAGGACTGCATAAGCGCGAACAAGTTCTTGCACTTCCCTTATCTGTACTTGCAAACGCTGCATCAGGATCACATCGAGCTGGACCGCGACGTGTTCTAGCGCGTAGCTCATGGCGTCCATCTCATCCGGCGTGTAGGTTTCTCGGATGCGGCGCTTTCCGCAGGCCGCGAAGCCAATGAGCTCACCTCGTGCAAGCATCGGAAAAACAAGCTCCGCCGCAATGGTCGATTTGCCCTCATGGACAAATTGCGGCGTGCGCGTATCTTTGAGAGCAAGTATGGTCGGGTCGTCCGGGGAAATGAATGGAGCCGAAGAGTTTTCCGGCCAGCTCGCGCCCAGCGTAAAATCACCGTCCGTTCGGGCCAAGTACAGAGCGGCATGCTCCGCTCTCGCATGCTCGGTGAGTGCCCGAACGGTGCGTTCTTGTAGCGTTGCTTCATCCTTGATGAACGTAGCGCGCCGTCCGAACGAGCGTAGCGCCTCTTCGGCTTCGTAGCGTGCGCGGAAGATCAGCCGGTCGGCAAAACCGTCAACGTGCCGGTGCAGAGTGCGCATTCCAACACCGATAGCGAGCGCCGATCCGAGTGTGATGATCGTTCCAGTTAATCGCGAATACGATTCCACATAGTGGCCCACAAGATATTCCACTACGACAAAGAGCGCAACGATGCTTGTTGAAAGCAATCCAAAGACCGCCGCACGGTTAACAGCAAACGTGAGATCAAGCACACGATAGCGAAAAAACGCATATATAATGCAAATGATGCCGACAATCTGGCCCACATTGGAGATAGTGTCCCCGAGGTCGGTAAATGCGCCGGCGGCAGAGGTGAACAGCGAAGGAAACCATGTTACGGAAGTGTACGAGTAGGCGATGAAGGCCATACCGAGAGCAAGCCACTCGAGCCGCAAGCGGTCTAGTTGCAATGATGTGCGGAAGTCTATGATAAGTGCTGCAATTGCTAAAGCACCGTAAACGATGGGATAGCCGTAGTTTTGAAGATCGAATAACGCATCGCCTGAGATGTGAGGCCCGAATCCGGTTAGCGCATGCATCATCGATGCTAGCGTCACGACAAACGATATCAACCCAAAGGCAGTAGCCGCGCGCGCAATTGTGCGTCTGCCGTCCGTCGGATAACGGTCGGGAAACCAGCAGCAGAAGAGAACCAGCATCAGGAGGATGAACGGCAACGGTGCCTCCCCCATCGTGTAACCGAAGGTCAAGCCGAAAATGCGCGACCCCGAGTTTCCAAACGTTTCGATGCTATCGAGCAGCAAAAATAAGCCGAACGCGCGTGCGGCTCGATCTGCCGGCCGCCACCAGAACAGGCCGAACGCGAGCAACAGGCAGAGGACTCGTAATATGTGCGAGGAGATGCGCGCCGGCGAGAAGATTGTCGGAATAGGGGTCGCCGTAACAGTGATATTTCTGCGCAGGCGCTCATCATAGAAGGACAGACGCTGCCCAGCACGAGCAACGCCTGCTGCGCCTGGTCCTGTCGTATGCTCCAATCGGAACCAGATTGCGTCGACGCGATCGCCGGCTTTAACGCCGGCGGAGGCAGCATTGCTTCCCGGAAAAACAGTATTTACAATGGCTTGCCGGTCGGAGACGGTATCGTACGTAAATCCGACATCGGGGAAGCGGTCCCGATCGAAGAGATCTACAAATGCAATGAACAGCGCAAATATTGCCACCAGCGAAAGCAAGTAGCGCCAGAGTGCTGAGCTCATTTCTGC
>CAZJLJ010000101.1:0-7332 GCA_964546935.1 uncultured bacterium | reverse complement strand
GAGGCGACGCATGGCCATCATCAAAGACAAAGACCGCGCTGCGCTGACTCAGCTAGCTGAGAAAATGACGCGCGACGTTGATGTCACCTTTTATACGCAGCGCGATAGTGCGCTCGTCGTGCCGGGCGTCGTTCCGTGCGAAACGTGCAATACGACCGAAGAACTGCTCAATGAGCTGAGCTCGATCATTCCAAAGCTTCATGTTAGTACGCTCGATCTCGTCAGTAGCCGTGCGGAGGCGGAGCGCGACGGAGTCAATCGCGTCCCCACGATGGTCGTTGGTGGAGCAGCAGAGCGTCGCGTGCGCTTTATGGGATTTCCGGGCGGTTATGAATTTGCCACGTTTATGACCGCATTGCTGGAAGCGGGCGGTGCGGGCGAAGAGGTTCCCGAGCCGCTGAAAAACAGCTTAGCGAGCATCGAGAAACCGATCGACATCAAAGTTTTTGTCACACCCAGTTGACCCTACTGCCCCCAGATGGCCAGTCTGGCCATCGCCTTTGCGATTGCAAGCCCGAAGATCGTAGCGACGACGATCGAAGCGCAAGAATTCACCGATATTGCGTCACGCTACAATGTTTACGGCGTGCCGCGGACCGTGATCAACGAAGATAACGAAAACGCGCTCGAAGGCGCCGTGCCTCCCGAAGTGTTGCTGCACAACGTTTTTGAAGCCGCCGGCCTCATGCCACATGCGCCGTCGGAGCCTAGTTCGTAGCTACGTTCTGATGCGGTGAGGTTTCTCGCCTTTGGCTTTTTCGTCGATTAGTTCGTGCAGTGTGGCTGCAGCCTTTTCGATGTCAAAGTGCTTGTATTGGCCGGCGCGGCTTTCGGCGGTAAGGATTCCGCACCGGTGTGCGTTTTCGAAATCGCCGTACGGGAATTCGTAGTGTGCTTTGGTATCCTCAGGTTCCTCATCGTTAATTCCAAGGTGCCACAGACCGTATGCCTCGTAGCCGTTTTCTTCGATAAACTCGTTTTCTTCTCGCGTCGAAGGCTGGTCTTCACTCCACGCATCGCGCTCGTCGAAAACAAACTTTCCGTCTTCGATCAGCTTCTCACCGTATGAGAGTGCCTTTTTGTTCAATTTCACTGCCATAGGGATTCTCTTACCCTCGAATTGGAGCGCGCTCCAGCGCGGTTCGATCCCATTTTCCTAGATCGGCGGCTGCGTCGTACGTACTCTGCAAGAACGAAAGCAACGTGGCATCCGGGTCGCCGGACTGACGAACGTTATCGTACGGTAAGACAAATTCGCGCAATTGCGGATGATAGTAAGCCGCAGCCGGCTCAATCTGTGCTTCGGAGAAGCCTTCGGGCGCAGGGTACGCGTACGAGTAGAAAGCCGCATCCATGCCCGAACCGCCCGGCCAAAAACCTGCGCTACTAACCTCGTGCGAGTATGCTTCCCGCGTTGCCCAATCGGGCAGGTTTGGAAAACCTCCGGGATGCGGTGGCGCGAGGCGCCCGGAAAAGCGCGTTACTGCGAGGTCCGGCGCACCCCAGAACAAATGAATCGGACTTACTTTGCCGATGAATCGCGACCGAAAAGTTCTAAAGACGCGGTCGGCTTGCAATAGTACGCGCCAGAATCGATGGACGTAAGGCGCGTCGTACGACGCGTGCGTGTAATCCTCGCTGAACGGAATGGCTTCAACAACTTCGTTCGGCTTCTTTGAGATTGAAACGTCAATATCGAGCGAGCGCAACGATTCCAAAACCTTTGCATAGAACTCGGCGACCGCCATCGGCTTGAGGGCGATTGAAATCGTCGCGCCGTCACACTCCCGTAGGTGCAGCACGTGATCGATGAAGTCGAAGTCGATTTGGAACGTGCGGAAATCTTTATACGGCATGGCCGAAGTGGTGATTCCGCGGGAGGTTACATAGAAAACGACCTGCCACCAGTGATTGATGTGCGGCTCTTGCTTCAGGCGAATCTTGCCGACAATCTGCAGCCACATGTGCAACGTCGCAAGCGTATCTGCCCATTGAGCATAAGGGAGAGCGGGCCACAATTCAGTCTCGCGGCGGGTCTGCGGCACGTTGGTCATGGTAGTTCGGCCTTTCGTTCACCGTATCGAGACACCTCGATACTTAAACAATGCTACATCAAGTGCTTTACGAACGCGAGCTAGCCTAAGCGACGTTCTCTTCCGATTCCGTCCACTCGTTTTCTTGTGGCGTTTGCAGCGCGAACGCGGATATGGCGACACCCACAACAAGACAAGCCGTGCAAATTCCGAAGGCGACGCGATAACCAATCGTCAACGCGTCCGCGAACGGGCTGCCACCCGTTAGCGCCGCATTTGTGCAAGACGCCGCAATTGCAGCGAGGACGGCGAGACCCAATGCGCCCCCGACCTCGGAGCTCGTGTTCACCAATCCTGAAATCAATCCCGAATCGGACGGCGTCGCCACCGACATTGCGAAATCCATAGTGCACGGGAAGGCCACGCCCATGCCGACTCCCATTAGCGTCATTCCGGGAAGAATTACGGTTACAAATGGCGCTTGCGGCGAAGCGAATGCGAAGATCGCAAGACCCGCCGCCGACACGATGAGCCCACCGACGAGCGGTATGCGCACTCCAAAGCGCTGAATCAACCACGCGGACGGACCCACGGACAAAATGCCAATTGCCAGCGTGATGGGGAGGAATGCGAGACCGGTGCGAACGGCGTCGTAATGAAGAATGCCCCGCAAGTACAGCGAGTATAAAAAGAAAAACGTGAAAAAGCCGGTAACGATAAGGACTTGCAGGACGTTGCTCCACACGACGTTCGGCGTCCGGAAGACGTGCAGCGGCAATAACGGTTTGTCGATTCGCGCTTGACGCAACACAAACCAAGTTAAAAGCACGACGCTGACTGCGCCGCACGTGAGGATCTCGGCAATATGCCCGCTCTGCGGCACCTGCACGACCGCGTACACGGCTAGCATGAGCGACGCCGTCAAGAGTGATGCACCGAAGCCGTCGGCGCCCTCTTCTAAGCCGATTCCGCCGGCATTCGGAATGATTCGGCTTGCGAAGAGATAAGCGGCGATGCCGATCGGCACGTTGACGAGAAAGATCCAGTGCCAGTTCAGTGCTTGCGTTAGCACGCCGCCAACGAGCAATCCCACGGAGCCGCCCGCTGACGCTGTAAAACTGAAGATCGAAAGTGCTTTTGCACGCTCGTTTCCGTCGGTAAACGTGGTGAAAATCATGGCGAGAATCACTGATGACGCCATCGCTCCGCCGAGGCCTTGGACGAATCGCGCGGCAATCAACATCCACTGCGTTTGCGAAAATCCGCATAACAGCGATGCAATTGTAAAAATCAAGATGCCGGCCATGAAGATGCGCTTCGTCCCGATAAGATCGCCTAGGCGCCCGGCGAGCAGTAGCGTTCCGCCAAACGCGATCATGTAGGCGTTCACCGGCCATGCCAGCCCGGTAGTCGTGAAGCCCAGGTCGTGCTGAATGGACGAAAGCGCAACGTTGACTACCGTGTTGTCGAGCACGATCATCAACATCCCGGTGCACACGATGATGAGCGTCGTCCATCGCGGATCGATACGAGAGGAAAGTAGCGGCAAGATGCTGCTCCTAAAGCTTAACTGCGTCGGTTGCGTGCAAGAGCCGCCATTGGCAAACAAAAATACCGAGGCGGCAGCCTCGGTATCCGAAGATCTAACGTTCGGTCCGGGCTATCTGTGCGCGAGAGACGAAAGAGGCGCGAAGCGAACGGCGTTTTTCATAGCACCAATCGTAACACGCCTTGTCAATCTGCAACGTTACTCTTCCGCGTGAAACGGGATGAGTGCGCGTATGCGTTCGTCGGTGAGATAACGCGGTGCCCAAACGAGAATTCCGAAAAACACGGGGAAGAGAATTTCGAAGAGGGAATCGCCGGCGCGCAGATTGGTCGCGGTCGCGCCACCAAGATAGCCGGTTAATAAAATTGTAGCCAGCGTGCTCGTTTTCGGAATGATATACAACACCACCAGCACGAGCAGAATCGTACCGATCACCGGCGCTAAAGCGATCGGCATTCCTTGCCGTGCGAAAGCGTCTACAACGGGTGCGGGCTTGGCAAATTTGCCAAACGCGTCGAAGAGCATGAACAAAATGGTTAGCGTTGCAACAGAGCGGGCAATCCACAGGGCGGTTTTGGACGGGGCGGATGTTGCGAGTGTAGCTTGCATGATTCGTTCCTCCAGCATCGCCGGCACAGGTGCCGCCGGCACTTCGACTATAGCAACTTCACTTGCTAAAAGCAAGTACACTTGCGCGAAGAGGCCGAGTAGCGATTGGCCCGTGTACCGCATACACCGGACAACCGAAGCGAAGCGTCATATATGATGAACATTCGCTTCGGTGATGTTGAAGAATGCTACCGGATGTGGAGTAGCCGGGGTCGGTCAGTCGTTTTAGTGCTAGGCGGTCCCTTTGTTGCGGGACTCGAGCTCGCGAACGAATATCTTGTTCATAGCGTCGGCTTCTTGCGAATCGATGTCGGGATCCGACTTCATTTGGCCCTGCGCATCGTCGATTTTTACGCGATCGGCGCCGGTGTTCTCAGTAAAATCATCTTGGAACGGGACGCCTTTCCGATCTCGTTTCAGCTCTGACATAACAGCGCTTCCCCTTCTTCACTATTGTTTTACCCGAATTCTTTGATTGGCGCTACTCCATTCAAAAATGTACACTTTTATGTTCCTGAAACGGGAAATTTGCGCTGATATGATTCCGGCATGAGTACTTCATTAAGCACCGGCTCGCTCTGTGGTTCGACGGAGCGCACCATGATAGAGGGCGACCATTACTTCTCCAACCGTCGGTCGATTCACGTGCGAAGTGCTCAACCCCTAATGCAAACGTTGCTAACGCTGCGAGAGTGATGCCTCCTAAGGCGAGCCAGAGCTCCGTGTTATGCCGCTCAAGAGCTTCGGTCACGAAGTTGTTAGCCAGTGCTGTGCCCCGCTGCTGTTAGAATCAGATTCGCGACGACTTCCGGATGACTAACAAGCGATAAGTGGCCGCTGTCGACCTCAATCGTTCTAGCCTTCATTCGCTTCGCCATAAAGCGCTCCAAATTCGGATCGATCGTACGATCTTGCTTGGACACCGCGTACCACGATGGTTTCGAACGCCACGCCGCAACCGTGGTTTTTGCAGACGACGAAAGCGTCGCTACATTGGGTTGTTGGACGGAGTATAGGACACGTGCCTTCACGGGATCGACACCATTGGCGAAATCGTTTAGAAACGCGTCTTCGCTTAGCATTAGATATCCACCAAAGTTCACAAGGCCTTTGCCCGCGGGGGCGGCTGGATATTCTTTGGTGAGCGCCGTATAGTTTTCGCCCGCGTCGGGTGCACGGGCGGCAACGTACACTAAGCCCGTAATTTTTGGATCCACGCCTGCTTCAGTCGCGACCATTCCACCGTACGAATGAGCTGCGAGAACGGTCGGGCCATCCTGCATTTCGATAGCACGGCGCGTAGCCATAACGTCATTTTCAAACGATGTTAGGGGATTTTGAACGGCCGTGACACGTATGCCGCTTGCCTGCAGTCGCGGGATAACCTCGGACCAGCTCGATCCGTCCGCATAGAGTCCGTGCACGAGCACCACATTGCGCACCGCGGGCACCGCGGCTTGCGCTTTTGGTGCACCGGCGAGCAATGACATTGTAGCTGCGCCGATGAGGGTCGTGGAGAATTCCTGTCGATTCATATAAATGGCTCTCCCGCCTGAGTTCAATTCAGAAAAATGAGTTAGCGGTCTGTAGTAATGCTTACATCCGTTACTCGGAGGTGCCTAGGGAATGCGCTGGAGAGTTCTAAGACTGTCTTGCCGCAAACGCCGGCGGTGGAGAGATGTTATGCTCGCCATAGGCCATGGATCGCTTAGAGAACCGTATTAGAGCACATTACGCACTCGCCATCGCGATTGCCCTCATAGGCGTTACGCTTTTCCTTGGCTTTGTTGCTTATGCGATCCAAATACGCCGCTTAGAAAGTGCCGCTAGCGAAGCGCTGGAAGTTTACGTCCAGCGGGCAAGGGCCATGCCCCCGGTTACCAGTAAAAACCAGGTCGAGCAAGTGATAGCCGGCACTTCGCATCCAGGCTGGGTGTTGAGAGTCTCCGGAAGCCGGAACCGATATATAGTGCAGTGGCCGTCCCGCTCTATTTTAATGACCAGTAGAACCGTTTTGCCGCCGGAATCTTTTCCGTGGAATGTTGGGCGGGGGCTTTCAACGATCGTCGGTGTTTCGGACGCGCCAAAAGCCTTCGTGAGCGGTATTGAGTTTTACCTTACGCCAACCGCTTCGTACGAAGCCATTACGAAGCGGACTTTTTGGATTACACTGTTAGCGATTTTGCTTGAGCTAGTTGTTGCAGTACGAGCCGGAAAAATATTGGCGCGGCGCACGCTCCGGCCGCTTCGGAAGATGTATGAAGAACTCGCCCATATCGCGGAAACAGGCGCAGAGGTTCCTCATGGCGTTCAGGATGTTGCGCACGATCAACTCGGGGGCCTAATTGGAACGTACAACCGAGCAATTGATGCGTTGAACAATGCTCGCGCGCAACGCGACGCAGCGGAGCTGCGCACGCATCAGTTCATCGCGGACGCAGGCCATCAGTTGCGGACACCGTTGACCGTACTTTCGGGCTTTGTGGGAATCTTGAGTAAGGGACAGTTACGCCATCCCGACGACGGTCCGAAGATCTTGCAGAAAATGACTCAACAACTCGCCGTAATGCGTAAGCTTGTGGACCGGCTGATGGTCCTTGAGGGTTGGCACTCAAACGAGGAACCCGAGTCCGAAATTGCGGACATCGGTGCGTTCGTCACAAACATCGTTGATCCGATAGCGGCATCCCGGCCGCAAACTTCACTGCGCATCAACGCGATAAAGGGCGCGATAGCAAACATCGATTCGGCGGAATTGACATACGCGGTAACCAACCTCGTTGCCAATGCCATCAAGTATGCACCCGACGGATCGATCGACGTCGACGTGTCGGTAGATCCGAAGTATGTCTACATATCGGTTGCCGATGAAGGCCGCGGAATACCGCCGGATGAGCTGCCGCATATCTTCGAGCGCTTTTACCGCGGTAGCCGCCGCGACGTTCCGGGATCAGGACTCGGCCTTGCAATTGCAATGATGGCGGTGGAACGCGCCGGTGGCACACTTGCTGCAAAGAATCGCGCGACGAAGGGTGCAATGTTTACCATCACGCTCCCGAGAGTTACTTCGGACGTTACGACAGATACTGCACCGGAATCGATAGACGCGGTTACGACTACTTAGCGGGCCGGTGGATGGTG
>CAZJLJ010000100.1:0-7393 GCA_964546935.1 uncultured bacterium | reverse complement strand
GGCCGCGGCGACTGCGAAGAGACCCCTCGACGCAAGCATTTTCATGACCTTAAGACCTTCCCCGTACTTGCGGGCCCTTCCGCCGCCTGCAAATACACTTTAATGTTATTCTTTGAACGTGTCTTTAGACGTTCGCCCCGCGTGTCGCGGCGGCGCTGGTCATTGGCGCCCGGCAAAACCCGATGCAAGTCGCAGCAAGGTCTTAGCTGAGCCGCATCTATACGTTGCGAGTATTGTGCCCTAAAAGCAACCTGGCAAAGCGTTCCGCACCTCTTGCAAAGTTGTACACTCTAAGTCCAAGGGGGAAACCATCATGTTAGAAACACTAGCGAACCGATGGTGGGTCTTTCTCATCAGAGGCATTGCCGCGATCGTTCTTGCGGTAATAGCATTCGCATATCCCGGTATGACGCTACTTGCGCTCACAATCTTCTTCGGCGCCTACGCGTTTGTCGACGGCATTTTTGCACTCGCTGCGGCACTGGGCGGTTTCGGCGGATCGCGGTGGTGGGCGCTATTGCTTGAAGGGATCGCGGGGTTGATCGTTGCGTTCTTTGTTTGGACCGAGCCGACAATAAGCACGCTGGGCTTAGTTTATGCCGTTGGAATATGGGCGATCATAACCGGCGTAATCGAGATCGTGGTCGGCCTACAGCTGCGCGAAGTTATTTCGAACGAATGGGTTTACATTCTCGCAGGGATCATTTCAATCGCATTCGGCGTTCTGGTGTTTCGTTACACGACGGCCGGTGCGGTGGCAATCGCATACACGGTCGGCTTTTATGCGCTGCTCTTCAGCGTCACGCAATTTGCTGTGTGCTATCGGCTATACCAGTTGCGTTCGGTTGCCCGCAGGGTTCACCCGACCGCGTAGCGTTCTGGAGGAGAGAGTGGGATTCGAACCCACGGACGGCTCATCACCGTCTGCAGTTTTCAAGACTGCTGCATTAAACCGCTCTGCCATCTCTCCAGCGAGGTGCGCCCGTCACAGTTAGCCGACGCGGGCTTCGGCCCTGCTCGCTCGAATGCTCTCCGGCAGACAAACTCTGCCGGAGGGCTAATGAGCGAACGCGACATTCCGCATGAAATCAACCGGGAACTCTTCCTCGACCCCGCCATCGACGTAGACGACGATCAGGAGTTCGAGACGCTGAGGCGTTTTCACGAAGAGGAAGCCGAGCGCGACGAAGACGCAAAAGAGCAGAAAAAGCCGTAAGCGCAAGGATGCGACGTCCCGATTTTCTACGTTATGCGGCAGCAGCGGTGGCGGCCGTTCCACTAACTGCTGCAATTCCGCGCCCAAACGATATCGCGAAAGCCGTCCGCGACGAGTTTGTGCACGCGTGGAACGGTTATAAGAGCTTCGCCTGGGGATGGGACGAAGTACGCCCGATCTCGGGAAAAGGTTCGAACTTCTTCGTTTCCGGCCATTCGTTCGGACTTTCCATCATCGAGGCGATGGACACGTTGTACGTGATGGAGCTCGACGACGAGCTGAACGCGTGCGTGAAGTGGTTGCGCACGGATTTGGATTTCGATGTCGACGGTAACGTGCAGATGTTCGAAGCGGTAATTCGCATGGTCGCCGGACTGATCGCCGGCTATTACGCGACCGGTGAACGCTTCTTACTCGACGGCGCGAAAGATCTCGCTGATCGTCTGCTCGTCTGTTTTTCCAAATCTCCAAGCGGTGCGCCGTACCGCTACGCCAATCTGCGTAGAGGCGCCGTAAGCGATCCTAAGAGCAATCTCGCCGAGATCGGTTCAAATATTCTCGAGTTTGGCGACTTAACGCGGTTGACGGGCGACGCCAAGTATCTCAACGCATCGATGCGCGCCTACGAGACGGTAATAGCGAAACGCTCAAAGCTGGATTTGCTTGGAACGAATTTCGACGTTGAGAAAGGCGAATTCATCGGCACGGATGACGTTGCTCCGGATGAGCCCGTCGATTCGTTCTACGAATATCTGTGGGGCGGCTGGCAGATGCTCGGCAACGCTCAAACGCACGATTGGTACCGGTTGCTCACCGACTCGATCCTAAAGTATTCGATCACGCACGTCAACGGACAGCTTTGGTTTCAAACGGTAAACTTCGAAACGGGGCAGCCGGCGGACAATGCAATAATCTCCGAATTGTCCTCATTTTATGCAGAACTGGTCGCAAAGGGTGGAAATCGCGATGTCGGCGAGGCATTCTACGATTCTTGGACGACCGTACTGAATCGCTACACGCTGATTCCGGAGACTATCAATTTCCGAACCGGCGCGATCGACGATCCGGCCTACGCGCTACGGCCTGAATATGCGAACAGCGCTTTCGATCTGTGGTTTCTCACGCAAGACGAAAAGTACCGCCGCACGGCATACCAATATTTCGTTGCATTACGCGATAACTGCCGCGTTGCGAACGGCTACACAACGCTAAAAGATATCCGCACGCGCCCGATGACGCTGGACGATCACTTCCCGGCGTACAGCTTTTCGGAAAATTTCAAATATCTCTACTTGATGTTCGCTAATTCGCCGCGCTTCGACGGATCGAATTACTACCTCAACACCGAGGGTAAGATCTTACGCGGGTTAAAACGCTAGCGCTTTGTTGTGCCGACGGCTAAGCGCGTTGCATGAATTTCATGAAAGCGGCGCGGGCTTCGTCGGATTGTAAAGCGGCGGCGAAGGCGTGAACCTCTTCGGTCATCGCGGTGTCGACCGCGGCGGCGAACTGGTTTTTGAGAAGCGCCTTCGTCGTCGCAACGGCGTTGCGCGGCAGCTCCGCCAGCACGCCGCACATCATCGCGACGGCGCCGTCAACGTCGTGGTCTTCGCAGACGCGTGAAACAAAACCCATCGTACAGGCTTCGTCGGCGCCAAATTGTTCGCCCGAGAGCATGTACCACGAGGCGCGCATCCGCCCGGCGATAAGCGGAAACAAAACGCTCGAGCCGGCTTCGGGAACGAGACCAAGCTTCGTGAAGGGCAACGCGAATCGTGCGCTCCTGCCTGCCACCACGGCATCGCAATGCATGAGCATCGTTGAACCAATTCCTATTGCGACGCCTTTGACGCCCGCGACAATCGGTTTTTCGAAGGTACTGATCGCGCGCAAAAAACGGATAACCGGCATGTCTTCGCTGAATCCGCCTGCCGCGATGAAGTCGCCAAGGTCGTTGCCCGCGGTGAAATCTTGGCCGCCGAAGATCGCCAACACGCGTACGTCTTCATCCGCCGCTGCATCTTGAAGCGCATCGACCATAGCGGAATACATGGCAACGGTAATAGCGTTCTTCTTGTGCGGACGATTGATCCGCAACGATGCAACTGCGCCTTCTTTGCTGTATTGGATCTCTTCGATCATCGTTTCCTCGCTTTAGTACGGCATCTTTAACAGCGGCGTTGAAGATCGAGCGAGCACCTCGTCAGGCACGAAGAAATCGGGCATTAACGGTGAGTTCGGGTCGATCGCGTACTTGGCAAAATCCGTTACACCGGCTTCACGTAGAACCTCCTCATCGATGAAGAAGTTTCCCGTGTTGGCAGTCGACGGACGGTTCAGAATCACGGCTGCCGCGTCGGCGACGACGTCCGGCGTCCGAGAAACACGCGCCATCGTGTCGCCCCCGAGCACGTTTCTCACAGCAGCGGTATCGATCGTTGTGAGCGGCCAAAGCGAATTGACGGCGATGCGTTGGGGCTTGAGTTCCTCTGCCATGCCAAGCGTGCACATCGACATGCCGAACTTGGCCATCGTGTACGCCACATGCTTCGCAAACCAACGCGGCTTCATATCAAGCGGGGGAGCCATGTTCAAAATGTGCGGGTTCTCGGCTTTCGCGAGATATGGAATCGTGGCTTTCGAACAAACGAAGGTTCCGCGAGCGTTGATCTGATTCATCAGGTCGTAACGCTTCATATCGGTTTCAACGGTGGGGGTAAGCGAAATCGCGCTAGCGTTGTTTATGCACGCATCGATCCCGCCGAACCGTTCGACGGTTTTTTCCACGGCATCGACCACTTGTTCTTCGAAACGGATATCGCAAACCAACGGCAGCGCGTGACCACCGGCTGTTTCTACTTCTTCGGCTGCCGTGTAGATCGTTCCGGGAAGCTTCGGATGCGGCTCGGTGGTTTTTGCAACGATCGCAATATTGGCGCCTTCACGCGCGGCTCGCAACGCAATCGCGAGCCCGATGCCGCGGCTGGCGCCGGTAATGAAGAGCGTTTTTCCGGCGAGTGACATTACTGTGTAGCCTCCGGTGACGCGGTCGACGTTTTGCTCGTAAGGCCGCGCATGATTAGGATGTCCGTCTCTCCCTTCTTCGCCGAAATCGTTACGGTCGTATGTTCGCGCGAAGCCGTATCTTGAATCGCAAAGGCCGCGACGGATGACGCGCCATTCGCTACTTTCGCAGTTTGTGAATCTTTTGGTAAGCGAGTTCGGTAGAAATCGTACACTTGTGCGAACGAATCCGGCGTAACAAAGAGCGCCAACGTGCCGCTACCCGCGTGAATGGTCTTAGCGTCTTGCGATATATTGTGTGCGCCCGGGTAAATCGGTGCGCCTAGCTCCGAAGAGCCCTCTTCCGCTGTGGCGGCAGCGGCTGCCGCTGCCGAAGGTGACGCTGTCACGGCCGCCTTTTGCGAGGAACACGCAGCAAGCGCCAAGACAAGGACTGCTAAAGCGGCATTCCTGGAGAAGTACATTGGCGGCCTCCATCGTAATGTAGTTTGCCTTGCTTGCTACCCAATGAACGACGAGTCCTTTGCAGTAACGACGCCTGTCGGCACGCTGTGGATCGCGGTGCGCGACGACGCGATCGTTGAATCCGAGTTTCGTCCCGGCATGCGCGCCGCACAGCGCGCTCCGCGTCATGCGCTTCTTCGAGAAGCGCGTTCGCAGGTGCGCGCATATGCCGCGCGCCGCTTGCGCCGCTTCGATCTGCCGCTTTCATTTGAAGGAACGGCTTTTCAAATCGCGGTCTGGCGCGCGGTTTCGGAACTCGAAACCGGAGAGCTGGTCTCTTATGCCGACGTCGCCCGCGCCGTGGGCGCGCCGCGCGGACATCGCGGCGTGGCGATGGCCATGCGCAAAACCCCTATGGATCTTTTCGTTCCCGCCCACCGGGTTGTCGGGGCGGACGGACGTATAAAAGGCGCCGGACCAAATTCGATCCGGCGCCGCCTTCTGGCATTCGAAGGAATAATTATCGGCGGATAAGATGCCGCCACTCGAGCATTACGCCGATGCCGACGTTGCGGTCCGCCCCTTCACCGGTATCAAGAAATTTCGCGCTGAAGTTCAACGTGCGAATGCCGACAAGCCATTCGCTAGCATTTCTATCCCAGCCGTAAGAAACGGAAGCATCGATCTCCGATGCGCGTTCCGGTCTGTTCACCGGCGGGGTGATGCCGTCGCTGAATAAGTAGTGATCGCTTCCGAAAAGCGCAGGCGCGACGCCGACTAAACCCTCAACAAAGCGCGACGGGGTTAGCGGCATTCGATAACGTGCGGTGTAACGCGCACCGGCAAGACGAGACGAAACTTCTTGCTGCAGATTAGGAAGCGGCGTGCGCTGATTGTAGATCGTCGTGCCGATTCCAACCCATACGTGGCCGGCTTTGTCCAGCGCGTACTCAACTTGTCCGTTGAAGATGCCGAGTTTGGGCGTGGCTTGTCCATAGTGTACCGACGGCCGCGTGTTGGGAATGCTCACGACCGGAAGACCCTCTAAATGTAATGCGAAGCGTGGCGTTCCAACGTGCACTTGCACGAGCGGTCCCGCGCCGATTCCGTATTGACTTCCGGCAATGTCACGATGAACGCCGACAATCGTAAGCGCTTGCAGACCCGCGTACGATCTCGGCATCACGTCCTGCGTTTCGTCGGCACGGCTTACTCCGGGAAGCAATGCGAGAAGAAACGCGATTACTGCAAGACTTCTACTCTTTGGTTGCATCGATCAACACGACACCTCGGTCGCCGGACGCCCGCAAATCATCGAGCGCACCCAGCGCCGCTCCGAGCGGCGTGTCGGGACTCAACGCCTCAGTGATGGAAAAACCGGTCCGCTGTTTCGCTTGCGCGTCGATCGGATCGCGCAAACTTTGCGGCAGCATCTTGTACTTCGAGATAAAACCAAGCATCGGCCCCGCTTTTGCTTGCAACAATTGCGGATCGACGGCTACGACGATGATTCCATGTTTCTTGCCGTTGACGTTCTTTTGGAAGGCATCGAAATCGAGCCCCGCAGCCTCCGCGCGATTGCGCGCTTCCTCTACTCCGCTTCCCGTTACGGCGGTTTGGTACCCCGCCGGCGGGTTTTTCGTCATGCCGTCCAGCCATTCACGCAGTTGCTGCATCGTCGCGGGCGTGTGCGCGATGACTTCGTGGCCGGAGTACGTTCCGGCACCCTGCGAGAAGACCGGCTTATCCGACGCTGCTCCCTGCGAGGTTACCTTTTGCGTCCAATTGCGCGACGTCATTACGTTGCTACCCTCGTAGAGGGGAAAATCGGTTAAGTTCGTTGCCACCGCGTTCGGCGTGGCCGTCGCGTTCGACGACGAAGTGCCGCCGTGCGAACAGCCCGCAAGAAGCGCAGCGGCGACGAGCGCTAAGCCTCGTTTCATCTTATCCTCCGGATAGCGCCGTTTCGAGGAGAAGCCCGGCGGGCCCCGTAAGGCTGTGGATGCCATGACATTTGATGAGTTTTGGCCCCGGTATCTTCGTGCGCACAGCAATCCGCGCACGCGGGCCTTTCACGTTGGAGGGACGATTGCAGCAACTGCGATCGTGCTTGGAGCAGTCGCGCTTCGAAAGCCGTGGCTCGCTGCCGCGGGCCTTGTTGCGGGGTATGGCCCGGCCTGGTTCTCGCACGCATTCATCGAGCGCAACAAGCCCGAAACGTTTCGCGCACCGTTCGCTTCGCTTTGCGGCGACTACCTGATGGCGTGGCACGTGCTGCGGGGTTCGATCGACAACGAATACGAACGCACCGGAGGACGCGAGGCGTGAAGCGGATTCTCTTCCTTGTCGCCGCGCTTCTCACACTGGTGTGGAGTGCGCCCGCCATGGCGTTGACGCCGCATTCGCCGGTCTTGATCCAAGACGACGCAGCGCAACCGCAAACGGTCAAACCCGGCGAAGAAATCTTCATCGCGCTGCCTTCAAATATTTCAACGGGTTACGCGTGGACCGCGAGCGTGAACGACACGAAGCTGCTTTCGTACGAAGGCAACGTTTATCAGCGGCGCTCGGCGGCGATTCCGGGCGCAAGCGGGCAACAGCTTTTCATTTTTCATGCAAACCGCAGCGGCACGACGACGATCGCCTTTTCCTACGCCCGGTCGTTCGAAACCAATGCCGCGCCGGCTAAGACCCTTACCTTTACTATCA
>CAZJLJ010000099.1:0-7615 GCA_964546935.1 uncultured bacterium | reverse complement strand
TGCTTGCGATTGGAACCGCGAACGGAACGTTGCATTGCGGAGCCGCCCACGCTTGATCAAATGCTTCGAATTAAGCGTAATTCGGAACAGCGCACACAAAACCGGGCGTGAGCGAGCGCCTTCTTGTTGAACGTGAGCTGAAAACGCGTGTTACACTTTTATCCGACTACGTGTAACAAATAGTCGCGCACCTTCTTACTTGGGTGTGGGTTCGTCTAGTTAGTGCGAGGCGCTTCCATGGCCTCGAATTATCTGAACGCTTTAAGCGCAGAGCTCGCCGTACATCCCGACGTGGTATCAGCGCGCGAACGAGATCTGCTAGTAAGCGTAGCATCCGAACTCGACGCACGCGGTGCAAGTCCAACCGCGCGTGCGGAGTTTTTTGCTGCAGTCGCTGCGGCACTAGGAAAGCGTGCTGGTGAGGCTATTGGAAGGGCTATTGCTGCGCGTGTGATCAGTGGCATCGGCTCCTTCAGTGGAGGCCCTGCACTCACCATCGGCGGAGAGCCCGAAAACGCGAACGTAGCACCTTCGCCACCGCCCATCTTTCCTTCACCGTCGAACGCGACCGGTTCACCCCTCTCGAATTTTCCTGACGCGCCTGCGCGACCAGAGCCGCATGGGTCAGGACCGCTGGACGCGGCGCTTGTTGATGCTCTCAATCCCTTTTCTTCTCTCGACGAAGAACAATTCGAAACGCGAACGATTATTTCCCGAGCCATCGTGGCAGGACACGTGGCCAGTGCGCCACGTGAGGCAACATTCGGCGTCCTGCGTGACTGCGAACGGGTGGCGGCATTAATTTCGCCCGCGATAACAAAAGCGTTCATCAATGCGACTTTGCTTGCGCCGCGAACCGAGAGCGTTGTTTTATGCGAACGAATCATAGTCGTCGCGCCTGGTGCAGCTTCGGAGGCAATCCGGGTCGATCTGTTAGTCGGGCCTGGAGCAACTCGCGATTTCTTGTTCGTAGCACTGCTCTCACGGAGCGACGAAGGCTCAGCGTTATTGCACGTGCTCGATCGACCGTCGATGCCACTGCAACATGGGCGTGTCATTTTCGTTTCAGCCTCCTTGCCGGCTGCGCTCGAATGGTGTGATTTGAACCGCGTCGGCAGCCTCATGCGCTTCATTGGAGTCGCCGGCATTTTGCGGATATCTGAGGTTGCAACATGATACTGCCGCTGCTCGACGACCAGCCGGACATGCTCGCTCCCCGATCTGCGCTAAATCACATTCGAAGCAGATCCCCGTCGGACGCGCTCGTAGTTTCCACGAACTTGAGCGTAGACTACGAACAAAATCTAACGGTTGTTCGGATCCACGACGTGATAAGAGACGTTGTTCGCGCCTTTGAGCTTCGCGAAGAGTCCTTTGAAACGTTGCGCACACTTGTGCCCGGCGAACGCGCGCCGGAAATGGACCCTCTTGTTAGACAGGTTCTCGTAGATGCGGGGGTGCTGGTACGCAACGATCGGAACGACGACGTCGCAGAGGATGAGCAAGTGTTGCGGGAGGGCAGCGCATCACTTAGCGTTCACGGGTATGCCGTCATACCGCAGGCTCTACACCCGTATGAGGTTGCCACGGTACGGAGATATGTACGCGGAAAAATTCGGAGACGTGAACTGGATTACGGCGACGATCAAGTAAGTCGTCGATACTACTCGCATAACGACCCTACACTTGTAGAGTTGAGGGAGCGCTTTACACCGCTTGTAAGTCGCCTCGTGCGAAAATGTGTGAAGCCCTCGTACTCATACCTAATCGCGTACACTGAGGGAGCGGTCCTCGAACCCCACGTCGACCGTGAGCAATGTGAATACAGCCTTACGATTGCGATCGACTACGCACCTGAGCCTAACCTTGAAAGTTCTTGGCCGCTTCGCCTTGCGACAGAGCGCGGTGAGATCCAGATCTTCCAAGCTTTGGGTGATGCACTTTTGTATGCTGGGCGCCGGCTGACTCACTATCGTAGCAGGCTTACGGCTCACCACTTCTCGACATCATTACTGCTGCACTACGTTGACAGTGACTTCAAGGGTACGCTGAATTGACAATGCAGACGCCCATCGCTGCAGTTCAACGCGCGTCGTGGGGAGTTTGCGACGAGTTTTTGCATCCTGCGGAATTGGATCGCGTGCTGGAAGCTGCCTTGGGCAATCCAACTGCGTATCGGACGTCGGGCGTACTGAATGACGCGGGTGATGCGCCCGACGTCAGCTACCGCCGTTCCAGCGTTCGTTTCGACGAGCCTTACGTCGGCGCACTTTTTGCCGACCGTTTGCGCGCATGCGCCGGCTGCATCTTCGAGCGGCTCCGAATGGAACCGTTTCGCATCGCGCGATTAGAGATACAGATTACGCGCTCTGGCGAAGGCGAGTACTTCAAGCTGCACAGCGACAACGCGCACGAATCTCTACGGTCGCGACGTGTCACATTTATATACTATTTTCATCGCGAGCCAAAAGCGTTTATCGGCGGCGCGCTACGACTGTTCGAATCGCGATACGACGGTGTCACATGGCAGCCGACGCAGCGCTTCGTGGATATTGAACCGAGGCAGAATCGTCTGCTTGTGTTTCCGAGCTTCTTGATGCATGAAGTGCTGCCGGTATCCGTGCCGTCGGACGCATTCGAGGATGGCCGTTTTACGGTTAACGGTTGGCTTCACGACGGAGGATCTCAATAATGCTTGGCATGCCGACAAAGCTTGTGATCCTCTCCCGCGTGCAGAAGGTATTCGCGGGTTCCGGTGATCCCACGCTTGGCAATATCGCAGCCGTTATGGCGGCACAGCCGGCGTACGCGAATTTCGGCGCGCTCGGCCCGGCCATCGGCGACTTCATGCCCGTTCAGGATCGTTCAGGCGGCGTGCTCGGTCATCCGGGAACGAATCCGTACGTTGCGCTGTGGAAGTTGATCTTCAACGTGTTTGAGGGCGACGGAACCACGGATAATCCCGGCCTAAAGCCGACGCTCGATGGCATTCGCGACCTCCTAAACAAAGTCGATGCGGTTGCAGCGGCAGAAGATCTGAACGGCCTCAAGGCGCTTGAGGGTCAACTCGGAAAAATTCACGATATTCTCTCCGCACTCGGCGCAATAGTCGTCAAGATCAAGGGTGACGGTACGCTAAGCAATCTAGGCATCTTGCCCGATGTGCAAAAACTCATCAGCCAGGGCAACATGCCGGCGATCGTGAGACCGCTACCGGGCGGTGGCATCGGGTTTCCCGCGCAGTTCTGGTCGTTGCGCGATTTTCTATCGTGGCGCCGCACCGGGCGCTTTGCTAAAGCGCTGCTAAACGCAGCACAAAATAGCAACGATCAGCGATTCCTTGCATATGCGTACGGTTGGATCGTGTCGTGGGGCGCGTCGACCGGCGGCGCGGCCGCTATTGCAAGTATCATTGGCGCTCCGTTCCGGAATCAGTGGTGGCGTGCGCGGTGGATCGCCAATTTCGTCGATGCCTGGGCATTCGGGCAAGACGCAACCGGTGCTACGTTCGACGGTACGAATTGGAATCCGGGATATGATGCGTGGCCGAGTTTGTGCGATGCCGAATTGCAAACGCGTTTGATGCCGGATGGCTCAAGCTTGGATCCGGATGCTGTCATGAAAGCACTCGCGACTCCCGGTGGACTTGGTTCTCCGCTTCCAACGGACTTAGGCGACTTCTGGGTGAACGCGTACAACGCCACATATAAAGATCTGGCTCCGCAGCTTCCGGCGGTGCAACGTGACGACGTGCTAGATGCACATGCGATGGCGTGGCTCGTCCTCTGGTTTCAGACGAGCGCACAAAGCCTAGGCTGCGCAATTACCGCGCCTGCAATGCCCGGCGGCAACTGCGGAGACACGCCGGCGTGGACCGATCCGACAAAACCTGGGGATAACGGAAGCGGCTCCGGGCCGCAGCAACCAGAGGTCGATAAACAAGTAAGCGTACCAAATGTCGTTTGCGCTATCGCGCTCTCACTCTTGGCAATCATCTCATTTTGCACAGGAGGCTTTCTTGCCGGTGTCGGCTTTACTGCCGCGGCCATTGCCGAGTGGGCCAGCATTGGAACGATCGATTGGGATAAATTCCGCTGTGGCCTAGCGTGGGATCATCTTTATCTTTACAACGGACTAAAGGGCCTGCATACTCTCATGACGCTCGGCGCGATTGTTTATCCGTATGCGCCAGATTTGAAGAATAAATCGGATTCCCTGGCCTCGCTCATTCCTAGCCTGCCATTGCCGTTCGATAGCGGCGAGAAACTCGTCGTCTCAAAAACGCAGAGCGCCGATTTCCAGCACCCGCACCAGCCGTGGGACGGATCAAACATCTCGTGGATTTTTTATCCATCAAATCCGATCGAAGAACCCGCGACGATTGCAGCCCTTTCCTCTGCATTTCCTAACGGATTCATCGATGATCCCGGCAATCCGTTCGGGACCGATGACCTCGTTCACGCGGGCGGTTGGCCGGTCGGGCCACTTGATGCAAACGGCATGCCGATTGGTTTTCGAAACGCCGTCGATAACTTAAAGAATCTGTTTTTGAATTTGAATGCAGACTTCCCCGACTGGAATCTCGACGGCGACCGCGGCGTAAATTATCACACGTGGGTGTTAAAAGGCGGATACGCCTCACCCGTTCCGCTATCACCGGAGCCGTGACATGAGTAGCGATAAACCACCAAGTGGTGCGCAATCTGCACCGGGTAAAGGGAACGGAAACGGTGGACTGACGCAAAAGGATCGCGAGTTGTGGGTGCAATGGATGCGCGAATTCGGAAACAGCGTACATGTCACGCCGTGGCTGTTAATGCGCGTCAGTGATTCGGATCTCGGCGTCCGGCCGCTCGCACCGGGAACGGTCTTTTGGGAATCGCCCGATATTTGGATTGAATCCTCGGATGCGCTTGGCAGGGCCGTTCCGGGTGAAGACAACTACGTCCACGCACGAATTTTCAACCTTGGAATGTTCACGGCCGCGCCTACGCGAGTTGAGTACTATTGGGGCGATCCGTCCGTCGGCTTGGAAGCCGCAGATATGCATTTGATCGGTGCGGAATGGCTGGAAATCGACGCGCAGACGTATGCAGATGTACGGTGCTCGCAACCCTGGGTGCCGACATATCTAAACGGCGGGCACGAGTGCATTATCGTCAACTGCTCTGCGCAGATCGGGGATCCCATCCTCAATCCGTTTCATCCCACACTCGATCGCCATGTAGGACAGCGCAACGTTACCGTACTCAAGGACGCTTCGGAAGCGCAAGCCTTCTCGTTGTGGCTCGGTAATCTGTTTGGAGAACGTGCGGAAATCGTGCTTCAGGCACGTACGTTCGAACTACACGGACTGAGCGCCGTCGACCATTTGCTTGGTGCATTACACGACGAAGCGTTTCGCACCGCGGTCACAACGCTGTACAAACAGGGGAGCCCGCCGGCGTTGCTTGCCGAGTCACTCTACTCCGGTGCCAGGCACCATGAACGTTCATCCCGCATGCGCAGCCATCAAGTCGTACCTACGGAGATTGCAGTCCATGCGCGCGAAACGCAAGAAGTCCGGTATGCACAGCACGAGCGGCGCTCTTCAACGCTCCGCACGTGGCACGAGCAGATGGAACATCTCCGTCACACACATCTTCCCGAGCACTTTAGGCAAGTGCTGAAAATCAACGCGCAGCCTTATGCGCGCCACCAGATCACAATCGAATGCAAAGTGCCAAGAGTTCCTCCAAACGGTGCCTTCGTGATCGAACTGGCTGAGAACGTACTCGGTCTTCACGTGGGCGGCTATACGATCGTTGCGTTAGGAGAGAAATTGTTATGAAAGAACAGTCCGGCCGTCATTTGGCCGAAGAAATTATCTCGCATTTTCCGGATGCAGCACTCGCTTATGAGATTGCACGCGAGCTGGCCCCTCATCTGCCGCTGAGGAACTTGGAGGCGCTCACTGAACGAGAGCTGCGCATTCGCGGAGAGCGCTTTCCCACAGAAGCCCTTGAAGGTCAGTTGCCCAAGGATATATTCCCCATAGAATCCGAGCGCGACTTAGCCCGCAAAGTGAGCGCTGCAGTAAAAGTCGGTACGGCACAGATTGCTCGCGGTGTAACGTTCCGCACGGAATCCGTACGCAAATTTGCGGAGCGGGTCCTCGCGGCGGAAGCCGGCGCGCAAATCCCATCGGGATACTTCGGCGGGTCGTCCGTCTTCGGCGAGAAGAGGAAATAGATCATGTCGTGGGTTGTGACGTTGCACGTTACGGATTGTAACTCGCATACTAACCTCGGGGGATGCGCGATTACCGATGGCGTTTCAACGTATTTTACGGATCCGAACGGCCGGTTCATCGCGGTGGTCGATGACGCGTACAGCAGTTACGGCATTCAGATCAGCCACGCCGGATATTACCCGCTCACGTATGCACTCTCGGTGGTTCAGAACGGAACGACGCAGGAGGTTTGTCTGAATCCGGCACCGCCACCGCCGCCCAGTCCGCCGTCGCCCGGAAGTGGGGGATGGTAGGCGGCCTGCTCGAGCGCATTCGAGACGGCATTTTTTCAGGCGAAAATGTTTTGGACTGCGCGCAAGCCTTTTCAATAAGGCTTGCGCGCGCCCAACATATGCTTGCGCTCGAAGACGAACGTGGTGAGTTGTGGGCGCCCGGTCGTCTTCGAGCGTGTTCGCCGTATGCCGATGATTGGCGTTATCATTTTGTCAGACGCTTCGCGCGATCGGCGGCATTCGGTGATCTCATCGTTGAGGCCGTGTGCGCCGGCGGCGGAGCTGGGGCAGACCACGACGCATCGCGCCTAGCGATGTTGATTAACCTGTTCATCACTGTCTTCGATGGTATCTGCGATAACGTTTCCGAACTGCTTCCCGACACGCTGTTGAGCGTTCGAAGCATATTTGCCGACTTTCCCAATCTCGAATCACGGTACGATGTGCCGTATCATCCGGTAGCTGCACTTGCCGTAGAGACGTGCGTGGCAGCTGCGCGTATCATCGAAGATCGATTGGTCGCTGCTGACGATCGAACTCGAGGTTTCGTTTGCGATAGCGTGCGAGCTGCGTTTGCGGCGCAAATGGAGAGTTTACGAGCGGCTCCGCGAGCGAACGCACCTGACTCACCGGCTACAGAACAGTTGGCCGGAAAATCGGCCGCTGCTTTCCGCGTGTCGCTCGCAATCCCGGCGCTTTTTGGCATACTGCCGCTTCCGGATATTGGCGCTCTGAACGCGTGTGCTTTAGCGTTAGGGGAATTTTTTGGGTGGATTGATGATCTATGTGACTTCGAGGAAGACTCCGGAGCGCGGCGATGGAGTACCGTTTCCATCGTGCTCGCAGACGACGCAGCGTTCAGAGAGGACGGTCAAGGTTCGCTGGAGATGCTCGATGAAGCGGCAAAAGAAATGCTTTGCCGGCGCACCATGACGCTATGGTCACACGTCGAGCGAACGGTTCGCGAGATGAACTTGAACACCGAGGACGTCACCATGCTTGTGAAGCCGGCAATTATCGCGTGGATCGAGCCCGGCGAATTGCGCGCGTAGCGCTCCATGGGTTATGAACTAAGGACCTGATTGAACAACTGATCGACGGCGCGCTGCGC
>CAZJLJ010000098.1:0-7718 GCA_964546935.1 uncultured bacterium | reverse complement strand
GGGTTGTTGTGTTCGGCGATGAATCCGCGGGTGTTCTCGACAAGCCATTCGTCGACGACTGCACCGCTGAGTCCGAATGTAGCGCGCTGTTGATTGTATGCAAGAATGCACGGCGCTTCAGTGAGCGCGTCGATCGTTGCGATGCGATAGGAACCGCTCGTCTCTGCCGAAGGCGGCGTGTAAAGCGGAATCGGCGGCATCGTTGGGGCCACCAGTGTGGTTTGCCCATTAAGCACGATGCGATCGTGAATCGTTGCGTTCCACGCGTTTGCATTCGGGATCGGTGTGTCGGTGGCCGAAGGCGCGGGCGTACTCCAGCCAGGCGGCGGCGTATTGACCGTATCGTTTCCGATGACCAACAGATACGTGCCGTTCGGCGCGCGCACGGTAAAGTGTCCTTGCGCGTCGGTTGTCGTCGTTGCAATGGGCGTCGGCGTCGGACCCGGCGTTGGATACGAACTCCACGGATCGAGTTGAACTTTTACTCCGCTCAGCGGTGCGCCGTCAGAATCACTTACGACCGTGCCGGTTGCAGAAGCATTCGCGCCGGGCGCAACGCAATTGGGCGGCGTACCGCTGTAACCGCTCGGGCACGGCGTCGGTCCAGGGTTTATCGTGGGCGTAGTACTGCCGCCTCCACCGCCACCGCCGCCGCACGCAGAAAGCGCAGCCGCGACGAAAAGAACAGCCGCGGCGTTAAAGCCGCGGGAAGATCCCTTTTGCATTTGGACACCCCTCCATAGCAACGTAGAACCGCCACCTTGTACGCCGCTTGCTTTCTTCCCTAGTCCCTTAAACTGAAGCTAATCTGCCGTAGCTCTCAAAGCGCTTTCAGCCTGAGTGACTAACTTGTAAAACGTATGGCCGAACTCCAACCCCGCATCGCCGTCATCGACGACGAGCCCCGCATTCGAGAACTGCTCGAGTTAACGCTCGGGCACCATGGTTACACCGTGCGAACCGCACCCGATGGACCGGCGGGGCTGGATTTGGTGCGCAGCTGGGAACCCGATTTGATCGTGCTCGATGTAATGATGCCGATGATCAGCGGGATCGAACTGCTGCCGATGCTTCGCCGCGTTACCGAAGCGCCGGTCATCATGCTATCGGCGCGTGGCGAAGTCGAAAGCAAAGTCGAAGGGCTGACGCATGGTGCGGACGATTACCTGAGCAAGCCGTTCGAAATGTCCGAATTGCTGGCGCATCTCGAAGCGAAATTACGCCGTCCGCGGCTCGAGCAGCGAAACGTGCTGAGTTACGACGACATAATCGTCAATCTCGACGAACACATCGTGACCCGTGGGGGAAAACGCATCGAGCTTTCACCGCTTGAATTCGATCTGCTTACAACGCTCATTCGGCGGCCGCGTCGGGTCTTCACGCGTGATGAACTGCTCGACATGGTATGGGGCAACGAAAAAGAGGTCGGCACCAATGCGGTGGAGCGCTACATTTCCTATTTGCGAGCGAAGATCGACGATGGCAACAAGCGTCCGTTGATTCAAACGGTTCGAGGCGCAGGATACACGATTCGTGCCGACTGAACGCCGCTTTCGCGAGTTTGCGAACAGGCTAACCGCCGGCTATGTAATTCTGGCGGTCGCTTTGATCGCGGTGGTAGCGGGCGCATCGTCGATGGTGGCGTTCGTTAATTACGCGAGCACGCTGAACGACAGTCTTGAAACCGCCAGCGCGCGAGTGATGCAACGCGTTGCGTACTACGAATCTCAGCACAAAACACTTACGCAATATGCGTCCATCCTGGCAAGCGACGAATCGCACTCGCGCATACGCATCGGTATTTACGACAACAATCGTCACCGGCTAGCCGGGACGTATAACGAACATCCGAATAGCCTCGGCCGCGGCGTTGCAGAACTGATGAACGTTCACCGCCGTGTTCTGCATGTAAACGGCGGATCGATTGTTTTGCAGCCCGACTTCGACGCGTTCGGACGATGGATAACTCGCTACTGGTTGATCATCGGGCCGATCGGTGTGTTATGCGTCCTCATAGCTTGGCTTGTTGGGCGAGCCATTACGCGCCGCGCAATTTCACCCCTCGCGGACGTGACCGATGCGTTGCATGGAATCGCCGAAGGCGACTTTACGCCGAAGCTGTTGTTGGAATACGGGACGGGCCTTTACGACTTGACGGCTGCCTACAACGACGTCGCTTACCGGTTGAACGCCGCCACCGCCGAGCAACGGCGTCAGTCGGCCGAAATGCGCCAATTTATCGCCGACGCCGGACACGAGTTGCGCACGCCGCTGACGATCTTCATGGGTTACCTCGATGCGTTGCGGCAAGGCGTGGTGCAAGACTCCGAAGCGGTGCGGCGCGTGCATGAAACGATGCTCGATGAATCGCGCAAGATGCGAACCATCATCGAGAAACTGATCCTTCTGGCACGCATGGAACGCGAACCCGAGCCGTCACGCGAGCGCATCGATCTGAATTCGGTCGCGGCGCGTGCCGTCGATGCATTGCGTCCGCTTGCCGGTGAACGAATCCAATTTCAAGGCGACGGCAATGCAACCGTGGTTGGCGACGACTCCGAGTTGTACGAAGCGATCAAAAACGTCGTGGAGAACGCCGTGCGTTACGCGCCCGAATCACCGGTCGAGGTGAACGTGCACCACGCCGGCGACACGCCGCAAATCGTGGTAACCGATCGCGGGCCGGGCATGCAGACGGTCGACGTCGAGCACGCGTTCGACCGTTTTTACCGTGGCACGTCGCGCGCGCAAGTCGAGGGTTCGGGTTTAGGCCTCGCGATCGCCAAACGCGCCATGGAGCGCCTCGGCGGAAGCATCCATCTCGAGAGCGGTCCGCAGCAGGGTACACGCGTTACGATGCGGTTCCCCGTGACAAATTAGCCGGCGCGGAACTGAATTGGTTTGCATCGCCCGGCGTTCGTCAATTCCGACGAACAAGCCGTAATACCGGCGATGCAATCGATTTGCGCCTCGATTTCAAATGAATCACCGGCATTGCTGGCCGGCGGATGAAGGCGAATCGAATTGCGCTCGACCCGCACGTCCATGAAGACGTTCAACGTTGCGGTAACATTGTCTGAAGTCAGTCCAAACGGTTCAAGTGCGCGGTACAGATTCTCGTGACAGCTCGGATGATTGGGTGCGCCGCGGCGCTCGAACATAATACGGCTGCACGGCGTTAGCAGCATGTCGTGCACGCCGACGGTATCTGCGACAACGCGGACCAATGGCGTGCTGCGGTGCGAATATAACACGTCCCCGATTTTCGGAATCAGACGCTCGTTGTAATCTATCGTGCGGCCCGGTGAAAACGAATCGTGTGGATCGGCAAGCGCAAAGAACGCAAGATCCGCCACTTGTTGCCCCTCCGGATCGACGATTCGTAAACGTTCACCGGCGCGTAGTACGATCGCCGTGCCGGTCTGCGGGGCTAGTTCCCTCAAGAGTTGTGAAACGGGCATTTCCACTCGGTGCCGGCGGCTCTACCGGAGTACTGGCGCGCCTCGCTGACTTCGCCGTAATTGGCAAGGTTCGGGTTCAGCGAGCCTTGCAAAGCCATTTCGCGTTCGCGCACCAGCGCTTGAATGCGTTCGAAGTGACCGGACTGCTTTAACTCGCCGAACTGCTCGTGCGAGTTGAAGGCTAAAGCCGGAAACGCGAAACGCCGGGATATACGCGATGCGCGTGGATGCATGCCGACGACGAAGAACGGGTGTCCCGCGAAACTGAACGCAAAGCGGGGATCATCAGGGTCGCTCGAAACGTTTTCATTCCAATCGAAATAACGCCGATCCACTTTGTGCAGCGCTTGCAGCTGCTGCCAAAGCCTGGCTTCGAAGTCTTCTTCGCTCCAAGAGCAATCGTTGAAGACAGCGATAAACGTTTTGTACCGCTCTTTCATGAACGGGAGTTCCGCTGCGAATGCCGCGAGATCTCGAGCGAGTCCATGTGTGCCGCGTGTCGGAAAGCCGTCGTAGTACCCGAACCGGTAACCACCGCTGTTTACCGCACCCTTCGCACCGACGCACGAAAATGCGTCGTGTAAAATGAACGCACGCAACGCGCGATGCGCCATTTTCGCTTGTCCCGACGGCTCTCGCCAATCGAGCAGCCGTATCAGCGATCCATTGAGGTACGCTGAATAGCTGCTCGACCGGTATGCTTCTTCTGATGAGAACGGATTCTCCGACGAATACAGCGATACCGATTGTAGCGGGTTCAGACCGCCCATTTCTGTCGCAACTCCCGTTGGGTGGACGCAGCGTGTTTGATGATTCGACCTGCGTAACGAACCCCGCCGAAGCGCAAACGTTCGTAGACCGCAAGCCACGCACATATAGCGCGTTCGAGAACCCACAGCGGCGCCGTTAGGACGGCGGCCCACGGCAAATACCGGAAGCCGTCTGCACGTAAGAGACCGATCGTCGCAGCGATCATCGAACCGGCTGCGATCGCACAAGGCACCACCGGCCTGTTCGCCGCTATCGCTGCAATGCAAAGCGGCAGAATGCCGAGCGCCGCAATAAGCCGGGCAGGACGCGCAAATTCGTCGTATGCTTGCCGGACTCGTTGCGTAAAGTAGTGTCTAGTGGTCGGCGGCAAACGGCGAACGTAGATATCGCGACGCACGGTTTCACGGCCACCGCGCGCTTTTACGGTGCGAACCAATTCGAGATTTTCGAAGAGCGCATCCGGGTTGTAACCGCGCGGTGCAAAGGAGCTATTGAATGCAAGTGTCCCAGGCCAATCGCCGTCGAGTGCGCGATTGATAAGCGTACGCGAGCTATCGAGTAATGCGTGCCACGGGAGCGGCGAAAAATAATTCTGCGGGCGCACGATGTCGTAGCGGTCGAGCGCGGAGACCACGGCGCGAAGCGACCAAGGATCGTACCTCACGTCGTCATCCGCGATTACCACTTTCTCATGGATTGCGCAGCGCAAGCCGGTGAGCACTCCGCGTACTTTGCCGTTGACGCCGGCAATGTCAGGATCCGGCTTTACATGTTCGATCGATGACGGGAGTGCCGCGCCAAGCGCGGCAAAGGTCGCGTCGTCTGAAGCATCGACCACGATGATCTGCATGCGGTGGATGGAACGGAGGTACGTCGAGAGTTCCGATACGTGCGCCGTTCCGTTCGCGCGTATCGGCAAAATGTAACTAGCGTCGATGGACTCCGAAATCATCGCGTTCCTTATTCCCACCACCAGCGAACTCAAAAGCCATACTAAAGTCGTACGCTCCAACGTCGGCAATAACAATTGCGATGAGCCGTTCTGCGCGTCGCGGCAATCCGATGTTGTCGCGAATAATGTCGTATTCGAGGCAAGTTCTGCCAAGAATGCGGTCGTATCCGGTCTCCATCAATTCGATGCTACCGTCATCAAAGACGGCAAGCACTCGGTGCGCGTACGTCCGGATTTGCGATACCTCCGGATAGCCGGAGGCTACGACGATCTCGTTTTTGCGGTGTTCGAGCACCGGAGTAACCAGCACCATGCACGGTGTGGCAACCGCCTGTCCCGGTTCGGCAAAGAGAGTTTGCAGCGCAGGCAGCGCTTGCGTTGTAACGCGAGTGAGCCACGCAAGATCTCCGCCTGCCACGCCGCGGTCGAATTCGAGCGGTGTCCGGCCGCCGCCGATATTGAAAGACACGACGCGTGCCCGCGTCACGCGTTCGATTTCGCTCGCAAAATCAAGAACTTCTTCGACGATCTCTCGCCAAGATCGCGTCCCGTAATCTTCAGGGCGAACGTGAAACGAAACGCCGAGAGCGTCACAACCGCTTTGCCGTACTACTTCAGCGATGTCGTTTGTTTCGTCGGGTGCAACGCCGAATCGCGACGGAATGTGCCTCGGGCGCACGCGTAAACCCGGTAATGTGTCGTTCAAGTGCCGCGTGTTCCCGGCAAACGCCTCCAGTGAATCGGCGAAGGCGATTCCGGGCGACGCGCCGGCGCGCCATGCGGGCCACGGTCCGTTGTAGATCGTCTTGTTTCCGAATCCGAACTCGCGCGCCAGTGCGAGTTCCTGCGGGCTGATCACTTCGGCGTAAAGCCCTGCGTCGCGCGCAGCGCTCACAAACGCCGCATCGGGATTCGTTTTTACGCTGTAGGCAAAGTGAAGCGGCGAACGCAGGCGCGCCGTGGTTGCGAGCGCCGCAAAGTTGCGGCGCAGGACATCATCCAACCGGTACCGGCGCGATTGCCCCGGGTCGATCGTTAGGCGGCGGACCGCATCGCATAAGTCTGGGTCGTCGAGGACAAGCACGTAGAATTTCTACCCGTTTGTGCTCGAAGCGCAAAGAACACGCCTAAACTTCCGGCGCAAGCCAACGCTCCGAAGAGCATAGCACCGTGAAACCCCACTACGCCGCTCAACACGCCACCCAACGTGCACGCGACGGGAATCGGCGCATTGGTAATGGTACGCATCGCGGCGTTCATCCGGCCGAGCTGAGTATCCGCGGTGCGCTCGGTCGCGATAGTCTGCACCATCACGTCGTAGGTGGGAGCCGCACACGCGATCAAAGTGCGGCCCGCGAGAATCGCGAGAATCGGCAGGACCGCAAGCGTGCAAATCGCATGCCCCAGCGCAACCGCCGCAATCGCAAACGGCACCAACGTTAGAGCACCGCGTTTCTGCGCCAGTTTCGTGGCCATTGCGCTGCCGAAGATTCCCGCGCTCGCAAGCGCAAGGATAACGCCGAAGAACAACGGCGTTTGATGAAGCGAGCGATAAACGTAGAGCGGCAAAACCGCATCGACGAGTGCGCCGCCGAAGTAGAATGTCCCCGATGTAAACGCGAGGCCGCGAAGAAAGGGGTCGCCCCACACGATTGCGGCGCCTTCGCGGAATTCGCGCCGGAACGAACGCTCGCTATCGGCTTCGGTGCGCATTTCCGGTTGGCGAATGCTCAGCAAGGCCATAGTCCCGGTAAGGTAGGTCATTAAATTCGCAACGATCGCCAGCGGTGCACCCAGCATTTGGACGATCGGGCCGCCCGAACCGTTTCCAAGCGCGCTTGCGATGCAGAAGCTCATCGTCATGCGTGCGTTGCCTTCTGCGTAAGCTTCGCGGCCCACAAGAAACGCAAGAAACGGCTGATATGCCGTGTCGAAGAACAGCGAAGCCAAACTAACGATGAAAGCAGTGCAAAAGAGCTGCGGAATCGTCAGCACATGCAAGAGCGCCGCGACCGGAATCGACGAGAGTGCGAGCAAACGAACAAGGTTTGCAATCACCATCGTGCGGCGGCGTTTCCAGCGATCGATCAACACGCCGGCTACCATCGCAAGCAACGGGATAACTGCCCACTCTACACCGTTTATTGCGGTTACGGTTATTGCCGAAGCATGCAAGCTTAGGATTGCTATCGTCGGCAGTGCGAAGATGGAAAGTTGCCGTCCGTAATCCGAAACGAATTGTCCGCCGAGAAGCATGCGAAAATCGCGCCGTTGCAATGCAGCCGCCATATGAACTGCATCGGGAATCCGTTTTTCGCGCTAAAGTTGAGTGCCGTAAAGGCTATGTAAGCAGCTTGCTCCATGGATCGCCATGCGTGCGCAAATAGTCCACGGTGTTGACGATCGTCCAGCGAGCAAGCGTTTCCGACGGCGGCCGTCTCGAACGACTCTTTGCATGCGTTTCGATTTCGTCCCATTCAAGCGGCATCGCAACGGTAGCGTCGTCGCATGCTCGAGCCGAGAACGGTGGAACG
>CAZJLJ010000097.1:0-7779 GCA_964546935.1 uncultured bacterium | reverse complement strand
GAACGGAGTTCCGCTTGCGTGGTATTCGTATCCGAAATGATTCGCAGCGTCAATTGCTTGATCGATGGCGAACCTTTGAAGTAGCCGGGATTCGCGTTTAAGATAATGCGATCGCCCCGCTGCCAACGCGTGAATTTGTAGGGACCTGTGCCAACCGGCGCCGCATTGAACGGAATTTGGTTCAGGTTCGGATACTTTGCAAGCAGATGTTGCGGCAATACGCGCAACACCGTGTCGCCTTCGCCGAAGATGATGTTCACGGCCGGCGGGAAGATGCGCTTCATGTGAAAGACCACCGTGTAGTCGTCGGGAGTATCGACGGAGTTCACTTGGTCGAATCCGTGGCGAGAAATCACGTTGTTCGCCGGATTCATAATCTGCTGCCAGGTGTACTTCACGTCTTTGCTGGTGAACGGGACGCCGTCGTGCCACTTCACGTTCTTGCGCAGATGGTACGTAATCGTAAGGCCCTCTTTGCTGATGCCGCCGTTGGCTTGCGTTGGAACGACCGCAGCGAGGTCGGGAACTTGATTGCCTTTGTCGTCGATATCGACCAGCAGACTATAAATCAATCCATCGGTGAAATTCTCGATGGAGTTTTGCGGAAGAATCGCGTTCAACTGCTGCGGGTTAATCGGCAGCGCGATGCTTAGCGTGTCGGTCGAAACCCCTTGGCCGCCGCCTTTCGTGCATCCGCACACGAAAAGCGACGCCATCAGTAAACCGATGGCGACGCGTTTCACTAAATTAGCCTCTCTATCAGCTGCTCACGCAACGGAACTTGGCATACATATACGGATAGTCGTCGTAGAACCAGTTACGGAAAGAACGGCGAATCATTTCGCGCGCCGTCACCGGAGATGCCCCCTTCATTACGTAGTGCCGGCCGTCGAAGAAGTCGGCGGAGTACTGCGGATAAGACGCCATCGGTTTGAAGCCGGGCAGAGGGGCAAACGGCGTCGCCGTCCACTCCCAGCCGTTTCCGACTAAGTCGAGGATGCCCCATGCGCTCGCGCCGGCCGGATGTGCGTCGACCGGTTCGGGATCGAAGCGTTGGAAATCGAAGTTGCCGTGCATAGAATCGGGTTCTTTATCGCCCCACGGGAACGGCCGTTCTTCGCCGCTCGGCGTGCCATACGCGGCGCGATGGTACTCCGCTTCGGTCGGCAATCGCATTCCTGCCCATTTCGCGTACGCTTCGGCTTGGAGATGCGTTACGTACACCGGCCAGGAAAGCGGAAGCGGAAGTTCTTCGAAGACGCCACGCAAAAAATATTCGCCGTCGCGTTTCGTCCAGAACTCCGGAACGGGGCCGCCGTCCTTAACGAATGCCAGCCACTCGCCGTTCGTAATCGGGAACTGCTGCATGTGAAAAGACGGCACTTGCACTTCGGTGCGTCCGAATTCGTTATCCCATGCGAAGGCAATCTCATCGGGATCGACGCCGAGCGTTGCGGTCCCCGCGAAAACGGTGCGCATCGGATTGCGTTCGATCGCGTGATCGTGGTGCGCTTGTGCGATGCGCCCTTTCAGCGCCGGATCGAGTTGATGCACGATATAGATCAGCGTCTCGTGATGCATCTGTTCGTGTTCGAGAATCGTCCACGCAGACTCACCGCGAACTAACCGCGGATTCGAGGCGTCCACGATTTTCGCGTTCGCGAGCGCCGCTTCGACCCGTTCGTCGCAAGCGCGTCCGAAGCGTTCGATCTCTTCACGCGAAGGCCACGATTCGCGCGTTAGCCGTTGTGCCGCATCAAGCGATGCGGGATCGATGCCACGCTCGAAGAGTTTTTCGAGCTCCGGGTCGATCGGCGTTTCGCCGAGTGCGCGTTCGTTTAGCGTGAGAAAGCTGAACGCCGGCAGATGACCTTCATAGAAAACAAACGGATGCCGCAATGGAATCGGCCGCGATTCGTGTGCGGAATCATCGATCAAAGCAAAGAGCTGTGCTGAGCGTTCTCGATTGCGTTGATACCAATCGATCAACCGGCTGCGGTCAAGCGAGGGCTTTGTCGATGCTATCATAATTCACGTTACCCCGATGCTGCGTTCGCCTCTCGGCGACGTTGCATGAACTTCTCGAAATCAGCCGCCGATAGCGGCGGCGATATTGCATAACCCTGGACAATGTCGCAACGGTTGTCTTCGAGGAAGGCAAGCTGCGTCATGGTCTCGACCCCCTCGGCCACCACTTCGAGTCCCAGGCTGTGTGCCATGCCGATAACCGTTTTAACGATAGTCTCATCGAAGGCTTCAAGGCCCACGCCCATGACGAAGGAGCCGTCGATCTTTAGAACATCGAGGGCGAAGCGCCGCAGATACGCAAGTGAGGAGTAGCCGGTTCCGAAATCGTCGACAGCGGTGCGTATGCCCGCCGCCTTCAGCTCGCGCACGATGCTGACGGTCTGCGCGGCGTCCGACATCGCCACACTTTCCGTAATCTCGACTTCGAGATGCGATGGATCCAAGTCGGCGTCGTGCAGCGCCTGCAGAACGCTCCGCCGCAAATCGCGTTGGTGGAACTGGCGTCCGGAAAGATTGACGGCGAGGCGCAGCGGCCCCATGTGATCTTGCCAGCGTCGGACTTGCTTCGCAGCGGTAGCGAGCACCCATTGGCCCAGCGGCACGATAAGACCGGAGATTTCCGCACTTGGAATAAAGTGGCCGGGTTCGATGAGACCGCTCTTGGGATGGTTCCATCGCACGAGCGCTTCGACGCTAACGACTGTCCCGGTCCGCAGATCGATTTGCGGCTGATAGAAGACGACGAACTCGTCGAGTTCGAGTGCGCGCCGCAGCAGTTTCTCTTGCGAGAGCCGCATGTGAATCGGTGCTTCGAGCGTCGGATTGTAGAAGTAGTAGCCGTTACGGCCGCGCTCTTTCGCACGATACATCGCGATGTCGGCGTTCTTGATTAGCGTTTGATCGTCTCGCCCGTCTTCGGGATAGATCGAAATGCCGATGCTGGTGGAGATGAACTGCTCGTATTCATCAAGCGGGAACGGTTCGCTGATTGAGACGATAATTCGCTCCGCAACTTCGCGAACTTGTTCGGCGTCGCGACAATCGGTAAGCAGCACGACAAACTCGTCGCCGCCCATTCTTGCAATGGTTCCGCGATCACCAAGTTCTTTCACGAGACGAAGCGCAACCATTTGTAACAAACGATCGCCCCGTGCGTGACCAAGCGTGTCGTTCACATCTTTGAAGCGGTCTAAATCCAAGAAAAGCAACGCCACGCGGCCAAAGCGTGATTGCGCGACCTCGATGGCATCGCGCAGCTTCTCACTCAGAAAGACGCGATTCGGCAGTCCGCTGAGCGCATCGTAGTACGCCATCGCTCGAAGACGCGAACGCTGGCGGCTGCGGTCGATCGTTCCGGCAATAAGCGTTGCGATCAATCCTAAGAGATCGGCGTCAGTGCCGGAGAAGTCCCAGTCCCCTTTTTCGCCCGTCGCGAAGACGAGTGCGCCGTAGAACTCGCCGCCGACTTCAAGACGAGTCACGACGCCATGCTCTAACGGAATCGGCGCCGCTTCGTTCGGATTCTGCGTCACGGCACGTGCCATCGCGGCGAGCTCTTCATCGGGGACTTTCAACGCATTTTGATCCCGATAGATAGCATCGATTCGTGTGGGACCGTCGGCCATTTCTATGACGGCGCCACAGGTAAGGCCGAATGCGCTGCACCCCATCTCGAGCGAGGCTTGCATGCGTACGTCAGGATAGTCGCCGCTTGTCGCGATGAAGTAGAGGTTACGAATTCTTTCGCTCTGCCGCTCGGCATGACGTTGCGCCGTGCGTCGCTCGGTAACGTCCTGAAGAATCGCGAAGACGCCGACCACTTCGCCGGACGAAAATTGTGGCACGAGCGTGACGTCCAACTCTAGCGGCGTGCCGTCGACGCGAAACGATTCGACCGCGAGGCTGATCGGCTCGCCCCTTAGCGCTCTGTCAAATGCGGCGACGGTCCGTTCGACATGATCGGGCGGCAAAAACCGCTCGAACAGTTCGCCGACCACGGCTGCCCGCGGGAAATTGCCCAGCCGCAATGCCGCTTCGTTCACGTCCGTTATGGTGTGATCGGGGGCAACGGCCAGCACGCCGTCGGGGTTGTGCGCGAAGAGCGATCGCAGGCGCGCTTCGCTTTCCGCGAGTTCGCGCTCTTGTTCCAGAATGCGCGCGTTCGCAAGCCGTTGATCGGTCTCGTCGCGAACGATAGAGAACGCGCCGTCGATTTTCCCCTCGCGGTAAACGGGAACGGTCGTGATGGTCACGTCTAGGTGGCGGCCTTCGAGCGTGTGCGCCTTGGCGTGATAGAAAAGCGTCTCGCCTGCAAGTGCACGCTTTAGATACATTTCATGCTTCGGCACGTCTTCGTCGCTGATGAAAGCGCTGAAGTGCATGCCGATGATTTCTTCGCGTGGAACGGGACCGAACTTCGTGACCGCGTGATTTACGTCGACGATGCGTCCGTCGGCGGAGAAGATGATGGTAACGTCGGGACTGTATTCGAAGAGCGACCGAAACCGCTCTTCGCTTTCGGCAACGGCGTTGCTCGCAGCGAGCGTTTCGGTAATATCGTCGGCGTAGGAAAGCACGCGATATTGCGGATCGTCTTGCACGGCGAAAATGGTCCAGCGGCACGTTCGCACTTCGCCGTCCGAGCGAATGTTGCGATTGACGTTCACGACCGCATGGACGTTATCGAAATTATCGATGCGGCGTTGCACGTCAAGCACCGAATCGAGGTCTTCGGGCGGAACAAGTTGCAAATCTTCGACGCGCTTTCCGATCACGTCGGCGGAAGCATAGCCGAACATATCTTCGGCGCGCGCCGACCAGTAGGAAATGCGAAACTCCGCATCCCAAGCGACGAGCGCCAGGGGAGAACGCGAGAGCAGACTATCTAAAAGCCTGAGTTCGGGCTCATCGAGCATCTGCTGAAACCCGCTTTCCGTTAGTGAGCCAGATACTCGTAAAGTCCGTGAACGCCGCCTTCACGTCCAAAGCCCGATTCACGATAGCCGCCGAACGGCGAACTGGGATCGAAGAGATTGAACGTGTTGCACCATACGACGCCGGCCCGTAGCTGTTGCGCAATCCACATGTTTTTGCTGCCCTTATCGGTCCAAATTCCGGCGGAGAGACCGTAAGGTGTGTTGTTGGCCTTCTCAACGGCTTCGTCGGGAGTGCGGAACGTGAGGATTGATAGAACAGGGCCGAAGATCTCCTCTCGTGCGATGCGATGTGACTGGTGCACGTTCGTGAAGAACGACGCGGGGAAGAAGAAGCCTTTTGTCGGCAATTCACACTGCTGCTGAACGAGCGTTGCGCCTTGTTCGATACCGCTGGCGACGAGCTCTTCGATCTTTTCCAGCTGTGCGCGCGAGTTCACAGCTCCGACGTCGGTGTTCTTGTCCATCGGATCGCCCAGACGAAGCGTTTGCAAACGTTCCGTGAGCCGTACGACGACTTCGTCGTGGATGCGTTCTTCGACAAGCAATCGCGAGCCGGCGCAGCATACGTGGCCCTGATTGAAATAAATGCCGTTGACGATGCCTTCAATAGCCTGATCCATCGGCGCGTCGGCAAACACGATGTGCGCGGCTTTGCCGCCGAGTTCTAGCGTAAGGCGTTTTTGGGTGCCGGCAACACGGCGTGCGATGATCTTTCCGACTTCGGTCGATCCGGTAAACGCAATTTTATCCACATCGTCGTGTTCGACGAGCGCTGCGCCCGTTGTGCCGTCGCCCGTTACGACGTTCACGACGCCCGGCGGAAGATCGGCTTCTTCGATGATCTGCGCGAGTGCAAGCGCGGTTAGCGGCGTCGTTTCGGCGGGCTTCAAGACGACGGTATTTCCGCACGCAAGCGCCGGTGCAATTTTCCACGCCGCCATAAGCAACGGAAAATTCCACGGCACGATTTGTCCGCAGACGCCGATTGGATTCGGCAGTTGGCCGGCGCGCATCGCCCATTCGAGTTTGTCGGCCCATCCGGCGTAATAGAAGAAGTGCGCCGCGGCGGTCGGCAGATCGAAATCTCGCGATTCTTTTATCGGCTTTCCGCCGTTTAGCGTTTCAAGCACGGCAAGTTCGCGCGAGCGTTCGGTGATTCCACGAGCAACGCGGAAGATGTATTTGGCGCGGTCAGCCGGTTTCATTTTGCGCCAGTACTTATCGTACGCACGCCGCGCCGAACGCACCGCTTTATCTACATCGGCGGCGGAGCCGTAGGCGACGTCGGCGAGTTTCTCTTCGTTGGCCGGATTGATGGCGTCCATATAGCGCTGATTGGCCGGGGCGCTCCACCGCCCGTCGATGAACAGGCCGTACTGTTCCCGGATACGGGGACGGACGCTTTCCGGTGCCGGAGCATAATCGAAGATCGCCATACTCTTTAGTCTTTCGGAATGTAATCGGCGCCGGCGTAGTGTCCCGTCGCTTCTTTTTCGAGTTGCATCAGCAAATCGTCCAGCAGCGAACTGGCGCCGATCCGAAAGAGATCGGGCGTGAGCCATGCGCTTCCGAGCGCTTCTTTTACGATGACCAGGTACGTAAGAGCGTCTTTTGTTGTGCGGACGCCCCCGGCTACCTTTAATCCGCGCTTTCGGCCGGTGCGACGCCAGTAATCGCGCAGAGCCTCACACATCACGAGCGCCATTGGAAACGTCGCGTTTGTCCCAACTTTTCCGGTCGAGGTTTTAATGACGTCGGCTCCGGCTTCCAGAGCCAGGTCGGCGGCGCGGCGGACGTTGTCGTACGTGGTAAGTTCGCCGGTCTCCAGAATCACTTTCAAGTGCGCGGCTCCGCAGAGTTTTTTGACGGCGGTGATTTCTTCGAAGACCTGCTGTTCGTGGCCCGAAAGAAATGCGCCGCGATCGATAACCATGTCGATCTCATCCGCACCGGCCGCGATCGCCGCCGATGTGTCGGCGAGCTTTACCTCGAGGCTCGAGAGTCCGCTGGGAAAGGCTGTCGCTACGGAGGCTACTTTTACATTCGAACCACGCAGCGCGTCTTTTGCGATCGCGACAAACTTCGGATAAACGCAAACGGCGGCGACGCTCGGGACGCTCGGCCATCCGGGCCGCGGCGCGATCGCTTTTGCGCAAAGCGAACGGACGCGGCCTTCGGAATCCTTACCTTCTAATGTCGTCAGGTCGGTGCAGCGAATGGCAAGCGCAATTCCCTCGAGCTTCGACGAGCTCTTGATGGAACGTTTGGTAAGCGCGGATGCCCGTGCCTCCAACATAACCGCATCGACCGCAGGTGACGGCGGAAGAAGAAGCGCCGTCATCTACAACGTGCCGCGTTTTTCTTGTTCTTTTTCGATCGAGACGAAAAGTGCTTTGAAGTTCCCTTTGCCGAACGACAAGCTGCCCTTGCGCTGGATTATTTCGAAAAATACCGTCGGGCGATCTTGAAGCGGCTTGGTGAAAATCTGCAGCATGTATCCTTGATCGTCGCGATCCACCAAGATGCCGCGGGCGCGAAGCACGTCTAACGCTTCGTCGATCTTTCCGACTCGCTCTGCGAGCATGTCGTAGTAGGAATCCGGCGTATCGAGAAACTCCACGCCGTTATAGCGCAGCGCATCGATCGTTGAAGCGATATCGTCCGTTCGGATGGCGATATGCTGAACGCCCGCGCCGTGATAGAAATCGAGGTACTCCTCGATTTGAGACTTCTTTTTGCCCTGGGCGGGTTCGTTTATCGGAAACTTCACCTGATGGCGCGGGTCCGTCATCACTTTGGACTTCAGCGCGGTGTA
>CAZJLJ010000096.1:0-7980 GCA_964546935.1 uncultured bacterium | reverse complement strand
GAAGGCCCGGATTCAGAGCGCCGGCGACGCCTGTAAAAACCATGAAATCGGTTTCGAAGCGATCCAAGAGCGTCGTTGCCGTCGAGGCTGCGGCGACTTTTCCCCACCGGGAGAAGACAACCGTAGCCTCGCGACCGTAGAGCGTTCCGGAATAATAAGATCTTTCGATGCCGCCGGTGTCACTGCGCCCGCCGGCCGTCACGATCGAGGCGTCGCGCATGTCGGCGACGAGCCGCGCCGTTTCTTCTTTCATGGCGCCCATAATGCCGATCCGCCGCACGTTCATCGCGGGCTAAGCAATCGGGCGACTACTATTTGCATTGTGCACGATATCATCGTAGCAAAGCCGGGTATCTCCAAACGCAACACTTATCGTGCGTGGAGATCACTATGGATGCAATTCAGTTGCTGAAAAACGATCACAAAGAAGTCGAATCGCTCTTTAAGGAGCTCGAAGGGCTTTCGCCCACCGCCAAAGCCTCACGCAAAAAGATCTTCGAACAGATCGACCAGGCATTAACGGTGCATGCGAAGATCGAAGAGACGATTTTCTACCCCGCGGTAAAGAAGCGTGCGAACCGCGATAAAGAAGCAAAAGAAGAAGTCCTCGAGGCCTATGAAGAGCATTCGAACGTCAAAGCGATGATAAAGAAGCTCGAAGAGACCGATCCGGCGGACGAAACCTATGAGGCGAAGCTCGAAGTTCTGCACGAACTCGTGAAGCACCACGTCAAAGAAGAAGAACACGCGCTTTTCCCCGAGGCGAAGAGCCTTCTCGACAAAGAAGAACTTCAAGCGCTGGGCGAAGAGCTGGAAGAAGCGAAAAGCGGCGCGATGGAGAGCGGAAACGGCAAAGCGCGGCGTTCGCGCTCGACGCGCGGGACTACCGATGCAGAAGCGGAGTCTGAAGTAGCCCGTTAATCACGAATTGCACTGCGAGCGCGGCGAGAATGATTCCGAGCACGCGCGTAACGACGTGAACGCCCGTCGTACCGATGCGATGCATATATCGCGCCGCGCCTCGCATGCAAAGCCACGTAATTGCAAGAGCAATCGCGTACGCGAAAAACACGCTGACATAGCGCATGACGTTGCCGCGTGAAAGATTCACTAGCAAGATCAGCGTTGCAATCGTGCCCGGCCCCGCAATCATGGGAATCGCAAGCGGAAAAACCGCGGGATTTGCACCGCTCTGCGCTTCGCGTTCCTCGTCCGTCGTTGCACGTGCGCCGACCGGCCGCGCGAAGAGCATGTCAATTGCGATCAAAAAGAGCAAAATGCCGCCCGCGATTCCGAATGCGGGCAGGGTGATTCCCAAGTAATCCAAGACGGCCGGCCCGACGGCGCCCATGACCAACAAGACGACTGCGGCCACAATGACGGCTTGATCCACAACGCGCCGGCGTTTCGGCGCTTGGCAGTTTGCCGTCGTCGATAACGTCAACGGTACCATCCCGATCGGGTCGATAATCGTCAACGCCGTGGCGAATGCGGTCGCGGCGAAGTGCCAGTCCATCGGTCGTGCGTTTATTTCCAGGTGCGCGCGAGCCCTTCGGCTAACTGCAAGGCCTTCAGGATGGTAAAGCCTGCAGCGCTGTTTTTGGCCGATGGATCCCGCTTTGACGGCCACGGTCTCGACTACGAGGGGATCGCCCTCGGAGAAGCCGTTTTTTATACGGGAATGACCGGTTACGAAGAAGCGCTGACGGATCCGTCGTACGCGGGTCAGATTCTAACTTTCACGTATCCGCTCATCGGCAACTACGGAATCTCCGGAGCCGCTGCGCAATACGACCGCGCTTGTGTTGCGGGCGCCGTGATCAAGCAAATCGCGCGACACCCGTCGCATCATCTAAGCCGGCGCGCTCTGCCGCCGTGGCTCGAGGAACAGCGGATTCCGACCTTAGTCGGCGCAGACACGCGCGCCATCACGATCGCGCTGCGCGAGCACGGAACGATTTGGGCGGCGCTGGCGGTCGGCGAAGGAGCACTTGAAAAGGCCGAATCCGAATTGGCGAAATTCGTGCGCACGGCAACGACGAAGGCTTTGGTCCCGAGCGTCGCCGTGAGCGCGCGTCATGTCGAAGGCACTCCAGGCGGGCGGCGCGTTACGCTGATTGATTGCGGCGTGAAGCGCGCGATTCTTCGCGAGCTGACGGCGCTCGGAAGTGAAGTGACGGTTGTTCCCTACAACGCAACCGAAGAAGAGTTGCTCGAAGGCGATCCGGATGCGATTTTCATTTCGCCTGGCCCGGGCGATCCGACGGATTTGCCCGAAACGATCGAAACGCTGCGCAATTTGGTCGGACGCAAACCGCTTTTTGGCGTCTGCCTCGGCCATCAGTTGCTTGCGCTGGCGTGTGGCGCGCAGACGTACAAACTTCCATACGGACATCGCGGCGGAAACCAACCCGTCAAGGATCATACGCACGACGAAGTACTCATCACCGCGCACAATCATGGTTACGCCGTCGACGCGGGCTCGATGCCGCGCGACTTGGAAGCTACGATGACCAACTTGAACGACGGGACGAACGAAGGATTCCGCCATCGTACGCTGCCGATCGCAGCGGTTCAATTTCACCCGGAAGCGTCGCCCGGACCGTTCGACGCGCGGCGTCTCTTTGCCGAATGGCTCTCAAACATCTCGTCCTAAGATCCACCTCGCGCCTAACGGCGGTGCTCCTCGCGGGTACCGCTCTATTTGCGGCGGCGAACGCGCAAACGTTGCAACGGCTCACCATCTCGCAGTTCACGCTGAGTGCGGACACGAACTCACCGAAGCTGGAGGCGCCGTTTCATCTGATCGTTTCCGTCCACGTAAAGCAGCCCGTCACGTTCATCGACAACATGGTGTTGCCTGTGCTCGCGGATTTGGAGGTGCTCGGGGACGAACGCCGTGTAACCCGGGACTCCACCGGGACGACTTATCGTGAAGCCATCGCGGTTGTGGCACATCATACCGGCCAAATCCACCTTGCGCCGGTGACGCTCGATGCGATCGATCCACGCGATAATCGCGCGAAACGCTACTTTTCGAACGATCTCACGCTCACTGTAACCGGCGGCGCAATGCAGCCGCTGCGAGAAGCGGGCAGCGTCGCGAAAACGATTCTGCGCGCGATCTTCATCCTTATTTTTTGGACTATTTGCGCGCTCGCCGCGATTTTCGTGGCAGTGACCATCTACCGGCGCCGCCGTGTTCCCGTGCCCCCTCCTCCGATAATCGATCCGCCGTTAGTAGAGCGGTTACACGATCCTCGCGAGCTGCTGCGCGACGGGTTATTAACCTTACGGGCCGAGCCCACGCGTTACTCAGCAGTGCAGGTCAGGTCGCTCGCAAGAGCGCTTGTCGGCGCGAGCGACAGTGAAACGTTAAGTGATGTGTTACGCAGGCCGGCGGCGAACGATGTGCGCGTGCGAGACGTTTTACGTTCGTTGGAACGAGCCGCGTTCACTTACGACAGCGACCTTCCGGCGGCAATTGAAGCAGCAATCATTTCACTGGAGCACGCACTCGCATGATAACCACCGCACGTCCGCACGAACTCGCTACGGCGCTGAGCCGCACCGTCGTCGGGCAGTGGGGCGTCGTAGAGGGACTGCTGCTCGGCTTGATCGCCAACGGTCATGTGCTGTTGGAAGGTCCGCCGGGTCTTGCCAAAACGCTCGCGTGCCGGTCGCTTGCAGCGGCGCTCGAAGGCGAGTTCAAACGAATTCAATTCACGCCTGACTTGCTGCCAAGCGACATCGTCGGTACGCGAATCTTCGATCAGCGTGAAACGAACTTCACGACGGTTCTCGGTCCGATCTTCGCCAACGTCGTGCTTTCCGACGAAATCAACCGTGCACCGGCGAAAGTCCAATCGGCGTTGCTCGAAGCCATGCAGGAACGCCAAGTTACTATCGGTCCTCAGACGCATGCGCTTCCGGATCCGTTTATCGTAATGGCGACGATGAATCCGCTCGATTCCGAAGGCACCTATGCGTTGCCCGTCGCGCAAATGGATCGCTTTTTGTTGAAAATCGACGTTGGCTATCCGTCGCGCGAAGAAGAGCTGGCCATTCTTGAGCGATTTGCCGTCGCCGATACGCAACCCGTGCACGCAGTCGCTACTCTCGCCGACGTTAGCGCATGGCGCAGTGAAGCACGCCGCGTGCATCTGGACGAAAAATTGAAGAACTACATCGTAGAATTGGTCGCGCGCACCCGGGAATCGGAGCGCAACTACATCGACTACGGTGCGAGCCCTCGCGCAACGCTTGCGATCGCTAATCTCGCGCGAGCGAAGGCTTTGCTCGACGACCGCGACTACGCGGTGCCCGACGATGTCCGGGCGGTCGCACTTCCTGCACTGCGCCACCGCATCGGATTCAATTTCCGAGTGATCACCGAAAACGTCAGCTCCGCGACCATCATCGAGCGTATCATCGCGTCGGTGCCCGTGCCGTGACGCTTCGCGAAGCGTTATTGCGCGGCCGCCGCCGTCCGCATCGCTTCGGCGCCGGATCTCCAACGATGTATCGCGGAGACGGGTACGAGTTCGTGGAGCTGCGGGCATACGTTCCGGGCGACGACGTGCGGCGCATCGATTGGGCCGCAACGGCCCGCGCCGGCGACTTGCAAACCCGCGTCGTGCTCGAAGATGTGGCTTTAACGCTTGCTGCGATCGTCGACGATTCTCCGTCGATGCTCGTCGGCCGCAAACGTGCGCTCCTTGCGGCGGCGGAAGAAGCTATGCACACGTGGTTTGCCGTCGCACTGAGCGGCGATCGTTGCATTCGAGTCGGTGCCAACGACGTCGTCCCACAACATGCAGAAATTTCCACGCCCTTCGACTTGCGCGGTGCGCTGCTGACGGCGCGCGCTGCGCTTCAACGCGGTTCGGCATTGCTTGTTACCAGCGACTGGTACGATCTGACGCCCGACGATGATGCATTGCTGATGCAACTTGGTGCGCGTTACGATTGCACGGCGCTCGTTGCACGGGACCCTTGGTACGACGGCCTTCCACTGCGTGGTTTCGTACGCATTCGCGGCGCCGAAGGCGGCCGGCTGCGTGCTTACATCGGGAAACGCGAACGCGCATCGTTTGAAGCCGCGGTTCGCGAGCGGGAATCAAAAATTCTCCTGCAACTTGAACGCGCCGGCTGGCGCACCGGTATTCTGCAAGAGGCCGACGGCTCCGGCTCACTCTTCGGCGCGTTCGGCATCCACACGGAGCGCGTGCGATGAATTTCGAGCGCCCCGAGTGGCTGATCGCCGCATTGATTCTTTGCGCGATCTTCGCGTGGCTCTACATACGCGCCGAGCAACGCAAGACCGCCAACGATTTGGCGTACTCGAACCTGCAGTTTTTCGCCTCAGCCGCGAAGCCCAGGCGGTGGATTCCCGCTGCGTTACGCGGCGCCATCATCGGCGCGCTCCTTTTGGCCGCCGTTGGAATCGCGGGGCCGCAACTGGTCTTGCCCGTCCCGTCGCGAGACGGTACCGTCTTCATTTGCGTCGACACCTCGGGCTCGATGCAGTCGACCGACGTTCAACCTACGCGCGCCGAAGCAGCGAAGGCTGCGGCCCGCGCGTTCATTAACGAGACGCCGCAGGGCACGAAGATCGGATTGATTTCATTCTCCGGAAGCGCCTCCTTGATTCAACCGCTCAGCGCCGACAAAGATACCGTGCGAAATGCGCTGGATCAAATTCCGTCACCGAACGGCGCAACAGCGATCGGCGATGCGCTGAGGCTCGCGGCCCAACAATTTCCGCCTGCCGGTCATCGTGTCGTCATCTTGATAACCGACGGCGTGAACAACACGGGCGAAGATCCGGCGCAAATAGCTTCGTACCTTGGCACGCGGCATATTCCGGTCTACACCATCGGGATCGGAACGCCGAACGGAGATTTCATTGCCGGAACCGGCGAGCAGGCATCGATCGATGAAGATGCGTTGCGCGGTTACGCGTCGGCCAGCGGTGGCGCGTACGCTCGGGTGGAGAGCGCCGAACAACTCCGCAACGCGCTTTCGCGCCTTGGCCGGCTAACGTCGTTCGAACGCCGTCGCGTTTCCGCTGAGCCGGAATTTCTCGCTGCAGGCTTCGCCGTTTTATTGATCGCAACGCTGACGGGTCTTGCTCTTGGGAGATATCCTTGAACATTGAATCGAACCGCATGAGTTACGAGCGTGGAGCGTTATTCGAAGAAGACGTCGCTACCAACCCGATCGCGCAGTTGACCCGATGGCTCGAAGAGGCGCATGCGGTGAGTTCCAACGTGGAAGCGAACGCGATGTGTCTCGCAACCGTCTCCGAAGACGGAGAGCCTTCGGCGAGAATCGTGCTTTTGCGTGGGTTGGACGAGCGCGGATTGATCTTTTACACATCCTATTTCAGCCGCAAAGGACACGACATCGAGAAAAACCCTCGGGTCGCCGCAACATTTTACTGGCCTTCGCTAGAACGCCAAGTCCGAGTCGAAGGCACCGCGACGCCATTATCCGACGACGAGTCCGATGCATACTTCGAATCGAGGCCAAGGGGCCACCGGCTCTCCGCATGGGCGTCGGAACAGAGCCAACCGGTTGAGCGCCGCGAAATTTTGGAAGAACGCATGCAGCACTTCGACGAGCGCTTCGAAGACGAAGAAGTGCCGCGCCCGCACTCGTGGGGCGGCTATTTGATCGCGCCGGCGCGAGTCGAATTTTGGCAAGGCCGCTCCAACCGGTTGCACGACCGGATTCTGTACGTCCGCGAAGGCCGTTCTTGGAAGTTGAGTCGTCTCCAGCCCTAAGCGCATCGGAGTTTCCCTCGCACCTTAGGCGGGGAAGCTTACGGGCATGGAGACCCCAAAGCTGGAAGCGGCCACTTACCGGTTGCCTCCTCAGGATACCGGTGGGCTCGAAGTCCATCTCGACGCCGACGGTACGCACGTGCGTTTTTCCGGCGACTGGGATCTTTCGTCCGCACCGCGTTTACGCGAGGAATTAGACGGAGTCAATGCCGCCGCACACGTCATCTTTGATTTTTCGGAGATGGCGTATATCGATTCTTCGACCATCCGCGTACTCGTCGAGTTCAAAAAACGATCTTCCGCTCTGCATGGAACGACCGCTATTTACTATGGCAGCAATGAAAAAGCGCGTCGCACGATGTCCATAAGCGGCGTCGGCGCACTCTTGTAATACCGGCAAAGGAGCGTGCGATGCGTGGAGTGCCTCGCGCGGACGGGTAGACCCCAGTTGTGTGGGTGCTTCACGCCGATAACGCCGAAACGGCGCTGGCGCAGCGCGACGAATACCTAAAGGCTCTCGAACGCGAATCGGGCAACGAGGGCTTCGATCGCTTTGTCGCCGCACTCATCTTCACCGAACTGGTTGGAAACGTGGTGCGCCACGCACGTGGGCCCGTTGACGTTCGCCTGTATTGCACTAACGGCGATGCGAAGCTTCAAGTCATCGACACCGGGCGCGGCTTTAAGTTGAGGCGCTCCCTTCCGAGTCATCCACTCGACGATCACGGACGCGGACTTTATTTGGTGTCGCGATTCTCGAAGGACTTGAAGGTGCAAACATTACGTTACGGCACGTGCGTGAGCGCAGTGTTTCCGCTGTAGACTTCCAGCCAGCGCGTTTCTGCCGCCAGCGCTCGTTCAAGCGTTTTAAAAACAGGAAACGGCACATCCAGCAATGCCATAATGCGACGCGGTTGGTGGCTACCGTGGCAAACCACGTATAGGCGGCGGCCTTCTGAGTTCATGCGTTCGTGAAGTGAAGTGAGAATTCCATAAACTCGCGCGCAAAGACAGCCGGCGCCGTCCAGCGTGACCACAACCGCCGAGATCGGCATCGCTTCTGCTCGTTCGATACACTCCCGAAATTGATGCAGGTTAGCAATATCGACGTCGCCGCGTACATGAACGACCGCAACGTTTTGCTGTAGGACGATGATTGCGCACTGCGAGGAGTCATCCATATCCAGCCTCC
>CAZJLJ010000095.1:0-8157 GCA_964546935.1 uncultured bacterium | reverse complement strand
GGTGGAGCGGCGCGGTGCCTCACCGATCGAATAGGGCAGCAAGCGGGCCCCTCCTAAGGGTGGGAGAATCAACATTAATATGGTGTACGACATTGCGGTCATCGGGGGTGGCATTGTCGGATTAGCAACCGGCCGCGAGCTCCTCATGCGTCATCCAACCCTCAAGCTGGTGGTGTTGGAAAAGGAAGAGATGCTTGCCGCGCACCAGACCGGGCACAACAGCGGTGTGATTCATTCGGGCATCTACTATAAGCCCGGATCGTTGAAAGCCCGGCTCTGCAGTCACGGGCGCAAACTCCTCTGGGCTTACTGCGAAGAGAAAGGCATCCCGTATAAGGGAGTCGGCAAGCTCATCGTTGCCACCGAAGAGCGCGAGCTGCCGCTGCTCGAGGAACTATACAATCGCGGAATCCAAAACGGGATCGAGGGCCTCGAATTCATCGACCGTAAGGGCATTGAGGATCGCGAACCCCACGCTCGCGGCATAAAAGCGATCTTCTCCCCGGTAACGGGCATCGTTGACTACGGCCTCGTTGCGCGCAGCTACGGCGATGACATTCGAGAGATGGGCGGCGACATCTTCACAAAGCGTGAAGTCAAGGCGATCGAACGCCGCGGGAACGCCGCGTTGCTAAAAACCGAATCCGGCGAATACGAAGCAAAGCACGTGATCTCGTGCGGCGGTTTGCAATCGGACCGTCTCGCGAAAATGACCGGTGGGAAAAGCGATCCGAAAATCGTGCCGTTCCGCGGCGACTACTTAATACTCAAACCCGAGAAACGGTATCTCGTCAATGGAAACATTTATCCCGTGCCGGATCCAAACTTTCCGTTCCTCGGCGCGCATTTCACGCCGCGTATGAACGGCGACATCTGGCTAGGGCCAAATGCGGTTCTGGCATTTGCACGCGAAGGATACACTTTCACGACGGTTAACCCCGGCGATTTGCTTGAAACACTTACGTACAGCGGCTTTATCAAACTTGCATCGAAATACTTTTCGACGGGAGTGGGCGAGATCTATCGCGACCTGCAGCGCGGCGCGTACGTCAAAGCTCTCCAGCGTTACATTCCGGAATTGCAGGTCGAAGATACGCTTGCCGGTCCGTCGGGCGTTCGCGCACAGGCAATGATGCCGGACGGCACGCAGGTTGACGATTTCGTCTTCGAAGGCGATCGAGAGACGATGCACGTGCGTAACGCTCCGTCGCCCGCCGCAACGTCGTCGATTGCCATCGGCAAGTTCATTTCCGACGATGCCGGCGAGCGTTTCGGCCTTGGGGCCGCCACGGCGGCGGTGTAATCTGAATCCGACTATTCGCAGAATGGAGCATGGCGATTTTCCGGCCGCGCTTGTTCTCTTCGACCGCGTTGCGGAAGAACGGCTCTGGATCGGAACCGAACCAGGATACGATCGTGCGCTCTATCGTAAAAATTGGGAACGGTGGATCGAGGATCCGCGCTTCCATCTTTCCGTCGCTCTCGACGGCAATACAATTGTCGGCAACCTCAACGTCGTGCCCGACCCCGAAGGTTTCGAAGTCGGAATGCTTGTTGCCCCTGAGTATCGCAACCGCGGCATCGGCACGGCGTTATTAAGCGAAGCTTTCCTTTGGGCGCGGGAACACGACGTCCGCGCCTTGCACTTAAACGTTTTCCCGCACAACGAACCGGCTCGAGCGCTCTATCGTAAGATGGGTTTCGTCGAAGTCGAGGAACAGCTCGCGCGTATTCGCCGGCGCAACGGCGAAGTGTGGGACGTAATCCACATGCGTAAGGATCTGTAGATGACGCAACGCGTTGAGATTTGCATTGCGTCGCTCTTCGTCGGTGTGGGACTAGCCGGAATGCCGCTCGAGCCGTGGTGGATTCTCGTCTCGATCGTTTTGTGTTTGATCGTCGCGATGGTTAGCGGACGGTTCATTGCCGCGCTCGCGCTTCTGACTACGCTGGCGGTGGGCTGGCTTCAGCACCACGAATTTCGCGTATCGCTCCTGATCGGAGCCGCAGTCGTGGGCATCTTCGCACGTTTCGCGCAATCGCGTCCGAAAATCGCGACGACGCTTGCAGTTGCGGGCGTCGTCGCCGGATTCGCTTCGCTGTTTTTATCGCGCTAGCGTTACGCGTGTACGCCCGCGCTCACAAGCGTCGAGCAAAAGTCGCGCACTCGCTGGGCCGCTTCATTTCCGCGGGAGCCTTGATATGCATCGATGATGGCGCTACCGACGATGATTCCGTCTACGAGCGGCGCTACTGCCTGAACGTGATGCGGAGCGCTAATGCCGAAACCAACCGCAAGCGGTTCGTCCGTGACGGCGCGCAACATAGCGATCTGCTCTCGTAGAGCCGAGGTATCGGGGGCAGCACGCGCGCCGGTAACACCCAACCGTGAAACAACGTAAACGAAGCCGGAGCTCTGCTGCGCGATCAGTTTTGCTCGTTCTCGACGCGTCGACGGCGCGACGAGCAGCGGCATATCGAGTCCATGCCTCGCTAACGTAGTGGCCAGTTCTTCGCCTTCTTCAAGTGCGATATCGGGGACTATGACGGCCGATGCACCAGCTTCCGATGCGTGCTTTGCGAAACGATCGATGCCGTATTGATAGACAGGGTTAAAGTACGTGAAGAGCACCACCGGCACACCGCCTGCGTCGCGAAAGCGGCGGACGAGTTTCAACACTTCGTCGATGGTGACGCCGCTGCTTAGCGCGCGTTGCGCTGCTGCTGCGATCGTCGGCCCATCGGCGAGCGGATCCCCATAGGGGACGCCAAGCTCGATTGCATCGGCACCAGCCGACGCCAACGCATGTAAAACAGCCTCGCTCGTCTCGACGTCGGGATCGCCCGCCATGACGTAGGGAATGAACGCCACCCTGCGCTGGTTACGAGCCCGTTCAAAAATCGCCTCAAGCACGGTGACGCACCTGAGCGATATCTTTATCTCCGCGACCCGAAAGATTCACAAGAATCAAATCATCAGCGCTGCGTTCCCCTGCAAGCTTCTTCGCAAATGCAATTGCATGCGCGCTCTCCAGCGCGGGAATGATGCCTTCCGTCTTCGCGAATTCGAAAAATGCGTCGAGCGCTTCGGTATCGGAGACGGGCACGTAGGTCGCGCGTCCGCTTTCTTTCAGAAACGCGTGCTCGGGACCGACGCCGGGATAATCCAAACCGGCGCTGATCGAATGCGTATCTTGCACTTGGCCATGCGGGGTCTGCAATAGATAGGAACGCGAACCGTGCAGCACGCCCACGCTGCCGGCCGTCAATGCGGCCGCGGTCTTTCCGCTTGCGATGCCTTCTCCCGCGGCTTCAACGCCCCACAGCCGCACGTTCGAATCGCTAAGGAATCCCGCAAAGATTCCCATGGCGTTGCTGCCGCCGCCGACGCATGCAACAACATCGCTCGGCAAACGCCCAAAGCGCTGCAAACATTGCTCGCGCGCTTCCAGGCCGATGACTTTCTGAAATTCGCGCACCATGTATGGGTAGGGGTGAGCACCGACGACGCTGCCGATAACGTAAAAAGTATCCTCAACCTCGGCAGCCCACACGCGAAACGCTTCGTTCGTTGCATCTTTCAACGTTTGCGTTCCACCGGTGACCGGGTGCACTTTCGCGCCGAGCAGCTTCATGATGTAGACGTTTAGCGCCTGACGCTCCACGTCGACCGCACCCATATATACGTCCACCGGAAGGCCGAACTTCGCGCCGACGGTAGCGGTCGCAACACCGTGCTGCCCTGCACCGGTTTCCGCAATCAAGCGTTTCTTCCCCATGCGGCGCGCGAGCAGTGCTTGACCGACGGTATTGTTGATCTTGTGAGCGCCGGTATGATTTGTGTCTTCGCGCTTCAAAACGATCGGAACTCCCGCGTTGCTTGCGTAACGCTCTGCGCGATACAGCGGCGACGGACGTCCAACAAAATCACGCAACACCAGTTCGTATTCGCGCCAGAACTCGGGATCGGCGAAGGCCGCTTCCATTGCGACTTGCAACTCATCAAGCGCATTGACGAGGACTTCAGGGACGAAACGTCCGCCGAAATCACCGAAGTATCCCCGAGCGTTAGGCTGCATCATTCTCCCGAACTTGCTGAACGAACTTTCTCATCTTTGCGATGTCCTTGCCATCGTCCGTCTCTATACCACTACGCACATCGACGCCGAACGGTCGAACCGTGCGAACAAGATGACCGACATTCTCCGGTGTCAAACCGCCGGAGACCATAACGGGCCGCCACCGTGCCATATGCGCGATATGCGACCAGTCGAACGTCAGCCCCGTGCCGCCGTATTTCCCCGCGACCTTCGTATCGAAAAGGACTAACGCCGGCGCGTAGCGTCTACAGATTCTCTCCATCTCGGCTTCGCTTTGATCGCCCACGTGAATCGCCTTAATGACGATGCCGTGAATCGAGTGCGTAAAGGCCACCGGCTCGTTTCCGGAGAGTTGAACCAACATCTGAGGAAAGAGATCGCGTACGCGTTGAATCTCGTCTCGCGTCGGATTAACGAAGACGCCGACCGGTGTGATGATGTTCCCTAGCCGGGCGGCGATCCGTTCCACTTCTCGCCATTCGATACGCCTAGGCGAATCGGCAAAGATCATTCCGAAGGCATCGGCCCCCGCCGTAACGCTTAGCTCAACGTCTTCCCAAGAAGTGGCGCCGCAGAACTTAATGCGCGTAGACACGTTTGAGGGATCGAATCAACTCCGCCGGATCGTCGGCGCGCATCAACGCTTCGCCGATTAGGAACCCGCGCGCACCGGCCTTGCGCAAGCGCTCGATGTCTTCAGTGTTTCGCATGCCGCTTTCGCTGATAGCAAAAACATCCTGAGGCACCTGCGGGAGCACGTATTCGCTGACGGCCAAATCCGTAGTCATCGTCCGTAGATTCCGATTGTTTACGCCGACGAAATCGACGCCGAACTGCAGCGCACGCTGCAATTGATTTTCGTCGTGAACTTCCACCAGTACATCCAACTGGTACGCACTTGCTTCATCGAGACACTCACGGATCTGTGCATCGGTGAGGCCGCTCACGATAAGCAAGATGCAGTCGGCACCATACGCCGCTGATTGCGCGATCTGGTACCGCGTGGTAAGGAAATCTTTGCGCAACAGCGGTTTATCGACTGTCGCACGCACTTGCGGCAGAAAAGCGAGCTCGCCGAGGAAGTGATCCGTCTCCGTGATGACGGAGATCGCATCTACGCCGGCACCTTGGTAGATGTTTGCAACGGCGACGGGATCGAAATCGCGTGCGATCAAACCGGCCGAAGGCGACGCGCGTTTGATTTCCGCGATAATGGCGCTTCCGGCCTGAGCGCGTAGAGCGTTCAGAAAAGGCCGGCGCGTTGCAACGCTCGTCAGCGCGCGATCGCGAACCAGTTCATAGGGTTCGCGGCGCATCTCTTCTTCAAGGTGAATTGCCTTCGCGGCGTAGATTTTGTTCAGGATATCCTCAGTCATGAATTTGCGTACTCCTTAGCCCGCTCGTAGGTTTTTAGGGCATTCCCGGAGGCAAGGACTTGGCGCGCGCGTTGCAGCGCCGAGTGCATCGTCGGCTCTGCGCCGACGGTATGCAGAACTAGCGCTGCGTTCAAAGCAACGACGTCTGCACGAGGCGACTTCTCGCCGCCCAAAATTGAAAGAAAAGCGTCTCGACATGCATCTACGCTTCCACCGACGATCTGCGCAAGGGGCGTGTTGATCCCGAACTCATCCGGCTCGATCACCCAGCGCCGGGTCCGAGAGCCTTCGAATGAATACACCGTGGTGGGCGCGTCTCCGGCAACTTCGTCGATGCCATTTTGTGCGTGCACGATAGCACCCCGTTCAACCCCTAAATCGCGCAGAACGTTGCCGAGGAGCTCGACCAGTGATTCGCGCGCGACCCCGACGACTTGGGTAGTCGCCAAGGCGGGATTGGTAAGGGGACCGAGCACGTTGAAAATCGTCTTAACGCCAAGCTCCCGCCGTATGGGCGCGACGTTCTTCATAGCCGGATGGTAACGCGGCGCAAACATAAATGTGAAATTGCTCTTCTGCAACATTGCGGCTGCGCGGTCCGGCGCAACATCGAGCTGCAGGCCCGTGGCTTCCAGGACGTCGGCGCTGCCGCAAGCGCTCGATGCAGCACGGTTGCCGTGTTTCGCAACCGGGATGCCGGCCGCGGCAACGACGAGCGCAGACATCGTGGAGACGTTAATCGTGTTCGCGTTATCGCCTCCCGTGCCCACTACGTCGACGACCTGCTTTAAACCGTGTTGTACGTGAAGGCTGCGATCGCGCATCGCTCTTGCGGCACCGACGATTTCGTCTACGTGTTCGCCTTTGCTCGCAAGCGCAACAAGGATTCCCGCGCCTTGAATAACGGTGAAGGCGCCGTCCATGATTGCGCCGATCAATTCGGCGCTTTCGCTTTGGCTAAGGTTTTCGCCGGAGATGAGCCGGCGTAAAAGCGGCGCGTACTCCATGCGGATTAAGCCGAGGATGAAAATACGCACGGCAACCCGAGCGCAGTCGGATTGCCGTGCGTAAGTGAACCTTCGCTATTATTACTAGGGTTACTTAACAAGTTCGATGAGCGAGAGTTCGGCCGCATCACCGTTGCGCACGCGCGTCTTCGTGATGCGGGTGTATCCGCCCGTACGTCCTTTGAGCGACGGCGCGATTTGCTCTACGAGCTTCTTCACGACTGCCGGCTCCGTTAGGAACTCTGCAACTTGACGGCGCGAATGAAGATCGCCCGCCATGGCGGTGGTGATCAGGCGTTCCACGACGCGGCTGATTTCTTTAGCCTTCGTCGAGGTCGTTTCGATCTTCTCGTGTTTGAAGAACGAGGTCGCCATGTTGCGCAACAGAGCCTTACGATGGCCGTCGGTGCGCGAGAGTCGTTTGTACGCGATTTGGTGCGGCATTAATCCCTAATCTCACTTACGTCTTAGGAAAGACGCAGCGAGAGCCCCCTCTCCTGAAGAACTTGCTTGATTTCATCGAGCGACTTCTTGCCGAAGTTGCGCATCTTCATGATTTCGTCTTCCGTAAGATCGAGAAGTTCCGAAACCTTCGAGATGCCGGCACGCTTCAAGCAGTTGAACGAACGGACGGACAGGTTGAGCGATTCAACCGGAATGTCCCACTCGTTCGGCGGCGCTTCGGGCAGCGGTTCTTCGCGGTTGGTGAAACCGACGAAGAGATCGAGCTGCTCTTGCATGATCGTCGCAGCGGTCGCAAGCGCTTCGTCCGGCGTGATCGAACCATTGGTTTCGATCTCAAGGACGAGACGATCGAAATCTACGCTCTGTCCGACGCGCGTGTCGTCGACAGTGAAGTTCACTTTGCGAATCGGCGAAAAGATCGAGTCGAGCGGAATGAGTCCGATCATGTGCTCGATGTTGCGCTGCTTGTCGGCCATCACGTAACCGCGGCCTTTTTCCACACCAATCTCCATCGAGAGGCGTGCGTCTTTCGACGAAAGCGTCGCGAGGTGATAGTTCGGGTCGAGAATCTCGACGTCGGCATCCGGAGCGATATCGCCCGCGCTGACGTCTTTCGGTCCTTGAACCGAGAGATTCAGAACGCGCGGTTCGTCGCTGTTGAGCTTAACCGGCAAACCCTTGAGGTTGAGCATCAGCGCGATCGTGTCTTCAACCATTCCGGGAATGGTCGAGAACTCGTGCAGCACGCCGTCGATCTTCATGTACGTCACGGCTGCGCCCGGAATCGAGCTGAGCAGAATGCGGCGAAGCGCGTTGCCGAGCGTGATACCGAAACCGCGCTCGAGCGGTTCGATAACGAACTTGGCATAATTTTCGCGACGCTCGCGAACTTCAATGGTCGCGCCGGTGGGCGTTTCCAACGTGTTCATTTGTTTTTCGATGTTCCTTTGTTGCTGCTTACGTTATCCGCAACCGTCCCCGACGGTTACGATCGTACGCCTAGCAGCGGCGTGTAGTTTATTTTTATGCTAGCGGCCCCGCTAAGTATTTTTGTGCCGGGTTAGGCGCCGGACGGTGCAGTGGTCTATGGACCACAAGCCGTCCGGCAACGACACCCGGTGCAAAAAGACTAGCGGCTATAAAATTCGACTATCAGCTGTTCGTCAACCGGTGTGTCGATTTGCTCGCGGCTCGGCACTTGCGTCACCT
>CAZJLJ010000094.1:0-8313 GCA_964546935.1 uncultured bacterium | reverse complement strand
CGGGACGTAGCTCAGCTTGGTAGAGCGCTTGCTTTGGGAGCAAGAAGTCGCAGGTTCAAATCCTGTCGTCCCGACCAGGTAAAGGCAGTTGCGCAGGCGTGGTATCCTAACCGAGGTGCCGCGCCGGCGGTGCCGCTCGAGCGCCCGTGGTCTAACAGGATAAGGCACGAGTCTTCTAAACTCGAAGATGGGGGTTCGAGTCCCTCCGGGCGCGAATGGACCCCGCCCGGCCAAACGTGGTGATTGTAGCTCAGTTGGTTAGAGCGTCTGACTGTGACTCAGAAGGCCGGGGGTTCGAGTCCCCTCAGTCACCCCAGTTAATAAGTAAGCCCATCGTCTTAATGCGGTGGGCTTGCTTTCTTAACTCTGCTTGGGAGTAGTCCGCTTGGCTCATGCGGAAGTCCACCGCCTTGATGAGGGGTGGGGGGTCATTCCAGCTGCGCTGGCGGGAATCACTGGGCATCATCGTCACTGTTATATCGGCAGTGGCCTTGGCGTTTTCCCTCTGGCATGCCACAAGAGTCAACAGTGAAGCCGGTCTAGATCCGGCATCCGTCGCACGCGAGCGAATGGCCGTGACGATGGCGCAGCGCATCGTGGACGCAATGCAAAGTCTGTTTGCTTACCAGCGCGCGCTTGCGCTGCAAGACGAACGCGACGAGCTATCCCAATTACGCGCGCAAGCGGCAAAACAAATCAATGGCATCATAGCCGATTTTAAAACCGGCGACGCTGCTTCAATCTCTCCGGGCAATCACGTTAACGCAATCGCAACCGCTTGGAAAAATGCAGCGACGGCAAAACCGGGTGCCGGCGCGGAAGGCACCGTACGCAAAGTCATCTTTGCCCTTGAATCTTCGATGGGCGCGATGGAAGATGCCTCGAACCTGACGTACGATCCCAGCTCGAATGCGCAGAACCTCGCCGATATAGAAATAATAGAGCTGCCGTTCGCGACGGCGGCGATCGCCCGAATGCAAACGCTCTCGGATCTTGCAATTCAAAATCACGGCATGTCGTTTGCCGACCGTCTCGGCGCCGCCAACAGTGCGAGCCGGCTCCGCAACAACAGCGACATCTCAACCGTTGACTACGTGCCTTCCGTCGCACGCAGCCTGGCGGCAATGATGCCGGAGCGCGCGGCCGAGCTGAACCGGCTTCCCAGAATGGCCGACACCCTTTACGATCGTGCGAGTGCCTACGGCGATCTAATTTCCAAGAACGTCCTACTGCAGCCGTCCCCGCTCGTGACTAAAACGCAGGTGGATGCCGCTTCCAATTCCTTAATGCGAACCACCATAGAGGATTTCAAGGCGTTCGGCTCTGCTCTCGATGCGAGTTTGGCACGCCGCGGAGCTATTCAGACACTCCGAAATCGCTATTACTACCTCGCATTGATCTTTGGCGCCGTTTTGCTGATCGGCGTAATGATCACAATCGCGCAATTGGTGGCAATGCGCGACCGCCGGCTTCTGCGCGAAGCACAACAAGAGTCGGCTCGTCTCACTGCCGAACTCGCGCGCCAACACGCCGAAGAAGCGCTGCGCCTTTCCGAAGCGCAATTCCGCGCAGTGTTCGACGGCGCGGCGGTTGGTATCGCGGTCGTCGATCGCACCGGTCAGCTGGTGGATGCGAATGACGTGTTTAGAACGATGTTCGGTGACGCAATCAATGTTGCGCTCGATGGCCATGAACACGAGCTTGCGTCTCTGCTCGCCGGAGAACGCGAAACATTCGAATTCGAGCAGCACATCACTTCGACGACGGGCCATGAGATCTGGACCGACGCGACCGTCTCGATCGTTAACGGTCCGGCGAACTCACCGCTCTTTGCGATCTGCATGTTTCGCGACAAAACGGAGCTCAAGCACAGCGAGCGCCGGATGCAGCACGACAAGACGCACGACGCGCTCACCGGCCTTCCGAATCGCCACCTATTCGAAGAACATCTGGGCCGCCGTTTCGCCGAGGCCAGCGCTTTGCTCGACTCGTTCTTTGCGGTGCTCTTCGTCGACCTGGAACACTTCAAGGACGTGAACGAAAGCATGGGGCATGCGGCCGGCGACCTCGTGCTAACGCAGATCGCTCAGCGCATGCGTTCCTCCGTCGACGGAAGAGATGTCGTAGCCCGCTTGGGTGGTGATGAATTCGCGATCCTGGTGCAATCGCTGGGCGATATTCTACACGTCGAATCGATCGCGCGCCGGGTGCTGAACAATCTTTCAAAGGCCATCGGCATCGGACCGAAATCGGTCTATTTGGGCGCGAATGTCGGCATTGCAATCGGGTCCTCGAACTACGAGCGTGCCGAGGACGTAATGCGCGATGCGGAGATCGCAATGCAGCACGCGAAAGGCACAGGCGGCACGCGTTACGCGGTCTTCGATTCCAAGATGCATCTTCGGGCGCAAAAACGTCTAGAGCTAACGACGGATCTTCGTTTGGCGATCGAACGCAACGAGTTCCGGCTCTTGTATCAGCCCATCGTTAGCATTCACGACAGCCGTCCCATCGGATGTGAGGCGCTGATTCGCTGGGATCATCCGACGGAGGGGGTCTTAAGCCCATCGGAATTCATCCCGCTTGCCGAACAAACGGGACTCGCAGTGCCGATTGGACGATTCGTCCTAAAAACCGCCGCGGAACAACTGGCGGCTTGGCGCCGCGTTCGCCCCACCGACGTGCACTTCACCATGCACGTAAACGTCTCGGCAGCCGAACTTCTGGATCCGGATTTCGACCGAAATCTCATGCAAATCATCGAGCAAAACGGTGTGTCTCCACGCGACTTCACTATCGAGATTACGGAAAACGTCGTGCTCGACGCAGGCACGCGTGCGAACGTGACGCTGGAGAAGATCCGCGAGCGCGGATTCAAAATCTGCATCGATGATTTCGGCACCGGCTATTCGTCTCTGCGTTATTTGCAGCAGTTCAAAGTCGACTCGATCAAGATCGACCGCTCGTTCGTTGCGGGTACCGATGGAGAGCTGGCGAGCGAACCGATCGTCCGCACGTTGATGACGCTGGCGGAGGCATTCGACGTGACGGTGGTTGCGGAAGGGGTCGAAACTGCGCGACAACGAGAATTGCTGCGCAATGCCGGATGCCGTCTCGCGCAAGGCTACTACTACGCTCGAGCGCTTTCGGGCCGGGACATGTTGGCGTTTTATCCCAACTACGATGGACGGCAACAGCGCACGGCTTCTGCGTAGATCGGCCAAGCAGCAGGAGAGCCGAGCGGGAATGCGTATCAACCGCACTGCCGGAAAAACGGCTTGCCAAGTGGCGCGTCGCGACGGTACACTAGGGCAGTTCCGCGGGCGCCTTTAGCTCAGTCGGTAGAGCAGTAGACTTTTAATCTATTGGTCCCGGGTTCGAGTCCCGGAGGGCGCAGATTGCACCGCTAGCTCAATGGTAGAGCAGTTGACTCTTAATCAATTGGTTCGGGGTTCGAGTCCCTGGCGGTGCACCAAGTTTGAAAGGGCCTTGCAAAAAGCAAGGCTCTTTGTTTTGGGTGGTGCTTCTTATCTCACGCCACGAAGTCGATAAGAGTATGCTTGCCGTATGCGGTGGGAAGCACTGACGGCTTTGAGTACATTCGTTACTGCGCTGGTCATCGGCGTAACGGCCGTCATTGCTCTTATCCAGATCACCCATTTGCGACGAGCAACGCAGCTTCAAAGTTTCCTAGATCTCATGAGTGAAGCGACGAGTCCGCAAATGTCTGCATGGACCGCGTACGTCGAAACGGTCTTGCCGCAGCGACTGAAAGACGAACAGTATCGCAACGAGTTAATAGAGGGCCGGCTAGACTTCGAAAAGCACAAAGAATTGTTTCTCGGTGCATTTTGGGAGAAGATCGGCGCGCTCGTTCACTACGGCCTGATAGATTCCGACGTCTTCATCGACTATATCGGTGCACCAGCGTGCATCATTGGACGTTACTAAAAGACGTCGCCATGTTGCGCCGCAATCACCAACCTTTGGCATGGGAACGCTTTGAAGAACTGGCAAGCGCATGCGAACTCAGTTTACGCTCACGACGGGGTGAACTGCGCCCTCAGACACGCGCAGGTTCGTCGCGATAGAAATATGGATCGAGAACGCTTACTTCTGTAATCGTATCGACGGGTAGGCCATTAGCGGAGGCCGAGGCTCGGATCGCCTCTTCATTTGGTCCGTCGTAGATACAGAACGTCTTCGTTTTGTCGGAAGAGACGTACGAGTGGACCCAAGTCACGCCGTTTTGGCCGTTGTTTCCCACAACTGTTAGGCAGGCAGCGGCGCCTTGGCTGTTGGTCGGAATGTGCAGGCCCTCTGAGAATGTGCGTTCGACCATGTATCTGGGCATAGCAACCTCCAGCAGTGACGAAAGCGTTTAAGCCGCATGCAGTCCTTAAGCTTCTCTCAGCATTGCATCATATGGTAGGCTCGTGCAAGTGAAACGAGGGCTTGCTGTGGCGCTCGCTCTAACGCTGCTGCCCTTCGGGACGGCGGGCGCCTCCGGTCCGGCTTCCGACCCCTACGCGATATTTGCTAGGGCGCGTAATTATTTCCAAACGCAATCACAAGCGTACCCGGAGTACCTGCGTTACGACGTCGCGGTTCATGTAGTGGAAGGCGGAAAAGACAAAGTCGAGCGCTACAACAGCGTGTACGACGCGACGACGAACGACATTTGGGTAGATCCGGTCAGCGATTACGAACGGGAACATCCTCCGAGCGGAAGCGGCGTCAATCTGGGATTTCTTTTCTGGCGCGTAGGCAAACCTCAGCCGCCGACCGACTTTCTCGGCGTTCCCATGCTTTCTCCAACGTACTCTTTTGGTATTTCGAAATTCGTGCCCACCAAAGGAGCACACCGTCCAACCGACGCCGAGCTGGTAGAGGCAATTCGAAAGCAGTTTCACGATCCAAATCCGCGTGCGAAGGTATTAGCGACGCCAACGCCATCAGGCCTACTTGAGATTGCAGACGTTACCGTCTACAAACGTGAGTACGTCATCTCGCTTGCCGGCGAAGATTCGATCGAGGGTCACAATTGCTACCATTTAAAGTTGCAACCGGTGCGTGATGGCGGGAAATACCGGTTGCGCGACGTTTGGGTAGATGAAGCGACGTTCGCAACAGAGCGACTAAACGAGTCGATCAATTTCGTAAATGGGCCGGGAACCTCGGTGCCGTGGACTGTCAATTTTACAGATATTAACGGATTGCATTACGTTAGGGATGAACGGGCGGATGCTCCCATGGAGTATCGCGGTTTAACTTATACGAGCGCATCGATCCAGTTCGAAAACATCGTGGCAACGGACGGAATACCTAGGCGTTTTGACGTGCCGCTTACAAATGATTTGGTAATGGACGAACCCGTCTACTAAGCTCTGAAAGCCCAAACAAAGTGGGTAAGGCGGCCCTATAAACGGTGTCGGTAGCGCCGTAGGGTCCTAGCATGGTCGCAAATACCCGTGCCGCTCCATCGGCCTATAGCCTGGCTGCCGCTTCGGCGGTCGCGGTTGTGATTTTATACCTGCTCGAGATTTGGGCGACGAAAAACTACGTGGCGCGCTTCGGGATCCACCCCGTCGGACTCTCTGCGGAGCACTCGTCAATCATGCTTTTGTGCGCCGCCTTGCAAACTGCGCTCTTAGCCGTGATCTACCGGCAAATTCAACTATCGCGTGAGATTCCGCTCGTTCTTGTTGCAGTGCCGGCGGCCATTCTCGCACTTGCATCATTTCTGACTCCAACGCCGCAAGGTGATGCGTATTCTTACGTACTTTATGCGAAGCTTGGGGGGTATTGGGGCGCCTACACCCATTCGATTCCGATCCACCCGCCGGCTGGATTCGAAACAAGTCTTTGGAAATATCTGCCGCCCGCGCCATACGGTCCGTTGTGGGCGTTCACCAATTGGTTGCTCCTGGCCCGGACACCGAACTTCGCGACGGCACTTTTGGTCCTGCGAATCTTTGCCGTCATCTTAGTTGCGGCGCTTATTTATATTCTGCGCAAAAGCGGCCTGAAGGATGGCGTTCTCGCAGTCATAGCGCTGAATCCGTTCATTTACTTTTACTTTGTCGTTGAAGTGCACAACGATCTTCTCGCGCTGGTGCTTATCTTTGCCGGTATGGCGCTCGCAAGGCGGCGACCTATTCTTGGTGCAATGGTTGCAGGCGCCGGTGCGCTGGTGAAAATTCCCTACGCTCTCGGTGCCACATTGGCTTTCGATCGTTCGCGAACGCCGTTACGATTGATGTTCGTTCAACTAGGTGTCGCATTAGCGACGATTATCGTGGTTTCAACAATTTTCGGAGGCATGCCGTACTGGCACGCATTGAGTTACCACGCAACTTCGGAATTCGACGTAGGCGATCGCCATCTCCACGCTATCTTTGAGATTTCGCACGCGCTGGTCACCGCCATTGCTTTTCTTGCAACCGCTGCAGCGTTTTGGGGAAACATTTTCATCGCGAGCGCTGCGTACTCGTTCTACGGAATCGCAGCCAGCGTCTATCCGTGGTACTTGAGCTACGGCATCCCGTACGCCGTGCGTATGCCGCAATTGTCGGGCGCTTTCTTCGCCAGTTTGCCGGCGGTAAGCACGCTCATGGATCCGCAATTCACGTTCTATCACAGCCATCCGTGGATAATCGTGGATTTCGTTAGCTTCGCGATAGTTATCGCGGTTGTGGCTGAAGTTTTGGCTCAGCGGCACATTCTCCAAGGCGACGGAAAGATGCATGGAGTGGCGTCTCATTAATCGACTAGCAGCAGAAGATACCGGCACCGTTCCCGCGCGGAGCGACGCATTGCGTCCCACGCTGCAACTAGTTGTGCCTATGGCAGCCGTTGCTATCGGTGCCGTTGCGGCTATGGCCGGCATTGCACTGCAAGGCCAGTTTCCGATTTCCGACGCTGCGTTATTCGAATATATTGGACGGACCATCGCCCGAGGGCATTTGCTTTATCGCGACGTTTGGGACAACAAACTTCCCGGCGTGTATTACATGAATGCGCTGTGGCAGTTGCTTTTTGGAGAGCGGTATTGGCTGCACGCTGCGGCGGAGACGGTCGTCGCGTTGATCTCTTCAGTGCTGCTCGCGATACTGGCACGTAGTTTCGAACTGCGGGCTTGGCAATTAACCGGTGCAGTGCTCGCGGTGTTTTTGTGCACGGTAATGCCGCTGAATACAACGGAAACCTACGCGCTGCCGCTGCTCTTGGGTGCGCTGTTGTGCGCAAGAAACGGCTGGCCAATCGCTTCGGCTCTGCTGATTGCGCTTGCGACTATGTTTTGGATCCCATCGGTGTTGTTGCTCGCTCCGGTTGCAATCTTATTGTCGCGAAGAGATTGGCTCGTATGTTTTACCGTGACGGTGGTTTTACTCGCCGCTGCGGCGTCCATCATGACGCTGGCGTACGGCGTGTCGACGATTGAGGCGCTCGTCCGAAGCTGGATAACTTACGTTGCTTCATCCCCCGTGAAACAGAGCGAGACGCCGCCAGAGAGTAGTTCGCTGCACACATCGCTTGCGATCGTTCACCAGGTTTCGTTCTACTTAGTCCTGAGCGGCGCGGGGCCGCTTTTGCTGATTCTTTCGGCGTTGCTGCGCCGGCCCGCTACGCTCGCACAGCGTTTCGGACTCACATGGACCGTAGCGATGCTTTTGGGAACGGCTATCGGGCCGCACTTTTATCCACACTACTTCATCGCGTCACTCGCGGCGATGCTGTTTACCATCGCCGCATGCGCCGTCGAAGTGCGTTGGAACCGCGTCCGCATTGCAATTGCGGTTTTGGGCGCGCTTCTCTTAGCACGAACCGCCATCGATTGCATGACATACTGGAAGACCTCGCACGCGAATTCTCGACTGGTTGCAAAGATCGGAAGGGCCATTGCTCCCGTAGCCGCACAACGGGCCACGCTCTCCGTAGACGTCTACGAGCCGGGACTTTACCTTGCCCTCGATCCCAAATTGCGCGATCCGTTCGAAATCGCGCAAGCCGCAAATTTCCGGTTCGTCGCATCGACCGTTGGAGATTGGAATGCGTCAATGGCCGACATTCGCATCTCGACTGGAGGCAAGCAACTGCCGGGAATTCAAGTCGCAAGGCGCACTGCCGCGCCCTGGACAATTTTTGCAAACCCGTCGCTGGCTAAGGATTTCGCGACGCTGCCGTAACGTGGAGGCCGCGAATTTCCAAGACGGAAGGAAAAGTACCGCACGCGTCTTATTATGGGTGGTCGCCGCCCGGGCAAGTGGCGGAACTGGCAGACGCGCTGGATTTAGGTTCCAGTGGGGCAAC
>CAZJLJ010000093.1:0-8964 GCA_964546935.1 uncultured bacterium | reverse complement strand
GAAGCGCACGAAGTGCGCGCAGTCGAAGGATCGCATCAAATCAAGAGCCCGGCGAAATATCGTCGGGCTCGTTTTTCTTTGCGGCGCCTCGCGAGTCTAACCGTCGACCATTCGGGATTCCGAGCAAAAACGAGCTGTATGATCCAAAGTGCGATCGTTGTGCCGGCGAATACCAGCGAGATCTCCTTCCGGTGCGATCTGCGAGTAAAACAGTAGTGTCAAAGTCGATGATGCGACGGATGCGGGACCAAGAATAAACCACCGCATCGATTCAAGTAGCTCGAGAGCAGGTAGCCGCGTCCGAGACCCTTAACGGTTGGCGCCTTTTGCGAGATCGGTACCTAACCTCACAGTCTCCGCCAGAAAAGTGTTGAGGTCCTCAACCGACGTGCGGTGATTCGTTATCGCAAGTCGCAGCGCAAACCGTCCGTTGAGCAAGGTGCTCGACGGGACCGCGGTGCCATCGGATTGCAGTTGAATCAGGATACGTTGGTTCAACGTCTCTAGCTGCTCATCCGACAAACCGCGCTTGATGAAACGAAGGTTTACGACGTTCATTGGTGCAGGTGCCAGGAGTTCAAGGTCATCGTGATCTTGCGCGTACTCGGCGACGAGTTTAGCTTGGTCGATGTTCCGCTCGATGCTTTGCCCCAGCACGTCGATCCCATAGGTTTTCATCGAAAACCACGCTTTTAAGGCGCGAAATCCGCGCGAAAGTTGAATGCCTCGGTCCGCGAACCACATGGGTTCGGCGGCAATTCCCCCACCTAGCGGCCGTAGGTACGATGGTGCTGTCGCGAACGAGTCGTAGGCAGCCGAATCATTCCGGAACAACACGCCTCCGATCTCATATGTCATAGACGGCCACTTGTGAAGATCGAACGCAACGGAGTCTGCTCGCTCTAGGCCGCTGACGAGGTGCGCATATTTTTGCGAGAGCTTTGCAAGGGCGCCGAACGCGCCGTCAACGTGCAGCCACAGACCCTCTTCCTTCGCTATGTCGGCCATCGCGTTTAAGTCGTCGGTCGCGCCCGTGTTAACCGTTCCTGCGTTTCCGACGATGCAGAACGGCAAGTCACCATCCTTCTTGTCTGCTTGAATGGCAGCGCGTAAGGCATTGAGATCGATTCTGTAGTCGTCACGAACGGGAATTTTGCGCAATGCGGCGCGGCCGAGACCGAGGAGTTCACACGATCGCTGCAACCAGCTGTGCGTCTCCGTTGATGCATACACTCTCAAGGGAGGGATATCGCGAACGCCGTTTTTGCGGATATCGAACGAGGTGCAAGAATTCCGTGCAATCGTGAGCCCATGAAGATTGGCCGATGTGCCACCGCTTACGAGCAGCCCAGAAGAAGAATTCGGAAACCCAAAGAGTTGAGCAAGCCATGAGATGACACGTCGCTCAACAACCGCAGCGGCTTGATCGTAGCCTGCAACGTGAGGGTTCATCGCTGATGCAAGCATGTCTGCGACCACCGAAACCGGCGTACCACTCCCCATGACCCAACCCCAGAAACGCGGGTGAATGTTGCCGGTCGGATACGGAAGTATGTTGTCGAGAAACACCTGGTAAACATCCGATAAGGCCATCCCATCCATCGGGAGTGGATCTTCTTGGATTGATTCCTTGACGGTTTCAGGAACCGGTTGCCATGCTGGACGCTCGCGTACGCTGCCGAGGTAGCTCAGTGCGTCGTCAAGCATTCGATGGGCGTCCTTCGCAAACGCGTTCCAGTCTGCCGGATCAAGCGTTCCACTCGCCCAACGATTTTCTGGACCTGCCGTTTCTTTAAACTGCATGGTAGCGCTCTGCCGCGTGCCGCTGTGTTAGGTTCGGTATCATCGCGCGTCGCGCGGTGTCGAATGCGATCCACTGACCGACGTCAGGTAATGGCGGTATCGAAATCGCTTCCCGCCGGTCGAATCCGACGAGGGCCGCGTCGACCAGTTCATCGACTTCCATTACTGCCGGCTGATCGTCGACGTTTTTGCCCGCCCGCTTCCAAATGTCTGTGCGCGTCGCTGCCGGCACTACTGCCTGAACGTACACGCCTTTTGGTCCAATCTCGGTCTGAAGCGACTGCGAGAGATAGAGTACGAACGCCTTGGTCGCGCCGTAGATTGTGCTTCCATACTCCGGAACGAGTCCGACGACCGAAGCGATATTGATGATTGCGCCGTCGCCTACACGAACGAACCGCGGAGCAACCGCTGCAGCAAGCCGCGCTACGGCAAGTGCGTTGAGATTGATAACACTTGTGACGTCATCCGTCCCATGATCGATGAATCGGTTAGGAGCCACCGTCCCGGCATTGTTGACGAGTATTCCAATCTGTTCGTCATCACGGAGCCGCGCTTCGATTCGCTGCAGATCGCGCTCATGCGTGAGGTCCGCTTTGACGATGTCGACGTTTATCCCGTACGAGGCGCACAAACGATCGGCGAGATCCTTCATCCGCTCGTCGCTGCGCGCTACAAGCACGAGATCGTAGCCCCGTTTAGCAAAGCGGTCGGCATAGGCGGCTCCGATGCCCGCGGACGCGCCGGTGATTAAGACTGAGGAAAACATATAGAGACTCTTCCTTTGCTAATGCTCAGGCTGCTCGGCGTAGCGAACGAAAACCCGCGCGAACCTCTTGTGCAAAGAGTTGCGGCTGCTCCCAGGCGGCGAAGTGTCCGCCCTTATCGAGCACGTTGTAATGGATGAGCTTGGGATACGCGCGTTCAGTCCAGCTTCGCGGCGCTTGATAAAGCTCGCCGGGAAAAATGCTAACAGCTGTCGGAACCTTGACGTTGTACGCGTTTGAAGGACTGCGTCCCTTATTTTCCCAGTAGAGGCGCGCGGCCGATACTGCCGTTTTCGTTACCCAGTAGAGCGTGATGTTATCGAGCACGTCGTCTCGCGTGAGGTCGCCGGCCGGGTGGCCATCGATCGTGCGTCCGGCGATGGCCGAGGTCACCGCCGCGGCTGGTTGAGCATACGCGTCACCGTGGTCCAGAATCCATGCGGCGAGACCGACTGGCGAGTCGACCAACCCATAGAGCGTTTGCGGACGGCTCGACATCTGGATTCCGTAGGAGAAGTGCTTTGCCCGGAAATCTCTTAGCTGCTGATAGGCGCGGACTTCATCTCTAGAAAGATCAGGCGGCGGCGGATCGCCGCGCTGAAGCGCTTTCGCGACATCGGGCGGCACGGTCGCAGGCAAGTTCGTGTGGATGCCGAGCAGTTCGGGAGGAGCAAGTTCGCCCATTACATTCGAGATAATCGCGCCGACGTCGCCTCCCTGCGCGACAAATTGCGTATATCCGAGCCGCCGCATCAATACGACCCAGGCGCGTGCGATATGTTCGGGATCCCAGCCCGTCGTCTGCGGCTTTTCAGAAAACCCGTAGCCCGGAATTGAGGGAATCACGACGTGGAATGCGTCCGATGGGCTCGCGCCGTAAGCGATCGGATTCGTAAGCGGATCGATGATCTTGAGCTGTTCGATGATCGAACCGGGCCATCCATGGGTGATGATTAACGGGAGCGCATTTTCATGTTTTGAACGAACGTGAATGAAATGTATATCGAGACCGTCGATGTTCGTGATGAATTGCGGCAGTGCGTTGAGGCGCGACTCGACTTTTCGCCAATCATAACCGTTCACCCAATAATGCGCGAGTTGCCGCAAGTCTGCCAGTTTAACACCTTGCGACGTGTCCGACACCGTCTCCGATTCGGGCCACCAAGTCGCAGAGATACGCCTCCGGAGATCCTCTAGATCCGATTCGGGAATCTGAACGCGAAACGGGCGGAGAGCGCCTGTTTCCTGTGCGGCGCCTGCGGTCCCGAAGACTCCTAGTGAAGCCGCGGCGAGACCAACGGCGGTACCGCTAACGAAGAGTCGCCGGTCCACTATGCTGCCTCTCGATGATGCTTGAGATCGACCAGCGCGAGCGCCCAACCGTTAACCGTTTTGGTGCGAACGAGATAGCCCGATGAAGTGCGGTCGTAAACCTGAAACCCGGCGTTGAGGGCCTCTCTGAGTGAACTAAAAACAATCATGACTTTGCCTCCGTGTCATGATCGTATCGACGCGTCGCTTGAGCGGCATCGGTCGCATTACTGCATCGAGAACAAGATTACTGACGCTGATCGACGGATGACTTATGTAGCGACGGTGCGCTCGCTTGAGAGGGCTGAGCGCAGTTGCTGACGCGACGTGATGTCGAGCTTCGGAAAGATGTGGTAGAGATGTGAGCTGACGGTTCGGTGAGAGAGATAGAGTCTTTCGCCGATTTCTCGATTCGACAGTCCCTCGGCGGCCATCATCGCGATCTGTAATTCTTGGGCAGTCAAGTCTTCGCGGCGCTGCGAGGTTTTCCGCATTGAAATTATCCCGAGCGCTCGTAGTTCTTTGTGCACGCGTTCGCTCCAAGGCTGAATAGAGAAATCCTCAAATGCTTCAAGGGCAGCCCGAAGTACGGTGCGTGCTTCTCTTCCGCGACGCGCTCGCCGAAGCCATCTACCAAAGGCGAGTTGAAGCCGCGCTCGCACAAGCGGAGATGTAACATCTTCAATGGCCGATTCGAACGTCTCTTGCGCGCTTATTCGGTCCGCAAGCATTGCTCGCGCATAGAAGATACTGTCCTGAAGCTGAGACGACGGAGTCTCGCGTGCTACATGTTCGATCTCTCGTAGCCTCTCTTCGGCAACATCATGCCGGCCGCTTTGAACGGCTGCCTCCGCGAAGTCGCCGATCCAGAAGCCTTCCCTCCACTGATGATAAGCGCTGGTACTCGGGTTGAACATTCGTGCGAAGTCATGGTATGCGTCGTCATAGCGCGCTTCACAGAGCGCGTTCATACCCCTAGCCATGAATACTTCCGGAAGCACGACATTAAGAGCGGCCGTCATACGCTGGGCTTCATCAGCCAACTCCTCACTCGAGCCATGCTGACCGCGCCATGCTTCCAACAATGCCGCTGCAGCGCATCCGCCGGAGGCGAATGTAGGCTGTCCCGTCTCGATAGCCAGCCGCTTAGCCTCGTCAGCGTACGCGATTGCGGCGTCCCGGCTTCCAAGATAGATCGCAGTCCACGACTGTAAAACCAACGCTTGAGCGAGGAGGGCTAGTCTACCCTCAGCCCTGAACGACGCAGCGGCACTATCTAGGAAGCGCGTCGCCATTTCAAGATCTCCCATAAGATGAGCGACAACTCCCAAGATATATGTCGTTCGGGGATCATGCCCCGCCGCGGAGAACCGATGGAGCGCTTCAATGACGGAGGCGCCTCTTTCAAACGGCAGCGCCATTCCAAGGATGAGAAGAAATCGCGGATCTTCCATTAGGGAAACATGAGCAGATTCGAGAGCAGCAATAACGCGTGTACTCACTTCGCGGTCTGCTTCGGCCCACCATCGCAATGTAGAGGGACCGGATAAGAGGTCCAGCGCTACGTCGACATCGTCATCGGTTTCGATTCTCGCTACGATCTTTTGCAACGCATCACTGCCACTCCCAGTATTAACCAGACTTTCGCGGAACATCTCGAGTCTAGCGCGATCTCGGGGAGCGAGTTCCTGTTTTTCGATTTGCTGAAGAAGTCGCAGCACAACTGCCGGCAGACCGATGTCGAATGCTAATTCAGAAGCACGCAGTAGGTACTTGGCCCGCATCGATGGATCGGTAGTTAGTTGCGCGGCGCGCTCAAGGCCCCGGATTGCAGCCGCTAAGTCCCCGCTGAGTTGGGTATGCAGAGCGACGGACTCTAATCGCTTAGCGACGACGTCATCGGATCCGAGCGTTGCTGCAGCTTGATGCCACACGGAGCGATCCGGATCGGTGCTCAAAATCTGAGCCAATGCCGTATGAGCGGCAACCCGTTCGGCTAACGTCGAGAGCTGATATACTGCCGAACGAGCGAGTGGGCACAAAAAGCGTACGTTTGGAGCATCAACGTGTATGAGCTTTGCAGAAATAGCCGGCGTCAGTGCGTCGAGCGAAACCGGGCCTGCCGACAGGACCTCTGCAGCGGACATTATCTCGGTCACGCTCGGACGATCATCAAGCGCGGCCAAGAGCAACAGTTCGCGCGTTAGCAACGGCTGCGTGGAGATGCGTCGTGCGAATAACCGCTCCAAGCGTTTCGTCAATGGCACGTACTCCGGAAGCATTTGGCCGGTGCTCACCGCGGATGCAAATGCTTCGGGGAGCTCGACTAGCGCGAGCGGATTGCCCTGAGCAGCGTCGAGAACCTTCTCACGAACGTCCGGTGCGATGTTGGGATGGCACGCATGTAATAATTTGCGCGCGCTGGCCTCATCAAGATTCTCAATCTGCAATTCCGTCAGAACATCGGCGGTAGCGGGATCTCGACTTGCGGCGAGCAACACGATCGGCTCGGACTGCAAGCGCCGCGCGATAAAGCCGAAAACCTTCATGCTCGATGGATCCAGCCATTGCGCGTCATCGAGGACAACTAAGAGAGGCCGTACTGCAGCAAAGTCGCTCAGAAGGTCGAGTGCGGCCAGCGCGATGACAAAGAGATCGGGTGCGCCCTGGCCGAGCCCGAAAGCGGTTCCCAGCGCAAGTTGTTGCGTCGCAGGCAATCGTTCTATGCGATCGCGCACAGGGCGAAGTAGCTCGTGCAGAGCTGCGAACGGGAGATGCGTATCGGTGTTGAGTCCGGCTGCGGTGAGAATCGACATGTCACGCGCTGCCGCCATTGATCGAGCAGCGTCCAAAAGCGTGGTTTTGCCGACACCAACATCACCGCGTAATAGCAATGCACTGCCCCGCACGTTAACCGCGTCGATTCGATCCTGAATGACGCGGAGCTCGCGTTCGCGTCCGACAACGAGCGCTTCCGGCACAATGCTCGGTTGTTCTACGGTAATTTTATGCGAACCCGCGGTGGACCAGGTTCACCGCGGGTTGACCAAGCGAGCGCACTCAAGCCATATAAGTAGTCTGTCTGTTTGTGCCACTGGAATGCGTCACGCCATCGCGTAGCTATGTCTTTTCGTCAGCGCAAACAATTGAATTCGGATAGTTATCGGCCGGGTGCTTCCGCGTTATCCCCTGAATACTTCGGCGTTCAGGATCGGGACTAGGTCCCTAGAGTAAAGCGAAGCCGCCATCCACTACCAACTCCGAACCGAGCATGTAGCTCGACGCGTCGCTTGCGAGAAATAAGACAGCATGTGCGATCTCATCCGGAGATCCTAATCTCCCGAGTGGAATATGCCGCGCGGCCCCAGCTAAATATTTACGAAATTCGTCGTCTGTCTGTCCTGGGTGCTCTGATAGACCAACATTTCGTAAAATCGGCGTATCAATTAGTCCCGGGCTCACAGCATTGACACGTATCCGACGCCCCAATAACTCTGCGGAAAATGTTCGCGCAAAGGAACGCACGGCGGCCTTCGAGGCGGACAGGACCGCGCGGCCTGGCACGCCCACTTGGTTTAGCCAAGCAGTATTTAAAATTACCGAAGCACCGTCTTGCAAAATGGGGCTCACCGCTTGCATAGAGAAAAACACCGATCTGACGTTGGTATCCATCAGCGTGTCGTACTCAGATTCACTTGTCGTCTCAAGGGGAGTAACATATGCGACGCCTGCGTTGGCGAAGAAGACGTTTAGGGTGCCGAAACGATCTTCCAGTTGTGAAGTCATCGTTGTAAGGCTTTTACGAGAAAGCACATCGACTTGCAGTGCGAGCACGTCATCTCCGATCTCGTCGCGTGCCGCCTCGAGCTTGTTGAGGTCTCTTCCAGTAATAGCGATTCGCGCGCCGTTGGCGTGCATCAGCTTTGCTGCCGCCAATCCAATGCCCGATGCACCACCGGTGATCAGCACGGTTTTATTCTTCAGCATGATTGTGTGCACTCCAAACTGGACTGTCACCCTGCTTGAGCTTTTCTACCGCATCGAGCACGTGCGTACTGTAGACCAGCGAAGCACCGGTATGCAGGTTGATTGCGACGCCGAGCGCTTCAGCTATGTCGTCGTCTGAAACTCCGAGCTTCACAGCTTCGGCAGAATGAAAAGCGATGCAGCCGTCACACCGAGTGGTGACCGCTACTGCCAACGCGATCAGTTCACGAACGCCGGCGTCGAGTCGATTTGTTTTTGAACCGGCGCTCCCTAGAAGAGCCGCGCCCCTCAAGGTATCAGGCGTACGCGACCCTAGTTCTTTAAGACGACCAGTGATGTCACGGATAGTCTTTTTCCAGTCTGTATCAAACGTATTGTTGAGCATAATCTCTCTATCCACCGGCGAAGGCGTCGGTGTTCTAACGAATAGTGGGAAATAAAGCGCCGCTATTTTGACTGGGGCGGTATGGTAAATTTCAGCGTCACCACCTGTCCGGGGAACGCGTTGTGGTTGGCGTCGACCAGTGTGATCTTCACCTTGTGCTCACCGGCGGGCAGTCCGGCTATGTCGATTGTATTGTTGTCACTCGCATCAGCCCACCACCAAGGAAGATTGTCTACGCTCACATGTAGATGCCCGATACGTGGAGATACATTGTGGGCGCCCGTACCGAACACAGGCACGATTCGCACGTTCTCCACTCGGTATTGCGCCCAGAAGACGCCCTGGGCCAGCCCTTCGCGAAGTGGAGGATCTACGATCAGTTTGGGGCGCGGCTCGTTCTTAACGGCGACGTACGGTGAAGCACCGCGTACGTCTCTTGCGCTTTGAGGAGAGGCGCTTGTCGCGAGCGTGATGCTTGCGGCAGCTACGGCAAGCGCATTGATGAGGCTCATGGGATAGCTCCTTAATCATGACTTTTGTGTCTGTGCCATGATCGTAGCTATGGCTCTTTAGAGTGGCGCCCGTCACATTACTGATTTGATAACGCGATTACTCACGCAAGCAGAGCGGATTACTTAAATAGCAGCAGTCGACTCGCTCGCTAGATCCAAAATCGCTAAGAGGCGGAAAAATTGTAAAGTTGACCGATTT
>CAZJLJ010000092.1:0-9158 GCA_964546935.1 uncultured bacterium | reverse complement strand
TCACCGCAGGACGCGGTGATCACCATGAGACCTTCTAAAGTTTAAATATCGCCGCAAGAAACGTAGTGAGTCAGGTTGGCTGCACTTTGGTGCACGTTGATTGCGTAGTGCGCCTTCTTCAGTTGGTCGATCGTTACGCCCTTAACGGTCGTTACCGATTTTCCGTTTACCACGTTACTTAAGGGCTTCCACGGTGCCGGATCCAAATTTGCGCAAGTGCCCTTATGGATGTGCGCCGGTTCGCTCGCGCTCGGCGGCTCGTTCTTTACGGAGACGGTAACTAGAACGCCGCCCTGAACGGCTTTTATTGAAGCGGTTCCGTCTTGTTTCGAATTGTTTAGCTGGCCCATGTTGATATTGAGAACGGTCTTCGCCATCGCGTTATGCATGTTGTGCATGGCATTCGGTGTAGCGAGGACGGGTGCGGCAATCATTGAAGCCGCGAGTGTGAGAACTCCGAGACGTAAGAACTTCATAATAAGAACTGCCTCCTTTGGCTTTATGCATGCCAAACGAATTGCTTCTCTCAGGAAGTTCCCAGGAGCGTAGCGCGAGAAACGTGCGGTTTGCCGCTAACCAAACAGGCGGCTCCACTCCTCGCGGCTCACGCGCAGATCGTCTTCTTTCAGATCTTTGAGCGGCGTTTTAGTAAGCTTCTCCCGTTCGCACAAGTCGGCCACTTTCGGATCGATGTAAAGCAAGCCGGTCACGAATTCGCCGTTGTCGCGCGAACGATGGATCGTTTCAATCGCCGCGATGCGATTCGTGGCGTCGTAATCGCGATCGAGTTTGCGCAGCAGTACGTGCGAGCCGTCTTCGAGCTCGATGTCCTGCACCGTTCCGGGCTCGTAGTCAACGACGATCTCTTCGCTGCCACGAATGAAGTCGGGCGCGTTCAAGACGAAATCGTGATCTTTGACGTAGGCGTAACTCTTCGTCGAGCCTTCGTGATCGTTGAACGTAACGCAGGGGCTGATGATGTCCAGAATCGCAGTGCCCCGATGCGAAATAGCGGCTTGCAGAAGCGGCACGAGCTGTTTGCCGTCGCCCGAGAACGAGCGCGCGACGAAAGTAGCGCCCAACTCGATTGCTAGGCCGCACACGTCGATCGTGCTGTACTCGTTTCGTGCGCCGCCCTTCATCGTTGAACCAACGTCGGCCGTTGCCGAGAATTGGCCCTTCGTTAGGCCATACACGCCGTTGTTCTCTACCAAGTACACCGCGTCGAGATTCCGGCGAATCATATGTGCGTACTGGCCCAAGCCGATGCTGGCAGTGTCGCCATCGCCGCTTATGCCGAGAACGAGCAACTCGCGATTTGCAAGCTTTGCTCCCGTTGCGGCCGACGGCATGCGCCCGTGCACGCCGTTGAACCCGTGCGCTTGCTCGACGAAATACGCGGGCGTTTTCGAAGAGCAACCGATCCCACTCATCTTTGCGAGTTTGTGCGGTTCTACACCGTACTCGTAAAGCGCTTTGATGAGGTGGTTGGTAATCGAGTTGTGGCCGCAACCGGCACACAACGTCGTGGGCAGACCCTTGTAAATTTCGCGAGTTAGTCCGATGAGATTTACGTTTGCAGTCATGAATTACTCCGCAACGACCGCCGGTTTGCGCTCGGCAACCAAAAGCGGTTCAATGATTGCTTGGGCATCGATCGGGACGCCGTTGTAGTGACGGATCGAGTGCAAGCGCCCGACAAGATGGGACGGAAGCTCAGAGCGCAACAAGCTGTACACTTGCCCGTCACGGTTCTGCTCGACGACATAGACGCGTTCGTGCCGCGAGATAAACGACGAAACTTCGGGCGAGAACGGCAACGCGCGGACGCGAATGTAATCTACGTCGATGCCGCTTCCGCTTAAAGAATCACGTGCTTCAGCGACGGCATGATGCGTCGTCCCGTATGCTAAGATCGCAGCGGGATTGCCTTTTTCCTCGATCAACGGTTGCGGCACAACCGTGCGCGCTGTATCGTGCTTGCGCAGAAGCCGGTCGAGATTGCGCTGCCATACCTCGGGCTGCTCGGAGTAGCGCGCTTCTTCGTCATGACCCGTTCCGCGGGTAAAGAAACCGGCATTGCTGTGCTCGGTTCCCGGAAGCGTTCGATACGGAATGCCGTCGTGATCGATATCACGATACCGCCCCCACGAATCCACCTTGTTCAAATCGTTGGCCGTTAGCACTTTTCCACGGTCGAAAGGTTTGTCAGGATAAGGCAGCGGCTTCGTCATCCAGGAGTTCATCCCGAGATCCAAATCGGAAAGGACGAAGACCGGCGTTTGGAAACGATCGGCAAGATCGAATGCTTCCATCGAAAACTCGTATGCTTCGAGAACCGTTCCCGGCAACAGCACGATGTGTTTCGTGTCGCCGTGCGATAGGTGGTAGGCAAACGCCACATCGGCTTGCATCGTGCGCGTGGGGAGCCCTGTTGACGGGCCGGCGCGCTGCACGTCAAAAATAACGCCGGGCACTTCGGCGTAATAACCGTAACCCGCCCACTCCGCCATCAACGAAAGTCCCGGGCCCGAAGTCGACGTCATCGCACGGGCGCCCGCCCACCCCGCACCGAGCACCATGCCGATCGCTGCAAGCTCATCTTCCGCTTGCACGATCGCGACTTTCCGTTCACCTGTTTCGCTGTCGACACGATAGCGATCGGCAAGTTGAATGAACGATTCGCAAAGCGAAGACGACGGCGTAATGGGATACCATGCCGCCACGGTGCAACCGCCCATGAGGCATCCGAAGGCTGCAGCGCGATTGCCGTCCATGAACATCAATCCATCGACGGCCCCTGCCATCGGTTCGAGCGCGTAACCGTCGGTTTTCTTTAGATTCTCGCGTGCGTAGTTATAGCCCAGACGCACGGCCTCCATGTTGGTCGTAACGGCCGACGGCTTTTTTTTGAACTGCGCCGCAAGCGACGCTTCGATCACGTCTTCGTTGATGCCAAGCAATTCCGCGACCACGCCGACGTAAATCATGTTTAGCAAATATTTGCGCAGCGCACCGTCTTTGAACGCTTCTTTAGCCATCGCGTTGAACGGAACTGCGTAGTATTTCAGGTCGCTGCGCTGGGTATCGCCGCTCACGGGGTAGGTTGCTTCGTGAATCACCACGCCGCCGGTCTTTACTGCGGCAACGTCGCTTCGCCACGTCGTCGCGTTCAGGGCGACCAGTACGTCGATGTCGCGAGTGCGGCATTGGTAGCCTTTCGAGCTAATCCGCACGTCGAACCACGTGGGTAAGCCCTCGATATTCGAGGGAAACACGTTTTTTGGTGCGACGGGGATTCCAAGGCGAAAGATCGCGTTGGTAAGGACGAGATTAGACGATTGGCTTCCTGACCCGTTAACCGTAGCTACCCGGATCGTGAAGTCGTTGACCGCACGTTGCTGCATCTGGAGTTCCCTTCGCTAACAGGCTTATAGAACGCGAGGTTCGTTCCTATCGAAGCAGAGGTTGCTGCGACTGAAGTCGCCCGCAACAGGTCGTAACGAGTAATGATTAGACCTATCGCACCCCGCGACGCAGCGGCTTGGGCCGCAATGCGCGCACGGCTTTGGCCGGAGGCGGAGATCGCTGAACTCGTGCATGAAGCAGCCGCGTTTGCAAACGGCGGCTCGGCGATGATTGCAGCGGCATTTATTGCCGAAACGGACGACGCGCGACCAGCCGGTTTTCTCGAATTAGCAATTCGCCCGTTCTCCGACGGTTGCGATTCAATGCCGGTTCCGCATGTCGAGGGCTGGTACGTCGAACCATTCGTTCGTTGCCACGGAGTTGGAAAAGCCTTGATGCGGGAGGCCGAGCAGTGGGCGCGCGAACGCGGTTTTACGGAACTCGCCTCAGATACGGAGATTCACAACACCACTTCGTTGCGCGTTCATTTGGCATGCGGGTTCGAGGAAGTGGAACGCCTTATCAAGTTCCGAAAGACCATTCTCTGAGCTCGGAACAAACGTTACAAATGATGCGCGGGTAACGCGGCCTTTCCCATTGGAATGATGTGCCGTTTTGGCGCGACGGCCGTCGGCTTGATCCCGATCGCGCACGTTAGCAGCGTTAGTGCTGCAAAACAGGCGGAGACGATGAATGCCCACTTCAGGCCGTAAGCCGTTGACAATGCGGCAGCGATCGCAACGCCGATACTGATCCCGGTTTGCAGACTCGTGTTCATCAAACCCGAACCCACGCCTTGCTCCTCACTGCTCACTTTCGCAAGGCCTCCAATGAAACCGACTTGATACGTAAACATACCGCCGAGACCAATTAGAATCGTCGCCGGCAGCAGCGTTGCAATAAACGATTGCTGCGGTCTCATTGCGATGAGCATCAATGCTCCGGCAAGCATGCATACTCCGCCAATGGTCCCGAGTGAACGCGGGCCGATGCGTTTGATGAGCGGAGCAGACAGAGGACCGGCAACGAGCGTAATTGCGAGCGACGAAGGGAGAAATGCCAGTCCCGTGGCTAGCGGGGACCATGAATTTTCGCGCTGTAAAAAAATCGAGGCGAAGATGAAGGCCGAGACATATGCTGCGGCTTGCAACGCAACATCAACATTACCGGCGATCATGTTGTCGTATTGAAACAATCGCGCCGGAACGAGCGGTGCCTTGGCTCGCCGTTCCACCGCAACGAAAAATACGAAGAATGCGCACGCGGCCGCAAGCTCGGCCCACGTGTCCCAATCGATGCTGCGATCCGCAATCGATTCAATGGCAAACACGAACAACACCAGGCTTGCGGTTAGTAGAATCGCGCCCGTAATATCGAGTGGTTGCGTGGACCTCGCTCGTGTCTCTTTCGGAATAATCAGCGGCGTTAGAATCAAAATCGCGATTCCAACCGGGACGTTTACGAAAAAGACCGATCGCCATCCGAAAAATTGCGTGAGCACGCCGCCTACTAGCACGCCCGCAGCCAGTCCGGCACTACCGATCGTGTTCCACATCCCGAGAACTCGTTGCCGTTCTTCTTCTTGGGAATAAATTTCCATCAGAATCGCCATCGCCGATGGCGTCACAATGGCGGCGCCGAAGCCCTGAATCGCACGCATCACAATTAACACGAGCGGATTCGGCGCAAGCCCTCCGACAAACGAAGCGGCGGTAAAAATGGCTAGCCCAAACATGAAGATGGTGCGCCGATTGTAGAGATCGCTGCAACGACCGGCGAGCATCAGAAAACCGGCCAATGCGATAGCGTAGGTACTGATAACCCACTGCGCTTGCGATTGCGGCATTCCTAGGCCGCTCTCCATCGCCGGCAACGCGACGTTGACGATCGAAAAGTCAAGCAGCAACATAAAGAACGTAACGCTCAATACCGCGAACGACCGCCATCGCATAAAAGGCCATTCGCCGCTCTTGTTCTAACCCCCATTCAAGCTGAAGGAGGAGCATCATGATTCGAGGTTTGATCGCGACGGCGATGTGCGCTGCTATTGCTTTACCGTTGGCGGGCTGCGGTAAGAGCTCCAACGTTTCGACGCAAAGCGCGGGCTCGGCAGCGCCGGCCGGTTCAGGACCGGCCGTCGTTACAGCGGGCACGGTCTATTACGGAAAATTGAAGCAAGAGATCAGTTCGAAGAAGAGCCATGACGGCGACACGTTTGTCTTGGTTCAAACCGACACGCTTGTTCATAAGAACCCTGCGCTTAATGGTTCTCAAATCGAAGGCCATTTAGAAAACGTCACACCCGCCGGCATGGGACGCAAACCCGGCATGACAATCGTTTTTGATGATATTCGCATGCCTGATGGCACGACAGCGCCGGTAAACGTTCAACTGATCTCAGCGAATGAGTTCGACGCGAAATCGCACAAATTGCGTACTATCGGGCTGATGATCGGCGGTGCCGTCGCCGGACATACAGTAGCCGGCAAGAAGCACGGCGGCATGATGGGCGCGGCGGGCGGTTACGCGCTGTCGCAACAGATGAAAACCGACATCGACGTAAAACCCGGAACCGTCGTGCAAGTGAAGTTCCTAAGCGACGCTAACGCCAACGGCAATGCCAATACCGCGAGCAGCACGCCGGCTTCCCAATAGACTAGCGTACCCGAACAGAGAAGCCGCCCGGCGGGGCGGCTTCTTTTGTTTAGCGGGTGCGCGTCTTGCGCGTCGCTTTGCGAGCGTTTGTCTTGCGCGTCTGCGTTTGCCGCGCTGTGTTCCGAGCCTCGCCGGACTTGCGTCCCTTTCGGGTACCGCTGCCGTTTTTCGTGTCGCCGTTACTGGCGGGGTTTTTGGAACCGCCGTTTACCAGGCGATCTACGACGCCCGCTCCGGTCTCGATTGCCGCACCAACGATTTCTAGCGCCGCACCAACCGAGCGCGCACGCTTCGTGGCCTTTTTCATCTCTGGAACGGCTTTCTTCGCCGCCGTCCGGGTCTTCTTCACCGCAGATTCCGCCGCGTCGGCCGTCTTCTTCGCGGTCCGCGAAACGGCCGCTGTTGCGCGTTTCGCGGGGTTCGACTTGCGCGAGGTTTTCTTTCGCGAACCGGTCGTTTTAGCAGTCGTCTTTTTGCGAGCCGCCATCAGTGCATGTCCTCTCCGCCGGTGTTCCACCGGCTGCTAAGAAACGACATTCCCGCAGCAAACAAATTTAAACTTACGGATGCGCGCTCGCAGACGCTTGTGGCGACGGCGACGCATCCGGCGACGGCGACGGCGATGGATCCGCTTGCGTTTCCGTTTGATCGCCTGGCGCCCACATCGTGCCGTCGCTGAATTTCACGAACTGCACTTTGCACGTCGACGGCTGATCCTCGTGCGAGAGCCCGAACTTCATGTTCTCGCCGGTCAAATCGCGGAATCGGTGATCGATAGTGACGTTTGGAGCGAAGCTCCCCACGTCGCGCACGCTCAGCGTATTGTTGTTGAAAGTCACCGCTACGCGCAGAACGGTTGCGGTCTTATCCCCTTCGTTCGTGAACTTGATGCGGAGCGCACTGATCGACTTCACAAGCCAGCCACCGGCATACTCTGCGCGGCAGCTGTCGAGAACGATCGGTGCAGGAACCGCAGCGGGCGGCGGCGGCTTTTCCGGCGACGCGGCCAGAACACCGACGGCTGTTACGATCGAGACTCCTAATGCGCCAATGAGATTCTTCACCCTAGCCTCCAGCGATAAGTAAACGAAGAAACGCGGGCGCCTAAACGCACGACCGCTCTCTTGGTTTTCGTCCGCTTGGGTTTCATTCATGAGCGGCGGTGTAGAATTCGGGAAAGGCGTGGAGGATAACGATTATGGCGATGGATGTAGCGAATCTCGAAGGCGACCGGAAGATCGAACTCTACATCAATCCGGACTGTCCGTATTGCGATCAGGCGATGGAACACTACGACGCGCGCGGTGTTCCGTACGTCGTGCACGATGCACAGAACGATACGGCGGCGCGCAAGCGGATGTTCGAATATACCGGGGGCGATCCGACCGTTCCGGCGATCGTAGTGGACGGCAAGTACGTCCAATCCGGTTGGGGCCGTCCACCACGCGGTTGAACCGTGCACTGAGCGATCCGGTCGGGATCGCTAGGCGTTCCATGGATGTTCGAAAGAGAGGCGATCGATGCACGGACAACCCGTCCCGTCGAAAACACACGATTTCCGCTTGTTGCAGCTCGATGAGCTGCACTGGGAGTGTTCCGACCAGCTTACGTCGATGTACAAGCTGAGCCCGTTTGTGTGGCTTGAGGATGACGGGTTCAAACTTCTGCTGCGCGTCGTGAATTTTTCGACGAACGCTTCAGAGAAAGTCGCGCGCGTTCATTATGGCGAGTCGCAAGATGGTCTTTCGTTCAAGCTCGATGAAGCTCCCGATATCGCTCCGGATCCGGATCCAAGTGCGTACGACAACGGAGGCTGTGAAGATCCGACGTTAGCGCGCGTGGGCGACACATACTTCGTCTACTATAGCGGTTGGAATGAAGGCCTCAAACGCGGCGAGTTGCTGCTGGCGAGTGGCGAGGACCTCAAGCATCTCCGGAAACGCGGAATCGCATTGCCGTCGTCTGAACTCGCGATGAACCCGAAAGAGGCGGAGATCATTCAAGCCGCGGACGGCACATGGCGCCTCTTTTTCGAGTACGCGCACGAGGATAAATCGAAGATCGGACTCGCGCGTTCCGAAACTGTCGATGGACCGTGGGAAATTCTTTCACCCCTCTTTAAGTCACGGCCCGACCGTTGGGATTCATGGCACCTAAGTACCGGGCCGATCCTCAACTCGAATCCTGAATATCCCGTTATGTTTTACAACGGCGCAACGCGTGATGCACACTGGCGCATCGGTTGGGTCGTATTCGATGCAGATTACACACGTGTGCTGGCGCGTTCTGAGGCGCCGATTGTGCTGCCGCACATCAAACGGAACTTCGACGATACGGATATCGCATTCGCGGCGTCGGCAATCGAAATCGACGACGTGATCCATCTTTATTATTCCGTCGCCGATCAATATTGCACGCGCGCCGTCATCGAACGCGTTTAACTCGCTTCAGACTTTCCTCATGATTTGCCAGTTAACTACGGGCAGTCGTCCTGCAATTAATGAGGAGTTCAAATGCGAAACAAGTTTGCACTTTCGCTGTGCTTTGCAGCGCTCGCGCTAGCAGCGTGCGGCGGAGGTGGAAGCAGCGGCGGTGGCGGCGGAGCACCGATCGTTCCCGCTCCCGCTCCGAGCGCGCCCTCCGGCTCAGGCTCGGGAAATCTTCCGCTATCGGAAACCGTCGGCTCATCGGCTGCGTTCGTCGATCCGTCAAGCCACAAAACACTTTACTTTTTGGATGTCGATACCGCGACTGGTGGAACGTGCACCGGCGGATGCTTATCGATTTGGCCGATCTTTGCGCCGGCGAGCGGAGCGCAAGCTGCCGGAAATATCACGATTATTTCGCGTTCGGATGGCAGCGGCATGCAGTTTGCGTATCAAGGGCATCCGCTCTACACCTACTCCGGCGATAACGGTCGCGATCAAGCCAACGGCGATAACTTTCCGGAATTCGGCGGCCACTGGCACGTCGCTCGTCCCGCAGCAGCGACAGGCGGAACACCACCTCCCAGCGGTGGCGGCGGCTGCTCCGGCCCGTACTGTTAGTTAGAAACACGTGAGCCCTGCCACACAGGGCTCACACCCTTTTCATCA
>CAZJLJ010000091.1:0-9565 GCA_964546935.1 uncultured bacterium | reverse complement strand
GACAAAACGTCGCGCAGGCGCTGGACGAGAAGGTTCGCGCCTACAACGGGACGACCGTGCACGACTTAACGTTCGACAAACTGGGGCGGTCTGCGCGTGTCGTCTCCGTCGATTCGGCAACAAGCGACACGGTTGCGGCTTCGCTGCGTTCGATGTCCGGAGTGGTAAGCGTAAGCCCCGTGCAACGGCGCTTCCCAATGAAAACGAATCCGTTCTTAACGAACGACCCGTTCTTCGACGGGAACGGTACGCCTCAACTGTACGAGGATGCCACGACGTTCGGGCAGTGGGACATGCACGTGGAATTCCTCGAGCACGCGTTTGCGTACAGCCAGGCAAATAACGGAAGTACCATAGTCAACGCCAACGCGTTGGGCGCGACGGCGATTCGTCTCGCGATCATAGATACCGGCGTAGACGTTACGCATCCCGATCTCACGAAAGCCGATATCGTTCGGACGCAGTGTTACATCACCGATCCGTCGGGAAATTTGAGCACCGGAACGTTTGTGACCGATCCTGACGGACATGGAACCGACGTAGCGGGTATCGCGGGCGACGACGTAGCGAACGGTCTTGGTTTTGCGGGTGATGCGGGCAACGTCGCGCTGATGTTTTATCGCGTCTTCCCCACGCCGGATAATAATTGTTCGATGAAAACGACCACCGATCCGCAGTGCAGCGCGAGTTCGGCAGATATTTCAGCCGCGATCAACGATGCTGTGAGCAATGGCGCAAACGTGATCAGCCTTAGCTTCGGCGGAAACAATTGCGTGAACGGGCAAGATCCTGATTCGCTGGAAGGTTCCGCGGTTGCTAATGCGATTCAGCATAACGTCATAGTCGTCGCTGCTTCAGGAAACGCCGGCGGCAGTGGTGTCGGGGCGCCGGCATGCGACCCGAGCGTCATTGCGGCCGGTGCGAGCGCGTGGAACGACGGACAACCCAACGGTACCGGCTTCACCGGTACGCGGCACGAGTACGTTCCTAGCTACAGCCAATTCGGTTCGCTGAATACGTTGCGCAGCGCGGCTTCGTGGGGCATTGTTGCGCCGGGCGGCGACGGCGCGTCGGTGAACGATCAAGACAATCTGCATTGGATCACCAACATCTGGACGTCGACCCCGTGGACGTCGAAAGATGCCGGAATCTGCGGTGTGTCTCCGTTCGGCGACGGAAACTACTGCTTCATCCTTATCGACGGAACCTCAATGTCGACGCCGCACGTGGGCGGCGCGGCAGCGTTGATTCTATCGGTGAACTCTTCGTACGGAACGCCGGCGAAGATGAAGCAGTTGCTGTGTAGCACCGCCGACGACATCAGCGATTCGAAACAGGGTTGCGGGCGGCTAAACGTTTATCGGGCGATGGCTACCGCACTGAACGATCCAAGCCTGCCGTAGAATAACCGATCGCTTCTAAAACGCGTTGCGTTTCGAGCGCCTCCTGAAAACTCGGGAGGGCGCTCGTTCCCGTTTCGATCTGCTTCACGAATTCGTCGTAAAGCTCCATCAGATAGGGAACGTTTCCACCCGCGCTCTTGAACTTTTCGTATGGCGGGGGCTTGAGTTGCAGTTCGTTCGTCTCTTCGCTGTCGATCGTGTAGAGGGTCGTTTCGTGGTGGTGAATTCCACTGGACACCGCGGTTCGGTTTTCGGCGTGCACCGCGAGCGTAAAAGAATCGACGTTGACCGTGGCATCACAAGTCAACCGTCCAACGAATCCGTCGCCGTAATCTAAAAGCGCGAAGCACCCGTCGTCGACGGTGCTCCGGAATTCGCCATCTTTGTCGTGGCGGATCGGGTTCGCCGTTCGTAAGAATCCAAGGACACGCTGCGGCGGCCGGCCTGCAATCCAATTCGATGTGTCGATTGTGTGCGAAAACATCGCGGCCGAAAGACCGCCGCCCTTTTCCTTTTCGAACCACCAGCCGCGATGGCGTTCCGTTGCTTCGGCACGAAGCCAGCGAAGAAGATGCGTCATCTCTAGTTCGCGCAACGGTTGGAGATGATTGTTGACAACCAGCTGTTTCAACGCTTGGCGATCCGGCAAGAACCGGAATTCATGTGCGACTCCGCAGGCCGTGCCGGCGCGTTCAGAAGCAGCAACCATCTCTTCGGCTTGCGCAACGTTGAGCGCAAAAGGTTTTTCACAAATGACATGTTTGCCCGCATCCAACGACGCGAGGACATCATCGCGGTGGGTGAAGGGCGGCGATGAAATAACGACGGCATCGAGATCTACGCCCGCGAGCATCGCTTCGCAGGAAGTGAACGCGTGCGGAATGTTGCGTTCTTTCGCGATTGCCTGAGCCGTTGATGGCGACGCGAGCGCAACGACTTCGAAACGTGGATGGGCGATGAGAGCCGGGAGATGAGCTTTGACGCCGAAGCCGGCGCCGCTGATGCCGATGCGATAGACCTTCACAGTACCTCTTCCAAAATATCGATGGCGCGATTGAGTTGCCGTTCGCTGATGATCAGCGGTGGAGTTATGGAGAGCACGTCTCCTTGGGGTCCGGCTTGTAACAAAATGACGCCGCGGGCGAGCGCAGCCCTTACCGTTCGATCCGCGTATTCGGCACTTAATACTTGAATGCCCCACATGAGGCCGCGTCCGCGTACATCGACAACGCTATTTTTCGATACTAGTTTCTGAAGGCGCACGCCAAGTGCCGTGCCTAAGTCGCGTGCGCGATCGGGAAGGCCTCCGCGCTCCATTTCTTCGATCGTCGCGATTGCTGCCGCACAGCCCATGGGGTTTCCAAGATACGTCGAGGTGTGGAGCGCTTCGCCATTGGAAAGCGGCCATGCATCCATAATTGATTCGCGAGCGACCGCCGCGCTAATTGGAAAGCCGGAACCCATGGCCTTTCCAATGCAGATGATGTCCGGTATTACGCCCTCGTGCTGGGATGCGAACCACCTCCCGGTTCGTCCGAATCCGGTGTAGATCTCATCGAAGATCAAAAGAATCTTATGCTCGTCGCAAAAATCACGCACACCTGCTAAATAGCCGTCCGGGGGAAGAATGCAACCGCCGCGTCCTTGGATGGGCTCGATCACGATCGCCGCGATGTCGTCGCGAGCACCAATGGCTTCTTGTAACTGTGCGAGCTCCGTCGCGACGGAATCGATTCCGGCACGCGGATAACGCAGTTGGATCGCGTCGTCGGCCACAAGCGGCGCAAATGGTTCGCGAAACTTCGGGATGCCGGAAAGGATCAGCGCACCTAGGGAAAGCCCGTGATATGCGCCGGCGTAACTGACGAATCGCGGTTTTCCGCTAGCAAGCACCGCCGTTTTCATCGCCGCTTCAACAGCTTCCGAACCCGTTGTCGCAAGGAACGTCTTGGTTAGGCCCGCCGGCAGAATGGAAGTGAGGCGCTCGAGAAGCTGCGTGCGCACTTCGCTTGGATGCACGTCGCCCATTCCATGCATCAGCCGTGTGGCTTGATCGTGGATCGCGCGAACGACGCGCTCGTTGGCGTGTCCGACGTTCGCCACTCCGAAGGCAGACGTCAAGTCGATATAGCGGTTCCCGTCGACATCGGTTACCGTCGCGCCATTGGCGGATTCCCAGAACACGGGAAAATCTTCGCCGACGTAGGTTACGTTGCGCGACTCGTAGCGCCGAAGCGGCGCATGCAAATCGAACGTTCGCGCGCCCGGCACGTTACCGGCGATTGACTCTAAGTCGTCGTTCATGCGTCCTTGGTGATCCAGCGAATGAACTCCGCGATACGCGGACGGCCGCCGTGCGTTTCCGCGAGCGGCGGGCGTTGCATCCGGCCGAAGCGCGTGATTCGGTTTGCTCCCATTTCGATCGCCATATTTACGATGTCGGAACGCTCTCCGGCCACTGCAACGGCTTCGATGGGAAGACGATGGCGGCGAACGTATTCCAGCGCATCTTCCGGGCCATCGACCGAATGAATCGAAAGGGAGCGCGGAAGAAAATGCGGCGCTTCTTGCAGCGGCGGGTCGAGTACCGCCAGAAAAGTTGCGGCCTGATCGGAGAAGACGGCACCGCTGCCGCCGGCGGAGCGGAATGCGGCAAGATTTCTGGTACTCGCGAAACGCGCGCTGACCGCCGCGTCTCGCGAACCGGCCGGAAATTCAATGCTCGCGCGTTCAACGGCGGCCGCTATTTCTTTGGCAACCGCCGTCGCGTCGAGATCTCCGCCTCGTTCAACGAATAACGCGTGCAGCGAAACGCAACCTTCCGTTTCATAAAGCACCAAGTCTCGCGCTGCGCCCGCGGCTAATTCCCGAATCTTCGATGCGGTCAGCGCATCGCGTCCTGCGTAACCGAGACTTGCTTTAGATCCAAACGAAATGAACCGGCATTCCGGTGACGTTCGCGGCCGGATTTGCGCCATAGTTTCATCCGAGCCGAAGGCAACGACCGCGTCGAACGACGCCAGGCCGACGTTTGAATCAACGCCGTCCCATGCTGCGGCCGTTGCAGCGTCTTGGAATTCGTCCATTTCTTCGGCCAGTGAAGCGAAGAACGCGCGTACGAGGCCGTCTTCGCGGTCTTTCACGACAACGTCGCATTTCGCGCACAGCGCGAAAATCGCCGGGACGATTGCGACGCCGATCGTCGTACGGCTGGAGATAACGCAGACTTTTCCAAGCGGCGCCGCATACGCGTGCAGCGTTTCCGCACGTTCCGCGAAACCGTCGAGCGCTTCGACCGAGCCGGTTTCGCTTTCGATCGTCTCCACGAGCGAAGGGCGCGTGATGGAGAAGAAGAGCTGATCGAGCGCGTACTCGACCGCCGGCAGTGAATACCCGGTCCGTTCGACGATGCGGTCCAGCAGGCGCACGCGCGGCGGAAAATCGGCGTCGCTCCATCGTTCCGCTGCATCGGCTATTGCAGCGATGATGCGGCGTGCCGGAACTCTTGCAAGCGCGGTCATCGACGCAGCAACTCCTCTGCGTCCAGGGAACAGCCGCGCAACGTAGCGCCTTGCTCGCGTCCGATTAAGACCAGACCGCGGTCGAATTGAACGCCCAGATCTTCCGTTTGAATCGCCACGCACGACGAACGGTTTGCAAGATCGACGTGAACGAGTGCGCCGACGACGCCGTTCGGTAACGTGTGACCGTCGGGAGCGACGACGCGTGGGCGCAGCCACGGCGGAGCTTGCTTGTAGCGCACGCCGCCGGTGTTGTCCTCGATGTCTCGCAGCACCGTGTCGTAGTATTGCGACGTCAACTCCGTCATGCCGTATTCGGCTACGATGTCGTCTTCAACGCACGCGAAGCGTTCGCAAACTTCCGCGTATAGCGTTTCACGATCGACGATACGCGAGCGGCCCTTGAAGCCGCCCGTCTCCATTATTCTGGATCCGCTGGGTAGCGGCAGATAGACGTCGCGCTCTTTCATCGCGTCGACGATATGCACGAGTCCAAAGGCGGTTGATGCAATGCAGAGAGGCCGGCCATTTTCCACTGCATCACTTAGATCGGCGAGGAATGCATCGATCAGAATTTCGTCGGCCCGGACGTACCAGCCGGTATTTTCGTCGCCGCGTTTTGCGCTGACCGAAGCCATCATGTAACCAAGCGAAGATTGTGGACGAAGCACGGGGTTCGGTACGACGTTAAGGTAACGCAGCTTCAATTTGTCCGGCAACATGAAATAGTCGAACCCGGCGAGCAGCGCCGCGTCGTATAGAGCTTTGGTCTCCATGTAGTGACGTCCGCCGACGCCTTGGGTTGTGCCGCTTGTTTCAAAGGCGAGCGCGGCGTGGCTTACGTCGAACGTTGCCAGTTTCGCTTCTTTGTAGGCGTCGGCCGGCACAGCCGGAATTTCGTGCCAGCTCTTCGGAAGATGCGTTGCCGAATACCCAAAGCTGCCTGCGTACTTTGCGTACGGCTCGTCGTAGCGAACCTGGTAGGCAAAGAGTCGAAGCGCCAGATCTTCAAAATCAGCTTCCGAGAGCGTGGCTTCGGTGCGATGCCAGCGCTCGATGATCTGCAGAAGTTCGGTGTCGAGAGCTTCGGATTCGGAACGGTAACTCATCGACGGCGGCTCGTGATGATCCCCGAGTTCAGCCCCGTGGTGGAAAGACCGCCGTTGAAGCGAGCGCTCTCCACTTTTATGCAACGGTCTACAACAACATCCATTCCCGCTTCGTCGGCAAGGCGGATCGCCTCTTCGTTGATAACGCCGTATTGAAACCAGATCGCTTTGGCTCCGACGCGAATGGCTTCTTGCACGAGCGGAACGACTTCGCTTGATTTGCGAAACACGTCCACGATGTCGGGCGCACCCTGCTCCGCGGCGTACGCGGTGAGTGATGGGTAGGCGCTAACGCCGTCGATCTGTTCGATCGTCGGATTGATTGCCGCAATCTGAAAACGCCCTTGCGTTCGCAGATACGAAAAGACCGTGTAGCTCGGACGTAATGGATTATTCGATGCGCCAACGATCGCGACGGTACGCGAACGGTCCAAAAGAGCGCGCCGTTGCGACGGCGTGACAAGAATCATCTTGCACTTCCCACGAGATCGAGTTGCGATTGCTGCAAGGCGTTGTCCAAATCCCACAGCAAATCGTCCACGTCTTCCAACCCCACGGAGAGGCGGATCGCTTCGGGCGCGACACCGGCCTTGTGCATCTCCTCGTCGCTTAGCTGCGAGTGCGTGGTTGATGCCGGATGAATGACGAGCGATTTCGTGTCGCCGACGTTTGCGAGATGACTCCACAATTCAAGCGAGTCAATGAAGCGCCGTCCGGCTTCGCGGCCGCCGCGAATGCCGAAAGTGAAGATCGAACCCATCTCGGGCGTGTGGACCCACTCGACTTCGGGACGTTTTTCCAGAAATTTCGCGACGAGCAACGCGTTCGCGACGTGTGCATTCATGCGCACCGGAAGCGTTTCCAATCCGAGGAGCAAAAGCCACGCGTCCATCGGTGACATCTGCGCGCCGACGTCGCGCAGCACTTCAGCCCGTGCCCGCATGAGGAACGCATACTCGCCGAACGTTTCGGTGAACACCTTTTGGTGGTATCCGGGGCTTGGTTCGGAGAGCAAAGGAAACTTGCCGCTCCCGAAATCGAATTTGCCCGAATCGATAAGCACGCCGCCCATGGTAGTGCCGTGTCCGCTGATGAACTTGGTTGCCGAATGTAAAACTAGGTCGGCTCCGTATTCGATCGGCCGGCACAGGTACGGTGACGCAAACGTGTTATCAACCACAAGCGGAATGCCGTGTTCATGGGCGAGCGCCGCGAGTGCCTCGAGGTCCGCGAGCTGCCCGGACGGGTTCCCGATCGTTTCGGCAAAGAGCATCTTCGTTTTCGGCGTTATGGCCGCGCGCAAAGCCTTCAAGTCGTCGACCGGCGCAAAACTGGTATCTATGCCCATGCGCTTCAGCGTGACGCTGAACTGCGTGACCGTTCCGCCATAGATGTTTTGCGAGCTGACGATGTGGTCGCCGTTTTGCGCTAGCGAAAGAACCAAACATAGCTGGGCTGCAAGACCGCTGGAGAATGCGATAGCGCCGAGGCCGCCCTCCAAACTCGCCATTCTTTCTTCGAATGCCGAAACGGTTGGATTGCTGATGCGACTGTAAATGTGTCCGTAGCTGCGCAGCTGGAACAACTCGGCGGCCTGCTCGGTTGTTCCGAAGACGAACGCTGCGGTTTGATAGATCGGTTGCACTCGCGACCCGGTCGTTGGATCGGGCGGTGTGCCCGCGTGGATGGCTCGCGTGGCGAAGCCAAATTCTCGGTCCTGCATGACTACGGGGGTTCTCCGCGTAAACGTCTTCATCATGGGGATGACACTCACCGAGAAGATTCTCGCCCGCCACGCCGGCCTAGAGCGGGTTGAGCCGGGCCAAATTATTAACGCCAAGGTCGATCTCGTTTTGGCAAACGAGCTTTCCGCTGCGGTTGCGATCGGCGTGATGCGCGGAATCAAAGGCGCGACGAAGGTTTTTGACACCGAGAAAATTGCACTCGTCGAAGATCACTTCGTTCCCGCGAAAGACGCGCAATCCGCGAAGCTTGCAAAGCTTATGAAAGACTTCGCCGCCGAGCAAAACATCAAGCATTTCTTCGATGTTGGGCGCGGCGGAATCGAACACGTCGTGCTTCCCGAAGAAGGCCTGGTTGCACCCGGTGAAGTCATCGTCGGCGGCGATTCACATACGTGCACGTACGGCGCGCTCGGCGCATTCGCAACCGGCATGGGTTCGACCGATATCGCGGCCGCGTTCGTACTTGGTGAAGTGTGGCTGAAGGTTCCCGGGACGATCAAGATTGTCTACAGCGGTAATCTCGGCAACTTGGTCTATGCGAAGGATTTGATGCTTCGCACCGTTGGTGAACTTGGTATCGACGGCGCAACGTACCGTGCGATCGAGTATCACGGATCGACCGTGGATAATCTTTCCATCACCGGCCGCATCACGATGGCAAACATGGCGATTGAAGCCGGCGCTAAGAACGGCATTTTCCACGCCGATGAAAAAGCGATTGCGTTCGTCAAAGAACGTACCGACCGGCCGTTCATCGTCGATCGTGCGGACGAGGATGCGATCTACGAACGCATCATCAACATCGATGTTTCCTCGCTCGAACCGCAAGTCGCGTGCCCGCACACGCCCGACAACGTGCATCCTATTTCTGAAGTAACTCGGGAAGACGTTCCGGTCGATCAAGTCTTCATCGGATCGTGCACGAACGGCTACATCGAAGATTTGCGCGTCGTTGCAAAGATTTTGGAAGGGAAGAAGATCTCACCGAGCCTGCGCGTTATCGTGAATCCGGGCTCGCAGAAAGTTTGGATGCAAGCTGCGCAAGAAGGCATCCTTACGACGCTCGCCGCTGCCGGGTGCGCGGTGAACACGCCGGGCTGCGGTGCATGCTTCGGTGGGCACATGGGCACGCTCGGCGACGGCGAACGCGCGATCTCCACCACGAATCGCAACTACGTCGGGCGCATGGGCTCGCCCAAGGCGGAAGTTTATCTCGCATCTCCCGCGACGTGCGCGGCATCGGCTCTTACGGGCAAGATTACCGACCCACGCGTTCTCGAATTGGCAGGCGTATAAATGGAATCGAAACTGCGCGGAAACGTGCACAAATTCGGGAAGAACGTCGACACGGACGTGATCATCCCAGGAAAATATTGCAATATCATCGACCCCGCGGAGCTTGGGAAGCACGCGCTCGAAGGCATCGATCCGGAATATACGTCGCGGATGAAAAGCGGCGACATTATCGTTGCGGATACGAACTTCGGTTGCGGTTCCAGCCGCGAGGTTGCGCCGATCGCAATTAAAGGTTCGGGCACGTCGGCGGTTATCGCGAAAAGCTTCGCGCGTATTTTCTACCGTAATGCGTTGAATATCGGCTTGCCGATCTTCGAATCGGCCGAAGCGGTGGAGGGCATTGAAAGCGGCGACGAGATTGAAGTCGAGCCGAATACCGGCATCATTCGTAATCTCACCAAGGGCACGCAGTACAAAGCGGCGGAGTTCCCACCGTTCATGCAGCAGCTGATCGACGCCGGCGGGTTGGTCCCTTACGTCGAAAAACGCTT
>CAZJLJ010000090.1:0-9726 GCA_964546935.1 uncultured bacterium | reverse complement strand
TGGCCGGACGGCAACGACCCACGAACTGCGCTATCGTCGAGTGGACCTCGGCTTACGCTGTACGATGCAGCGTAAGGGCGCAGAAAACGAAACCGGTCCATGCCATGTCACTCGGTGGCTTCGCGCGCCTTCCAAACCGAGTACGGAAGGCCGTCAGTCAAGAAGAGTTTGCTGAGGCGATCGGCGTTAGTCGCGTTTGGTACGGGATATTAGAGGGTGGCCGCGCCGTCCGGCCATCCTTTGCTTTGCTGGAGCGCATAGCTGACGCGCTCATGCTGGACAACGACAACGCTTAGTGCTCTTCGAGCTTAGCCTTCCGGCATTCTCTCAGCGGGTAATCGAGTTGCGGCACACCGCGGTTCTTGAGTCATCCACGCTGATACGAGACTGCGCAAAAAAGCTGTGGTCCGCTTCATCTATCGACGAGGCACTTACGGTTCGGTATCCTGTTTCGATGAAATCGCGCTCTACCCGAAGATTTCCGAACCGCGTGCCATCGGAACGATGGATAGCTTTACCGGGATGCGCGTAGCAGCTGAATACAAAAATTGCCTTCGCAAGTACCGGCTCCAGCGCTTGACCTTCGTGCACGCCCGAATTCGTTCGAACGCACTCGTCGCTGGAATTACCGTCAAGCATTACGAACGGATGTACTCTGAAACAGACCGCGCACTCATCGGCACCATTGCGGCCGTGACGTCGCTAGTTTTGCGATGCTAATCCGCCTTTTTCTATAAGGAACCGTTCAATTTCGTCGATGCCGTCGCGAGTCTTTAAATTCGTAAAAACGAAGGGACGGTCGCTGCGCATTCTACGCGCGTCGGATTCCATTACCGCAAGGTTCGCGCCGACGAATGGAGCTAAATCGATTTTGTTGATAACGAGCAGATCGGAACGCGTAATCCCCGGCCCGCCTTTGCGTGGAATCTTTTCTCCTTCGGCAACGTCAATTACGTAGATCGTTAAGTCGGCCAGCTCCGGGCTAAAAGTGGCTGCGAGATTGTCGCCGCCCGATTCTATAAACGTCAACTCCGCGTCGGGAAACTTGCGGTTCATCTCTTCGATGGCGGCAAGATTCATCGAAGCGTCTTCTCTGATCGCGGTGTGAGGACAGCCGCCCGTTTCGACCCCCATAATCCGTTCCGCCGGCAATGCCTCCGCCCTCGTAAGAATGAGTTGGTCTTCCTTGGTGTAGATATCGTTCGTGATAACAAACATCTCATAGTTGTCGCGCATCCGCTTGCACAGCGCTTCGATCAACGCCGTTTTGCCGGAGCCTACCGGGCCGCCGATTCCGACGCGTAATGGGCCGTGACGATGAGAATTCATGAGCGAAATAACCTCGTGTATTGAGTTTCGTGCGCAACAGAAGCGAGATCCACCATGAAAGCGGCGGAGCCGAGATCCTCTATCGAGGCTTTTTCGGCTTGTGCGCTTGCCGCTAGCACCGCTTCCTCGAGTTCCGCGATGGCAATCTGCCCGTCGGTCTGGCCAAGCGGAATGAGACGAACACCCGCAGTGACCTGATTGGCGATATAACTTTGAAGAAACGCCGGTAACGCGAGACGCAGTGGAATATGTTGTCGTGCGAGACGAACGCCGAGAACGACGGAGAGCGCCGGCTGCACGCCGCGGTCGCGCATGCTACGCCACAGCCAATGGACGATGCGATCGGGCCACACTTCGTTCAGCATAGACAGAGCGGCAGAGCCCTGCTGGGATGATTCCAGCGCAAACTCCTGCGTAGCCCGGTAAGCTGCTGCAAGTTCGGCCGTTTGGAAAAGCCTTGCTCGATCGTGATCATCCGCATTTCGCCAAGCCTCGCAGAAGAAGATGGCTTCATTTCGTCCCGAGCCGTAACGCAGATCGACACCCAGCCATTCGACCAGCGTTTTGCGATCGCGTATGTAAGCCGCTTCCACGGCCCATTCCAGCGCATGCGAGTAGCTGTACGCCCCTATGGGAAACGCCGGAGAGAGCCAGCTCTGCAAGCGTAAGAGTGAGAGCGGCGTGAGATCGCTCTGCTCGTCATTCATGTCCGTGATCGCTGTAAGCGCCGCCTTCAGGTTGGAATGGGCCCTGTACTTTCACGAGATCTGCTCCGAACGAGCGCAACATCTCTTCGATCACGTGGTCGGGTCGGATTCGAAGAACGTCATTCCGAATTTCCGTGGGTAAATGCCGGTTTCCTAAATGCCAACCGAGACGCAACAGCTGATCACGGTCTCTGTGCCGTATTTCGAGCACCGATTCTGCAGCAGCCTCAACTCGTAGCCATCTTGCATCGTCGAGCTGCAAGCCGTCTCCGTCGGCCATTGCCACAGCCTTTGGAAGGTTCAAAAGAATATCTTCGCCCCGATCGGTCGTGAGCTGAATGCGGCGCCGATGCCGAGCGTCGAAATCCAGCGTTAGCGTACCGGAAGCGTTTTCTTCCGGCCAATGTCCCGCAGGACGATAAATTGAAGCAGAGTGCACGGTTCTATCAGTACATGAAGTAGCGTTGCGCCATGGGTAGTGTTTTCGCGGGCTCGCACGTCAACAGCCGGCCGTCCGCGCGGACTTCATACGTCTCCGGGTTTACTTCCATACTCGGTGTGGCGCTATTCAAGACCATGCAATGCTTGCCGATGTTGCGCGTGTTGGTTACAGGCAGAAGCTGTTTCGCCAGCCCGAGCTTTCGCGTTCTTTCGAGCGAAGCTTGACTTACGAAAACTACTGAACTCTCTGTTAAAGACCGGCCGAATGCGCCGAACATCGGCCGATAGAAATTGGGCTGTGGGAATGGTATCGATGCGTTTGGGTCGCCCATTACCGCGGCGGCGATTGTGCCGCTTTTGAGAATCATGTCCGGCTTTACACCGAAAAACGCGGGTTGCCAGATAACGAGGTCGGCAAGCTTCCCCACCTCAATCGAGCCGACGTAAGAAGAAATCCCGTGCGCGATTGCCGGATTGATCGTGTATTTTGAGACGTAACGACGAGCGCGAAAATTATCGTTGCCGCCTTTCTCGTCGTGCAGCGCGCCGAATTGTTGTTTCATCTTATCTGCGGTCTGCCAGGTGCGAAGGATTACTTCGCCGACGCGGCCCATCGCCTGACTGTCCGATGACATAATCGAAAGCGCGCCCAAGTCGTGCAAAATATCCTCGGCGGCGATTGTTTCCTTGCGAATGCGACTCTCGGCAAACGCGAGATCCTCGGGAATGCGCCGGTCCAAATGGTGCGTGACCAGCACCATATCGAGCGCCTCATCTGTCGAGGAAACCGTATACGGTCGTGTCGGTGTAGTCGATGCGGGAAGGACGTTTGTTTCGCCGCAAACTTTGATGATGTCCGGCGCGTGTCCGCCGCCGGCACCTTCCGTGTGAAACGTATGGATCGTTCTGCCTTTGAATGCTTCGATCGTGCGCTCGACGAAGCCGCTTTCGTTTAACGTGTCGGTGTGAATCGCAACCTGCACGTCCATTTCATCTGCGACGGCGAGACAACAATCGATGGCTGCCGGCGTCGTGCCCCAGTCCTCATGAAGTTTCAGGCCGCAGGCTCCCGCCTCGATCTGCTCGACGAGTCCCGGCGCTAAGCTCGCATTCCCTTTGCCGAGAAAACCGAAATTAACCGGAAATGCTTCGGCCGCTTGAAGCATGCGCGTAATGTGCCATGGCCCCGGCGTGCACGTCGTCGCGTTTGTTCCCACAGCGGGTCCCGTTCCGCCGCCTATCATCGTCGTGACTCCGGAATTCAACGCTTCATCGATCTGTTGCGGACAGATAAAATGCACGTGCGTGTCGATACCGCCCGCCGTGACGATCGTGCCTTCCCCAGCGATCACTTCTGTTCCAGGGCCGATAATGATGTCGACGTTGGGCTGCACATCAGGATTGCCGGCTTTACCTAAAGCGGCGATGCGTCCGTCCTTGATGGCGATATCGGCTTTTACGATGCCCCAATGATCGAGAATGAGCGCGTTGGTAATAACCGTGTCGACTGCGCCGTCGCTGCGAGTACGCTGCGATTGCCCCATGCCGTCGCGGATAACTTTTCCGCCGCCGAACTTCACCTCTTCACCGTAAACGGTGAAGTCTTTTTCCACTTCGATCATGAGTTCTGTGTCCGCAAGACGCACTTTGTCGCCGACGGTAGGACCGAACATCTGCGCGTAAGCCGCGCGATTCATTTTATGCGGCATAAACGTTACTCCAGTGGTCCCATCACGGCTTGGTTAAAACCGTAAAGCACCCGCGCACCTGCATACGGAATCAGCGAAACCTCGCGCGACATGCCCGGCTCGAAGCGCACGGCGGTTCCGGCCGGAATGTCAAGCCGATAGCCGCGTGCAGCTTTTCGATCGAAAGAAAGCGCGGCGTTTGTCTCAGCAAAGTGATAATGACTGCCGACCTGAATCGGTCGATCGCCAGTGTTGGCGACAGTCAGAGAAAGCTCTTCTCTGTCCGCGTTCAGAATAAGCTCGCCCGACGCCGCAACAATTTCGCCTGGTATCATAGGGCTCCTAACGAATTGGATCGTGAATAGCAACCAGCTTGGTGCCGTCGGGAAATGTCGCCTCGACTTGCATCTCATAAAGCATCTCCGAGATGCCTTCCATCACCTGATCGCGCGTCAGAACTTTGCCGGCCTCCGATGCAAGATAGGAAACCGACTTACCGTCGCGTGCGCCCTCTAAGATGTAGTCCGTAATAAGTGCAACGCTCTCGGGATAATTTAATCTAACGCCTCTCCCAAGCCGGCTGCGCGCCACGAGAGCCGCAAGTGAAATCAAAAGTTTGTCTTTTTCGCGCGGGGTAAGATTCATGTTAGCTTAACCACATCTTTGGTACTCGAGAGGCTTCTTCCAAAAAGATACGCAGACCGCGCCTCACATGCGAGGATTGCATCGCGGCAAATCGAGCGATTAGCAGTCCCGCGACCTTTGTTACAGCAAAGCGGCACTGCATGGCTCTCGAGGTGCCACGCAAAGTTTCGAGCCGAGCGTCGACGTCAGCTCCGGAATAGATCAGCGTTCCGAAGGCGATGCAATTTGAGATGAGTGCTTCTTCGTGTAGATGAGGAAAGACATCGTCGGTTATGCGAAAACTATCCGCCCAGACGAGGCGGTCATCTTTCTTCACACGCCAGGCGTCTGTTATGCTGCCGCCGGTCATTTGCTCGCCGTGCGCCGTCCGTCCGAGCACCAGCCACTCGAGTGCAATCAGTTCAGCGCCGCCCGAAATCTGCACGTCCATCTGCCGATGAATGCGTGCCGAATTGAAAATGATTGTTTCCTGAGGAAGCCACGCGAGCTTTGCCTTTTCGTGAACGTTGAGAATTGTTGAAATACGCGCCGGCTCGTCTAACGCCCGGTAGACCCTTTCAGCTGCCTGGGTTGTCACGGCGATGGACGCATCGGGAAGTGCCGTGACGTCGTATTGAAGACAGTCGCCGCCCGCAATTCCCCCGGCAGTGTTGATGAGAACGGCCTCGTCTATCGCATTGTTGATTTTTGGAAACATGACGCGTATCGGAGACCGTTCGTAGACATCCACGATCCGTGTGCCCCGATCGGATCCGCTCACTACGAGGCGGCCCGAACCTTGCGAACGTTGCAAATCACGATCGGAGAGACGGCAGATCAAAATCCCGCGAGACCCTCGGGACTATTGTACGGAATATCGCATGTGCAAATCTCGTTGAGCGCGCCGTCGGACTGAACGGAATAACCGACAAGTTTGCTTGCGTTTCCGTATATTTGGTACAGGTGATTGCCGTCCGGCGAAATCCAACTGTCGCTCGGTCCACTGCTGACGGTCCCGTTGAGCGCGCGAAACTTGCCGTCGCCAGGGACTTTGGGGCACGCCGGATCTTTTTCGACCTTAACTGCTCCATTATCGATTTTGTACGTGCTCAGACCGCTGTAACCAAAGTTCGTCGCAAAGACAAACCGGTCGTCCGGAGAGATCGAAAGCCAGCAACACTCGGTCGGCAAACCCCTGCTCGTGTCAATCTTCACGACCGGACTCATCGTAATGCGCCCATCCGCGTCGATGCTGCCCATCGCAATGCCGTCGGCAACGGCGTAGGCGAGAACAAAGTGGTTTGGTTTGTGGCGAAGGAACAGTGGAAAGAACGGTGAGGCGCCGCCTGCGTCGTAAAACGTTGGTCCGGTTAGTGCACCGTCTGCGCCCACGTGAAATACGCCGAGCCCATCGGGGTCCGGAGCATTGGACGCAACGGAACGAACTTCGCCATTTTTGCCATTGACCCAAAGAATCGGCGAGCCGTCGGGATTTGCCTTAGCAGGCTCGTCGAACGTTGTCCCAACAACCAGAAAACGCTCGTCCGGCGAAAGCGCTACCACCGTGGGCACGCGATGCTGCTTGTCGGGCGTGTTCATGGTGTACCGCTCCGGTCGAGGTGTCAGTGTTCCGTCCGCCTCGACGGACATTAGACGCAGATGATCCGGACCGAATGAGTGCAACACGTAGAGTGTTGAGGACGAAGGCGAATAGGCTAGCGATTTGGCGGTACCGCTTCGGCCGTTGAGTTCGCCGAAGCGTCCCGATAAGACGTTGCCGGTTCTCTTAACGTCCACGAGTGTGAGACGGCCGTTCTCGCCAATGCTGAAACTCGACACGGAATTATCGCCGCCATTTGTTGCGAAGAGCAGGCGGTGATCCGGTGTAATAATAACGCTAGCCGCGCCTTCAAATGCATTCGGCGCGCTCTCCTGATCGCTAATAGGTTTGTAAACGCCGGAGCCGGCACCGCCTGTGGAGCAGCGTTCTACTTCCGTGAGCACTCCATCTGGAGTCCGTATCCAATGAATAATGCAGTTCTGAAGTTCGTTCGTCTGCATGTACAGATGACCGCCGCTCATCATATGTGGCTGCATTGCCGACATCGACGTATTCATTTCGTTCAAGGTTATCTCTCCCGTGTAAGTTGGTCTTGACTACAATGACACGGGCGAAACACGATGTATGCCGACAAGCAGTTAGCATTCCCAAAGCAATTCATATCTGCCAACAAATTATTAGCACGCCTTCATGGTTCTAGGTAACTGATGCGCAACTGCAATCCATGTGCGGCAAAATCGCGCCGCCCCACACCCATGAACTGCGCACGATTCAGCCATCGGTATTCTTTCGCGCCGGTATAGAAGCGAACCGTGAGCGCGGCACGCGCCGTAGAAGACAATGAGTCGTCAAGCGCGTCAACATAGCCGTCTTCACCGACGTCATATGTGCCGAAAAAGGTCGTGTAAACCAGATCACCGGCCTGCGTGCGCAGAACGTGTTTTGACTTAAGGGACATTACGCCGTCGCCACGCATCGTGCACCATTCGCCACCGCACTTCGAAACCGCCGAGAGGTGGAGGTCGGGTCCTTCGAATGTGCTCCAAGCGATCGCGTAATAGAAAACGACCTCGTCCGGAGCCGGACCGATACGGTAATGATCCGGGTCAAAATCGAGCGCGGCTTCGGCCAGAAATCTTTCCATATGCGCTCATCGTGCCTCACCCGTGCGGCGGTATCCAGCCTAGTGCCACAAGGGGGGTAACTGGCGCTTAGGGGTATAGGCGCTGTTCTGCCACGGTCGCCTCGCACACCGTACTATTGCGGTGTGTTCTTCACTTGATACGAACGTCGGTGAGAAATAGCGATGACCCTAACCACACTTGTAGCCGCATTGTTAGACGCGGCGCTCCAAAACGATGACCCTGAAGACGACAACGAAAGGCTGCGTCGTTTTAGCGAATTTTTGCGGCACTGCCGCTTAAGTATTCCGGCTGAAACTAAAACGCTGGGTACCTTTGCCCGTCTTCCAAACCGAATCGGTAAAGTCGTCACCCAAGAAGAATTTGCCGAGGCCATCGGCGTTAGCCGCTGTTGGTATGGCATGTTGGAGACGGGCCGGCCTGTTCGCCCGTCAATTGCACTTATGGAACGCATGTGCGATGCGCTCATGCTCAAAGAAGTCAAACGCTTGCAACTCGTCGAGCTTGGCCTTCCGACCTTGTCGCAATTGCTTTCCAAAATGAACGTTGCTCGATCGTCCGAGGCAGCGTAGATCCATGAGTTCGCGGAGGCGAAGTATGGGCATTCCGATTTTTAAGAGCGTACATGAAGCCGTACTTGCCGGTTTCATGATAGAGTCGCCCTTCCCCGACTCGGAAGGATTTTTACACGCTCGAATCCGCACCAATGCAGGATGGGCTAAAGCGCTCGTTCGCATCGGATAATTTTATACATTGACGGGCAAGCCGCGGAGCGCGACCATGGTGGAGTGAACCCGGCCCGAAGAGAAGCGCTTCGTAAGTTCCTGATGGAAGTCCGAGCTCGCTTGCGTCCGGAAGATGTCGGATTGGCCTCCATCGGTCAGCGGCGCGTCCCAGGGCTTCGCCGGGAAGAAGTAGCCGCGCTGGCCGAAGTTAGTCCGGCATGGTACACATTGCTCGAAACGGCTCGCGATATCCGCGTTTCGCCGCGCTTGTTGGATCGTCTAGCTGCAGCTTTGCGGTTGAGCGACGATGAGAAGGTTCATCTCTTCTCTTTGGCGATCGATGAAATGCCAACCGTTGAGCGCGCCACCGCCGATTCCACCGGGGCAATTGGACGAGAGTATCGTGAACTCAAAACATTCGCGCGACGCTCGCGTTCTGTTTCGACGCTTCAAGAGCTTGGTGAGTTAACAGCCGACCTGCTGTTCGACCTTAGGCGTCCCGTGGAAGCCGCGTGCTTCGTTAAAGCTGACCTCGCGGCTCAACAATTTCGGCATATGGTCCAGCGCGTCGACCCAGGGTATCGCAACGAGCCAAGCGGCGAATTTGCCTTCTCGGCCGTTCATGATGCTCCCGAAGTACTTGTTCAGGGCGGACTCCGTTCGACAACAGATGCTGACAAAGTGCCTTCTAATACTTTCTTCGACCGTGCACGACAACTTGGATCCGGCCGTCTCCTCAGCCAAGGCATCCATGCCCCATCGTTCGATGGTGCGATCGCATATTTTCAGCGTGGAAACGAGCCGCACTCGGAACACGAACGCGAGGCTCTCGGACTCATTGCGGAAATCATCTACTTGGCGTTAGCGGCGCGCACCTAATCCGCGCGGCATCAGCTGCAAACTGACACCTAGGCAGACATTTGAAAGCTGCGCATTATCCTAAGGGTAATGAGCAGCTTTGATTCTTATAAAAACGCACTCAAGCGCCGCAGTCGATCGGCGCCTCCGCGAACTCAATGACCCGGAATTTGCGCGACGCCTAGTCGATGCGAACCCTAAACTCTTCCACTGATCCGGGGCGACGCATGGAGTTCATTGCGCGGTTTTGGAAGACGCTCATTGCGATTCTATCCATCGGGTCCGTTGGCTTTGGAATCTGCGCTTTATTTGCTGCCTGGTTCGTTTTAAGTCTTCTGAGCACGGCAGGCGGCCTCTTCGAGTGCGGTCACGGCGGCCGTCTATTCGGTTGCCAATTCGATCCCGGCGGCAACTACGGTAATGCTCTTCAAAATTATCTTCAGCTCTTGTTACTCTTCGCCAACCTGAGCCTCACGAGTGCGTTAGGCGCCGGAGTCGCCAAGGTGCATGCAAAAATGATGGAACATTCGGAACACTTGGAGGCGATAAGACGCAACGTCGCGCCAAAACAGCAATCACCACTGTCATCATGAGCCCGTCCACATCGCTACCGTCTCCGGCGTGTTAACTGTGCTGTAAAGAAACTCGATG
>CAZJLJ010000089.1:0-9974 GCA_964546935.1 uncultured bacterium | reverse complement strand
CCGGAATCATGGGTAGAACCGAGCGAGGGAGATTTGGATGCGTTGGCTGCTTATTGCTCGACTTTCAGCGTTTGTCGCGATTCTCAGCGCCTGTTCACCGGCGGTGACTGAAAAGAACGACACAACGATAGGCACGGCAGCAACCTCCGGCGGCGACAGGGTAGCCGGTAAGCAAATTTACGTCAGCAATTGCGCGACGTGCCACGGCGCAACAGGCTTGGAGGGCGGCGTTGTGGGCCCGTCACTGCGAAACGAAGCGTCTCGTATGGAATTCAGTGCAACGGTTTCTTGGATTGAAGATCCGCAGCCGCCGATGCCCAAACTCTATCCAAAAATGCTCACTAAAGCGCAAGTTCGAGACGTAGCGGCTTACGTTCAGTCGTTATAGGCTAACGGCCGATCCGCGATTCTCTCGCGCCGCCCATACACCGAATGCAACCAAAAACGCGGTAAAGAGAATCAAGCCGCCGGCGATCCACATTACCGCCGCCGCATTGGATTGGTCGGCAAGGGCATCTGCAACCCCATGGAGCGCAGCGTAATGGGCGTAAAGCGGTGTCCTGGCGCTATTCAAAGCAAGGGCGAGAAGCGCTCCCTGCGGCATCGCGACGAACAAATACAAAAGGCGCACCGGAAATGACGGCGGACGAAGCGGTGCGGGCGCCACGACCGGTAACCAGAAAACCGTTCCAGCTAAAAGGTACAAGCCGTGCTCCATTACGTGCGCCCACTGGTTCTCGAGTGAAAACTCGTATAACGCGGAGTAATGAGTCATCCACAGGACGGCGATGAAAAATGTCAATGCCACCGCCGGCTGCGACAGGGCGTGGAGCGGTCGACTTAGTCGAACGGCTTTCGCCGTTTGTTCTTTGCCGGCGACAAGTCTAAACGCAAAGAAGGGCTGTGCCATTAAGGCGAGTGCCGGAACGATAAACAGCAGGACCATGTGCTGAACCATATGCCATGCAAAGAACGCATCGGCCAAAACATCTAGTTGCGGCGAAAACGCGATCGCCGCCGCAATGACCGCCAAAGCCAAGGCGCAGGAGCGCCATGCTGTTCCGTTCACGGTAGCGGTTCCTCTTCAAAACCGCCTTGAGCGTTCCGGCGCAACCGAACACGCGGGGCTTTATGCACGCCCGACCGCGCTTTTAACTCCGCTGCGACTCCCAATGTAACGAAGAACGCCGCGATCGGCGCCAAGATACAAAAAAGACGATAGAACTGCGTGATTGTTGTAATGGGCTCGTGCACGTACCGCGCTTGGACGTCACCACTTCCGGCGAGCGTCAAACCCAGCGCGAAAACGAAGACTGAAGCGCCGATTGCGGTGCGAATCGGATTGTCGCGTGGCCGGTCGAGCAAATGGTGCGCGCGCTTGTCCTCCGTAAACGCGGCTTCGATCCAAGGCCAGCATAAGAGGAAAAGAAAGAGTGCTCCCGGCAAAACCACGGCCGGCCAAAACGGTGACGGGATCGTGTGTCCAAAGAGGTGGATTGCCAGTGGCGGCCCTAATCGCAAAGCGCCTTCAAGCCAACCGACATACCAATCCGGTTGCGCAGGCGACAGCACTTGCCACGGCTCATACGGGCCCCATAACCAAATAGGATTGATCTGCACCGCCGCACCGAGAATCACGACAACCGCAGTAACGGCCAGCATCAGCGCAATCGACTTCGCAGCGTAGTTTGGAACCATTGGTGAACCCACGACATTCTGCTCGGTTCGTCCTGGGCCGGGGAACTGCGTATGTTTCTGTCTCCAGATGATGACAAGGTGAACGCCGATAAGCGCCGCGATGGCCGCCGGAATAAGGTACACATGCGCAACAAAGAGACGCGGAATCATCTGTTCGCTCGGAAACGCGCCGTTCAACAGAAGAAAAGAGGCCCAGGTTCCGATAATCGGTACCGAAAGTGCGACGGAATCCGCGATTCGTAGTCCGACGCCGCTGAGCAAATCATCGGGAAGCGAGTATCCCGTAAAACCTGCGAGCATCGCCGTCATAAAGAGCAAAACGCCGATCACCCAATTGATTTCGCGCGGCTTGCGATATGCCGCTGTAAAGAAAATACGGCCCATATGAACGATAATGCCCGCCACAAAGACGAGCGCCGTCCAATGATGAATCTGCCGCATGAGAAGACCGCCGTTTACTTCGAAGCTCAAGCGCATGGCTGAAGCATAGGCATTAGAGACTGAGACGCCGTCGAGCAACCTATATGGGCCATGATAGGTTGACTTTGACGCGTTCGGATCGAAGAAAAACGCTAAGAACGTTCCCGTGGCCACCAAGACCAAGAATGCATACATGTTGATCTCGCCTAGCATGAACGACCAGTGGTCGGGAAATGCTTTGCGCAGTGCGTGGCTCACAAAGTGCGCCGTTCCAAGCCGGTCGTCGATCCAAAGCAGGAAACGTTCTACCACCGTTGTCACCCGCGTTCCCAAAAACCGGGACCAACCGGTTCGGGAAAGTCGCCCGTCGCGCGAAGATAACCTTCGCCGTCAACGGCGATCGGCAATCGCGGAAGCGCGTGATCCGCCGGTCCCGCAACTACCGCACCGTTATCGACAACATCGAAAACGGATTGATGGCATGGACACATGAGTTGTTTCGAGCCGGCACGGTAGAGCGCTACGGGACAACCGGCATGAGTGCAAATCTTCGAGTATGCAATATAACCTTGTGCGCTATTTGCGACTCCATCCGGAAGGCGTATCAACATCGCTTGCGACTGTGCGTCGCCCAATGCGTCTTCCGGGAAAACCGTTACGACCGAATCAACGTTCAGCTCCGTCAATCGAACTGGCCGGCCGTCCTCTCGCACCAAACGATTCCCGCGCCGCCATTTCGTATGAAAGAGCACGTCGTCAACACGCGGCCCAAGCGATCGAATTGGTACGACGAGTGCAATTCCAAAGATGCCTAGCGCGGCGTACAACATGCGAACCAGCGCACGTTTGCGGTTGAACTCTTCAAAGGCTTCCCGAACTTCGGCGCTCTCTGCGCGGCGCACAACGGGCGGCGACGGATAATCGTCCCGCAAATCTACAACCTGCTCCGGGGGAAGAATCCAGAACGCCCAGCCAAGGGTGGCGCCACAAAGTCCGGCCACCGCGAGCGCGAGCGACAGCCCTTCGTAAAGACGGTCCCCGCCCGTTGCGTAGGAGACAATAAATAACGCGCTTCCGATGATGGAAGCGGCCAGCGCAGCAACGATTGCACGATCTCGAAAGCTCATCGAATCAAGTAAATGGTCGCCCAGATTCCCACCCAGACGATGAAGACGAAATGCCAATAGTAGGTCATCGCCTCCGCGCCTTCACGGCACGACGCGCGCAAGGCGGGGCTTCGCATTCCGATCGCAAGCGCCAGCAAAATACCGATGCCGGCGATGACGTGAAGCAAATGAAAACCGGTCATCGTGTAATAGATAGACCCGTACGCATTGGTCGCAATGGTGAATGAGTTGCCCATGTAGCCATGGAGCGACAACACGACGAACGAGGCGGCGGCAACCACGGCGCTTATCGTCCACCAGCGCGCTGCCGCGTCTCGCTCCTTGTCCATCGCACGCGTTGCTAAAACCATAACAACACTCGCGGCAAAGAGTAAAAATGTGCCGAACCCCGATTCGATAACATTCAAGTGCACGCCGGCAGGCGGCCATGTTCCGCGGTTCGCGCGCAGGTCGTAGTACGCCGCAAAGAGCGCGGCGAAAAACATCAGCTCGGAAGCAAGAAAGAGCACCGTACCCAGCACAACCGGACGTGCGCGTACCGGCATCGGTACGAATGCTTGACGAACGTTAGTTTTTCTAACCTGAGCCGACACGTTCGTTACTACCCGCGTGCACGGTTTTCTACTCTGCAGCCTGGGTAAAGCATGGACGATGCGATGGCTCGCGGCTCCCGCTTCGGTTCAAAGCGCACTCATGCGCGGCGATTGGTACATCTTCGTGTTCGCGGCAGCAGCAGTCGCGCTCTTCGTCTACGGCAGCATCTTTTGGTGCCTCATTGCGTACCGCCGCAGCGTTCACGAACGACCTGCGCAGTTCACAGGCAATGCCCCGCTCGAGATTTTCTACGCCGGACTCTCTCTGGCAATAGTCTTCGCGCTCTTCATCGTTACGTACGTCGTGGAAATGCCGGTGGACCATGTTTTGGCGCACGATGTTAACCGAGTTACCGCTACCGCGTTTCGCTGGTCGTGGCGCTTCGATTACCCGGGAACGGGAATCGTCGCGATCGGGACACCGGTCGAGCCTCCAACGCTGTATCTTCCCGTAAACCGCACGACGCAAATCGAGTTGAAGAGTGCCGACGTCACGCATTCCTTTTGGATCCCGGCTTTTCTATTTAAGCGCGACGCAATTCCGGGAATGACGAATGTCTTCGATCTAACACCGAAACGAACCGGAACCTTTTTAGCAAGCTGCGCCCAATTCTGCGGACTCGAACACGCATCAATGACGTTTCACGTAAACGTCGTCGCGGATGACGCGTACGATCGGTTTGTGAGCTCGAACGGGGCAACACGGCCGTGATCGGGTGGCTTACGACGACCGATCATAAAAAGATCGGGATCTTGTACATTGTTTCGACGCTGACTTTTTTCGTAGCAGCCGGCATCTTGGCGATGATGATCCGAGCGCAATTAGCGCGGCCCGATAACACGCTACTCGACGCGAACCTCTACAACCAGATTTTCACGCTGCACGGCACCGCGATGATCTTCTTTGTCATAGCTCCCTTTGGTTTGGGCCTGGCCAATTATTTGGTGCCCCTGCAAGTCGGTGCGCCCGATATGGCGTTTCCCCGGCTGAATGCTACCGCGCTTTGGATGTTCATCATCGGCGGAATCGTGGTCTTTAGCGGCTTTGCGACCTACGGCGGTGCTGCTGCGACGGGATGGACCTCCTACGCGCCGATTTCCGAAATCGCCGAAGGTACCGGAGCTGGACAAGATCTGTGGATCGTGGGATTGCTGCTCGCCAGCGTCTCGACGATTTTAACGGCAATCAACCTTACGGTAACAGTCTTTCTGCTGCGCGCACCAGGGATGACCATGTGGCGCATTCCGATCTTCAGTTGGGAGATCGTCGCTACCGCCGTGCTCATTCTGATGGCATTCCCGTCGCTTGCGGCGGTGCTTGCCATGCTGCTGATCGACCGTCATCTGGGGGGACGTTTTTTCGATCCGATATACGGCGGAAACCCAATACTCTACCAACATCTGTTTTGGTTCTTCGGCCACCCGGAAGTTTATGTAATGATTCTCCCGTACTTCGGAATCGTTACGGAAATCGTAGCAACCTTCTCGCGCAAGCCCGTGTTCGGTTACGTCGGTTTAGTTATTTCGGCGTTTGCAATTGCCGGTCTTTCGCTCGGCGTGTGGGCCCACCACATGTTTACAACCGGCGCGGTTAGTAATCCGTTCTTTTCGGCCGTGTCGTTTCTCATCGCCGTGCCTACCGGTGTAAAGTTCGTGAACTGGATAGGAACGATGTGGAAGGGATCGATAGAGCTATCCACGGCCATGCTGTTTGTTATTGGCTTTATGCTGAATTTTTTGCTTGGCGGCATCACCGGCGTTATGGTGGCATCTCCGCCGATCGACTATCAGGCTCACGACAGCTATTTCGTCGTGCACCATTTCCACTACACGCTAGGCGGCGGAAGCATGTTCGCAATGTTCGGCGCGCTCTTCTTTTGGTTTCCCAAGATCTTCGGCGTGCAGCTCGACGAGCGTTTGGGAAAATGGATTTTCGCGTGCATGTTTATCGGCTTCAACATAACGTTCATCCCGATGGCATTTATGGGGTTGGAAGGGATGGCGCGCCGCGTCTATACCTACCCTGACATCGGGAACTTGGGCGCACTAAATGCCGTCGCAACGGCGGGCGCCGTCATCATGGCGATTGGCGTTGCGCTCTTCTTCGTCAACGTCGTAGTGTCGGCGTGGAAGCACGTGCCCGTTCCGAACAATCCGTGGGGCGGCTACTCACTGGAATGGGCGACGTCGTCGCCGCCGCCGGAATTCAATTTCGAGTCGCTGCCGCCCATTCGCAGCAAACGCCCCGTCTGGGATATGACGCACGCGTCTACTTCGGAATCATGAAGACGTTCGTCGGCCTCTTCTTCAGCTCCGCACTCTTTGGACTTGCTATCGTCGTTGCGTATTGGTTCGTTGCCCACGAAGAAACTGTCGGCACCGCTCTGCTTGCCGTAATGACGGCCGCATTAGGCTTTACCGCGGGATACGCTGTAATCGCCGAGCGAAACGCCGATATCGACGGCGACAGCCCAGAGATAACCGCGCGCGACGTGGCAGGTGAGGATCTCGGAATTTTTACCACCGAAAGCGCATGGCCGATTCTGGTGGCGATATCGGCCACGTTTATGCTCGTGGGGTTGCTTTGGTCACCGCTTCTAGCCGCCGTGGGCGCAATCGCCTTGATTCTTTGTCTGTGGCGGCTGGGAGCGGAAAGCGCCCGCGTTTAGCGGCTTTGGAAGGTTTCCGCCTTGTAGACTCCAGTAAAAGGCGGGATGCTTCTTCTAGGCATCGAGACGTCGTGCGATGATACCGCGACGGCTGTCGTACGCGACGGCCGTGAAGTATTGGCAAGCGTCTCTACCAATCAGGACACTTTTCACGCAAAGTATGGCGGCATCGTTCCCGAAATTGCAAGCCGCCAGCACGTCGCGTTGCTTTCAGCTGCCGTTGAAGACGCCGCGGATCGCGCGGGCGTACGGCTTGCCGACGTAGACGGGATCGCTGTTACGCGTGGGCCTGGACTCATTGGAAGTCTAGTCGTCGGTGTTGCGTCCGCAAAAGCACTGGCTTTCGCTCTCGACAAACCGCTCTATGCGGTGAACCATTTACATGGCCACATCTTTGCGGCGTTTCTAGACCGCGAGGAACGTCCACCGTTTCCGTTTCTTGCGCTTCTCGTTTCCGGCGGACATTCGCAGTTGGTTGAAGTTCGTTCGCCGTTCGAAATGCACATCATCGGCCGGACGCGAGACGACGCTGCCGGCGAAGCGTATGATAAAACAGCGCGTCTGCTTGGGCTACCGTATCCAGGTGGCCCGCAGCTGGACCGGCTTGCGCATCAAGGGAATGCAGCGGCGTACACTTTTCCGCGGCACCGGCCGGATCCCGGAACGCTCGACCTAAGCTTCTCCGGTTTGAAAACGTCGGTTCGCTATTTCCTTGAATCGGAAGCCGGAAAGAACGCAAAAGTCGAAGACGTCGCGGCATCCTTTCAAGCTGCCGTAGTCGACGTATTACTTGCACGGCTCGAGCGCGCGTTCGCGCAAGGCGAATATCGCGCCGTCGTGCTTTCCGGCGGCGTTGCAGCCAATTCGGCGTTGCAAGAAGCGGTACGTTCCTGGAGCCGGCGCGAGGGCATTCCGGCATTCATTCCGCCGCCGAAATACTGTACCGACAACGCTGCAATGATTGCTGCAGCGGCATTCTACCAGCGCGATGCGGCGGCGGTCGATCCATTAACCGTTTCCGCGGATCCGAACCTGCCGTTCGAATGAAAAGAACTGTAACTCTTGCGTTGGCACTCGTTATCGCCGCGTGTTCGCGCACCGGCGCGCCTCGAGGAAACTCCGGCTCTGTCGTTATCGTACAACAGCGCGAACCGCAATCGTTGAACACCGCGCTCGAAAACGGGCAGTCAGCTACGGAATGGAGCGAGCTGCTTTTCTCCTATCTCGTTAAATTCAACGACAAGGGCCAACTGATAGGCGATGTCGCGAAAGATGTTCCCACGCCGTCAAACCACGGGATCAGTACGGACGGCAAGACGATTGTTTATCATTTGCGGCACGCTGTCCGGTTCGCCGACGGTACGCGACTCACGGCTCGCGATTGCGTCTACTCGATTCAAGCCATTCAAAACCCGGCCAATAACGTTCAAACACGATACGGTTACGACCGGATCACCAAAGCGGAAGCACCGGACGATTACACGCTCGTCCTTCACTTGCGAGAACCTTTTGCGCCGCTGCTAACGCTGGTATTAGCCCCTCAGGGCTTTCCGATTCTTCCGGCTCATCTGCTTGCAAGAGAACCCGATTTCAATCATCTTCCATTCAACGAGAAGCCGCTTGGGTCAGGGCCCTATGTCGTTCAACGCTGGGTGCACGGCGACCGCGTCGAGATGAGCGCAAATCCGTACTACTTTGCAGGCCTGCCGAAAATCAAGCACCTTACGGTTCGGTTTGTTCCCGATGCGAACACAGCGATTAACTTACTGCATACCGGCGAAGCGGATTTTCTGTACAACGATCAAGATTACAGCAACGTGCCACTCCTTCAGACGTTGCCCAACATCGTAGTGATGAAAGAGCCGCTAAACTCCGTCGGCGCCATTATCTTCAATACGCAAAATCCACTCACCAACGATGCTCGGGCTCGCCACGCGCTTGCCATGGCGATCGACGTTCCGTCTCTAGTTCGAAAAGCGTACCGCGGCGTGCTCGATTCCAAAAACGCCGGACGAGGGCTCTTCGAATGGGCCTACGATCCGAACGCGTATCCGGATATGCGTTACGACCCGGCGGAATCCCGGCGTCTCCTCGATGCGGCCGGCTGGAAAATGCAACGCGATGGCCTTCGCCATAAAGGTGGACAAGCGCTCGATTTACTCTTCATCATTCAAGCAGGAACGCCCGGAGATCAAACGATCGGTGCTGCGGTACGGCAATACGAAAACGCCGTGGGCGCCGACATCACGCTGAAGGCCTTCAATGTAACGCAGTTCGTTGCGCCCGCGAGCGCCGGCGGCCCCGTCTATGGCGGGAATTTCTCAATGGCGCTTTACCCGTTTGTCAACGGGGACGATCCCGACGTAACCGACCAATTTTCGTGTTCTCACATCCCGCCGAACGGCTACAACAAATCAAGAATCTGCGATCCGCGACTCGACAAGCTGATGATTGCCGCACGAAGCACTTACGATGTCGCCAGACGCAAAGCGCTATACGTACAAATCCAACGTATTCTTGCGCAAGACATGCCGCTGATCCTAATCTATCAGCGACGCGAGTTAAACGCTTTCAATTCGCGCTTAGGCGGCGTAACCGGCTCGGTCTCCAGCGTGTTCTGGAACGTGGCAGGATGGTATACTAAAACATGATTTTTCGTCGCGCGCACCTATTTTTCGCCTTTGCCCTGACGCTGACGGCGCCGTTGTACGTAGGCGCACAAACGCTGCCGCCTTCAACGAACGACAGAGAAGCGATTTCGCAGTTGCAGTATCAGCTCACGCAGCCCGGCACGACCCCCGAACAACGCCGCGTGATTCAACAGCAAATCTCACAACTCCAATATCAAATCAACACGCGGCCGTTGATCTCGCCGCCGTCCGGTGCGCCGACGCCCGCTCCACTCGTCCCGCCCAAGGGCGGACTGAGTCCGTTCGTCCAGTACAATCAATCGGTCTCTATCCAGCCGCAGCACTACGGGTACGGATCGTGCGATGCGGATCGGTCGATGATCCAGTACCTCCAAGCGAAGCTGAAAGATCCGTCCATAACGTATCAAGAACGCACGTATATTCCGCAGCAAATCAACGATTTGCAAACGGACATGCGCGAGCGCCACTGCTAGCGCTTTTGATCCGGTAAGGGTCCGCCGCGATGCTCTTCCGCCGGAGTACGTTCCTGGTGCGGCGCCAGGTCGTCCGCGCCTTTTTCAATGCCGCGATTTTGATGCGATAGTTCGTTTAACACAGTGAGCCGTTCCAACTCGCGCTCGCGTGCCTCGCGTGCGATGCGTTCGGCTTCGGTCTCGTGATGATGGTGCTGTTTGTTCTCGCGATCGTGTGCCATGTGAAGCTCGTACCCATTCCTTGCCGCCCGGACGCACAAACGCCGGTGTCAGGGAATCGGGATTATGTCCCCGTCCGGCCCGATTAAAAAGTCCCCTTTCGGATTCGAAGAGCGACGAGTAG
>CAZJLJ010000088.1:0-10036 GCA_964546935.1 uncultured bacterium | reverse complement strand
TCGGTGACGAGCGTGTTGGGGTCGTACCAAACCGTGAACGGCACGCGGCCGCCGAACGCGAGTGGGACGTCCGCGGCCGGAACCGTCGCGGGACGCGCGGGCTGAAGCGTTGCGTCGGGAACAATCGCGAGGGACTGCCCATACGACGGGACGACGGCGAGCACAGCCGAGTTGTTCCAGGCTTTCATCTGCGCCGGCAGCGCGAGAAATCCGGCGAACGTTCCGAGGTCGACGACGACGAAATGCTTCGCGTTCCCGCTTAAGTTAAACGATTGCGTTCCTTGAACGCCCGTTACGTTCGCGGAGCTGCCGTTGAACGTGGCCGAGTCTTTCATCGATTGCGCTCCAAGCGATCCCGATGCCTGATAAGACGTTGGTGACAGATCGGGGCCAAGCGTCAACGTCGCATTCGATGCGGCAACCTGTCCTTGCGTCTTGCCGCTGCCCTTCTCGTTCAGCACCGTATTGGAACCGTCCGCAGCAACCGTAATTACACTCGAGCCGATGTTCTGGCCGTTGAGCGACGCGCTGTATGTATACGTGCCCGGCGGAATCACCGGTGAAGACGGCGCAGCAGCGCCGACCACGGCGGCAAGAGCGAACGGAAGCAAGTTTATCATCGGGTATTCCTTACTTTAGGATGCGGCGAGCGTTCTCGCGCACTGTGGAACGAGCTCCAATAGGCGCTCGATTTCTTCATTCGTATTGTAACCGTGGGGCGCAACGCGAATTCCGCTATCCCGCCACGTGGTAATCACGCCTTCTTGCTGCAAGGCCTTGCCCAGCGCTACGCAATCGTGCCCCGGCATACGAAACGTTACGATCCCTGAAGAAATTCCTTCGCCGCGCGGCGTGATAACCTCGGCGCCAAGCCCGGTTAGTCCCTCCGCCAAGCGATCGGTCAACCCTAAAACGTGTTTAGCGATTTTCGCGCTTCCGGGCCGTTCCAGAACTGCGATCGCACGGTCCATCGAAAGAGCGCCCAGGAAGTTCGGCGTGCCGGCTTCGAACTTCGACGCTGCGCCGGTCAACGGCTGATCGTAGTTCAGGAAATCCCACATGTCTTCCACGGAGCGCCAACCCGGCGCGCCTAGGGCAATCCGCTCCAACAACTCCTTGCGCACGTACAGAAAACTCACGCCTTGCAATGACATCAGCCATTTCTGACCGCCACCGTAAGCGACATCGATGTTTGCCGCGCGCACATCTAGCGGAAATGCTCCCAAACCTTGAATGACGTCAACGCAAAAGAGCGCGCCTGCTTCGTGCGTTACTTCGGCAAGCGCGTCGAGATCGTGACGATACCCGTCGAGAAATGAGACCCAAGAAACCGTTACGACCTTCGTTCGCGGCGTAATGGTGCGCCGCAAAACGTCGGGCGTCATTCGCTCGCGTTTGGTCTCGATGAATCTGACGTTCACGCCGCGCGAGCGCAGTGAAATCCACGGAATCGCATTCGACGGAAATTCGTTGTCGCTAAGGATCAGCTCGTCGCCGGGTTCCCAGTCGAGGCCGAGTGCGATCGCCGTTGCGCCATCGCCGGTATTGCGCAGAATCGCGATTTCATCGCCGCTCGCGCCGATAAAGCGCCCAACGCGTTCGCGATACTGCGGCATTTGCGCCTCGTACATGTAAACGCCCATGACGCCGCCTTCAGCTTGCCCGTGGACGAACGCATCGATGGCATCACGCGAAGAGACCGGCAATACGCCGGTCGCAGCATGATTTAGATACGTTAGGTGCTGGGTGACGGCGAATTCGGATCGAGGGAGTGGTGTGTTCAACTCCCCTCGCCCACCATGTCTTTCGTGTGCCATGCGATGTTGCCGGCGCGATCGCCGACCCGCTCCAGCGACGCCAGCACGAAAAGGTAACGCGTTCCGGCGCGCACCATTTCGGGATCGGCTTGCATCTCTTCTTGAAGTAGCTTGATGCTGCGCTTATAGAGCTTGTCGACCTCGTCGTCGCGCTCGATCACTTGCGTCGCCAAGCGCGGATCCTGGTCGGTGTAAGCCTTCATCGCATCCAAAAGCATCGCATGCGCAACACTGGCGATGCGATCGATCTCAACCTTCTGCGGCCGCAGCGGTTGATCGGAAAGTTTGATCGCGTTCTTCGCGATGTCGACGGCGTAGTCGCCGATGCGTTCGAGGTCGGTCCCGATTTCCAGCATTGCAGCGATCTCGCGCAATTCGCCCGCGACCGGCTGCTGACGCCAAATCAGCTCGATGCAATGCGATTCAATGCGGCGGCGCAAATCGTCGACGCTATCGTCGCCTGCAACTACGCGCGCGCCGGCGGTTGCGTCGCGGCGCTCAAGGGCTTCGACGGCCACGCGAATAGCATCCGCAGCAAGGGCACCCAAGCGCACGACATCCAGCCGTGTCGCTTCTAGGGCCTCATGATAGGCGGCACGCACCTCCACACTCCTCCTTTAAAGACGCATCACACGCTGCGTGATGCTTTGGCACTTCGTCTCACTTTCGTCACTTCGCGACGAAAACGAGACTGCGCGCCCCCACGCCGACTTCGCGGCGTGGGCCCCCAGGTACTACCACATCACACGCTGCGTGATGCTTTGGCACTTCGTCTCACTTTCGTCACTTCGCGACGAAAACGAGACTGCGCGCCCCCACGCCGACTTCGCGGCGTGGGCCCCCAAGTATGCCCGCGGCACCTTTGCATGATGCTTTTGACCCACCTGGCGTATCACGCTCTCCGTGATGGTTCGGCATTTCTCGTACTCGACTACAGTCGCACTGTATTACGGATGAGTTTACCGCAACTTATCGAAAGCGCCCTGCGCTCTTTAACAAACCATAAGCTCGGGAGATTTCATACTTGGGAGAGATCCGCACCGTTGGCGTCTGTGGCGCTGGTCTGATGGGTAATGGTATCGCGCAGACTTGCGCGACCGCCGGCTTCAACGTCGTTCTTATGGAAGTGGCCGAGCAGCCGCTGCAACGCGGAGTCTCGAGCATCACGAAGTCGCTAGATAAGTTTGTAGAAAAAGGAAAGCTGGCGCAGGCGGAACGAGACGCGACGCTGGGACGCCTCACGCCAACCACGAAGGTCGCGGACCTGAAAAACTGCGATTTGGTGATCGAGGCGATCGTGGAAAACGTCGACGTAAAAACCACGCTCTTCCACGAGCTGGACGATCTACTCGCACCTCACGCCATTATTTGCACCAACACCTCGAGCTTGTGCGTAATGGAGTTGGCAGCGAAAACGAAACGGCCGAATCGCGTCGCGGGACTGCACTTCTTCAATCCAGTTCCGATCATGAAGCTGGTCGAAGTGGTGAAGACGATCGCGTCTACACAAGACGTCATCGACGATCTTTTTGCTTTCGCGCGCAAACTCGGCAAAGAACCGATCCTTGCCCAGGACACGCCGGGTTTCGTTGTCAACCGTTTGTTGATCCCGTATCTGCTGTATGCGATTCGCTGCCTCGAGAACGGACTCGCGAGCAAAGAGGATATCGACCAGGGCATGAAGCTCGGCTGCGGCTACCCGATGGGACCGTTCGAGCTGCTCGACTTCGTCGGACTAGACACCACCTACTACATTGCGGAAATTATGTTCGACGAGTTCAAAGATCCCATGATGGCCGCGCCGCCGCTTCTGAAACGCATGGTGCTGGCCGGACGTTACGGCCGCAAAGTCGGAAAGGGCTTCTACGATTATGAGTAGTGCAATCGGAGTTTTCGAGAACATCACCGTCGATAAAGACGGCGCCGTCGCCGTAATCACGTTCAATCGTCCGTCGGTGTTGAATGCGCTGAACCGCAAGCTCCTCGGAGAATTATCTCAGGCGCTCGTAGAGCTCGAACGCAATGCCGAAATTCGCGCGATCATTATCACCGGTGCGGGTGAAAAAGCATTTGCGGCCGGCGCAGATATCGGTGAATTGAACGCGCTTCCGAACGCTGTTGGAGGCGCCGATCAAGCGCGCTCGGGGCAATCGATGACGCGCCAAATCGAACGTTTGCGCAAGCCGGTGATCATGGCGATCAACGGTTTCGCACTTGGCGGCGGCTGTGAGCTCGCAATGGCGGGCGACATTCGCATCGCAAGCGAGAACGCGAAGTTCGGACAACCGGAAGTGAACCTGGGTCTAATTCCAGGCTATGGCGGGTCACAACGTACGACGCGCCTCGTTGGAAAGGGCATGGCGATGTACCTGTGCCTCACCGGCGAGATGATCGATGCGAAAGAAGCATTGCGCATTGGACTCGTAGAGAAAGTCGTACCGCTGGCCGATCTCCTGACGGAAGCAAAACGAATCGGCAACGTAATCGCGACGAAGGCACCGCTGGCGATTACCGCATGCAAACGCGTTATCAATAATGGGGCGCACTTGAGCATCGACGACGCTCTTGAACTCGAAGCAATCGAATTCGGCACGCTCGTCGACACCGAAGATTTCCGCGAGGGCACCGGCGCGTTCTTGGAAAAACGCAAGCCGCAATGGAAGGCCAACTGAGGGCTAATCGTACGAAGTTTTCTGCTTGGCTTCTGGCATTCTTCGCGATGACGGCATGCATCGCGCAAGCGAAGGATTCCGGGCCGGGCAGAGACGTGCGTCAAGTTCGCGGTGCTGCGCAAACACTAATTCCAAACGCGAACATCGCGAACGTCGTCGTAGATCATTCGACTGGGCGTGCGCTCGTTCAGTGGTCGCGCGCCGACGGCACCCGCGGTATCGACGGGTTCGCATATGTTTATGACCGTTGGTGGAATTTGCTCCATCTACACACCGCTGGACGACGCTGGTGTGGAAGCGGATCGCCACCATTTTCAAACGGTATCCTCTCACTGAATCAGCCTATCGGGATTGGCGATTTGATCGACGCAGGCGTGCCGCGAACTTTAGCTGCGGAGGCCGTTGTAGATTTCGACGGATTCAATAACAGAAGCGTGCAGTTCGCGCAGGGAATTCGAAACCTGTCGTTTCCTGAATGTGCGAACGCACCGCCCGAGACGACCCCCGGTCCGGCACTTCGGCCATCTCCCGCGGACTCCGACGGGTACGCCGTTTCGATTCTGATGCCGCCGGGATCGCAGGCACTAGCTCCGGCGAAAATAATCGCAAGACGGCCAAACAGTGTAGAAAATTGGACCTATTATCCCGGTGGTAACGCCTACGTTTATTTCAATCTCGTGACGGATGCCGGTACGCCGGTCGACGTGCCCGCAGGAACGACGGTAGACATTTGGTGCCCGTTCGTCCTCGATACAAATAAAACGTATTCACTAACGCTCGCAAAAGCGGCAGAGTCGGTTGGGCCAATCAACGGCAAGCTGCGCGGCAACATCCTGCATTTCGAACTTCCGGCATTCACCATCCCGGCGCACACCACGTTGGCAGGCGAGGTTGACGGGACCCTTTAGCGCGGACTCACCCCGAAGGCCCGTTTGGTTGGTCCCGCGTTACGGGAACGGCCATAGTACTTATGGAGACGACGACCGAGGCAACGCCCGAAACACTACGCACCGGCCAAAGCGCCGGGTGGCGCCGCTGGATTTCGGTACTTGGGCCCGGACTGATTACCGGCGCATCGGACGACGATCCGTCGGGCATCTCCACCTATTCAATTGCCGGTGCTTCCACCGGCTTTTCCATGCTGTGGATCGTCTTGTTGACAACACCGATGATGGCGGTAGTCCAAGGGATGTGCGCACGGATCGGTATGGTGACGGGCGCCGGCTTAGCCACGAACATGCGCAAGTATCTCCCGATCTGGATGCTGTATCCGCTTGCGCTCGCGATCGTCGTTGCCAACGTAATCAACGCGGGGGCCGATTTGCAGGGTATGGCGGCCGCCGCAAATATGGTTTTCGGACTGCGCGAATGGTTTTGGGTGCTTTGCTTCGGTGTCGTGCTCAGCGTATCGCAAGTTTTTTTACCATACAAAACGCTCTTTTCGATCGTAAAATGGCTCACGATCTCGCTCTTCGCCTACATCATCACGGCGTTCGTCGTACACGTTCCGTGGGGAACGGTGCTTCGCCATCTCTTTGTTCCGGAAGTTCACTTCAACGCATCGTGGATCACAACGCTGATGGCCGTACTCGGAACCACGATTACACCGTACCTCTTCTTCTGGCAAGCGTGCTTGATGGTCGAGGAAGAGAAAGCAATGGGACGGACCACGCTTGTCCAGCGGCGTGGTGCCACGGTCGATGAAATTAAAGATGCTCATCTCGACGCTAACGTAGGGATGATTTTTTCGAACATCGTTGCGTTCTTCATCATCGTGACAACCGCCGCAACGCTTGCGTCAACAGCTCACTCGAATATCCAAACGGCGCAAGACGCTGCACGTGCATTGGAACCGCTGGCAGGCCGTTTCGCGGCGCTTCTATTCACACTTGGTATGGTCGGCACGGGTTTGCTCGCTATTCCCGCGCTCGTCGGTTCTTCCGCGTATGTAGTGGCTGAGTGCTTGAAGTGGAAAACGGGCTTAGATGAACCACTGCGCCGCGCGCCCGGCTTCTACGGCGCACTCGTAATCGGCATGATCGTCGCGATGGCGATGAATCTGCTTCACGTCAATGCGATTTCTGCGCTCTTCTGGTCGGCTGTTATCAATGGCGTCGTCTCAGTGCCGTTGCTCTGCGTGGTCGTTTCGTTTGCGAGCAGTAAACGCATCATGCAGCGCTGGCGCAGTTCGCTCCTTGCACGATTTTGGGGATGGGCAACGGTAGCCGTTATGGGCGTTGCCGCGATCGGTATCTTCGTGTTTTGGGGGAAATCGTAAGCTAACGCAGCGTGCGTTCTGCGTTGCTCATTGCCATTTCAATCGCGGGGTTGAATCCCGACCAGGTTGCACGAATGCGCCCCTTCGGATCGATCACGACCACCGTAGGAAACCCCTCGATTTGAAAAAAGCCTTGCGCACTCGTTGTGGGATCCAGCGCTACGTTTGCAATGTGGTGACGCTTCGCAAACGCGGCGGCAACCGCGCGCGGTTCGCCAACGTCGATAGCGACGACTTGCACTTCGGGATGTTTGCGCGCGTAAGCCTCGACCAGCGGCATCTGCAGACGGCATGGTTCGCACCAGCTCGCAAAAAAATCCAAGAACAATACGTGCCCACGGGCATCTGAGATGGAAAACGTTCCGCCGTTCAACCGTTGATAGGCAACGCGCGGAGCCGGATACGCTGAGGCGCTTTGTTTCAGAACGCGTGGTGCAACGAAGATCTTCCACACCACGAACGCAATGACAAGAACCGCTAAGAGATCGAGGAGGCGGCCCCAGGTGAACCAAGGCCGCCGCTTGATTTGCGCGTTACTCTGCAAGAAAAACGGCCGCGATTCCCTGTCCGCCGCCGATACACGCGGATGCGACACCGTAGCCGCCGCCACGCTTTTGCAAGTCGTTTAGCGTCGTCAATGCAAGACGTGCGCCGGATGCCCCGAGCGGATGACCGAGTGAAATCGCGCCTCCATGCGGATTCAAGCGCACGCCGTTGGTGCCCATATCGCGCAGACACGCGAGGACTTGCGGCGCAAACGCCTCGTTGATTTCCATTACCGCGAGATCTTTTTCCTGAATGTTCGCCTTCTTCAACGCTTTCGGAATCGATGCCGCGGGGCCGATGCCCATGATTTCCGGATCGACGCCGACGACACTCGAGCTAACGAGCCGGCCAATCCACTTCAAACCATCCGCTTTTGCTTGCCGAACCGTTGTTAATACAACCGCTGCGGCGCCGTCGGTTATGCCGCTCGCGTTGCCGGGCGTCACCACACCGTCTTTCACGAACCGTGCGGGGAGTTTGCCAAGTTTCTCCATCGAGAGACCGACGCGCGGCCCTTCATCCTTGTCGACAACGGTTTGGGTGCCTTTCGGACCGGGAACCGTTACGGGCGCGATCTCCTCGGCGAAATAGCCGTTGTTTTGCGACTCAATTGCGCGCTCTTGACTTGCGAGTGCGAACTCGTCGGACTCCTCACGCGTGACGCTGTATTTTTTCGCGAGATTTTCCGCGGTGATCGCCATCGCCGTGTTGCTGTACGAGTCGGTCAGCGCCGTCCACAGCGAATCTTCGAACTGAACGTTCGCGCCTAGCGGAAAACCGTTGCGCGCTCCGCGCACGACGTGCGGCGCTTGACTCATGTTCTCGGCGCCGCCGGCAAGAGCGTAGGTCGCCTCGCCGAGCCGTAGCGATTGCGCTGCAGAGAGAATCGCCTGAAGGCCCGATCCGCAGAGACGGTTTACGGTAAGGGCCGGGACTCCGACCGGGAGACCGGCGCGGAGGCCGACATGCCGGGCCAGGTAGATTGCGTCGGCGCTCGTTTGAATCACGTTGCCGAAGACGACTTCGTCGATCTTCTCTTTGGGAACGCCGCTCCGGGCGATTGCGGCTTCAGCCGCGGCTACGCCAAGTTCCGTTGCGGTGAGGGCGGCCAAAACGCCGCCGAAGTTGCCGAAGGGCGTACGCGCGCCCGCAATGACGACGACATCGTCGTCTTTTACTGGTGGCTGAATCATGGGCATGCTACATTCGCCAAGCAGAATTCCGTTCCCAGGCAGGCACGGGAACCACCCGTAAATAACTATCGCGGGTCATGCCAATAAACCGTCCTGCCGCCATCACGCTCGATGCCCGGTCGCTATCGCCTGCGACCAAGACCGAAAATATCCTCGAAAACTTCGACAAACTCCAGATTGGAGGCGCCGTCGAAATCAACGAGGAGAGCGATCCTCGGGCCCTCCGCAACGAGATGACGCAGCTCCGCGCGGGACGCTTCTCTTGGGATGCGCGCAACCTTGGCGGAAACCGCTGGACGATTCGTCTCGAGCGGATCGACGAGAACGCGGACGGTGAAACGTTCCTCCAACACGTTCCCCAGTTCACGGCCGCCAAAGCTTCGACCATCAAAGAACTAGCCGGTCAGATGAGCGAGCGCGCTTACAAGTCCGGCGACACGATCTTCGACGAAGGCGAAATGTGGCCGTACCTCGGGATCGTCAAGAGCGGCAAGGTGATCTACACGCTGCTCTCGCCCGACGGCAAGACCCATACCATCGGCGAACGCCTGACGCACGACACGCTCAACGAGAGCGCAACCTTCGACAGCGGCGGCGCCACCACGCGCGCTGAAGCATTGACCGATGCGGTCGTCGTGACGATTCCCAGCGAAGCGATCATGCACGCTGCGCGTAACGACGCGGAACTCTCGCTCGGATTTCTCATCGCGAGTTCGCAAGCTCGCCGCCGTTCCATCGATACGATTGCAGACCTTGCATTCGCGCACGTGTTGCAACGCGTCGCGAAGTTCTTGCTCGGATACGCGCGTACGTCGGTCGGTATGACGAGAGGTCTCCCGGGCGTCGAAAATCTGTCGCAGGCGCAAATCGCCGCAGCCGCCGGAACCGTCCGCGATATGGCTGCGCGTGCATTGCTGCGCTTGAAGAACGCCAACGCCGTCGAGCTCGATCGCGGCCGCGTGAAGGCGATCGACCGCGCCCGCTTGGAAGCGTTCGCGCACAACGTTCAAGCGCCGCCCGTCTAAGGCGTTGGAGATAATCGGCCTAAAAGACGTACCGAAAAAGCCGTGGAAAAACGGCGGCGGAGTCTCTTGGGAGATTGCTGCAGACGAAGAGTTGCCGCCGGCGTGGCGCATCTCGGTCGCGTTGATCGATCGAAGCGGCCCGTTCTCCGATTATGCGGGGTACGATCGCACGATTGTAGCGGTCGACGGCGACCCGGTTGAACTGAGTGTAAATGGAAGGCACGTCGTGTTGGAACACGGCGTGCCTTTCGACTTTCCCGGTGAAGCGCGCGTCGAGTGCACTGTAAATGGTTCGGCGCGTGATTTCAACGTGATGACCAGACGCAACGTTCTCAGTCACGACCTCGAGATGGTGGCGACACCGCAACGCTTCATCCTCGACGATGACGAGCTCGCGTTCGTCTTCGTCGTTCGCGGCAACGTGCTCGTCGGCACCGAACGGTGCGAAACATGCGACACGGTCTATATCGACGACGAAGAAGATCGCATCGATGTGACGCCCGAG
>CAZJLJ010000087.1:0-10179 GCA_964546935.1 uncultured bacterium | reverse complement strand
AAGCGGGCGTTGGAGTGGGCGTCGGTGTTGGCGTCGGGGTCGGAGTGGGAGTCGGTGTTGGCGTTGGCGTTGGCGTTGGCGTTGGAGTCGGTGTCGGGGTAGGCGTCGGCGTGGGTGAAGTTCCCGGCGTGGGCGTTCCCTTTCCGCCAGACGGCGACGGCGACGGAGATCCCGAGCCAGGCGCAGGAGAACCGGATCCACCGGGCGCCGGCGAGCCGGAAGGCTTTGCGCTGGGACCGCCAGGGGAAGTCGAAGGGTTAGTGCTTGGCGCAGGACCGTTCGGGATTACCCCGCCGCCCGTGGAGCCGCCACCGCCTCCACCGCCGCATCCGGCCGCTAAAGCGACCGAGAATACGACGATTGCTGCAATCGATCCGGAAAACCGCCTCTGCATTCGCCACCACCGTCACGGAGAAAAGCACGTAACACGATGGTCTCCAAGCTTGGCAGTTCTGCGGCGGTGCGAACGGCCGTATTTATAGGGGGCTTTCGCCCCCATAAATAGCGTCCGACCAGGACTAACGCGAGGTCTGAGGCGAGCTCTGGAAGCGGTACCAAATCAGGCAAAGCAGCGCGATCACCCAGCACAGCACCAAGTGCGTGATGTGGTGCGCATGCGCTTCGCCGGATTTCGTGAAGAAGCTGATAGTTCCGAGCCCGTAGAGCAAACCGAGAACGAAGAAAACAATCGCCAAAACGATCGCCAAGGCTTTCATGAAAGCACCCCCATACGGCTTAAAACGAAGCAAAAAATGCCCATTAGCAAGCAATACCAACCAAATGGGCGCAAATCGTTATGTTTAAAATAACGAGTTAGGAAAGCTACGGAGAAGTACGCCGCGATCCCGGCGATAACCGCTCCAACGAACGCTTGAAGTGCGACGACATGGGCTCCCGGCGCGGCTAATTTCGGAATCTCCAGCAGCGAGGCGGCCAAAATGACCGGCGTCGCGAGCAAGAACGAATACCGTGCCGCGTCTTCGTGATTGAGATCGCAAAGCAGCGACGCGACCATCGAAGCCCCCGAGCGTGAAATACCCGGCAGCAATGCAAGTCCTTGCGCGCAGCCCACAAAAACACTCTGCGCGAACGTGAGCGTTTCGATTGGGCGATCCGGCCGTCCGAAATTCTCGTGCTGACGGCGCCGCAAAGCTTCACCCGCAAACATAATCAGCCCGTTGATCGCTAGAAAGATTGCGGCGGGCGCGGGCGAGCCGAATAAGGCGCGTACGGGTTCTTGAAACAACACGCCCAAGATGCCGACCGGAATCGTCCCGACCACCAAAAGCCAGCCGGTGCGTTCGTCGCGATCGTTAGAGAGTTTGCCGCGAATCACACTGGCGATCAAGGCGCGGACGATTGCAATCCATTGCGTGCGGTAAAAGATTACGAGCGCAATCGCCGTGCCTAAATGCAGCACCACGACGAACGCCAAAAATGTCGGGTCGTCGCGATGGATATTATTCCAATGAAGGAGTGCCGGAATAAGAATTGTGTGCCCGAGACTTGACACGGGGAACAATTCACTGACGCCCTGGAGTAAAGCGAGGACGAAGGCCTGGAGATCCGTCACGGAGGCCTCAGTTACGCCTCGACAACACACACAGCCTCCCATTTTAAGAGGATTGAATCAGAAACGGGAGTAAGGCCGGGGCGTGGAGCGTCAAGAAACAGCGCACTCGGAACCACAGGAGCGGAAATTCCAGCGCCTTGGCGATACGTTGCTGGTTTCTTACAGCATTAGCGACGATTTTGCGCCCGAGTTCACCGAAACGTACGATATTGCGTTAGGTGGTCTCGCAATGCTGACCAACGCCGAGCTGAAAGCCGACGATCCGATTTCCATTCAACTCGAGCTACGTGGCGACGCACAACCCGTGTTGAGGTTGCGCGGCGTGATCCGCTGGTCGCGATACGATCCGCTAATGCAGCGTTATCGCACCGGGGTCGCGTTTCTTGAAGTGGACGACATCACCCGCGGACATCTGCAACGCTACATCGATACGATGCATTTGCTCCGCGACATGGGCATGATCTAAACGGTTCATCATGCTGGCGCGCCTTAGTATTCCTCGCGCTTGGATGTGGTCGGCCTGGCAGCCCGATCGAGGCATGCCGTTCAACAGTTATCTTTTCGAGCGCGAAAACGGCTGCGTCGCGGTCGATCCTTTGCCGCTGGATGAATCGTCGCTAGATGAAATTGCAAAACTTGGCGGCGTCCACACAATCGTTCTAACGAACCGCGATCACGAACGCGATTCGCAAACCCTGCGCGAACGCTTCAATGCTCGCGTAATCGCAAACAAAAACGAAGCGGCTCTATTTCACGGAAAAATCGATGCGACGTTCGATCCCGGTGACGAAGTCTTCGAAGGCGCATTCGCCGTTGCACTCCCTCACGGCAAAACCGCCGGAGAAGTTGCGTTGCATTTCCCTCACGCCAGAGCCGCCGTTGTGGGCGATGCAATCCTCGGTTCACCCGCAGGCGCTCTTAGCTTATTGCCCGATCAGAAGTTAGAAGACCGAACGAAATTCGTTCGCTCCTTGCAGCGCCTGTGGGCATTGCAACTCAATACGTTATTATTGTGCGACGGCCAACCGCTTTTCAGCGGCGCCGACTCTGCAATCGGAACGCTGCTTCACACCTACGGCGGACCTTCGATTCATCGCATAAACGCAGACGAAATCCAATATGAAGTGCGTCGCCCCGGCGAATTCGCATGCGAAGACGGCGAGGTCGGTTTACTTATCGGCAACCGCAAAATCGGCTACCGAATGGTGCGCATTCCACCCGGAAAAGCGTATTGCCCAATGCACTGGCACGTTCGATGCGAAGAATTCTTTTACGTTATAGAAGGCCGCCCGAGCATTCGCACGTTGGATGGAACTTTCGAATGCCGCCCGGGCGACTTCATCGCTTTCCCAACCGGCGAAACCGGCGCACACCAAGTGCGTAACGACACGAACGAGCCCTGCCTCGTGCTCCTGGTTGGAATGGAAGACGATGCGGTCGAGTTCGAAGCCTGCTTCTATCCCGACTCCGACAAAGTTGGCCTATTTCCTCAGGCCGGGCGCGCCCGCATGCTACGCGCTTCACCCGACCTCAACTACTACGACGGCGAATAAGCTGTCTTTAGTTCTGAGCAGCGCAGTGTTGTCGAAGGGCGCGTAGCGGAAAAATCACACGATGTGATTTCCAGCGGTCCTCCAACGGGGCGTTTTTCATCCGTGCAAAAGTTCGGCACATCGCGAGCGTGCGACTTTAGCGCGCAAAGATTCACCTTTGCGCGCTAAAGTCTACCAGGCCACGAACTTCACCGAGAACGTGTAGTCGGACGCGACCGCTTTGCAGTCGTGCTGTGCCGGCGTGTATTGCGCCGCTCTCGCCATCGAAACCGCGACGAGGTCGAGCGATCCACTCCCGCTGCTGTCGACCACCGTCGTGCCTTGTACTGCACCGTTTGCGTCTAGCTGCACTCGCACTTTCGTTGTTCCGGTCACACTGTCGGCTCTTGCTTGCGGCGAAATCTCGGGCGGCGGCGGCGATGCCGCTAGCTGCGCAGGCAAGTCGTTGTTCGCGCACTGGACGGTCGCCGAAGGCGCCGGCGTTGGAACGGGTGTGGGCGCCGGCGTTCTCTTAGAGAGCACTCTGCCGGTAGCGCCGCCCGTTCCGCTCGACGACGGCGGCAGATGTGGTGCCGGAGGTGCACTTCGCGCCGGAGCCGGCGATGCTGTGGGCGGCGGAGTCTGCGGTGGCGGGGTATGAGGAGGCGGCGTCGGAACGTGCGCAATCCGCGTCACGCGCATGTTCTGCACGTGAACGACTTCCGTTTCATCCCGCGTACGCACGAACGGCCACCTCACGCCTGATGCAACGATGAGATGTATCAGCAGCGAGAGCGCAAAGGCCGCGATTAGCAGTCGTCGTGAACGCCGGGCATCCATCGAGTCAGGCCCTTTCGGGAAAAGAAAGACGCTCCCATTCGGGAGCGTCTTCTCATCGGTTCTTCTTCAAGAACTCCAGCGCTTAGTCGGGCTGGAAGTCCGCTCTGAAGATATAGTCACCCGTCGTAGGCGAGCAGTTTATAAGTTTCGGTGCGTACTGCGATTGACGTGCCGCTCGTAGTGCGGCCTGGTCGATCGCCATGTTGCCCGACGACTTGTTGATCGCCGCGTTGACGAGACTTCCGGAGGGTCCAACCGTTACCTGAACTAGCACCGTTACCGGTCCTAGTCCCATGTCTTGTGCCGATTGCGGATACTCAGGCTGCATCGGGTTCGTAACCGTAGCTTCCTGGTTCGGGTTGGCGCAAGCTGGTTTTGCCGTTGGTGCAGGCGTTCCCGGAACCGGCGTTCCCTTATCCGACGTGCCTTGAGGCACGCCGCTCTGCGAGCCCTTCGTAACGTTGTACTGCGCTTCCGTCGACGTCGTGGCCGAGTTGTTGGTCGTGTGCGGAATGTTGACTTTCAACTTCGGCTGCACGACCTGCTTTTGCACGTGTGGCGGAGGCGTCCGCTGCGGCGGCGGCGTCGGTGTAGGCGGCGGCGTCGGCGTGGGCGGCGGAGGGGTCGGGACTTTTACCTGAACCTTCTTGGTAACGCTGACCTTCTCGACTTCATCGTCCGCTTTATGCTGTGTCAAGTTCGGGAAGAACGGCGACACGATCAAGTGGAGAATAATCGAGATTACGAACGCGATGCCAACGTAGTTGCGAACGCGTTCGCCGGTGGTAATGAACGAAGTGTCTTTAGTCGCCATCAGTTAAGAGTTTTGTCCCTCCGGCATACCCTCGACGTGGTTCGCCAAACCGAAGTCTACCAAGTCAACTTTCTTGGCAGCATCCATGATCTGGAGAATCACGCCGTAGCTAGCCCGCGGGTCAGCTTTGATGATGACGCTCTTGAACTTGTGTCCGGTGTTCTCTTGCAGTTGGGCGAATGCGTCGCCCGCTTGCGCGATGCTCACCTGATTGGAACCAATTTGAATGTTGTTCTTTTCGTCGATAATGACGACGAGCTGCGAGGCCTGCACCTTGTCCCGGTTATGGGCGTCGGGCAGCTTCGGCTCTTTCGTAACGGCGGCAAGAATAATGAAGATAATGAGGAGCACCAGCAATACGTCCGTGAACGGCGTAATGTTGATTGTCGACATTACCTCATCTTCGCCACCACCTGTCGAAACGGCCACGAGTTGTCTTAAACCTCCACCTAGGACGTGACGAAACCGACGTCTTCGAGTCCGGCTTCCTTCGCAGCATCCAAAATGCGGATGATCACGCCGTAGGGCGCCTTCGCATCCGCGATAACGGAGACGTGCTTGTGCGGCTTCTTGTGAGCCGCCGTCGACATTACGTTGTAGATGCCGGTGGCATCGGTCTTCGTACCGTCAACAAAAATCACGCCCTTGTTGTTCACATCGACTTCGATATCGTCGTGCTTGTTTTGCTGCGATGTATTGTTGTTGTTATTGTGGTTCGGAAGCTCTTTCTCGAATCCGGGCGGCGCCACAATTGCAGCCAAGATCATAAAGATGATGAGCAGCACCAACAGCACGTCGGTGAACGGCGTGATGTTGATTTCCGCCATCACCTCTGAGTCTTGTTGTGCCGAGAGCAAACTCACGGTATACCTGCTTCCGCTAGTTACTTAGCGGCCGACTTCGGCTGATACAGCTCCGTCGGGATCGGTGCGCCCGTGTTGTGGAAGTGCAGCATCTCGGCAAGCTGGTTCGCGGCAACGATCATCTCTTGATTATACGCCTTGATCCGCGACTTGAAGTAGTTGAAGAAGATAACTGCGACGATAGCGACGACGAGACCGGAGAACGTCGTGATCAACGCTTCGGAAACACCGGCTGCAACGACGGCTGGCGTCGAATTGCCCTTGAGGGCGATATCCTGGAACGCCTTGATGATACCGAGAACCGTACCGGCAAGACCGACGAACGGTGCGATAACCGCGACGGTACCGATGATTCCGAGGTTGCGCTCGAGCGCATTCAAATGCTCCATAAGAGCGATGGACAGCGCGTCCGTAATATCGGCGCGGTTCTTTTCACCGCGACGAAGACCGAACTCGAGAATGCGTGGGAGCATACCCTTGTTCTGTTGGCAAATCTTGATTGCGCCGTCGAGATCATCGGCTGCAATTTTCTGGCCGATTTGGCGTAGCAAACCCTTCGTATCGCCATGTTGCGATGCGAAGAAGACGAGACGCTCGATGACGATTGCGACCACGGCGATGGACAGGATCAGCAGGATCCACATATCCACGCCGCCCTGACGCATGACGCTCATAAATCCGTCAAACACGTGTTTTCCGACCCCTCCCGGGTTAACTTATCGTAGAGTGCATAGAGACAAAGAGAAACGAGTGCGGTTGCCCGCCCCGTGCGGGCGGACCATTTGGCCCACCCACATAGAAAGTCCTGGTATAGTCGCTACCCCGGCGGGCGACGTTTTCTTACTACTGCGGTATGTTTTTTAACGTCGCTTCAATGTTCGAAGCGAGTTGGGTGTTGCCGGCAGCCTTTGCAAGCTGATCCGCTTTCTGAAGATAGCTTAGCGCCTGCTTCTTGTCGGCATCACTCTTACTGGTTGCGTAAATCCCTGCGTAGGCGATACCTTCGGCAAAGTTCGCTTGCGCGTCGTTTGGATTAGCCGCCACTGCTTTGTCTGCGTAGCTCTTAGCCTTGGCGTAATCCGGTTTGTCCATCCGATAGATCGAAAACGCAGCAAGCGTATTCGCCGTGACCGCAATCTGCGGATCGTTGAGCGAAGCGGCTTGGTCGAAGTCTTTCAACGCCTCGGCGTAATTCTTCGCGTTCAGCGCGTCTGTGCCGGCCTGCAGTAAATGGTTTCCCATCACTCGTGCGCCGGCGTTCGCATTCGGGTCGAGCTGTTTGAGCTCGGCCGAGACTGCGTTCGCATCCGCGGTGTCGTTCGTATTTACGTAGGCCTCGAGAAGCTGCCGATCTACTGCGGCTTTGACCTTCGGGTCCTTCACTTCATCATGCACGCTCTTGAGCGTGGTGATTGCAGCACTATACTGCTTGTTGGCGATCTGCGCAACGCCCAGCGCGAAACGCGAATTCGGGCTGTTATCCAGAGCGACCGCCTTTTGAGCGAACGTGAGCGCTTGGGCCGGGTCGGATGGAGCCAACTTCACGGACGCAGTAGCGAACGAGCTCGCGGCAACCGGAACGAACTGCTTCGAGGGCGTGCTCACCTTTGCAAACGAGCTCGCCGCACCGGTTTCGTCGCCGGAATAGTACTGTGCCAGACCAAGAAGCTGGTTCAGTTGCGGATTGTTCGGATCGCTTTGAAGCGCCGCTTGTGCCTTAGAAATGGCGGCGGAGTATTGCTTACTGCGAATCAACCCATCGATCTGCGCGGCCGGGCCGGAACCCGTTGCAGCGCCCGGCTCGGAAACAGACGCCGACGAGCCGTTGAATTTCAACGTAAAATCGTAGAACGACTGAATCGGTTTGCCGCCCTTCATACCGGGTTTGTATGAAGAGTTTTGCGCGATTTCCATTGCCGCTGCGTTATCGGCCGCATTCGTCGACTTCAGGACGCGCGTGACTTTATGCGAACCGTCCGGATTCACTTGAACTTGCACGATAACGGTGCCGTTACCGGCGATCGCTTTCGACGTGTTTCCTTTATGTACGAGTTTCGGTGGAGTGTATTCGTTCTCGTACTGCGCCAGCGCCGGCACTGCGGCCGAAGCAATCGCAATCGCAGAAGCTCCTGCGACGATGCGGAAGTAGCTTTTCATCTGTACCTCTAGTGATCGTATGTATCGTTACTTACGAAGGAAGCGGCAATCGCCGTTCTTCCAACAAGGAACGAAAATCAAACGCAATTCGGTGCGAAATTTAGGCAGCCAGCGTCGCTGCGGGCAATCGCCTGCCGACTGCGGCCGCAATAGCGCCGAGCCGTCCGACGAGCGCCGAGAACTCGTCCGGCGTCAATGATTGTTGACCGTCCGAAACAGCGCTTGCTGGGTTGGGGTGCACTTCAACCAAGATTCCGTCGGCGCCCGCTGCGATGCCCGCAAGAGCCATCGGCTCGACCAGACGGGCGATGCCGGTTCCGTGCGAGGGGTCTACGATGACCGGAAGGTGGGTCAGCTCCGCGAGAAGCGGGACGACGGAGAGGTCTAGTAGGTTCCGGGTGGCGGTGTCGAACGAACGGACTCCGCGCTCGCACAACACGATGCTGGGGTTTCCGGCGACGAGCATGTACTCCGCCGCCATGAGCCACTCTTCAACGGTGGCCGCAAGGCCGCGTTTCAGGAGCACAGGTTTGCCGGATTCACCGGCTTCGCGCAGCAGCGCGAAATTTTGCATATTGCGCGCGCCGATTTGCAGCATGTCTGCATAGCGGGCGACGATCTCGACATCTCGCGGATCGAGGACTTCGGTAACGACGGCCAAGCCGTGACGATCGGCAGAGGCGCGCAAAAGCTCCAAACCTTCGATGCCCAGGCCTTGGAACGCATAAGGCGAGGTTCGAGGCTTAAAGGCCCCGCCTCGCAGCACGTTAGCGCCAGCCCGCGCGACACCCGCCGCTGTGGCCTCGATTTGCTCGGCCGATTCGACGGAGCACGGGCCCGCACAAAGCGCGAGAGCCTCACCCCCGAACGCGGCTCCACCGGGAAGCCGGACGATCGTTCTTTCTAGACGTGCGTCGCGGCGAGCTAGCTTCAGCTCGCGCAACGGTGCTAAGTACTGATCCACGTTAGCCCGGATTCTATCATGAACGCCAAACCAGGTCGTGCGACTAATCTTCGGCGTCTTCGCGACCCACCCGCTTCAACGCGGAAAGCTCGCGCGGGGTGAGTTCGCGAGTCCGGCCCACTCCGAGATCACCGAGCGAAATGGGGCCGAATCGCAGGCGCACCAGCGTCTGCACCGGATGTCCCAGCGCTTCGAACATCTTGCGGACTTGCCGGTTGCGCCCTTCGTGAATCGTGATGTCGACCACCGAATAGCCGGCACGAACGGAAACCACGCGAACCTTTGCACCGCCGGCCGTGAACCCGTCGACCTCGACGCCTTCGTGCAACTTCTTAACGTCCTCGGGCGACAATCGCCCCGCAATCGTTGCACGATAAGTTTTCTCCACACCGAAGCGCGGATGCATCAACTGATTCGCGAGTTCACCGTCGTTGGTCAACAACAGCACACCGGCCGTGTCGTAATCAAGGCGTCCAACGGGCACGATGCGCGGGAGCTTTTTCGGAATGAGCTCCACGATGGTGCGACGGCCTTGCGGATCTCGCATTGTCGTCATCACACCGACCGGCTTGTGCATCACTAAATACGCAGCTTCACTTTTGAGCGCAGCGATTGGTGTGCCGCTAACATCGACCTTATCGCCCGGCTGAACGATCGTGCCGAGCTCCCGGCAAACGCGACCGTTCACTCGCACTTTCCCGTAGGCGATCAACTGATCGGCACGGCGCCGCGACGCGAGTCCAGCTTGCGCTATATATTTGTTTAGCCTTATACCATCCGGCTCAGCCGCCGGCTTTCGGGAAGCTGATTTATTCTTACGTTGCTGCATTATTTCACTTTGTCATCGCGCAGTTTACCAAACAAATGCATATCGCGCACTTCGCCGCCTTTGATAACGGCATCGCGTAGAACCCCCTCGCGCTGGAAGCCACTCTTCTCCAAAACCCGTTGCGAGCCAACGTTTGCTCCATGCGCGTGCGCTTCCACCCGTCGCAAACTGTACTTTTCGAACAAATAGTTCGCCACCGCGGTACACGTCGCCGTCGCGATGCCTCGACCCCAGAACTCTTTCGCCACCCAGTATCCGACTTCGGCGCATCCACGGCGCTCCGCACCAAGCAACGTGAAGCCGACACCCCCGGCTAACACGCCGTCGACCTCGATCGCAAAGCTCTCCGGTTCACTTTTTGCGAGATTGTAGCGAACCCAAAGTTCCGCGTCTTTCAATTGGTACGGATGCGGAAACGAATCGCGCATGTTGCCGGCGATATCCCAATCGTTCGCGAGCCTGGGTAACATGCGAATATCTTCTTCCCGCCATTCTCGCAGCACGCAAACACCGCAATCAATCATCTACCTTGTCGCCTGCGAATAATGAGATAGATGATAAACAACATCGCGAGAAGATTCAGGAGTAGTAACATTTATGCGTCTGT
>CAZJLJ010000086.1:0-10697 GCA_964546935.1 uncultured bacterium | reverse complement strand
CGGTTCCGCGACGGCTCCGCACTATAGCTACCTCTAACTATGCGCCGATGACTTACTTAGTCATGGCAGTGCGTCAGACGAAGGTGCTTGTGCCTCCCACCACCGGATCTTCTTATGTGATCCGGCGGCGGCTCGACGCGCGCCTGGAGGAGGCCCTGCAGAGCACCGTCACTATTATTTGCGCAGGCGGCGGCTACGGAAAAACGACTCTGCTCCAATCGTGGGCTCATGAGGCAGCTCGGAGCTGCGCTGTCGCGTGGCTCTCGCTCGACCCGGCAGACACCGGTGGCGTACCGCTGTTGGAGGCATTAAACGCGAGTCTGGCGCGTGCGCTCGACGGCGTGGGTGGAGCTGTTTCACGCCTGCTCGAGCGCGGCGAGGAACGGATTCAGCAGCTCGCCGCAGTGCTTTCGAACGAATTCTTGGCGTGGACTGAAGAGCAGGAACGTGATGCGATGCTCTTCGTTGACGACGTGCAATTTATCGCCGATGATACTTCGACGTTGATTGCGCTCGGCGAGTTCGTTGCAGGCTTGCCGCCGCGCGCTCACGTCGTGTTTGCAACACGGACGCCGATGCGATTTGCACCGCTCGCGAAACTTCGTGCGAGCGGAGCGCTCGTTGAACTGAACCAAAACGATCTTCGCTTCACCGAAGACGAAGCATCGGAGTTGATCGGCGGCGATTCCTTAAATCGCTATTACCAGAAGACCGACGGTTGGCCGATCGCCGTAGGTTTGCTCGCGCAGATGCACCGGCGAGAGCCGGAGCGTCCCGAAATGGCGATCTCAGGAACGCAAGATTCGATCTTCCAATTTCTTGCAGAAGAAGTCGTGGGCCGTCTCCCCGAGGACGCTCTGGACGTTCTCTACGCGCTCGCGGTACCGGAAACGATCGAAGCCTCGATGGCTTCCGGTCTTCTGAACGTCGAACGCATCGAGCCGGTTATCGCGCATCTTCAGGAACGAGGGTTATCGTTCTCACGAGACGGGGCGGATACGTGGCGCCTGCATGCCCTATTTCGAGAGTATTTGCTTCAGCGAATCGCGCTAGAAGATCCGGAGCGGCTCCGGAACCTGCGTATTCGATATGCGCAACTTCTCCGTGAGGCAGGGCGCACGATGGAAGCGCTTGCGCAGATTCTCGATGCCGGCGATTTCGAAAATATTGTCAACTATGTCTTTGAAGCCATCGTCACCATCTGGCTCTCGGATCGGTACCGGCAAGTGATTCGTTTGCTGAGTCGCGTCCCCGATGAAGTCTTCATAGAACGGCCGATGTTGCACCGTTTTCTGGCAACGGCGTTCATTCAGGACAATCAAATTGAAGCCGCACAGGCGCAGTTGCGGCTTTGTTACGAACGTGCACTCGCGGCGAGTCAACCAAACGTAGCGTTTTTCGCGCAAATGGATTTGGGCATGTCATATCCCGAGTTTTCAAGTTTGCTTCGGCGCGATCACCTTCGCAGTGAATCCCATTTCCGCGCGGCGTTGCAACTGGCCGAAAGCTCCGAACTTGCCGACGAGCCGCGATACCGAATGCTCGCGGTTTGGCAGCTGGGAATAGTTGAAGCGTGTCGTGGAAACCTCGATGCGGCTTTCGAGCTGCTCGGTGCCGCCGAACGAATTGAGATGCAGCAGTCGCGGCACTATGAAATGGTGCTCGTCGAAGTAGCGGCGGTCCATTCATGGGCCGGTAACTGGCGCCGATCGTTGGAGTACGCGGAACTCGCTGAACAGCTTTTTAGAAATAGTGAAGGCGACGTGCAGGCTGGGCGAGCGCTCGTGACGCAGGCGCGCGCCCTCCAAGCGTTGGGCACAAATCCGATTCGTGCGCTAGACGTTGCGCGAGCAGCAATCGCGGAGCTGCGCAATGCCAATCAAGTGAAAGAGCTGCCGCTCGCGCTCGCTGTCTGTGCGACGGCTGCTCTGCAGTTGGCGGCGCCGGACATTGAAATAGCACGAGAGTCGATTCGCGAAGGCGGCGAATGGCTCGCGCGCCATCCAAACGCCGTCTACGCCTTTGAGCTACAGCTAGCGCGCTTCCACTTATCCCGCATCGTTTCGGAGACAGATGGTCTTCGGGAACAAGCAAGTCTTCTTCGGAAGCTTGCACTCGCGAACGACGACCCATGGCAACTTGCGATGGCATTTCTATGCGAAGCACAGCGTCTGGAGCCGCTCGATCCAACCGCGGCGCGTGACACGCTTTCTATCGCTCAGACCCGTTTTGTTACAGTCGGCGATAGTTACCATGGTGCGCTCTGCGAGCTGCTGCGACTCGGAATCGATGCTCGGATGCAATGCGCGGATATCACGGCGATCGAAGAATTCATTCGGCGGCAGCAGGCGCAGTCGTCAGAATTCATTTTTCGTGCCGCAGCGCAAGCGACGCTCGATCTTTTAGTGGCCGCGATCCGTATTGCCGAACCGAACGAAAACATGGTTGCGATCCTGGCGGAACATGCAGCCGGTAAGATCGCCAGACTTGCAGCGATTGTCGATGATCCAGCATTTAGCGATGGTCAACGCGTGTCTGCGTTACGCAGTGCTGTTCGAATCAACGCGCTCGACGCACGCCCACTGATTTTGCGCGCGCTAAATTCGCCGAGCGCTGTCCTCGCCACAGCAGCGCGCATGCTAATGACGTTTTTGCCGAATCCAGCAGCTGAACCGTTGCGTGTAGACGTTATCGGGCCGCTGCGGGCTTATCTAGGAACGGACACTATCGAGGAAAACAGCGAGCGTTGGGGGCGCAAACGTTCCATCGAACTCCTGCGTTTGCTCGCGATTGCGGATGCGCCGATCACGAAAGATGCTTCGATCGAAGCGCTTTGGCCGGAGAATCGCGAGATTCTAGATACGACGTTTCGTGTAACGGTGCACGCATTGCGCCGCACGTTGCAACCGGAACAAGAAGGTCCCGGCGATTATGTGAGTTACGATGGTACTGTATTGCGGCTGAAGCCGGAAGCGTTCACTGGAACTGACGCACGCGTTGCAACCGATCTGTTGAACGAAGCAGAAGTGCACTTTGCCGGAGGCAGGCTGCCAGAAGCCGCAGCTGCCGCCGATGCAGCCATTGAAATTTTTGGACGCGCGCCGCGTGAGGAAAGTGTTGACGCGTGGCTCCGCCCTCACGTTAGACGTTGGCGCGACCGTGGCGTTCGCGCGTTGCGACTGCGGGCAGAAGTGGACTCTGCGTTGGGCGATAGGCCATCCGCCGTCGCTCACCTGGAGCGTGCGTTTGCGATGGATTCTCTGAATGAGGACGTGCTAGTCGAGCTGATCGACGCGTCGGCTGTGACCGGATATGTCGAGATGGCCCGCACTCATTTTAAGAACTACCGTCGTCGGTTGGAAGAACAGGTCGGTTCGAGCCCAGGGCCGGCGGCGATGGAGCGGTACAGCCGCCTTCTCCTTAAAGAATCCACCGGTAAGAGCCCGTTGTCCGCTCGTGAGAACGAGATCGTAGGCTTGATCGGCCGTGGCCTTTCTAATAAGGAAATCGCGTCCGAGGTCGGCCTGAGCGTCTGGACCGTCAATAACCACGTCGCCAAGATTCTCAAGAAGCTCAACGTTCAGAGCCGAACAGCGGCGGTCATGGCTGCACAGCAAGCTGCCGATAGTTAAGGCTAGCTACGCCGCTACTTGTTCGGGAACGGGAGATCCCTTGGTATCTTGCTACGATGACGCAATGAAGCAACGGAGCGCATTTTGGGTCGTCGCAATGCTTTGCGCGTGTCTTGCCGCCTGCGGCGGTGGCGGTGGCACACGTGGTGGGCCCCCGACGCCTTCCCCGACTCGCACGCCCATCGTTGGCCCGACCTCACAGGTGCAGCCAACGCCTCAAGCCGGCGGCCCGAGCACGCAGGCCCGCTGGATCATCGGCTTTCTCGCGAGCCGTCAAACGGAACTCGTTCCGGGCGAAAGTGCTCCGGTGATTCCACCAGGGGGACGTGACGGCGGCCCAATCGCCAACGCAATTGTGATTTATCCCGACGGTTCGAAGCAAATTGCTGATGCGAACGGCATGTTTTCGCCCTGGCAGTCGTCGTACGCCCAACGTCATCAACGCTTGCTGCGAAGCAGCGCGCAGTCCCAGCCGCAGATTATCGTGATCGATCCGAGCGCGCAGAATCCCCCGGTCTATGGAACAGTCGCGGCGTACCAAAGCGCTGCGGGATTGATTCAGAAGAGCACCCAAGTTGCATCGGCGTCACGCATTAGTCATGCGGTTCGGCATCTTGTCGGCCGGCAAACGAATCTTGTCGGCGTGACGCTTTTGCCGCAGCAGACGTCGCTGCTTTCGACCGGCGGTCTTTATTTGACGGTGCTTGGAACGTCGGCAGACGGAAACGTTGTCGATTTGACGGGCGCAAACATTCAATGGTCGGATAACGATGGAACGGTTACGGCGTTCTCCAATGCCGTGAATGCGTATTACTTGCCGCCGCAGCTCGGCAGCGGCGCGGTCAACGATACCATTACGGCCGCGGTTTCGCTCCCGAACAACCCAGGGAATGTGTTTTACGCTTCTGCTCCCGTAAGCGTGTTGGCGCCGTCATCCGCTGCAACGGTTAATGGTTCCCTTACCGCAAATGGGACACCGGTGTCCCAGGGCGTTGCGATTCTTGCGCAGGCCGGACCGTCGCAACTCTTTGCGCCGACGCTGTGGCTGGCGCAAGCGGATACGAACGGCAACTATTCAATGCAGGTGCCGGCAACTACGTCGTTTGGTCTCGGTATGGGTGTGCCGGATCAATACTCGCCGACGGGCACCTACGGCGCATTCGTTGCGCAGCAACCAAACGGAACGAGTTCGTACCAGTCGCTGGCTACAGGATCAACCGATACGCTCCCGCTCTCGATCGGTAGCGGCGCCATTCCGTTCTCGTTCACCTCCGCATACGATTCCGGTTCCGTGCCGTCTTACGTTTCGTTCATTCGTAACGCATGGTACGGCACGCACGAGGCCGTGTTGCAGCGCATCTTCGAAGCGGATTCCGGCGTGCAGCCAATGCTTTTACAGGGCGCGCCCACAACGTTACCTTCCCCCGCGCAACCGGCAGCGGTTGGAACGGGACAACTGAGCCGCTGGTGTTATCAATGGCAGAACCTTTCCGGGCAAACCGCGTTGGTCGTCGTAGAAAACACGAATCAAACATGCACGCAACCCGGGAACGAAGCGTACGTCATCACGCCGAATGGCGGCGGAAGTTTCTCCTACGTTCGCTACGCATCAAATACCGTCTATCCACTTAGCGGTACCGTCGACGTAATCAGCAACTCGATCCTAGTTGAGTCCGGAACCTGGTCGCAGGCGGTGACCCAAGATACGAACGGCAACATCACAAGCGATCAAGTCACCGACGCCGGCGGTTTCTACGACGTCAACAATCAGGTTCTGGATTCACCGGTGTACACCGAATCGCTAAACTACACGTACGCGATGAATGGTGGGCTCGCGACATCGCAGTTCCAAAATGATACCCGCGTCTCGAATTTCGATGGCAGTACGGTCTCGGTCGAAAACGCGACTGCGACCCAAGTGGCGCAGTTCGGTCCTTCGGGTTGCCAAAGCGGCGGCGCGCAAGCGTGTGTCACAATTACCGGAACGGAGCAAGCCGACACCGATGGGTCCGGGACGTTAAACGGCTCGTATTCAATCAACGATACATTTAACGGTGACGGCTCCGCGCAGTTAACGTTCCAAAGTACCGCTAGTGGTGATTCGAGCATGATCGTGTTGCCGATGGCAAGCGGTGCGGTCGGGAATGCCGGTTCATGCATCGTCTGTGCCGGCAATTTGGGACAAATCTACGACGTCGACGGCGTCACGGATTTGGGCACGGTTGAAATTGACAATAGTCAATTAGTCAAGGCCATCATCTACGATACACCGCCCGGATCCAACGTGCTCGGCCCCGACCAAATAGATAGTTTCGGTTTCGTCTTATAGCTAATTACACGAGGGCTAAACAGTAACGAGGATAGCTACATGTAGCTATCCTCGTTCGTTTTTCGGGAACCGAAGCGCTGATATTGGGCCGGTAAAGTGCTCTCATAGCCACTCCACTACTGAGATGAGGAGCACAACCATGATGTCACGTCGTTTTCTTGGTGTCTGCGCCGCTCTCGCTGTCGTCGCCGCCGCCGGTTGCAGCGGCGGTGGCAGCGCCGGCGCACCCAACGTTATTCCAAGTCCGCCCAACCACACGCAGTCCTACGGTAACGCACTGACGAGCTATACGGTGTTCGTCGGAAATATCGGAACGGACTCGGTTGTCGACGTCGTCCCGATCGGAACGACGAGCGCAGTCCCGGGCGCCGCGATTGCAAAATCGGCATCGATTCTTTATCCCGACGGCAGCGTGCAAACCCCCGACACACTAGCTAATTTCGATGCGTCGCAATCGTCGTGGGCAGCGGCGAATCTCTCCGCATTGGTTCTGAATCCCGCGATGCAACCGCTGGTTGACGCGGCAGTGAACGTATCGAGCGGCGTGGTGCCGTTGCCGGAAGAGATTGCGGTCGCAGCCTATGCGCCGGGCGGCGGTACGGTTGCGCTTGACGGTCAAATTCAATCCGGCACGTCGGCCGTTCCGGAACTTGCAACGATCGCAATGGTACCGAAAAGCTCCTGGCTGCAAGACGGACACGCGCGTCTGTACACGGTCCTTGGCAAGGACACAAATAACGGCGCGTTTCCGTTGAACAAATCGCAAGTGAAGTGGACGGTCACGCGCGCAGCGGGATGCGGCGCGGCAGCCGGCACGATCCTTCCGCTGCCGAGTGACTCGTCGAAGGCCATCTACAAGGCCCCGGCCTCCGGCTCGACCTCGTCGAGCTGTCCTGACCAAATCGTTGCGTCAGTCGGAACGGCCAATCAATTTGCCGGTAGCGCAACCGCCTACTCTTTCGATCCTAGGGCGGGCGCGAAACTCGCCGGTGTGTTGCAGGATGCGACGGGCAAGCCGCTTCCGAATGCGTTGATCGATCTCTATGCGGGTTCGAGCGACGCCGCGCAAGGAACGCTATTGATTGCTACGGATGCTCAAGGAAAATTCTCGCGTACGGTTCCGGCATCGCGCATCATTACACCGATCGTTGCGTCGATTTCAGCAGGACACGCGAGCTACAAGAACATCACGCCCGCATCGATCAATCCGGTTACGGCGGGAGCGGCTCTCGCATCGCAAACGTGGAAACTCGCCTCAAACGCGCAATCGATGAAGCAAACTCAACCCGACTTCTCCTCGATTCTGCATGACGCGTCGTACTACAGCGGACTGATGCGCCAGCAACTGCCGCTTGACACGCCGAATGCGCAGGGTGCGTTTCCGGCAGGTTCGATCGAAGCGATTCTCGCGGCGCCTGTTGCAAATGGAACCGGTCATGTAACCACGGGAACGTATCGCAACTACTCGTATGCATGGAACGCCGGTGCTAACGTTGCGACCTTCACGCAAAGCGCACCCACGTCGGAACAACGCGTGCTCACGGTCACCATCCACGCCGCCAACGTCGGATCTACGGCCTGCGCACCGGGCGCCAACTGCTTCTCGTATAACATGAAGTACGGTGGACAACTCGAGACGGATGGTGCATGGTCGCAACAAGTCAGCGCAGGAAAATACAATCTGCTCTACATTGCAAACCGCTACAACTCGAGCCACCAAGTCGCCGGTGCACCGCTCTACATCGATACGACGCAGGCTTCGCAAACGCTGGGCGCTACCGGTTCGCTGACGTTCGTGCAAGCGCATGCGAACGCTGCGAATAAACAACTGGCATCCATCTCGGCGACACGCACCCTCGCGGCAAGCCCCGTGCTCTTCAACTACACCGGCTCGGTGAAAGCCTATGCCTACTCGGCGAACGGAGCTGCGGTCGAAGTCGACTACACTCTGAGCAACGGTATCGAGAATGACAACGGAAGCGGCAGCTTCAACCTCCTCGTCGCCCACACGGCAGCATCCGCGGATGCCGGCGTCTCGGTGAATTGGAAGAACAACGACTCGTCAACCGCCGCAGCGCAAAACCAGCGTGCGAACGGAACGATCGATGTGCCGGGCGCGATGAATCTCGCCAGCGGTCACGAAGCGAGCTTCACCTCGGACGGGCACAACCTCGTACACGTAACGCTCGACTCATCCCTCGGAGGAAATGTGCTAACGTTTCAGCTCTAACGCTTGATTCGAAGCTAAGAACGCACGCAATGTCGAGGTCGCGATTTCGGTCGCGGCCTCGATGCCTATTCTCTCGGTATTTAGAACGAGATCGTACTTGCGCGCATCGTACAAGTCGGCGGAGAAGAAATGCTGCAGGTACTTGCGGCGCAATTCATCGGTCCGGCGCACGCGTTCCGAGGCTTCTTCATCGGACCATCCGAAGCGGCGTTTCACCTGTTCGATGCGCCAATGTTTGCCGGCATGCAAGAAGATGGAGAACATCTCCTCACGTGGATGAATGCCTGAAAGCAGCATACATCCGCCGTGCCCAATCAGCACGACGTGGCCACGTTCGGCGGCTTCCATTACAAGGGTGCGAATCTCGTCGAGCACGGCGTGCTCCGTGGAACGCCATTCCATCGCTTGAACCAGCGCTGTCGCGCGGGCCAGATCGCTCATAAATGAATTCGCGAAGGTCGGTGGACGCTCGTCGATCCGATGCAAATAGTCCGCAGAGAAGCCGCCTCGCTGCGAGAGTTGTTCGATAATCGTCCGCTCGTCGAGAAGCGTCGCGCCAAGTTCGGCCGCAACCGCTTCGCCGACGGAGAGCCCGCCTGCGCCGAGCTCTCGCTGGATGCTCACGATCATAGGCTCATTTTACCCTAGAAATCTGCCATCGTAAGTGGCCCACCGGCCCAGCCGCTTTGGAACTTTGCGTTATACGTTGCCGCCTCGTCGGATCGACCGAGTTTTGTGAGCGTTTGCGCCATCCCATAAAGCAGGCGCGGATCGGATGGTCGCCGCCGAAGCGCATCGGCAAAAGCGGCGCTTGCGTCGTCGAACCGGCCGGCTCTGTAGTAGAGTGCGCCAAGTCGTTCATCGGCCGGGAAGACCGGTAAAAATTCAGATGTAAACGTATCCCGCTGATAACGAATCGCGGACTGCAACTGTTTCGCCGCGGCGTCGATCCTGCCGGCGCTTTCGTCACGCTGCGCGGCCGCGATCGCCGCTATATCAGGGCGAGTCGACGCTAGGCTAAAGATCGGCGCCGGATCGGCAAAGGGCTTGTAGCGCTGTTCCCATACTGCTAAACGTTGCGCGTCGCCACTGTAGACGGCCGCCAACATGCCGACGTAAATGTCGTGTTGTGCGTAGTAGTCGGGATGCAGCTGCCACGCCCGTTCGCTTGAGGCATCGGCTTTGCGCCCATCACCCAATTCGATCCACGTGTGCGCCGGCATATGCGCAAGGTGCTCGTCATTTGGTGCAAACGTCATGGCATCCAAGCGTTGTGCGCAGTCGATCGCCGGCGTGCGATCGGGTGAATTGTCGTAGATGTGAATGCACAGATGGTTCGCCATGAGTTGTTGCGGTGTCCGCGCCAGCACGGTCTGTGTTAATTTGAGAATCTGTGTGCTCGTATCACCCTGAGGCGTTCCGTCGTCGTTCCAATGCATGCCGGTGCGTTCCATGATTGCTTCGACGAGCAGCATCGTCGCATCGTCGTCGTCCGGATGCGTCGCAATGAACGCTTGCATCGCGGCTTCGTAAGACGTTTCATCGCTCAGCCGATCGCTAAATTCACCCGCGTATCGCTTGATGACCGCATCGATAAGGGCGCGTTCGTCCGGCGTCGCGTACGCTTCCAATGCTTGCGCTTTGAGTGCATCGGCCTTTGCTCGCGTGAAGCGTTCTTCGGTCAGGCCGTTGTTGAGATCGCTGCCTTCGGCGAGTGCCTTTCCCCAGAACGCGATTGCCAAGTGTGGATCGCTCAGCGCCGCGGCGTCGAAGTCGATCGCGCTAGCCGGCCCCGCGTACGCGTAGAGCTCGGTAAGCGCCGTATCGAAACGTGTTTGCGCGAGCGGCACAGTGGTATTTACGGCGCGGTGTGCAGTGACAGGCGTCGCGGCAATGGTGGCAGCAAGCAACAATGCGCCGAGGATCATATGAAGACTTGTTGCGGCCCCTCTTCGAATTCGCCGATCGCTTTACGCCAACGTTCGGGAATCGGAATCGTCGCTTTTTGTAGGAAATCGTAGGCTACCACCGTCGTCGTTCCATGAGCGGCGCGGTGACGCTGCGATTCGCTCCAGATCTCGTAGTAAAAGTCCCACGATTTCGTGCCGATGCGCGGGATTTTCACGCCGATAACGATAGGTTCACGGTACTGCAGTTCCCGTTCGTAGCTCAAATTGATCGTTGCTTGAATCATGCCCATGTCGCCGTTGATCGGCGTTTGCATGACTCTCGCGAAATACTCGGCGCGCACCATTTCGCACCAGCGCACGTATGCGACGTTGTTCACGTGCTGCATCATGTCGACGTCGGAGAAAGGGATCGTGAATCGCGAGATCAGCGGAAAGCCTTCGAGCATGGCCCGCTCGATTCTACCGGCAGCACTGGACAACATGCCCGGGATAGGATAAACTCCCGTCTTGGTCCAACCGGACGAGAGCCGCTCGAGCGGCGTTCGGGCGCGTAGCTCAGTGGGAGAGCATCCGCTTCACACGCGGGGGGTCGTTGG
>CAZJLJ010000085.1:0-10727 GCA_964546935.1 uncultured bacterium | reverse complement strand
TCGACGGTGCCGATGAGATTGCGCCCGATTGGGCGCTAATCAAAGGCGGCGGCGGTGCGCTCTTCCGCGAAAAGAGCGTCGCATTGTGTGCAGCGCGTTTCATTGTCATCGCCACTCCGCCGAAACTCGTTCCGGCGCTTGGAAAGGCTGCGCTTCCAGTCGAAATCGTCCCGTTCGCGTTGCGATACGTTCTCCGCGAAATTCTGAACGCTCATCCCGGCGTCGAAATTGTACGGCGTGGCGGTGACACACCTTTTGTGACGGATAACGCTAACTGGATTCTCGACTGTCATTTTGGCACGATCCACAACTCAGCACAACTCGACACGGAGCTGAAGAAGATTCACGGAGTTGTTGCAAGCGGCATCTTCGCGGGATTAGTTCACGAGGTAATTATCGGGCACGAGGACGGGACCGTCAGCGACTTACAGCATCCAAATGGTTGAGCTGCGTGAACCGGCGAGCCATGCCTCGAAATCGGCTTCGGGGAGCGGCGGCGATAAAAAGTTTCCTTGAAGCACGTCGCAACCTTCGTCGGCAAGCCAACGCGCCTGATCCGGCCGTTCGACGCCTTCCGCATAAACGGTGCACCCACGCGTTCGCCCAAGCGTTATAATCGCTCGGACGATAGCAGCGTCGCCAACGTTTTCCGGAAGGCCTTGCATGAAACTGCGGTCGATTTTGATTTCGTCAATGGGTAAATCTTTGAGGTAGCCCATGGACGAGTATCCCGTCCCAAAATCGTCCAATGCGAACTTGATGCCCAAGGAACGGCAAAGGTTCATCGTGCGTAACGTGTACTCGACGTTTTGCACCGCAACCGTTTCGGTCAACTCCAAAATCAATGCCTGCGGTGGAAGGTTCGCGTCCGCGAGCGCGGAGCGCACCCGCGCAAACAACGCGGCGTCGCGAAATTGCTGTAGCGAGACATTTACCGAAACGTCAATCTCATGCGACTGCCGCCACTGTGCACAAACGCGGACCGCTTCGCGCAATACCCACTCACCCACCGCAGTAATTATTCCGTCGGATTCAAGAAGTGGGACAAACTCAGCCGGTAGGATCGTGCCGTATTTCGGGTGATCCCAACGCAACAGCGCCTCCGCAGAGATGGTTCGGCGAGTGCGGCTGTCGACGCAAGGCTGATAGAAGAGGCAAAACTGGCCCTTTGCCAGCGCGTGATGTACGTCTTCCCGTAAAGCATGTAGACGCATCAAATGCTCATCGAGCTCGCCGCTGGTGAGCGCGGCCGCGTCGTGCGAGCCTCCTCGCGCGCGCCGAACGTTCAAGTCGCACTGCGCAAGAAGCGCGTCAACGGTTGTCCCGTCTTTCGGATAGATCGCAACGCCGGCCGTTCCCGTAATATATACGGTCGTGCCGCTCACATGAAACGGCTCGGCAAGTGCTTCAAGCATTTCGTACGCCAGCTCTTCGGCCTTGACGGCGCCAAACTCCATGGCAATTGTAACAAACCGGTCGGATCGAGTGCGGCAAGTTACTGCGCTATCTGCCGTTACTTCAAAGCGGCGCGCAGCCTCGATGAGGACTGCATTGGCCGTTCGTGTGCCGTACTGAGAATCGATCTCCTCGAGCCGGTCTAAATCTATAGCAATAACCGCGAAACAAGCGTTACGAATGTAAGCGGAGGCGATAGCATCCTCGCAGAGATCGGTAAATCGCTCGAAGTTCGGCAATCCCGTCAATCGGTCGCGCGTGCGCAAGAAAGCCAGCCGCTCTTCCAAACCCAACTCAACGGCAAGTCGCGCTCGAATTTCCCTCCGGCGCGATGCAATGCCCGCGCTTCCGACGGCGCCCGCTACGATGCAGGCTAACAACACGGTCCCGAAGGGGCCCGAAATTAGGCCGCTTTGCAACGAGCCGCGCACACCGCTCGTAACGAGTGCCACGACAACGAATGTGCCAAGCGCAAGTTCGATATCGAGAACTGCCGGTGCGATCAGCGGCACCACGAAAATCACCAGAACGCCGCGCACCACAACGTACGGCGTAAAGTCGTTCATCGCGAGGAAGATGCCTTGAACGATGTAAAACGCGACGATTTCAACGCGTAGCAAAAGTTTCGCGTACCGCCGCAAACCCGGCACCATCAGAAGCGGTAAACAAAAAGCGATCGCAGCCGCTGCGAAGACGAGCCGCAACCGAAGGGGTTCGGTGCCGTTCGGGGCGCCAAAAAAGTTCGCGAGCGGATAAACGAACGCAAGCATTGCGGAAGTGGTTACAAACGCACGCCAAACACGCCGCTGTTCCCACGCCGCGACTGCGTCCCGCAGTTGCCGTTCATCAACTGAGGTCAATACGTCGCTACCGTCGGCACCCGCTGTACCGCTCTCAGTCATATCGCTGTGGTTGTTCGCAAGCTTCGGAGTTGTACATTATAGCAACAGTGCGTCCCTTTAGGCTCGCCTGGCCTCGATTCGAACCTACAGCACGAGCGACATTCCGAGCTCGTGGTTTTCCACGAAACCTTCGCGTTTGTAGAAGCGGCGCGCGCCATCGTTGTTGTCGTGCACGCCAAGGTCGATGCGTCCGGCCCCGATTGCTCGCAGTTCCTGGACGAGCGTCTCCATCATGAATTTGCCGACGCTTCGCCCGCGAAGGTCGGGGGCCACCACAAAATCGGGTACTTTGGCCACCATCGATCCCAAATTCGTCGATATCGCAAAACAGACGGTTGCAAGGCCCACCGGTTTTGAGTTTTCAAAGGCGAGCCATGTAAAACCGAGCTCCGGGCGCTGCAGAAACAGATCGAGCGCACGATGGATCGCTACGTCTTCGCCGGCACCGCCGTACGCGCCGGAATGTCCAACGATCTCGTCACTGCGAATCAGCATTGCAAGTAAGGCAGCGGCGTCGACTCGATCTTCCAATTTCATGCGGCGCGCGGTGAGATTATTCATCGTTTGAACTGATGAAGCGTCACCCTATTTCCTTCGGGATCTTGAAAGCGCGCAATGCGACAATTGGGATAATCCGCCGCTTTCTCGTCTGCCGTGATTGCATGTTCCTTCACGCGCTCGAGGGCTTCATCGATGTCATCTACTTCAAAGGTGATGCCGCTTCCGGTCCCCGCGTCGGTTCCGGCTAACTCTTCTGTTAATAGCGAGAACCAGTGGTCATTGCCGATGCCAAATTCTACCAGTTGTGGTTGCTCTTCGCTGGGATAGGCGCGGTCGACACGAAGGCCCATGACGTCACGATAAAACCGTAGCATCTTCAGCGCGTCACGAGCGGGATATCCCGTCCAGGCGATCGATGTTACTTCCATTTTTCTCCCCCTCATTGCGAATTTTGATCGCGATCAGTCACCAGAGATGTGCAACTCGGTCTGTTAATGTACCTCCGCATGAAAAAAAGATCGCCGGCAAAATTGCCGGCGATCGTTCTGCTTGGTGGAAACGCTGTGCGCTAGGAGCGAACGGGCTCTTCCATGCCGCGCCCGCGAGCAACGCCGTTGCCCCTCGTTCGAGGTGAGAGATCGTAGCGATCTAGATTCATAACCCTTGTCCATGCGTCGACAAAGTCATCGACGAATTTGCGCGCTGCGTCCGAACTTCCGTAGACTTCAGCCAACGCACGCAATTCCGAGTTTGAACCAAAAATCAGATCGATGCGCGTGCCGGTCCACTCGAGATCACCGGTTTTGCGATTGTAACGTTCGTAGAGCGCCGGGTTCTTTTCCGAGACTTTCCACTCACCGTTCATATCGAGCAGATTCACGAAGAAGTCGTTCGTGAGTGCCTCGGGCCTTTTTGTGAAGACACCGTGCTTGGAACCATCGGCATTCGTGTCGAGCACGCGCATGCCGCCGAGAAGTACGGTCATCTCCGGCGCGGTAAGCGTCAATAGCTGCGCCTTGTCTACCAACATCATTTCCGTCGGAATGCCGAGGTCTTGCTTCAGATAGTTACGGAATCCATCCGCCATGGGTTCGAGCACGGCAAACGATTCCACGTCCGTGTTTTCTTGCGATGCATCGGTACGCCCGGGCGCGAACGGCACAGTTACGTCGAATCCGGCGTTCTTCGCTGCACGTTCGACGCCCGCAGATCCGGCGAGCACGATCAGATCGGCAAGCGAAATCTTCTTGCCGTTCGGTTGCGCGCGGTTGAACGTAGTTTGAATGTCTTCGAGTTTCTTTAGCACATTCGCAAGTTGTGCCGGGCGATTGACTTCCCAATCCTTTTGCGGCGCAAGGCGAATGCGCGCGCCGTTTGCGCCACCGCGCTTGTCGCTTCCGCGGAATGTCGAGGCCGACGCCCACGCGGTCGAGACAAGTTGCGAGACCGGAATCCCGGAGTCGAGAATCTGCGCCTTGAGCGCGGCGATGTCTTTCTCGTCGACGAGCGGATGATCGACCGGCGGAACGGGATCTTGCCAAATGAACTCTTCGGGCGGCACTTCGGGACCAAGGTAACGCGCGCGCGGTCCCATGTCGCGATGCGTCAGTTTGAACCATGCACGCGCAAACGCGTCGGCAAGTTGCTCGGGGTGCTCGTAGAACCGGCGCGAGATCTTTTCGTAGATCGGATCCTCGCGCAGCGCGAGATCTGTCACGAGCATCGCGGGCTTACGCCGCTCGGAGGGATCGTGCGCATCGGGCACGGTGGCAGCGCCGTTCTTCGCGACAAACTGATAGGCGCCGGCCGGGCTCTTGGTCAGCTCCCACTCGTTGCTAAACAACGATTGGAAGAAATTGTTGCTCCATTTCGTCGGCGTCGTCGTCCACGTCACTTCGGGACCGCCGCCGATCGTATGCGCGCCGTGACCTTTTCCGAAAGTACTCTTCCAACCCAGGCCTTGATGCGTAATGTCGGCGCCTTCGGGGTCTACACCTACGTGCGAGGGATCGCCGGCGCCGTGCGTTTTACCAAACGTATGGCCGCCCGCAATTAAGGCGACGGTTTCTTCGTCGTTCATCGCCATACGGCGAAACGTCTCGCGGATGTCGACTGCAGCGGCTTTCGGATCCGGTTTGCCGTTCGGTCCCTCCGGGTTTACGTAGATGAGTCCCATCTGCACGGCAGCGAGCGGATTTTCAAGGATGCGTTCGCCGGCATATCGCTCGTCGGCAAGCCACGTATCTTCCGCGCCCCAATAAACCGACTCGTCGGGCTCCCACACATCGGGACGTCCGCCTGCGAAACCGATCGTCTTGAACCCCATTGATTCGAGCGCGACATTGCCGGTGAGAATCAGCAAGTCCGCCCAAGAAATCTGCTTGCCGTATTTCTGCTTGATCGGCCACAGCAAACGCCGCGCCTTGTCTAAGTTGACGTTGTCAGGCCAGCTGTTGAGCGGAGCGAAGCGTTGCTGTCCGCCGCCTGCTCCGCCGCGTCCGTCGGCGATACGGTACGTGCCTGCGCTATGCCAGGCCATCCGAATGAAAAGCGGGCCGTAATTTCCAAAATCGGCCGGCCACCAATCCTGCGAATCGGTCATCACCTCGCGCAAATCGGCTTTCACCGCTGCGAGATCGAGTTTCGCGAATTCCTCGGCGTAGTTGAAATGCTCGCCCATCGGATCGGATTGCGGCCCATTCTGGCGCAGGATCGTTAGGCGAAGTTGTTCGGGCCACCAGTCGCGGATGTGCCGTGCGGCGCCGCGCTTGGGATGAACGTGAACGGGACATGTCGTTTCGGACAAGGTACGATCTCCTTCATGTCTACACGGGCAGCCGCGTACGGGCTACGCGATCGTGGAGCTGCAGTGATTCCCATGTCAAGAATGAGAATCATTCTCATAGTACGCCCGCTCCATCAATGCCGTCAACCCGCCGCCTAGACGAAAAGGTTCGCCCCTGTCATCTTGATCACCACACGAAGTGGTGAGGGAACGCAGCACAGGATGTGCGGCTCAGCGTTCCGCGCTTGTCGAACCAATTTCTGTCATGGTGAGCTTGTCGAACCATAGGCGCATCTCAGTATCACTTGATACGGACCAACCCCGCTTTGCGCGCTCGCTTCTTAGGTGCTTGCGCCTGTAAGCAACTTTTGCAGACACCGCTGAGCGTCAGCTGTTCGTCGTCGAGTTGCGCTCCAAGCTTCGAAGCAAGGTCGTTGAGCGTTCGCTGCGGCAATGCGTAGTCGACGTCGTAGAGCGTGCCGCACTCTTTGCAGCGAAAATGTGCGTGATGCTCGGCAGCCGGTTCGAACGTTGCCGCATCCATGCCGGGAATTATGACCTTCGAGATGAGCCCCTGTTCGTGCAGCTCCGCAACGGCACGATGCACCGTCGCCATCCCAATATTGGGCTGACGCTTGCGCGCCTGAGCGAGCAGATCGTACGCCGTCAAGTGCGTCCCCACGCCATGGCGCTCGAGGACGTCAAGAATAATCTGCTGATTCTTCGTCAGCTTAGAACTGAGACTCATTATCAGCACCAGAATACCATGTCATGCTGACCTTGTCGAAGCAGGACGCATAGTCGAAGAGGACTGCGGTCGAGCATCCGCTTCGCAGAAGTCCGCACCGCCGCGGGTACGCTCAATCTCCAAAACCGAGTTTTCTTTCGTCATTCGAAGCGAGGACTATTATGAGCGACCAGGCCGATCGACGTGATGGTGTACGGTTGGGCGATCAGCGTATCGCGCGAGGCGCCGGAGGCGAAACGCATCAGGTTGCGGACGGCGACGTCCCGCCGCTGACGACGCAACAAGGCGTACCGGTTTCCGACGATCAGAATACGCTACGCATCGGCCCACGGGGTCCGGCAGCGCTCGAAGACTTCCATTTTCGCGAAAAAATATTTCATTTCGATCACGAGCGCATCCCGGAGCGTGTCGTTCATGCACGCGGCTTCGGCGCCCACGGGTTCTTTGAAACCTACGAATCGCTTTCGGACGTCACCAAGGCCGACATCTTTCAGCGCGCCGGGGAACGCACGCCGGCCTTCGTGCGATTCTCAACCGTCGCAGGCAACAAGGGCTCCGCGGATCTCGCGCGTGACGTGCGTGGCTTTGCAGTAAAGCTGTACACGAAAGAAGGCAACTGGGATATCGTTGGCAACAACATCCCGGTCTTTTTCATCCAGGATGCGATAAAGTTTCCCGACGTCATACACGCCGCGAAAGAAGAACCCGACCGCGGCTTTCCACAAGCGCAAACGGCGCACGATAATTTCTGGGATTTCATCTCGCTTAATCCCGAAAGTACCCACATGGCGCTGTGGATCATGTCCGATCGCACGATCCCGCGATCGTTCCGATTCATGGAAGGTTTTGGCGTTCACACGTTTCGCTTTGTAAATGCCGAAGGCGAATCCACGTTTGTGAAATTCCATTGGAAGCCGAAGCTTGGGCTGCAATCCGTTTTGTGGAATGAAGCCGTGAAGATCAACGGCGCGGATCCCGATTTTCACCGTCGCGACCTCTGGAACGCCATTCAATCGGGAGACTTCCCGGAGTGGGAGCTCTGCGTGCAACTCTTCGACGAAGCCTTCGCCGAGAAGTTCCCCTTCGATATCTTGGACGCAACCAAAATCATTCCGGAAGAAGATGTGCCGCTGCGGCGCATCGGCCGGCTGGTGTTGGATCGATGCGTCGATAATTTCTTCGCCGAAACGGAACAGGTTGCGTTTTGCACCCAAAACATTGTTCCCGGCGTCGACTTCACCGACGATCCGCTGTTGCAGGGGCGCAACTTTTCGTATCTCGACACGCAACTAAAGCGGCTTGGCAGCCCAAACTTTACGTATCTGCCGGTCAATGCGCCGAAGTGCCCGTTCCGCACGTTGCAGCAAGACGGTCACATGGCATTCATTAATCCAAAAGGCCGCGTCAACTACGAACCCAATTCGTGGAACGGCCAAGGCGGTGGTCCACGCGAAACACCCGAACATGGCTTTCAAACGTATCCCGAAGAAGTCGATGGTGCGAAGGTGCGCCGCCGCTCCGAAACTTTCTCGGATCACTACAGTCAAGCGCGCCAGTTTTACATTAGCCAAACTTCGGTCGAACAGGAGCACATCGCCGAGGCGTTCACGTTCGAACTCAGTAAAGTAAAAACGCCGGCGATTCGCGCCCGAATGGTCTCGCATCTGCTCAACGTAGACGAGACCCTCGGCAAGAGTGTCGCCGAAGCGTTAGCGCTTCGCGAACTTCCCGCGCCCGCCGACGCCGCACGTCCTACGCGCATGGATCTCGCAAAGTCGCCGGCGCTCAGCATCATCGAAAACGGACCCAAGAACTTCAAGGGACGCAAGATCGGCGTCGTGATTACCGACGGCATCGATGCGAAACTCATACGTTCGCTGAGAAATGCCGCAGCGGAAGAAGGCGCAACGGTCGAGTTGATCGCGCCTGCGGTGGGCGGCGTGAAGGCCGCAGATGGAACGTGGATTGACGCGGACGAAAAAATCGACGGCGCACCGTCGGTGCTTTACGACGCGGTCATGCTGTTACTCACTCAAAACGGCGCTGCACAGACCGCAAACGAAGCGGCAATGCGTGACTTCATAAGCGATGCCTTCGCGCATTTGAAAGTTATTGGGTATCTCGATTCGGCGCGACCACTTATGGAAAAGGCCGGTGTTTCAAGCGAACCCGACGACGGGCTCATTGCAATCAAGGACGGGTCCGAAATAAGCTGGTTTTTCTTTGCTTGCCGGCAGGTCCGAATTTGGAGTCGCCAAAGCAAGGTGAAAATTCCCGCATTGAAATGATGAAAAGAACGCACCCAGCGATTCTCCGCATCGGAAAGCGATTGCGCCGGCGCCGCATCTCGATCGATCCGGCATCAGCCGGAACTCACCGGGCGCATTCGCGACACCTTTGAGCTTCCGGCGCACATCCTCATGTCGCGACAAACCGACGACCGGCTTCGTAACGACATGCTGGATGCGTTTGGTGACTTACGCCAATTTCTCAAGCGGATTTCTTTCGCGTCCAGCTTCGATGAAAACGCGTTCGGCGTTTACGATTCCATTCAGCAAGCGGTTGCGAATATTATCGATGGACTGTAGCTAGCGCGGCAACGCAGCTAGAATAGCGCGCTCCACATCGTCCGGATCGGGAAGGACCGGCCACTGGAGAAATTGGCTGTCGTCTTCAATGACGCCGTCAACCGGCAAAGGCAACGGATCCGGAAATTCCGGCTTGATGTTCTTGAGCGCATCGACCACTTGAATCTCGCCGATCCAAAGTTGCGATAACGACGTCCACGCCGCTGCGCTCCTATCCTGGCGATAGGTTTCTAGGCCTTCGCGAAGTTGCTGGGCCACTGAGTCAGCGATGTTCGAATCCATGCTTGCTCCAAACGAATACTATGCCGGCCTCTATTATAAGCCCGGCTGGAACAAGCGATCGGAACGGTTGGACTAGGCTACGATTCGGAGCGTCGGGTCGTCGCGAAGCCGCACGCCGTCGATATTGCGCTCGGCCATGTACGCTTCCAGGTCGTGTACGTTAAGGCGCTTCAGGCGATCGAATTCCGCCTGGTCCACCGTAGAAAACTTCGGGCCATCAGCCTGTTCGTCGAAGTTCGAATCCATATCGAAGAGCACGGTTTCCACCCTCACAGCGTGCTAAGAAGATGCGTCCATGCATCTCCCCTTTTGCCTGGTTGCTTTCGCAGTGCGCTTGATAGTCCCTTTGGACTACAGGGCGCCCACCTGAAAAAGTGTGCCTAAAAGTGCGAGTTGTCTGTGGGCCGCGCTGGCCGGCTCTGTCATGGTTATCACCACACGAGTTCCCCGCTTGTCGAACCGCTGTCAACCACGAGTTGGCAGACAGCTGCGAAACGAGCGCGTACCTTAGAACCGGAGGCGAAGCAAAGTTGATAGCGCGGGATTTTACGGCGTTCGATACGCCGGTTCAGCCGGTAGAGATTTCGAAAGCCGTTTATGCAAGCGACGACAGCAGCGGCGGCGACCGGGCAGACGTCCTTTATGGACCTGATGGCCGCCTTCACCTGATCGTCTTGGATGTGTGCGGACACGGACGGTCTGCGGTCGAGGCCGCGGATACGATTTTCCACACTGTGAGAACATTGCTATGGCAGGGACTAAACCCCGCACGGGTGTTCACGTCGCTGAATGAATTCCTTCTCGATCTCTATCGCGATCGCGAAGAATACTTTGGAACCGGCGCCATTGCGTCGTTTGATGCGGAACATTCTCTGATCACGTTTTCATCAGCCGGGCATGTCGACGCATTTTCTTTTAGCGATGACGGCAAAACTCACGCTCATCATTTTCCAACCGGCCCGCTCTACGGCGTGCTGCCGGACGCGGAATATGAAAACAAACTCTTTCCCTACAGCGCGGGCGAAGCGTTCGTCATGGTGACCGACGGCCTTCTTGAAATCAAAAGCACGGCGGCCGCCATTCCGCCCCTGGGAACCGGCGGTCTATGCCGTATCGTGCGGGACATGATTGGTTCGCCGGCAGGACTTTCCGCGTCGCGCTTGATCTCAAACGTGCGTCATCTCGCCGGCGGCGCATTCGACGACGACGTCGCCGCTATCGTTGCAGCGTGAAGTGTTCACGTGACGCAATTTGCGCCTGTCATGCTGATCACCACACGACGTGGTGAGGGAACGCAGCACAGGATGTATGGCTCAGCGTTTCGCGCTTGTCGAAGCACAAGACCGTGTCATGCTGAGCCTGTCGAAGCATAGGCGCCTCTCATGTTGTGCTTGCACGAAACACACTCAAGTCAATGTTTCGGTCAAGTCTTCATCGCGGTTCGGAAAGACCGAGCGGTGAGACCA
>CAZJLJ010000084.1:0-10746 GCA_964546935.1 uncultured bacterium | reverse complement strand
AAGTGTTTTTGGACGAAAACTCGCGATAAATTCGATGCTAATTCAGGGCTACTGCAAAGCGTTCTCGCCCGATTCCCTGTAATCTGAGGTCACGACCAGTCGACCGGCGGCGGTGCATCCCATTTTCTCAGCAAGAGGACGAATAGATGAAAATTCTGATGATGGCACTACTTTTTGCGGTCAGTGCTCAAGCGGCAGCAATGGCCGAAGAGGCGCAAGTCACGCCACTGATGTCTAAAGACCTCGCCGGCATACCCGGCAAGGAATCCGTTATGATCACGGTTGTGTATCCGCCCGGCCACAAGGACCCGATCCATCGTCATAACGCTCAAGCATTTGTCTATGTCCTCCAAGGGTCCGTGATTATGCAAGTGCGAGGCGGAAAACGGGTAACTCTAGAACCGGGACAAACCTTCTACGAAGGACCCAATGACGTGCACGTCGTCGGGTGGAACGCGAGCAAGACGAAGCCGGCGAAGATTCTGGTCTTTCTCGTCAAGGACAAAGGTGCACCGGTCGTCATTCCCGCTAAGTAGGGCCGCCGCCATTAACCATGGCGAATGTCTTTGAAGCGCAACGAGCTCTTCAGACGTTGCGCGAACTTGGTCCCGCTCTACGCGTGTGTCCGACGCAGATTCAAAATGTCCGCAAAGCCCGTCGGCTCGCATGTACGATGAGGTAACGATTCGCGACGTACGCGGTCGTAGCCGAATGGCGTGACCCACAAACTTACATTCGAGCGTCAGCAGCCATTGACAAGGGAGAAAACCATGAAGATCGTCGTCATCGGCGGCACGGGCCTGATCGGCTCGAAGACCGTCGCCATTCTGCGCCAGGGCGGTCACGAGGTCGTCGCCGCCTCGCCCAATTCGGGCGTCAACACCATCACCGGCGAGGGGCTCAAGGACGCCATGGCCGGCACGCAGGTAGTGATTGACCTCGCCAATTCGCCGTCATTTGAAGACAAGGCGGTGCTGGAATTCTTTGAGACTTCGGGCCGCAATCTTTTTGCGGCGGAGGCCGCAGCCGCCGTCCGGTATCATGTCGCCCTGTCGATCGTCGGCATCGATCGGAACCCCGAGACCGGTTATTTCCGCGCCAAGGTCGCGCAAGAGAAACTGATCGAGTCCTCCGGCATCCCCTACACCATCATCCGCTCGACGCAGTTCCTAGAATTCCTTAGAGCCATCGCCGATTCGGCTACGGACGGAAACACCGTCAGGGTTTCGCCCGGCTTGTTCCAGCCCATCGCGGCGGACGACGTTGCCGCTATCGTCGCCGATGTGGCGCTCGGAGCGCCGCGAAACGGCATCATCGAGATCGCCGGCCCCGAACGAGCGCCGTTCAACGAATTCGTCGCCCGCTATCTGCAGGCGGTCGGCGACCCGCGTAAGGTCGTGAGCGACGCCGATGCCCGATACTACGGCGGCCGTGTCGAGGAGCAGTCGCTCGTGCCGTTGGGTGAAGCGCGCCTCGGTCACATTGGTTTTGACGAATGGGTGCGCCGCTCACAGGTAAGAGCCTGAGCCTGCATCCACCAATCGAGAGCAAGTGCGGTGCCGTTAGCGATGCGGCACAAGTGTAAGCAAGCTCACGCCAAACACTACGAACGCGACGAAAAAGACGATCGCAGTGAAAGCCATCACGCGCCGCAGTCCAACGCCGGCAATCGCGAGCACCGGTAAAGCCCAGAACGGTTGAATCATGTTCGCCACTTCCTCGCCCACTGCAACGGCCATCGCCGTTGCAGCTTGCGAGGCGCCTAGTTTCGCTGCCGCCGGAACGGCGAACGGGCCTTGCACCGCCCAGTGTCCGCCGCCGCTCGGGACGAAGAGCGAAATGATGATGCTGGAGATGTAATTCCAGAACGGCAACGTCGCGGCTGTTGAAAACGCGAGAAACCATTGTGAGATAACACCCGCCAGCCCCGTCGTCGTCATCATCCCCATGATGCCGCCGTAGAGTGGATACTGCACAAGCAGCGGCCCCGTAATCCGTGCCGCACCATCGACCGCTCGCACGTATCGCACCGGCGTCCAGTGCAACAGCAGTCCAAGAATAAAGAAGATAAAGATAACGCTGTTGATGTCTAGCGAAAAGCCGCTCCGCACCCACGTCGACACCAAATAGAACAGCCCCGCGACAGCAATCGCAAGATTTAATATCCACGCATTATCTAGCTTGAACGCGATACTGTCACCCCGGGCATCTTCGTCATCGTGACCTTTTCGAACGAGATACGCATCCCCACTCGGCCCATCACCCAACCCTGAAACGTCACCGGTGACAACATCATCGCCCTTCGGCTCGAGTGCGACGAAAATAAACGGCACAACGACGAGCAATACAATCACGGGAACCAAGTTGAACGGCGTGAAGATCGTCTGCGAAAGCGGTAACACGGTTCCCGTAATGCTCTGCACGATGTTGAGTTTGCTTCCGGGCGTAGCTTGCGCCAGCGCGATGGAGCTGGACAATCCACTCGCCCACACTAAAAAGCCGCTGTAAGCGGCTGCCACAAGCCATCCGAAATCGATCCTCATTCGTCGCGCAATTTCGCGAGACAACAATCCCGCAACAACTAGACCGAAGCCCCAATTCAGCCAACACGCACTCGCCGAAATCAGAAACGTGAGGACGACGGCTGCCCGCGGCGTCTTGGGAATCGATGCGACACGGCGTAGTGCGCGTTGAATCGGTGAACTGCTTGCAAGCGCGTATCCGGTGACAAGAATAAGGATCATCTGCAGCGCGAACGCGAAGATGTCAAAGATTCCCTTATACCACGCGCCGAGCACGTCTGCGATCGCATGATGCGGAGCGAAGCTCAACGCAAGTACGCCTGTTAGCAGCGTAAGCAGAACCGCGAAAACGTACGGGTCCGGCATAGCATACTCAAAGACCCGCACGAAGAAACCTGCGACTTTAGACATCCCGTCCTTTTCCTCATGCACCCTCTGCCATCCTGAGGGAACGTCTGTCATCCTGAGCCCCGTCGAAGGATCAAGAGAATGAGCAAGAGGGTGCCCTCAGCGAAGAAACGCCGGATGATCGCTTTGCAGCATGCGGCCTTCGGTGAACCTGCCGATGTCGTGAAACCGGTGGACCTTCCGGTCCCCAAGCCCGGCGTTGGTGAAGTTCGCCTACGGATGGTTCGATCGCCGATTCACAATCACGATCTTGCGACAATCCGCGGCGTCTACGGTTACAAGCCAACGCTGCCCGCTGTCGCCGGAACCGAAGTTCTTGGAATCGTCGACGCTCTCGGTGAGAAGGTCAGCGGCGTTGAAGTTGGATCGCGCGTCGCGACAACAACGCACGGCGCATGGGCCGAATACGTTACGGCAAATGCTGCAGCGCTCGTGCCGATGCCGGAGGCGATCGACGATGACCGTGCCTGCCAACTCATTGCCATGCCGATGTCGACGGTCGTGCTGTTCGAAGATTTGCGCGTCAATCCCGGTGATTGGATCGTGCAAAACGCAGCTAACGGTGCCGTCGGCACGATGCTAATGCGCCTCGCGCAATCTCACGGCGTTAACGTTGTCAATCTCGTGCGACGCGAAGGCGCGGCCGGAGATCTGCGAAAGCTTGGCGCGAAACACGTCGTCGTTACGGAAAAGGAAGGCTGGCGCGACGAAGTGCGCGCAATGACCGGTGCGTCACCGATCGTACGCGCTATCGATTCGATCGCCGGCCCGCAGTCGCTCGAGATGCAGCGCCTCCTTGGCCGCGGCGGTGAGCTCATTATATTCGGCGGCTTGGGCGGCTCTGCAATAAAACTCGATCCAAGTCTCATGATCTCGAACGAACTCATCGTTCGCGGCTTCTGGATGTCGGCGTGGATGCAACGCGCAACCCAAGAGCAGCGTATCGCAATTACAGCGCGTGTGTTTGAATTAGCGTTGAACGGCGAGCTGCCGCTTTCCGTGGAAGGCGTCTATCCATTGAGCGAAGCGGCAGAAGCGCTTCGTGTCGCCGAAAAACCAGGTCGTCACGGAAAGGTTTTGTTCCGGCCGTAACGCCGACAACTTCCATTACCCAATGTTTAGCAATCCTGAAGATTCCCGGCGCGACGCAGCCGACGGCGCCGTTGATAGTTGGATCGATGCTCTCGCAGCGTTGAATCGCACGCCGCTGCGATCCGCTGCGCGGCAACAAATTCGTTACGCGATCGACGTGCGGGAGCGATATTACGTTCCGTCGTTTCATGTCGCCGCTTACATCGTACCGTTACTCAAGGACGGCGTACCGGGTTCACCGCAAACCTACGATTTGCACACGCTTGCAACGAGCAGCGCAAAATATGCGGTGCCTGCCGATCGCATCATCGGCCGCCTTGTCACTGCAAGCGGGTTATTGAGCGGCCTGACCGGCGTTTCACCCGTCATCCTGGCAACGCTGCTCGATGCCATCATCGAAACGGGACGCCTCCACTGGCGTTCCGTCACCGAACCGGCACTGGAACGCCGTCCACTCGACGAAGCTCGAATCGCCTGGCGAATCGGAAACGACGGACGTCAGCGGCCGCACATCGATGGACTTTCGGAAAGCATTTTAATCGCTGCACAACCGCTGTGGTACGTGGATCCGCGCACGCTGGCAGCCGGTCCGGTCGAAACGGCGCTGCCCGTTCAAGTCGCAACGCAACTCGCAAACGCACCCGCATTGACGCCTGCACAAGCTCGCCGTGCGCAGATTTCCCTGCGACACGTCTTCGAATCGGTCGGCATCGCCGGACCGAAAGCCGAACTGGACGTCCGTGTCATCGAACGCGATCCGACGCCGGTGCTTTCGCTTGGCATGTTCAGTGCAAATTCGCTTGCTACGCCGGAGCGTTTTCCAACGGCCGAATTGGAATTCGAGTATGGCGGTGATATCGTCGGACCGAATTCGAACGCTCGTGAGTTTCGCGTAACGTCAAACAACGGCGTCTCGACGTGGCCGCGCCATCGCGGGTTCGAGTCCGATGCGCTGGCGAAACTGCGTTCACTCGGTCTTGCTCCGCTAGAACCGCCATACGATGACGATATCGATCTCGACCGCGTCGTGCTGCGAATGCCGCAAAGTGACGACCGTCGTTGGATCGCATTCCTTGGGGATACTGTGCCCAAGCTTCGTCGTGAAGGTTGGACGGTCGAGATCGACCCACGCTTTCCATATCAGATTGCGGAAGCGGGAGACGAATGGCACGCGAATCTACGCGAAACGCAGCCGCAGTGGTTTGAATTCGATCTTGGCATAGACGTAGAAGGCCAACGCATTCCCCTCTTACCGATTCTGGTTGAAGCGCTGGCCGAGAACGGCATCGGTGCGGCCGACGATCTTGCAACGTTGGCACTACGTAGCGAACCGATCTTCGGACGTCTGCCCAACGGCGCATACGTTGCGCTCCCGCCGTCGCGGGTCGCACGCGTTCTGGCGACGTTGGCCGAATTGTTCGAAGGTCCGCAAGCATTGAACGAGGCCGGTGCAATTCCGCTCGGTCCGGTTCGTGCCGCTGCGATGGCCGATCTCGATCGCGCAGTTACCGTCGACTGGACTAACCAGCCCGCGTTTCACGATTTCATCGACGCGATTGCTTCGCTGGAAAAACGCCGCAGCGAACTGCCCGACACGTTCAAAACCGAATTGCGCCCATATCAGCACGACGGGGTTGCGTGGTTGCAGACCTTACGAAGCTACGGCTTCGGCGGCGTGCTGGCCGACGATATGGGCCTCGGAAAAACCGTGCAGCTCTTGGCGCATCTGGCCATCGAGAAGGCCGCGAACCGGCTTCATGCGCCCGTGCTAATCGTTGCGCCCACGAGCGTCGTTCCGAACTGGCGTGCCGAGATTGCGCGATTTGTTCCGAGCATGAAAGTCGTCTCGCTCACCGGCGCCGATCGTGCTGAACGCTTTCCGAATATCGAAGACGCCGATATTGCGCTCACCACGTACGCCTTGCTACCGCGCGACGCGGAGCACTTAGTCGACCGTGATTGGTCGCTTGTCGTTTTAGATGAAGCCCAAGCAATCAAAAACCCCCGCGTAAAAGCCGCCGCCGTTGCGCGCCAATTGCGCGCGCAGCAGCGCATCGCGCTCACGGGCACGCCGATCGAGAATCATCTCGAAGAGCTGTGGTCGATCTATGCGTTTGCGGTCCCCGGTCTGCTGGGCGAACGCCGGCGTTTCGCACAACTCTTCCGCACACCGATCGAGAAGCGCAACGACACGTTACGCCGCAGCGCACTCGCTGGACGCCTGCGTCCATTCTTATTGCGCCGAACCAAAGATCGCGTCGAAAGCGAGCTGCCTCCGAAGACGGAGATCGTTCAACGCACGGAGCTAACCGGCGCACAACGCGATCTCTACGAAACGATCCGTCTCGCTATGCACGCTCGCGTTCGCGACGAAGTTGCTCGCCGCGGCCTCTCACGAAGCCGCATCGTCGTCTTGGATGCGCTGCTGAAGCTGCGCCAGGTTTGCTGCGATCCGAGACTGCTAAAACTCCCGGCCGCCGAAGGCGTGCACGAGTCACAAAAGCTCGAGGCGCTGATGGAAATGCTGGAAAGCCTTATCGAAGACGGCCGCCGCGTTCTGCTCTTCTCGCAATTCACTTCAATGCTCGATCTTATCGAACCCGAATTGAAGAAGCGGTCTATTCCCTATGTTGAGCTACGCGGTAGCACGCGCGATCGTGAAACGCCGGTCGCCCGTTTCCAAAGAGGTGAGGTGCCGCTGTTCCTGATTAGCCTCAAAGCCGGCGGAACGGGCTTGAATCTTACCGCGGCAGACACCGTGATTCACTATGATCCGTGGTGGAATCCGGCCGTGGAGCGTCAAGCGACCGATCGCGCTCACCGAATCGGTCAGGAGCAACACGTCTTCGTTTACAAACTCATCGCCGAAGGCACCGTTGAAGAACGCATTCTAGAATTGCAAGCGCACAAAGGCGCGCTTGCGGCTAATCTCTTCGAAGAAGCCTCAAACGCGCCACTGCGCTTAGATCCCGACGACATCGAACGCCTCTTCGCGTAACGTCATCGTCAGCAACCCACCTCTGTCATCTGAGCGTGTCGAAGGCTCCGCCAACTACGGAGTGGGACTCGGGTTCGGCGATCCCATCATGTGGTCGCTCTTCATGGAGTCGCCCTTCATGTGGTCGCCCTTCATATGATTCGACTTCATGTGATCGCTCTTCATCATATGATCGCTCTTCATGGAGTCGTGCATAGCGGACGGGCTGGCCGACGGCGATGCTTCCTGCGCTAGAGCCGTTCCGCCGGCCAGGGCAGCGAACGCAACGACGGCGAGAACTCGCGATAAATTCATTCGTGTTTTCCCTCTTGTAAAAAATACAGCTGTTGTACTGTCTTTACGTCCGGGAGCTCGATCCGGATGACAAGCACGGCCGATATTATTGACAGCAAATATACACCATGGTATATATATACCGTGGTGCACGAATACTTCCAGGTGCTTGCCGATCCCAATCGCCTGAAGATCATTGAATTGCTGCGCAATCGCGAGTGTGCCGTTAACGATCTGGTTTCCAAGATGGCGATTCAGCAATCCGGCGTCTCGCGGCATCTGCGAATACTCGAAGACAGCGGATTCGTGCAGATGCGCCCGTCGGGCACAAAACGTCTCTACTCACTGCGGCACGATCGATTTGCGGAATTTGATCGTTGGCTCTCCGACTATCGGCAGCTGTGGCTGCAACGTCTCGACGCTTTCGAAGACGCTCTTAGCCGCAAACAACAGCAACGGTTGCACCGTCGAAAGAGGAAGAAATGAGCAATCTATCACGCGAGCAGGCGTCCTCGGCAAAGTCATTTTCTCTCGAACGGATTTTTCACGCGTCTGCGGGTGATATCTGGTCGCTTTGGACCACGAAATCCGGGATCGAATCGTGGTGGGGTCCCGGTGGATTCAAGGTGGAGGTTCGCAAATTAGATCTTCGCCCCGGCGGTGAACTATTCTATGCAATGATCGCCGTCGACCCCGAAAAAATCGAATTCATGCGCAGCTCCGGTATGCCGACGACCACCGACGCGCGTATTACATATGTAGAAATCGAACCCAAGAAACGCCTCGTGTACCGGCATACCGTTGATTTCGTTCCCGGCGTAACACCTTACGACGTAAACCATATCGTCACGATTGAGCCGCTTAACGACGGACGCACCCGCATGCTTGTCACGGTGGACGCAATGCACGACGAGGAATGGAACCGTCGCATGGTTGCCGGATGGGAAGAGGAACTCGAAAAACTCGATGCGGTTATCGCGGGCGGCTAGCCCGTATGCGGCGGCGGGGAAAACGGAAGCACGTCCGGTGTAACGCGAACGCCTGTCGTCACGGTAAAAAGGTCGCTCGATGTGGCGAACGCCAGCTCAACGAAGTAGGCCGCATACCCGTGGGCGGGCGTCGCAATTTTCCCAACGTACGTATGACTGCCCTGATCGTGAAGGTCCGTTGAGGTAAACGCCTTGCCGATGGTTTCCAAGCGGAAATCCCGGGCACTCGGATTCACGGCGTGCCAAAGTTTCGCGGTGAGCGGCTGCCTATCGGCGTGAACGCGGATCGATCCGTCGCTTAGCATCTGCCAGTCGTATCGCGGACGCGTGTCACCGTGAATGATAGAACTTAAGAAAGCAAGTGCAGTACGCGCCGAGCTAAGTTCCGCACCTTTGAGTGAATGATCCGTATTCGGCACGTACCGCAAATACTTATCGCCCAGAAGGCTATTGAAATAAAACTGCGATGAGTCGGGCGTGAAGAATTGGTCGCCCGTTGCGTTCACGATAAGTTTTGGAACGACGAGCCGGTTGCGATATGAGTATGGGTCTTCAATCGTCAAAAGCGACTCGAGCTGCGGCGTACCGAACCATTTCATGATGCCCATTTGTTCGTACGATTGCAGCGCCGGAGGCCAGAATCCGTAAACGCGATACGCATGTTCCGCGGACGGCTCGACGTTCAAAACGTCGATGACTACCGGGACGATGCCGACTACCCGTTGATCCGCCGCACCGGTCAGCCACGACGTCCAGCCACGTTTCGATGTCCCGCCCACGACGAACTTATTTACGGTCGATCCGGTTCGATTCGCAATCAACGATGTGATCGTATCCATCGCCCGCACGACAGCTTTCGTCATCGGCAGGCGAAGCGGCCAGGTTTCATCGCCGGTGCGAAGATACTTGTCCCAAGTGTACGCAACGAGATCATCTTCGCCGCGCGGTGTGCTTTGGTCGAAGAAGCGCAGCGGCTGGTTCGGCACGATCTCGATTTCAGCCACGACTGCCCCGGTGCGTGTCGCAATGATGTTCATCACGCGGCTTATGTGATGCGGCGGACTGTCGTTATTCGATCCGCCGGAAACCACGAGCACTGCGACCGGCGTTCTGATGTGTTCCGGTTCCGTAACGGTCATCCAATGTTTCCACAGCGGCTGATCGACTTCGCGGCTCGTACGCCATTGCTGCGAAACCATCGAAAGGATGTGCGTGCGGTATCCGCGCCCTTCAATCGTTTTGAGGACTTCGTACGTGTATTCAGGAGTCGGCTTCGCAATGTAGCGGTCGAGCGCACTTTCGTGAACCTGCGGCAACGCTCGCGAACCTAATGCACCGGCCGCCGCCGCCGTTGCAGCGCATCCACGGACGAAACCGACGCGCGAAATCATTCCCACCAACTCCGTTCGTCTCTTATGATACCAACGTTACGCGATAGCGGCTAGGGCAAAATTTCCCGACTGCTTGCAATGCTATCCTAGAAAGACGCCATGAAAATAACTCTTGCTAACATTCGCTTTCCGCAGACGCCCGAAGAGTCTGTCACTCTCGCAGAAGCGGCGATTGCGCAGGCCGCAATCGCCGGCGCAGAAATCATTTGCTTTCCCGAATGTTACGTCCCCGGCTATCGCGGTCTGGGACAGTCAGTCGCGCCGCCTGACCGGGCGTTTCTCGAGCGTGCGTGGTCTTCAATTGCGGAGGCTGCTGCTGAAGCCAATGTGGCAGTCGTTCTTGGAACCGAGAGAATCGTAAACGGCGGCCTGCGCATAACGGCGTTAGTTATCAACAAAGACGGCACCATTGCCGGCTTCCAAGATAAAGTGCAACTGGACCCGTCGGAAGAGGCGACGTATTCGCCCGGCGCAGAACGGCGAGTGTTCGAGATGGGCCCGTTGATCTTTGGCGTTACGATCTGTCACGAGGGCTGGCGCTATCCGGAAACAGTTCGCTCGGCGGCGCGCAACGGCGCACACATTGTGTTCCATCCGCATTTCCACCAAGCCGAGGATGGCAGTTATGTTCCAACGACGTTCGGCGATCCGGCGAACACGTTTCACGAAAAGGCGATGTTGTGCCGCGCTGCAGAGAATACGTGTTACTTCGCTTCGGTGAATTACGCGAGTCCCGGTTCGCCGACTACGTCAGCCGTCGTAGCGCCCGATGGGTCGCTGGTGTCTTATCAGCCGTACGGCGAGGAGGGCTTACTCGTTGCCGATATCAATCTCGCTGCCGCGAACGGGTTCCTCGCCAAACGGCATAAGGCGGACGAAAAGCCCGCGCTTACTTCGGAAACGTAATCGCAAAGTAAGCGCAGGTTGCGTACGCCGCCAGCATGCCTACTGCTTGAATGCCGACGAGTGCCGCGATATCGCGATTGGCGCTGATGACTTGTACTGCGTGCTTCATGGTTTGACTTTAGATGCTCAGGCTTTTGTGATGGAGCCATCGTAGCTAATCAACCCAT
>CAZJLJ010000083.1:0-10874 GCA_964546935.1 uncultured bacterium | reverse complement strand
GAGCTGGTGAGTGTTCCTCAAGAAGGAACCACCGTGCACATCAAATTGTAAGCCGGCTTTCTAAACTTCAGCTTTTTATCAGCCGGCCAACCGTAAAATTAGGATCGATGCTTCGTCGCACTCTCGCCGTCCTTTTCGTCGCGTCCATCTGTTGGATGCTCGTGCCGCAGGCTGTGCTGGCACAATCCGACTCGGGCCAAATTCGAATTGTCGTCACGGACGAGAACGCGAAAACTCCGGTCGATCTTGCACGTGTAGTGCTGGACGGCCCCGTCGTTACAAGCGAACTGACCAGAGCGAACGGACAGGTCTTATTTACCGATGTTCCGGACGGCATCTACCATGCGAGAATCGCTAAGAGCGGCTACCAACAAGTAACGTCGGTTCCTTTCGAAGTCGTAAACGGCCGGAACGTAACGGTCAACGTCTCGCTCGCCCTTTCTACGACATTGAAAGTAATCGGCACCGTCGTGGCACGTTCCACCGCGGTCGTTTCCACGACGTCGATCGGTCCGGAATCCCCACAGCGCAAACTCTCCAACGATCTTGCCGATGCGCTAAACAAACTCTCCGGTGTTTCGGTCTCCACCTCGGGCGACGATAGCGACGCGACGCAAACCGTTTCGCTGGAGGGGCACGATGCGAGTCAAACGCAGCTGACTTTAGACGGCGTCCCATTGAACGCGCCCGGAACCGCAGGCAACCTCGGCGGGTTCGCTACGGATCTTTTTAGCGGCGCTTCCGTGCACACCGGGCCGCAGATCGGTGGATTGGGCGGCGGCGTGAACTTCACGACGATGCAGCCGACGATAAGCTGGCTTTCCAGCATCACGTCTTCATTGGGCAGCAACGGACGCAACAATTACTCGATCGGAGAAAGCGGCTCGTTCGGCAAGCTGGGCGTCGCGGCCCAAACTACCTATCGCGCAAATCCGAGTTTTGTAGACGGCGAGGCGTTTACCGACGCGAGCGGACTGGATTACTCGCACAATGGCGATTCGACGATTTATGGCGATCTCGGGAAGTTGCGGTATCAATTCGGCGATACGCAAACGCTGACCGGAACGTTTATGAGCTCGACGCGCAACACCAATCTAGTCTGCTTGCGCATTACGGGCGAGCTGCCTTGCGGATACGGTCCCAATAATACGTCGCGCGGCAACGTGCAGATGTATTCTTTGATGGATAACGCGCTCGTTGGCGAAACGACGCTCCAGGCGTCGATCTATTCGAACGTCTTCACGAATCTTCAAGACGAGCTGAATCGATTCGTGAACGGCGAAGCGTCGCCGATTGGTTTTTCGAACGATTCCCGCACACATGGCTTTACGCTCAACGCCACGCTCCCTGCGCGCGAGCGCCATACGATTTCGATTCAAAGCTACGGGACATGGAGCGACCTCACGACCACGCCGCTGGTTGCATCGGCGAATCCGTATTACAACGGCATCCAAAGCTCCAACTACTCGGCGCTTCAAATTACCGACAGCATTCGTTCGAACGACAAACTTACGTTGAACGAATCCTTCGGTGCGAACCGTGCTACCGGTTCGCAATCCAGCGTGCTTGGCAGTTTCGGCGCGACGTGGCGTCCAACCAGCGTCGATTCCTTCAGCGGCTCCTATTCGCTGGGTGGAGTCGCTGCATCACCAAGCCGCTCCACGATCCTCACCGATCCGGCGTCGCTGCGTTTCGACTGCAACGGCAACGTTGCTTATGGAAACGCGCCGGGCGATCAACCGGGGGCGAGTTCATCAAACTCGGCTCGCGTGGGTTATACGCGCTCTTTCCACGGCGGCAACGTGACGTTGCAATTCTACCGGCAAGTACAAATCGGCGTCGTCTTACCGGTGCAAGTTAACGGTACGGCGCTTGTCGCGAACGGCGTTCTGTCACCGTCCTATTTGGCGCAGGTTCAAGCACTGTACGATTCGCCCGCCGGGTGCGGAGCCGGTGCGGGAACTCCGTTTGACGCGAGCCGGCTTTATTTCAGCTCGCCGGTTGGTGGCGTTCGTCGAATTTACGAAGGCGGCTCGATTTCGGGATACGTTGCCTTCGGCAATCTAGTCGTACAGCCGTACTACAACTTGAATGTCTCGAAAGCAATCTCCAACGATCCGCGAATCGACAATCCGTTCTCGATCACGATCTCGGGCGAACAGCTTCCGAATGTGCCGCTGCAAAAAGCCGGCATCGTCTTTGACTACAAGGCGCCGCACTCGATTCTAGAGTGGCTTGCCGATGCTCAGTATACGGCGAAGAACAACCCAAACAATCTGCCCGCCTACACTACGTTCGACGCCGGCGTTAGCGCGAATCTGAACACCGGAACGATGACGATTGCGGCAAGCAACATTACGAATGCATACGGCGGTATCTTCGCGAGTCCGGCCAATGCTGTGCCGTATTACACCGCCAACGGCATCGCCATTCCGACCGTAGCGCGACCGCTGACGCCGCGCACATACTCTTTCACGTACTCCGTGAAATTCGGACCGGGCGCCCAAAGCAATTCGCACGTAAACGTCCCCAGCATCGGACGCGGTGAGCGCAGCGGACCAGCCGGCGGCCCCGGAGGTCCGGGTGAAGGTCCGGTGGTCTATGGTGGCGGCCCCGGCGGTCCGCCTCCGGGTGGACCCGGGGGTGAACGAAGTGCCACCGGCGGCGGCGGATTCCGCGCGATGTTGCAACCGTTGCCGTCGTCACCGCCAAGCAATCCGCTCGACGTAAACACGTCGTCGCCGATGTGCACTTCAGAGGCACAAACGGTCGCACAGAAAATTTCGACCGAGCTGAAAAACTATGTCGCGCAAATCAACGCCGCAAAAACGGCTTCCGGCTATCCCGAAACGATGCCGGCTCCGCAGCTTGATGACGCAACGGTTACGTATCACGCAATGGGATCGACGTACGCGCTGACGATCGTTCCCAAATTTACTAGCTCTACAGCGCCCCCGATGTTGGCGTCGCAGCTCGCGACGGCGTCACCCTTGCCGGCAAATGGTTCGCGCGGCGCAAACGTCGTTCGAATGGGGGGACGCGGCGGCGCAATGCGCGCGTTCATCGGATGCCTGCCGTTGCATCTCGCGCAGCCCGACGACGTCGCCTCGAAACACTTGTTCGCGCCGAAGAGCGCGGTGTTCACCGCACCTCAAGTGACGTTTATGCCCGAAACAGGACTCTACGTCGTTGCGCGTGCCCCACAGGCCGGTCAGGAAACGTTCCGCGTCTATGCCCTGCCGTCGGCACCGCCTTCCAACCCGTTCCAAGTGCGCACGAGCGCCGACACGTGTACGCCCGATCTGCGTGGCATTGCGACACAAGCATTGACGCAGCTGAAACAATATTTCGAAAATGGGACGAAGCCGTCGCTATGGACGATTGCTCCTCATCAAGTCAAAGCGGGAACGTTCTACGAATTGACGCCCGGTGATCCGGCAGAAGTTGGCGCGCTGATCATGTGCGGACGCGTCGCCGCAGCAGCTCCGGCGGATTTGCTAAAGCTGGGATACGACGGCTTCATGCCTCCGGAACTCAACTACACCAAGGCGCTCGGGCTATATATCGTGCGCCCGCAGCGTCTGCAACCGCCGCCCGAGGCAAAACCTTCGCCGTCACCTACGCCGTAGTTTCGGAGCTCTTCCCCGCGTTGCGTGCGAGATCTACCATCTCGCGCATGCGCGGGTGATCTCCGGCAATCGTTTTCACCCACGGTTCGAATCGGGGTACCGGTTCGCCGACGCGAAAGAGTAGATACCAAACATTCATGTCACCCATGAACGAGAAACGTTTTTTCATATCCGTCGCGATCTTCGCATAGCTATCGAATGACGCAACGTAGTTGTGAAAAGTGCCGAAATGACGTTCTACTTCCAACAGTGCGTTCGCGTTTTTGACCGTCGCTTCCACTTTGCGTCGCATGCGCAGAATGCCGGGTTCTTCGAGGACGCGCTCGATATCGAAGGAGTTAAAAGCGGCAACGCGCTTGGCGTCGAATGCATCAAAAGCACGACGGTACGCGTTCCAATTCTTAGCAATTTGAGCCCATGAAACGCCCGCCTGAAAGACGGCGCGAGTCATGATTTCGAAGTAGTCGTTGAGAGATTGGGGAACGATAACGTCGGGAATCGCTGGTGTATCGAACTCCTCGCTCACGGCGCATTACGCGGTGCGTCAAGTGCGAGCGACGTCATCATGGCGACACCATTCGGCAACGCGCGCTCGTCGATGTCGAAGAGACTCGAGTGGTGCGGGTAACTCGTCTCCGCTCCGCCGCTGCACCCAAGCGTATAGAAGCACGCCGGCACGACTTGTGCGTAGAACGAGAAGTCCTCGGCTCCCATCAACATCGCCGCATCGACGACCATTTCTTCGCCGGCCGTTTTTCCGGCGAGCACACGCGCATAGTGCGTTTGCGATGCGTCGTTCGCCGTTACGGGGTAACGCCAGAGATATTCGAAATTGTAGGCGGCACCCGATGCATCGCAGCAAGCTTTGAGAACGCGTTCGATTCTCTTGGGCATGGCTTCACGAACGTCGTCGGAAAAAGCGCGAACGGTTCCGAGCATGCGGCACGTTCGCGGAATGACGTTGTGAACCGTACCGCCGTTGATGGCGCCGATCGTTACGACTGCGGGCTCGAGCGGATCGACCTGGCGCGACACGATCTGTTGAACCGACGTTATGAAATTCGCCGCGGTGTAGATTGGGTCGATTGCGTCGTGCGGAGCAGATCCGTGCCCTCCTACGCCAAGCACGTCGATTTCAATGGAGTCGCTCGACGCATACATCGGGCCTTCCCGAAAGCCCAGGACTCCGGTCGGATACTTCGTCGAGAGATGCAAACCGTAGGCGCGTTCGATTCCGAAACGCTCGAAGAGTCCGTCTTCGATCATCTTTTTCGCACCGCCGAGTCCCTCTTCCGCGGGCTGAAAAACGAGACACACCGTCCCGGCCAGTTCGTCTTTGCGATCTGCGATCAGCGCGGCCGCGCCTAGCAGAATGGCAACGTGGCCGTCGTGGCCGCAAGCATGCATGCGCCCATCCGCCTGCGAGCGATATGCGTGATCCCGCTCCTCGAGAATAGGCAGAGCATCCATATCCGCGCGGAGCATGATGGTGCGTCCCGGCCGAGTGCCTTTCATCACGCCTACGACTCCCGTTCCACCGATGCGTTCGTGGACGTCGAAACCAAGGGCGCGAAGACGGTCGGCAACGATTCCCGCGGTGCGATGCTCCTGGAAACCAAGCTCCGGATGCATGTGCAAATCGCGCCGAATCAGCACGACATCATCAAGAAGCCGTTGAGGAACGGTGATGGTCGCTGTCATGGCTCCGGTTTTCTGTACGGGAATCCGGAGACCCCGTCGAGCAGGGACTTATGTCGCACAAGTCGCAGAAGCCCGCACACGCTCTCTGGAGTAAACCAAGGATAGTGACAAAGGCAGAACTCTTTTCGGAATACGGATCCTATCATGCGGATCGCCGCAATCGGGTGTGTCACGCGTTTGGAATTCCGCTGATCGTGTTGGGGATTATGGGGCTGTTGTCGCACCTGCGGCTTGGCCCAGTCGATTTCGCGGTTGTGGCTGCGGTCGGCGTCCTCGTCTACTACGCCGCCCTAGATCTCCGCGGCGCCCTGCTCTCGCTGATTATTTTTGCGATTCTGTATTTGATCGCGATTCGATTATCTTGGCAGGTGAATCTGGCAGCCTTCGTCCTCGGATGGGTCTTCCAGTTAGTCGGTCATCGCTTCGAAGGCACAAAGCCCAAGTTCTTAGAGAACCTGGTATATCTCCTAATCGGACCTCTGTACATCTTCGAAGAAATGTTCGATTCCATTGTGAGATCGAAGCGTTATAGCTAACCACATCGTTATTGCGTGGTAGTTTGATCTAGGTTTCACAACCCAGTCGTTAACGGTAGCCACGTAGTGTCTAAGGAGTTTCTCGTTCCGTGTACGTAGATGAAATGCTCAACTGTGTGGACTGTGGACGTCAATTCGTCTTCAGTTCAGGCGAGCAGAAATTTTATGAGCAGAAGGGCTTCCAAAACAAGCCTAATCGTTGCCCCGACTGCCGCAATGCCCGTAAGGCCATGCGCTCGCAGAACGGTGGCGGCGGGAATGGAGCCGATCGCGGCGCTGGCCGGCCACGCGAAATGTTCCAAGCAACGTGCAGCAACTGCGGCAACATTGCGGAGGTTCCGTTCAATCCCCGCGGTGACAAGCCGGTGTTCTGCCGCGACTGCTTCCAGTCACGCCCCAGCTATCGTTAACCCCTCGCGACAACTGGGTTCGAGAGCTCATCGGAAGATGAGCTCTCTTCTTTTGTCAGCAGCGACATACCGGTGACGATCGCGGCGTTCAAAACCAAACCGAGAAAGCCGGGATTCAGACCCCATGGCGCTTTGTTGGTAGCGGCGAGATAAATTGCTACCGCGGTTCCGGCAACGATACCACAGGCAACGGCCAGTGCCGTAGTGCGTTTCCACGCCAATCCGAGCACAAATGCCGGCGCGAACTGCGCGATGCCGTTGTAGGTAAGCAGCAGTAAATCGACTAGCGTGGTTTTGAACGTAAGCCACAACGTTAGCGAGAGCAAACCCATCCCGAGCACCATCAGTCGCGTGGTAACGACGCGAGACCGGTCGTCCAACGCAATCCCGAAAACGTCGCCCAGGATGTTTTTGCTGATGATGCTTGCCGAACTCAACAGCAGCGCCGTTGAAGGCACGAGCGCACATAGCGCGCCGGCCGCGGCGACGAGTCCAAGAACCGGCGCGGGATAGAATCGCTGAACGATCAACAGAAAAGATTGATCTACGTTGGAGCCTTTCAGGCCCGGCACGATAAGCAGCGCACTGAAACCAGCGAAAAAGACAAGCAGCAGCGCCAGCTGGTACACGGGAAGATAAACAGCATTCCTGCGCAGCGTTGCGTCGTCTTTCGCACTATAGACGGCCGCGATTGAGTGGGAGCCCATGTAAAAACCAATCGCCGTCAGCAATACTGTTGAAATGAACCAGAGCTCACCGTGAGTTCCGTTGATAGACGGCAGCGTTAAGTGTGCCGGATGCGCGCGAAGGATCTGATCGAACATGCCCGCGGGCGAACCGAAAAAATGAAACGGTATAGAGAGACCGACAAAGAGCAATGCCCCAATTACGAGCGCATCTTTGATGATGCTCGCCCAAGCAGTGCCTCTCAAACCAGTGAGGTAAACAAAGGCTGTGATAACCAAAAAGCTAATGACCGCGCCGGTTTGTGCATCGATCTTTCCGTAGCCCGCAATCGTAAGGAAGATCTGGAGTCCGCTCAGCTGCAACGTAATGTACGGAACAGCTGCAATGCATAGAATCACCGAAGCCAATACGCCGAGCGGTTTGCTTCGGTAGCGGCTTACTAAGAAATCCGGCGAGGTTAAGAGATTGCGTTCCCGCGCATAGCGATGGATCGCCGGAAGCAGAAAGTAGCCGATGATATAGCCGCACGTACCGTACGAAAGAATGTAAAAGGCCGGTGCACCAAAGGCGTACGTCCATCCCGCCGCGCCAAGAAACGTGAAGCTCGTGTAGATTTCGCCGGCAAGCAGCACCCAAAGAAAAACGGCCCCGAATCCCCGGCCGCCGACGATGTATTCCTCAGGAGACATTTGCACGCGCCGGACGTTTATTAGCGCAAACGCGACCGTTCCAAGCACGACGGCCGCAATGATGGCCAGAGCGGCAAATCCGCTCACCAGCGGCCCTCTATGCGTCCGATGCTCCAGACGAAAAACGGCGTAACGACGACCCAGAAAGCAAGCCAGGCCAGAAGAAACGGCATCCCCAGTATGCGGGGCTCAACTCGGTTGACAAACGGCACCGCGATCGATAATGCCATGAATGGAATCGCGGCGAGGATGAAGCCTGTGCGCCGATGCATGAATTGGTGGACCTTTTTCGTACATGCAGCTTATGGATACCTTCGACGTAGCGGTTGTGGGAGCCGGCCATAATGGCCTTGCATGCGCGGCGCTCCTTGGAAAGAGCGGTTTGCGCGTCGCTGTTTTCGAACGTCGAGACCGAATTGGCGGCGCCGCAGTCACTGAATCCGACGTCTGGCCCGGTTATAAAATCTCCGCCGCATCGTACGTTGTGAGCTTGCTCGATCCATGGCTAATTGAAACGCTCGAGCTTCGTAAGCACGGATACGACGCGTATCGAAAATTGCCGTGGGAGTTTACGCCGCTTTCCGACGGGCGTTCGATCTTGCTTGGTGTCGATCGCGCCAACGATGATGCGGAAATCTCGCGGTTTAACGCGGCGGATGTCCCGGGATTTCATGCGTTCGACGAGCGCGTGGAATCGCTCGGCCGCAAACTCTTCGAAACGTTTTCGGAAGAAGAACCGCGCTTCGAACGGTTCGATCGCGAAACACGCCGGATTCTCGAAGGATCTGCTGCCGAACTTGTGGAGCAGTATGTAAGCACTCCCGTGCTGCAGGCAGCGCTGGTGAACGACGGACTTGTGGGAACGCATCTCGGTCCGCGCAATCGCGGCACCGGCTACGTGCTGGCGCACCACAACGCCGGCCGCGCCTTTGGAGCGCAAGGCGCGTGGGGATACGTCCGCGGCGGCATGGGCGCGATTACGCAAGCACTAGCCTCTTCAGCGCGTTCGCACGGCGTCCAAATCTTTAGCAATGCACGAGTCGAAAGGATCCTTACCTATAACGATCGCGTGAGCGGCGTGCTGCTGGATGACGGCCGCGATATCGCCGTGCGCGTCGTTGCTTCCAACGCGCACCCAAAGACAACGTTTCTGGAGCTGTTGGACGGCGCCGCTTTGGATCATGAATGCCTCGCGAAACTGCATGCTTGGAAGACCGTAGGTCCGTCTTTGAAACTCAATTTGGCGATCGGCGAACTGCCGAATTTCATAGCGCGTCCCGGCACGAATCCTCAACCGCATCACAAGGCAACGATTCACGTTGCACCTTCGATCGACTATCTGCAAAAGGCGTATCAAGACGCGCTCGTTGACGGTGAAAGCCGCGAACCCATGATCGAGGGCTTTTTGCAAACGCCCACCGATCCCTCACTCGCGCCGCCCGGCAAACATATCTTGTCGATCTTTGCACAATACTTTCCATACGACCGGCACGACGGGTGGAGCGAATCGGTAAAGAATCGTGCCGCCGACAAGATCGTCGATACTCTGAGCCGGTTCGCACCGAATCTGCCTAATGTTATCGAAGCGCGGCAAATACTCTCGCCCGCCGACCTCGAGTCGCGCATCGGATTGGTGGGCGGCCATATCTTCCACGGTGAATTGATCCCCGGGCAAATCTACGAGCATCGATTTGCGACGCGAACGCCCCTCAGTGGTTTGTACCTATGCGGTTCGGGCGCTCACCCCGGCGGCTGCGTAAGCGGTTTTCCGGGGAAACGCGCTGCTGCCGCGATCGTAGCGGATATGGCGGTGACGGTATGACGGCTAGAAGCAAGTTCTTGGACCCTCGCATCGAGGAGTACATCATCGATACGATGGTGGTTAACGAGCATCCGGTGATGCGCGCATTGCGCGAAGAAACCGCAAGGTTGCCGAACGCACAGATGCAAATCGGTCAAGAACAAGCGCAGTTCATGCAGTTTCTCACGCATCTCCTTCGCGTCGAGCGGTACCTGGAGATCGGCGTTTTTACGGGCTACAGCGCGCTAGCAATTGCGCTCGCAATGCCGCCCGAGGGCAAAGTTCTCGCGTGCGACGTGAGCGAGGAGTATACGTCGATCGCGCGGCGGTACTGGAGAGAAGCCGGCGTCGAGAAAAAGATCGACCTGCGACTTGGACCTGCAGCGGAGACGTTGCAGCAGTTAATAGCCGGCGGCGACGTCGGTCCGTTCGATATGGCGTTTATCGACGCAGACAAGGCCAATGTCGATCGCTACTACGAATACTCCCTGAACCTGATCCGTCCGCATGGCGTGATTCTAATAGACAACGTGCTGTGGGATGGCCGCGTCGCCGATCCGAGCGAAAACGACGAAGACACGCGCGCTTTACGTGCGATAAACGAAAAAGCCGCACGTGACGAACGGGTCGAGGCCTGCCTGTTGTCGATCGGCGACGGACTGCTGATCGCTCGCAAGAAGTGAACGCTCTCTGATTCGCGTCGTTTCATTAAACTGCAACGGGATCCGTTCGGCATCGCGGAAAGGCGTCTTTGCCTGGTTTCAGCGCGTCGACCCCGATATTATTTGCTTGCAAGAGACAAAGGCCCAAGAGTTCCAGGTTCCGTTTGATCAGGAGCATCTCTCGCAGTACTTTTCGGTTTTTGCCGACGCGCAAAGAAAAGGGTACAGCGGTGTCGGGATTTACAGTAAGAAAAAGCCGGATCGTACCTCTATCGGATTTGGATGGCCCGACTTTGATATCGAAGGCCGTTACGTCCAAATCGATTTCGGTTCGCTCTCGATCGGATCGGTTTACGTGCCGTCCGGCACGATGGGCTTGGAGCGGCAGCGCTGGAAAGAATCGTTTCTCGATCTCTACGAAGCATGGTTGATTCGCGCGATGCGTGACGGCCGCAGCTACATCATTTGCGGCGACTATAACATCGCCCATCGTGAAATCGACGTCTATAACCCGAATGTGGCAATTCGCGTAACGGGCTTTTTGCCGCAGGAGCGAGCGTGGATGGATCGCGTTCTCAACAACGGCTGGGTGGACACGATGCGGCAGGTTCGGCCCGAACCCGGTATCTATACGTGGTGGTCAAATTTTCAACAGGCGTACGAGAAGGACCGCGGCTGGCGTATCGACTACCAGCTGGCGACTCCGGATCTGGCGCCACGTATCCGCGACGCTTTCGTCTATCGCGATGAACGTTTCTC
>CAZJLJ010000082.1:0-11398 GCA_964546935.1 uncultured bacterium | reverse complement strand
TTGCGTGCGTTGCGGCCCTTCCGGCCGGCGCCGCGTCTCCGGTGAGTGCGGGATCGGATGTTTCGTACGCCCCGCTGGAGTTCTACGGAGCCGGCCACCAGATGCTAGGTTTCGACATCGATCTCGCCCAGGCGCTCGGCGCGAAACTCGGCGCGACGGTAACCGTTAAGAACCACGTGTTCGATTCGATTCTCGGCGACGTCGAGCAAGGACGGCTCGATCTCGGAATATCGGCGATCTCCGATACGCGCGTTCGTGAAAAGCAAGTAGACTTCGTCGACTACCTTCTCACCGGCAGCGGCATGCTCGTGCCGGCCGGGAATCCGAAGCATGTGTTCGAGCTCGCGGCGCTCTGCGGATTGAACGTCGATGTAGAGAAGGGCACCTCGCAAGAAGCGGCACTCCAGCAACAGTCGAAACGTTGCGAGAGTGTCCGGCTGTCGCCGATTAACATCATGGCGTTTAAGACCGACGACGAAGGATTCGCCGCATTTCAAGCCGGTAAATCCGACGTACACGTAACGGATTATCCGGTCGTCGCGTATCTTGCGAAGACGGCAGGCAACGGTTCGAAGTACCAAGTCGCTGGGCGCCAATTCGCGCTCGTTCCATACGGCATTGCCGTGAGCAAAAACAACGCCGCGTTGCGTACGCAAATCGTAGCAGCGTTGCACTCCATCATCGCCGACGGAACGTACGACAAACTGCTGAAGAAGTGGGGCCTCGAGCAAGGCGCGTTACGAAGCGTGCCGCTCAACGCCGGAACGCTTTTCGAGAAGTAGCGCGAAAGAAAAAAGCCCCGCAATCGCGGGGCTTTTTAGTTATTGCAGATGTCTCCTTAAGAAGTAGATCGTTTGTTCCCACGCGCGTTTAGCTTTCGATTCATCGTAGTGGCCTAAGCCCGCGTGCCCTGGTGGATTAGGGTTGAGAAATGCGTGCTTGGCATGATACCGGTGGAATTCGAAGTCGGCGCCGGCTTCTTTCAATCGCGCCTCCAATCGATCGACGCCCTCGATGGAAAAGTGATCGTCCTCCGTAGCAAAGTGACCTTGAAGCGGGATCTTGATTTGCCCGACATCTCCGGCTTCGGGAGGTGGATATCCGTAGAACGTGACCGCTGCATCGAACTCCGGATCTTTCATGGCGGCGAGGATTGCAACCGCTCCGCCCATGCAGAAACCAAGAACGCCGACCTTTTTGCTGCCCGTGGATTTCAAATATTGTGCGGCGCCACGCGTGTCTTGCGTTGCGGCGTCGCCGAAATCCAAGCCCTCCATTAGATGATTCGCTTCATCACCCACGGCCGCCGTACGGCCGCGAAATAAATCGGGAACCAACACGCGAAAACCCGCGGCCGCGAGATCGTCGGCCATGCGTTTAATCTGATCGGTTACGCCCCACCACTCTTCGAGCATCACAACGCCGGGAAGATTCGTGCCTGTCCCTTCAGCGAGATAACCGGGAGCACGCGCACCATCCGGTCGCGTGAACTCGATCATTTGGCCCATTGAACCCCTTCCTCGGCGTCTTGCCGGTCCAAATTCTCGATTTTCTCGTTTACTAACCAATCATTAGCCGCTTGGAATGCTTCGGGAGAAACTTTTTCCTTCAGCCAGCTATAAATCGAATCATCGGTTGTGTGCGTTCGAATCGCTTCATCGAATTGCTGGGGCGTGATTCCCCAGTGACTCATAACGCCTTGGTCCATCGGGCAAGGATAGATATAGTCGTGAATCGTCCCGGCAGCCGACGCGCGCGCCTTGTCGAACACTCGCGCGAGCCAAAGCGCCTCGCCGACCTTCTGGCGGCCGGGCCGTGGGAAGGTTTTACCATCGCGAAAATCTGTAGCCATAATGTCCTAGATGTAAGACGATGCCATGGAGGTTGCTGGTAATGACTGAGAGTGCCGCATCGGTGCGTCCGCGGGGGGCGCCGAAACTCGACGAACCGCGTTGGCACATCGGCATCGCGATCTTTGTGGCTCTGCTGCTGTACATGTTACTTCCTCCACGGCTGACGCTGGGACCCAGCTGGGTAGCGCCGGTCCTTGTGCTCGTACTGCTCATCCCTCTGCAACTTGCCGAACCGTTGCGCAGAGGCACCGAGAAGATATTACGTTATTGGACCCTGGCTCTTATTGCAATCTTGGGATTTTTCAATGCGACGTCCGTTGTACTGCTCATCAACGATCTCGTGAACCATCACGCGAAGCACTATGGTATCGGAGCTCCCGAGCTGCTCGGTTCCGGTGCCTTGATTTGGTCTATCAACGTCATCGTTTTTTCGCTGTGCTTCTATTCCTTTGACAGCGGCGGTCCGGCGGTCCGTGCTCGCTTTTCCAGCGCTCGCGGGTTTCCAACTGCAGACTTCCTCTTTGCACAAATGACCGTGGATGAGAAACGGGTCGTCTGCGTGGACGTAAAATGGAAGCCGCTGCTCCTCGACTACGTCTATCTTTCTTTCACGAATGCGCTCGCGTTCAGCCCAACCGACACGCTGCCGCTTTCGCGCTGGGCGAAAGTTCTGATGCTCATCGAATCGATGATCTCTTTCGTTACGGTCGGCCTGATTTTGGCACGTTCGGTAAATATTTTGAGTTAGGCGGGTCGTCTTGGATCGATTGCAACGCATGATCGAACGCGGTCGGCCGAATCTGAATCTCGCCGCGGAACGGCAGGTCGAATTGCGCGATGAGAACCAGAATGGCGGCGATCACTGAAGCTAAGGCGCACGTCATGGACAAATGAACTAAGCCGTTGCGAACGCGAAAGATGTACGCGCTCGCGATAGTAACCGCGCTTATGAACAACAACATATACCAAAGGATGTGCGGGATCGATTGACGGTTCTCGAAAAGGCGATCGCGGCGCGCGTCGTTGAAGGCGTGCGTCTGCACGATCATGTCGCTCTGCAACGCCGACTCGGCCGGGTTCGCCGGCTTGAATCCGGTGACATGTTGTAAAATGCGGAACGCCTCGATGTGCGCTTGCGCACTTTCCTCTCCGTGGCGCATCAAGGGCCACTCGACGTTGATCACCGTGTTTACGTACCGCGCGATTGCAGACTGGAAAATCTGCTTTGTGGGTTGTGCAAGCGTCGAGGCGTCGTGATAGTCGTTGCAGATCGCGTTGACTTCGGTTTGGACGGTCGCCGCGGCATTATCGTACTCTTGCCAAACCGTGACCACCATGAATGAGAGAACAACTGCGAGAATTGTCCCAAGCGTTGAAACTATGGAAGCGGCAACGTCGTTATGAGTGATCTCGTCACGATGGGGAAAAATACGACGCGTGTACAACAGTCCAGCGCCGGACACAACGGTTATTATCGCGATTACGCCGATGGCAAAAAGCCACAGCGGAATCGTGTAGACCCAGGTCATGTGCCCCAAACTTCTGTTGGGAAGGATTGCCTCCTGGAGTTACCCCCAGCGGTTGTAGGACGCCGTCGGGCGAGCACCGAACCCGACGCGCTGCTGCGGTCTCGCGGGTATGATGTAATGGTAGCCTGCGACCTTCCCAAGGTTGACGCGTGGGTTCGATTCCCACTACCCGCTCCACGCAGGGTGCAGCAAAGTGTGGCGACGTAGCCAAGTGGTAAGGCAGGGCTCTGCAAAAGCCCCATTCGGCAGTTCGAATCTGCCCGTCGCCTCGAAAGTTTTTTCATGCGGATAGCGGTAGTGGGAGCCGGCGCGATCGGCGGGTTTATTGCCGCGGCGCTGGCCCGTGCAGGCACGGACGTCGCCGTGGTAGCCCGCGGAGCGCATCTCGAAGCCATGAGACAGCGCGGCATCGACGTGGTCCAGAGCGATCTCGGATCCTTCGTGGCCCACGTGCGCGCCGCCGAAGACTTGCGTCACCTCGGCCCGCTCGACTTCGCCCTCCTTACCTTTAAATCGCATCAGTGGCCGATGCTCTTGCCGCAGTTGCTGCCGTTGAAGAAGTCTCGCACTCCCATTGTGACGCTGCAAAACGGCGTCCCATTCTGGTTTTGGCGAAACCCGCCGCTGTACACCGTAGACCCGAAAGGACGCATCGGTTCCGCCTTTCCCGATTCGCAAATCATCGGCGGCGTGGTTCACGTTTCCGGCCACATCGTCGAGCCCGGACGCATTCATCAAAGCGGCGGCACCCGGTATCTGCTCGGTGAACTCGACGGATCGGAAAGCGAACGCCTTCGCACACTTACAAACGTTATGCGCGACGCCGGGCTCCATGCGGAGATCGAGCCGAACATCCGTCAGCGCGTTTGGTTAAAACTCGTCAACAACGCCGGATTGAACCCCGTAAGTGCGCTGACCGGCTTGACGATTCACGGGATGCTGGAGCGGCGTGCAACGCACGAAGAGATTCGCACGCTGATGGAAGAGGCGCTCGCTGTCGGGCGTGCATTGCATGTAGTCGACGGCGTGAACGTCGATGAGCGAATCGCGCTTGCGGCGCGGCTTAACGACGTAAAGACGTCGATGCTGCAAGATCTGGAAGCCCAGCGTCCGCTCGAACTCGATCCCATCCTCGGCGCGCTCGTCGAACTTGGAGATCGATTGCACGTTCCGGTCCCCCATCTGCGAAACGCGTACGAGACGCTTTGTGCCCGCTCGGGCATCGCATGAAGATCGAAGACCTTGCGGGCGTCGGCGCGAAATCGGCGCCGCTTTTTCGTGAGCTTGGGATTGCGACGGCGGAAGATCTTCTCGATTATCTTCCGTTTCGCTACGACGATCTGCGCTTTCCAACGCCGTCGACATCGCTCGGCCAATCGGGTGGCGAAGAAAATGCGGTCGGAGAGGTCGTTGCCGTTAAAGAACGGCGCGTGCGCGACTTGGAAATCGTTGAAGTTCGCATGCGCGATGCGAGCGGCGATTTTATCGCGAAGTGGATCGGGCGCAAACGCTACGTAATCGGGCGATTCAGTGCCGGCATGCGGCTTTTCGTGCGGGGACGAGTTGAACGCACGCTGGCGGGACCCGTCGTCAACGTCAGCCACTATGCACAGCTTGGCGATGGCGAAGAGTACCACGGCGAAATGGTGCCGATTTATCGCGCAAGCAAAGATCTTACGACTCGAAAGATCTCGGCGGTCGTGGAAAAGAATCTGCCGCGTTTGCTTTCATTAGCCGGTGACGATCCGTTGCCGGCTGAAATAGCGAAGGCGCGAAAATATCCCGCAGTGCGTGAAGCGTATCGCGCAATGCATGCGCCGGACTCACCGGAAGAAGCGGCCGCGGCGCGGCAACGCTTCATTTTTTCGGAATTTCTTGTACTCGCGACCGCTGCGCAGCTGCGTCGTGCCGAGCGGATGAGCGAACACGATGCCGATGCGCTGCGCGTACCCCCAGGCCTGCTCGAAGAGTTTGAAGCGGCGTTGCCTTTTCCACTGACCCAAGCACAACGCCGGGTGATTACTGAAATCTGGGACGACATGACGCACGACGTGCCGATGAATCGTTTGCTCCAGGGCGACGTCGGCAGCGGTAAAACATTGGTTGCGGCAGCGGCCGTCGTTTTGGCGGCGCGCAACGGCGTGCAATCCGCGCTAATGGCGCCGACGGAAATTCTGGCCGCGCAACATGCATCGAAGCTGGCGCCCCTGTTGCTTCCCTTTGGGATTGCGGTCGAAGCCGTCTTCGGCAGCCAGGGACAGCGCGCGCGAAATGCGGCGGTCAACCGGCTTGCCAGCGGCGAAGCCGCGTTGGCCGTAGGAACGCATGCGCTAATTACGGAGAGCGTCGAGTTCAAGCGTTTGGGCCTTGCGCTTATCGACGAACAGCATCGCTTCGGCGTAGAACAGCGCGCGCGGTTGCGTGCCAAAGGTGCTGCCCCGCACACGTTGCATATGACGGCGACGCCGATTCCGCGCACGCTTGCGCAATCGGTTTACGCGGATTTGGATCTGTCGATCATCGATGAATTGCCTCCGGGCCGTACGCCGATCGAAACGTTTGCCGTGCGCACGAGCCGCCTCGGCGAAGTCTACGAGTTCGTGCGCGCAAACGTCGAGCTGGGACACCAAACCTACGTGGTAGCGCCCGCAATCGACGAAGAGAGCGAACTCACGAGCGTGGTTGCCGAAGCTGAACGGCTCAAGAACGAGATCTTTCCGGATCTCCGCATCGGACTGTTGCACGGCCGCATGGTGCCGCGTGAAAAAGATGAAGTGATGGAACGCTTCTCGCGCGGCGAAATCGACGTGTTGCTTGCGACTACTGTCGTCGAAGTCGGCGTCGACGTGCCGAATGCAAGCGTGATGGTGATCCTGGATGCGCAACGCTACGGTCTTGCACAGTTGCATCAGCTTCGCGGGCGCGTCGGACGCGGAGCCGCAAAATCTTTTTGCGTTCTCGTGTATCCCGACGATGCAGCTGAAAGCGAACGGCTCGGAATCCTGACGGAATCAACCGACGGCTTCGAGATCGCGGAAGAAGACTTGCGACTCCGTGGACCGGGCGAATTTGCGGGGACCGCGCAATCGGGAGCGGCCGACCTCCGCCTTGCCGACTTGATAGCGGATATCGGAGTTTACCAAGACGCGAAACAAGAGGCGGAGCGTATTGTGGCTACCGATCCCGAGCTGCGGCGTGCCGAGCACGCCGGCCTTCGAGCGCTTCTGGCCAGGGAGCCTTCGACCCGGGCGCTCGTCCTTTCTTCGTAAAGGGCCCGCTGGCCGTATCCGAAAACCTTCGCCATCCCACCTAGAGCGAAGGAGCTGAGCCGGTGAAGATGCGTTTTCCACTCGCAGTGCTTGCCATTGCCTTTTCGACCGCGATGGCGCCGGCGGTTTCCCAGGCTGCGACCGACGTGACGAAGGCGACGCTACGGAATGGACTCGAGGTGGTGGCCGTTCGCGATCCCCTCGCACCCGTCGTCACGACGATGCTGAACTATAAGGCCGGATCCAACGAACAGACTTACGACGGTCAAGCGCACGCGCTCGAACACATGATGTTTCGCGGATCGCACACGATCAGTGAATCGCAGCTCTCCGACATCAGCGAACTCCTCGGCGGCAACTACGACGCCGATACGCAAGCGGAAGTCACGCAATTCTACTTCACCGTTCCGTCGCAGTACCTGGATCTTGTGTTGCGGATGGAGGCAGCACGCATGCGCGGCGCGTTGCTGAACCAAAAAGAGTGGAACATCGAAAAAGGCGCGATCACACAAGAGGTGACGCAGGATTATTCCAGTCCGATCCGCCGTTTGTTCATGCAAGTTTCTACCGCGCTCTACGCCGGAACGCCATATGCGAAGAACGGCCTCGGGACGCAAGAAGGCTTCGCGCACGTAATCAATTCGCAAAACCTTCGTGCCTTCTACAACGCGTGGTATCACCCGAACAATGCGGTGCTCGTGATCGCGGGCGACGTTGACGGTCCCGATACCATCGCCTCAGTGCGCAAGTACTTCGAATCGATTCCGCCCGCGAAACTACCGGCGCGTCCCGCCGTTCATTTACAGCCGCTGAAATCCCGAACGATTTCGGTCGAAAGCGATCAGCCCGTCACGATTGTTGGCCTTGCGTTTCGCTTCCCGGGCTGGAACGATAAGGACTATTACGCGACGCAAGTGCTGCAATCGGTGTTGAATAACCAGCGTGCCGATCTCTACGGTCTTGTTGCATCCGGCAAGCTCCTATACGCAGGGTTGCAAGAACTGGATTCCCACGCGGCGGCTTCCGGCACCGTGCTCTTCGGCGTGATTCCGGCTACGGCCAAGCCGCAGACTGCGATCGAGCCGATGCGCGCCGTAATCGAGGAGTACAAGAAGAACGGCGTTCCGGCCGACTTAGTGGAGGTCGCGAAGCGCCGCGCTGTTGCCGACGCGGAATACAAAGCGAATTCAATCGAGAATCTCGCTTCGGAGTGGAGCGATGCGGTTGCAGTAGAGGGCAAGCCGTCACCTGACGCAGATCTCGCCAATATCAAAGCCGTGACCGTCGGCGATGTGAACAATGCGCTGCGCAAGTATTTGGATTTCAATCACATGATCGTCGCCGAAGCAGTTCCGAAAAATCTCGGCAAGATCAGTTCGAACCCGCCGCCTCCGCCTGCGCAAGAGAATGCTAAAGTAACGATTCTCCACCACGATCCACTGCCGGCATGGGCCATCGACGCGTTCAAAAAACTGGAAGTCCCGAAACAGACGATAACGCCGGTAGACTTGACGCTTTCGAATGGCGCACGTCTGATCGTCGTTCCCGAAAAAGTTTCGCACACGGTGGTGGTTTCGGGACTCATCAATTCGAACGAACCGATTCAGGCGCCCAAAGAGGTGCAGGGCGTCGCGAGCATCACCGCTCAGTTGCTGCCGTTTGGAACGACAACGTACGATCGCATCGCTCTGCGCAAGCAGCTCGACGATATCGCAGCCGAAGTTACGGCCGGCACGCAGTTCTCGCTCAACACGCTAAGCGATCAATTCGATCGCGCCGTTGCCCTTCTCGCCGATGAAGAACTCCATCCCGCCTTTCCGCAGCCGGCGTTCACAACCGTGAAACAACAAGAAGTGCAGGCGATGGAAGGCGAGGTTACATCGCCGGATTACTTATTCCAAATTGCGTTGAATAAAGCGCTCTATCCGCCGGCCGATCCGCTCCAAATCGTGGAGACGCCGCAGACGGCAGGCGCTGTAACGCTCGACACGGTGAAGAAATGGTACACCGATGCGTACCGCCCCGACATGACGCAGATCGTTGTCATCGGCGATGTAACACCGGAGCAAGCCAAAGCGACCTTCGAAAAATATTTTGGCGGCTGGAAGGCGAACGGCGCTCGGCCCGACGTCTATTTGCCGCCGGTTCCGCCGAATAAACCCGCCGACGTTGTCGTGCCGGATCAAGCGCGCATTCAATCGCAAGTGCAACTCGAACAAACGAACGGGCTGACTCGTGGCGACGCCGATTGGGCAACGATGGCCGTCGCGAATGCAACCTTCGGCGCGTCCGGGACGTCGCTGCTATTTCACGACGTTCGAGACGTGCACGGGCTTGTGTACGGAATCTACAGTCAATTGGATGCACGCAAGCACCGCGGCTCGTTCGGCATCAACTTCGCCTCCGATCCCGACAAAATCAATGCCGCACAGTCCCTAACCTTTACCGACCTGCGGCAACTCATGACGCACGGCGTTGGAACCGACGATTTGGCGCGCGGTAAGACGATGCTCGTTTCCGAAGTTCCGATTCGTGAGGAAAGCTTCACCGGCATTGCGGGGCAGCTGCTCAACTACTCGGAGCTTCAGCTGCCGCTAGATCAGGCGACGATTGATGCGCAGCGAGAAGTTGCCACCACAAACGACGCCATTCTCAGCGCGTTGAGAAAGTGGATTCGGCCGAACGATTTCGTCCGGGTGATCCTGGGACCGGCTCCGAAATAACCGCCATGTCAGTCGCACCGTATGCCGTCGGCTTCGATATCGATCACACGCTGGCGATCGACAACAAACTCGAGCGCGTCGCGTTTTTGCATCTGCTGGAACAACTCGTTGCGGCAGGTGGACGTGCTCTCGGGAGCCTGCACGACGAAACCGAGTTGATCGATGCATTGCTTGCCACTCAGCGCAGTGGGGCGTGCAGCATCGAAGAAGCGGTGTGCAAATACGTTACGGATCGCGGCGTAGAGCCGTGCGATGAATACACCGAGGGATTCAAACGCATGGCGCTCGAGATGGCGCCTTCGTTTATCGTTCCTGCGCCGGATGCTAAAAGTACGTTCGAGGAATTGGACCGTCGCGGCGTGCCGTCTGCGGTTTTGAGCAATGGTTGGAATCCTCTCCAAATTTCGAAGGCTCGCCGGGCCGGCTTCAGGGGCAAAGTGATCGCAAGCGCCGACATCGGCGTGCAGAAGCCCAACCCCAAGGCCTTCCAGGCACTGGTCCAGGCACTGGGCGTGCCTCCCGAACGTTGTTACTACATCGGAGACGATCCGGCAGCCGACGTAGCGGGGGCGATGGCAGCGGGACTTCAGGCGGTATGGATCGATAATGAGGGGAAGACATATCCGCCCGGCCTTCCTAAAGCGCCGCGCGTCGTCTCGTCTCTGAGGGAGTTTCTTTCGATCCTTCCTGCTGTGGTTACGTCGTGAGTCCGAAAATAACCGGTGGTGCTTTGAACAGCCGTAAATTGAAATCGCCGAAGGGCATGAACGTGCGTCCGACTCCCGGACGCGTGAAGGAATCGCTCTTTTCCATTCTGATGCCGCGTTTGGAACACGCGCGCGTCCTTGACTTATTCGCAGGCACCGGCGCTATCGGATTCGAGGCTGCTTCACGCGGTGCCTCACGCGTCGTCTCGGTCGAGGGACATCGCGAAACGGCGCACGCGATTGAAGAAGCTGCAGAACAGTTCGGCCTTTCCAAACGCGTCACGGTCGTCGCTGCGCCGGTAGAGCGCGCACTCTATCGCGTCGAAGGCCCGTTCGACATCGTGTATTTGGACCCGCCGTATGCCGACGACGTGCCGTTGCAAGTCTTCCGCCTGCTGCTCGAGCGAGCGCTCTTGGCTCCCGATGCAGTAGTAATTTATGAACACGCCGCCAAGCGAATTCTTCCGGACATACCGGGGTATCGCTCTATTCGCGAAGAAGTATACGGCGATGTCGCGTTGGCATTTTTTAGCGCGGCCGGAGGCTCGTGAATAACGGCCAACGACCGCAAAGCGCGCGGGCCATCTACCCTGGATCGTTCGACCCACCGACGAACGGTCACCTCGACGTCATCGAACGAGCCGCTGGTGTCTTTAATGAAGTCATCGTCGCCGTCGTTGTGAATCCGCAGAAGCGCAATCCCATGTTTTCGCTCGAGGACCGGACGGCGATGCTGGAACAGTGCGTCGCTCATCTCTCGAACGTGCGTGTGTCGCATTTCCGCGGACTGCTTGCGGACTACGTGAAAGCTCAGCAAGCCGATGTCATCGTAAAGGGATTGCGCGTCGTCTCGGATTTCGAAAGCGAGATGTCGACGGCTCTCATGAACCGCTCGCTGGCCAATGTCGATACGCTCTTTCTGATGTCGGATGCAAGGTATTCGTTCGTCAGCTCGAGCTTGGTGAAAGAAGTTTTCTTTCTAGGCGGCGATGTTGCGCCGTTTGTCCCCGATCCGGTCTTGCGCCTGATGTCAGCCAAGCGCGCCGGTCTACGCTCATCGTAACGGAGGTTCCCCATGTCGGTTTATCGCGTGTTGGACAAACTCGAAGCCTACGTGCACGAAGGTACGTGGCTTCCTGCGGGTTACCGGGTGCTTTCAGAAGAGAAGCTGATTGAATTCGTAGAGAAAATTCGTGCGTCGCTTCCGGAAGAAGTGGGTCGCGCGAAGATCATTGCGAAGGACCAAGAGCGCGTTCTGCGCGCCGCTCAAGAAAAAGCCCAGGCAATCGTCGATCAGGCGGCAACCGTTCACGAGGA
>CAZJLJ010000081.1:0-12028 GCA_964546935.1 uncultured bacterium | reverse complement strand
GTCGCGTAGCGGAAAAATCGCACGATGCGATTTTTCCAGCGGTCCCCCAACGAGGCGTTCTTCTACGCGACGTGCTTGGAGCCAATCAGTTCTCAGTCTTAGCGTGACCGCGAGGGAGCGAGAACTGGATCAAAGCCCGCACCGGAGCCAACCCCCGGCTAATCACAGCGCATGGCGTCACTCGCAACCCTAAGCCTTCGAGCCTCTTGCACTGCCCCATCAACTCACGCCCCGACGTAACGACGTCCTCGACGAGGAGCACGTGTTGGCCCGGTTCGTACGGTCCTTCGACGAACTCGTCGGCAAAGGCCCCGTACCCCTTCGGTTCTTTGCGCACCGCGATCATTGGTAGACCCGACATCTGCGATACCGCCGTAGCGATAACCACGCCGCCCAACTCGGTGCCCGCAATCAAGTCTGGATTCAAATCAGTAATCATCGGCGTAAACAAACGCGCGATTCGGCGCAGGACGTTAGGGTCGGAAAACAAGCGGAACTTGTCGATGTAGTAATCGCTGCGCACGCCGCCGGAGAGCACGTAGTCACCGCGCGTCAGGGCCCTCTCCATGATGATTTTTCGCAGCCAGACGAGTTCGGCCATCGGCCCTACCGGCTGATTCGGGTTTCCTAAATGCTCCATTGCCACGAGTTCCAATTCTCGGTCACGGGGTTCGGCTCAAAGCCTTTGAAATCGACGTTGATGGGATGCTGTTGACGCAGCCAGCAGAAGAAGATCTGCGGGACATCTTGCGCCAAAAGTGCCTGGGTCTTCGAGTACGCTTTCTTTCGAGTAGGCTGATCGTAATTCGTCAGCGCCATCGTTTCTGCTGCATCCATTTCCGCGCTGCAGTAACGGGTGTAGTTGTAGCCGCCGGGCGGGATGTTCTTGCACATGAATTGGGAGCTGTCGTCGGGATCGAGCCCGGAGAACCAGCCGTTGATCGCGAGATCGTAACGTCCCAACTGCAAGATGCCGCCTTCGCCGGCCGGCGCATAGAGCTGTGCGAACGGGAAGAGTTTGATTTGTGCCTCGATGCCCACACCGTGAAGCGCGTTTTGAATCTGAACGGCCATCTGCTTGTACGTGACGTTCGAGTTTTCCGTTATCAACAGTAGCGAGAGTCGCTGACCGTTCTTTTGCATGATGCCGTCGCGTCCCGGGGTGAAGCCTGCTTGTTCGAGGAGCTGGCGTGCCTTTGCCGGGTCATGCGGAATGCTCTTCACGTTCGGGTCGTACGCCCACATCCAGTCGGGGAGGTCTTCGGTCGCGACTTTCTCCTTTCCGAACGTCGTTGTGTTCACCAAGTTTTGTTTGTCGACCGCATACGCGATAGCCTGACGAACGCGAACGTCGGTAAGCGGTGCATGCGACGTATTAATTTGCATGCCGTAATAGCCGTTGGCCTCGACCCACGTGGTCGTGATTCCCTGCGTACCTTGCAGCGTGGGGTAAAGGCGAACCGACGCTTGGTAAATCCAGTCGATGTCGTGCGTCTTGAGCAAATTCACCGACGTGTTTTCGTCGGGAACCATTCGAATTTGGATGCGGTTTAGGCCCGGCTTGCCCAAGAAGAAGTTCGGGTTAGCCACGAGGGAGACATGATCGTTGCGAACCCACTCGGCGAATCGGAACGGTCCATCACTTACGGAGGGTTCGTTGTTGAACGGGATTTCGTTCACGTTCGGATACTTCGAAAGAACGTGCGCCGGAACGATAGACATCGGCTGGTCGCTGTCGGCAAAGAACGTATTGACGAACGGCGAGAACTTTCGTTTCAAATGAACGACCGCGGTGGTCGCATTTGGCGTATCGATTGAGGCAACGTCATCGTAGCCGTGACGCGTGACAACGTTGTTTTGCGGATTCATCAATCCTTGCCACGAGAATTTCACGTCTTGGCTCGTTACCGGTTGTCCGTCGCTCCACTTAGCGTTGGCGCGCAAGTGGTATGTGATCGTTAACCCATCTTTGCTCACGCCGCCGTTTTGCAACGTCGGAACTTCTCTGGCGAGGATCGGATATGGGTTCCCCTTCGCGTCCGCCGTCATGAGCGGTGAGAACATAAAACGCGCGATGAAGACATCGATCGTGTTGCTGGCGAGCAAAGGATTGAGATTCTTCGGCTCGCCTTGGACCGCGACTCGAAGGACGCCCGGACGGGTCCATGAATGCTCAGCGCCGCTCGTCGTGCCGTTTTCGGTAGCGACTTTCGTGCAGCCGGCAAGGACCGCGCCGAGCGCGGCCAGGGCAAGAAACCGATTCACGAAGCGAAAAGCCTCCGCAAAAATGTAGGGCAAACTCGCCCTACATTGTCAGACGGCAGCTTTCGGTCCTACCCGATTACCCGGGACCGGGTCATACCTTTCGTGACGTGCGCTGAAAGTCGCAAGTCCTTGCGTAGCGGTTCGAAGTTCGGTGATGTACCGAGAAAGCTCGACTTGCGGAACGTCCGCCTCGACGACGTCAAAGCCGCTTCGCTCCGCCGGATTCATTCCGAGAATCTGGCCCCGCTTTCCGGTAAGCTGCTGAATCACGGTCGACGTCCAGGTTGTCGGCACGGTGACCGTGACGTGCTGGATCGGTTCGAGTACGGTGGGATGGCACTTCGGAAGCGCGTCGCGCACGCCCATGCCGGCGGCCGTTCGGAACGATTGTTCGCTCGAATCGACGTCGTGATATTGACCGTCGTACAGCGTTACGTGCAGATCGGTGACTGGGAAACCGTTCGGCCCGTGCTGCAGTGCTTCGCGAACGCCCTTCTCGACCGCAGGAATGAATTGTCGCGGGACGACCCCGCCGACGATCTTCTCTTCAAAGGAAACGCCGGAACCGCGTTCGCGCGGTTCAAACCGCAGCCAAACGTCGCCGAATTGGCCGTGGCCGCCGGTTTGGTGCTTATAACGCGAGTGCACTTCCGTGCTCGCCGTGATGGTTTCTGTATACGGCACTTGCGGCGACGCGGTGTCGACTTCGACTTTGTACTTGCGCGCGAGACGTTCGACCGCAATGGCGACGTGTTGCTCGCCGCTACCGAGCAAAAGAAATTCATTCGTGATGTCGGCGCGTGCCAGACGTAGGGCAGGATCTTCGTCGACGATGCGTGCCAACATCGAGAAGATCTTCGCTTCGTCGATTCGCTCTTTCGGCTTGATGGCGATGGCGAAAACGGGCTCGCTCTGCGGCACGCGCTCGAGCAAAATTTTGTGTCCGTTGCTCGTTAGCGTGTCGCCGGTCTTCACCGGTTCCAGGCGTGCGATCGCGACGATCGAACCGGGACCTGCTTCCGAAATCGCTTCTTGCTTTTTGCCTTGCAAACGATAGAGGCCGCCCGAACGAACTTTCTCGCCGCCTTGCGTGATGTCCGTAAGCGTGGAATCCGCTTTGATCGTTCCGGAGAGGATGCGCACGACGGAGAGTTTGCCGGATTGCGGATGGATCGATGTTTTAATTACAAGCGCGACAACGGGCCCGTTGGGATCGGGTGCAATCGGACGCCCTTCGGCGTCGACAAACGGCGCGTCGGCGGGCGATGGAAACCAATGCTCGAGGGCATGCACGAGACCCGGAACGCCGGCTCCCGTCGAACCGGCCGCAACAAGCACCGGGATAATTTGGTCGTGCGAACATTCATCGCATAGATCGCGTTCGACCTCATCGACCGGCGGTTCAACGCCCTCGAGCAACTCTTCCATGAGATGGTCGTCGAAATCGGCCATCGCTTCGAGGAACTCGCTACGAGCTTGCTGCGCGCGTTCGGCAATGTTTTGCGGGATCTCGGCGTTTTTTTCGCCGTCGGCAAAATTGCGGGCCACCATCTGCGTCAGATCAACGTAGCCGCTAAAGCCACTCGACTTATCATCCTGGGCCTCTCGAACGGTCAACGGCCATTCGACCGCAACAACGTGCCGGCCATACGTGGCTTGTAACGTCTTGAGCGTGCTTTCGAAATCCGCGCCTGGCCGATCCAACTTGTTAATAACGAAGCAGTGTGGCAGCCGTCGCGCTTCGAGGTAGTCCACCAGCGTTTGCGTCTGCGCGACACGCGAGGGGTCAGCCTCGACGACGATCACGGCCGCGTCTACGCCCGCGAGTGCGGTCTTTGTTTCTTCAAAGAAATCGATGAAGCCGGGACAGTCGATAATCGTCAAATCGACTTGATCGCAATTGGAGTGGGCGAATGAAACCGACGTGGACTGCAGGTGCGCGATGCATTCGGGTTCATGATCGGTGACGGTGGTGCCGTCTGCTATGGAGCCGCGTCTTGGAATCGCGCCACAGTGCGCGAGCACAGCCTCCACGAGAGTGGTCTTGCCCGCGTGGTGCGGGCCGACGAAAGCGATGTTGCGAAGGCGAGCGATATCCGCCATTCCACTCTCCAAAATCTGCTGAAGAAGCCCGGGCGCGCTTGGCGTCCCGGGCTCTCGTCAGCGACGTTTAGTTGTCGATTTCTTTTTCGTCGTCGTTCCTTTAGTAGAGGACGGCTTCGAGGTTTTTTTTACCGACCTCGTAGCGGTGGCGGTCTTCTTGGCCGCCGGTTTCTTGGCACCATTCTTCGGTGCAACTTTCTTGGCTTTCGGCGCTACCTTCGGTGCCGTCTTCTTGGCCGGCGCTTTCTTGGTTGCCGCGGCCGCTTTCTTTACCGCGGGTTTCTTGGCTGCGGGTTTCACGGCCGGTTTCGAGGCGAGTTTCTTCGCGGCCGGCTTGGCGGCAGCGGTCTTAGACGCCGCGGCTTTTTTCGCGGGCGCCTTTACAACCGTTGTTTTCTTAGCGTCCGTCTTGGCGGCCGGCTTTGGCGGCGGCGCCTTTTCCTTTACCGCGGGTTTCGCGTTGTTCACGGGCTTGACGGCGGGTGCTTTGGCCGCGGCTTTCGACGTTGCCGACTTCGCCTTCGCCGGCGTGGGCTTCTCCATCGATAGGTCGGTCGCTGCCGGTTCCTCGGCGGGTTCTTGCGCTTGCGCGGCGTTCTCTTTTGCTTTTGCAGAGGACGCGGCCGACTCGGCCGAACGGCGCGACGAACTCTTCGAGGGCGCCTCTTGGGGTTCGGGTTTCTTCGTCGCTCGCGCCGGACTGCTAGCGCGTTTCTTCGGCCCGCTATCGCGCCCGCTCTTCGGTGTTGCCGCGAGTTCTTCGGGCGTGCGTTCCGGTTCTTCGGGAAGGCCCAGCTCGGCTCGGCTCAGCCCAGTAATGCTGCTGCCGGGCTGCGCCGGTTCCTGAATCTTTTGCTGCTTCTCGATGTGCTCTTTCGTCGCGCGCAATGCGACGCGTGCCAGACGGCCACCGACGGGGAACACGATCTCGTTGACGTCGCACTCGTCAAGCATGCGTAGCACGACATCGAAAGCGCCGCCCTGATCTTTCGGACTGTGCGCGCCCGAACCAATCGCGATGGGCACGTTTTTCTCTTTCGCCTTGCGAATCAGACGCGTGTTCGCATCGATAAAGCGCCGGCGTTGTTCCTCGGGAAGATCGCGATAGAACGGCCGGGTGTAAATCTCGACCGCCATTCCGCGAGCGAGGACGAGATCTAGCAATCGATCTTCGTACTCTTCGAGTTTTGCTTCATCCGGCCAATGTCCGAACTTCGCCGGGCGATAGAAATTGCCCACGATGTGTCCGGGCAGTTTCTCCACGTCGTCCAGTAGACGCGCCATGTACAATTCCCACACGCGATCGGTCCCGACCGCGTCGTAGAAATGCGCGAATTCCGGATTGTCGAACGGCCACGCATATTCGCCGCCTTTTTCGGGATGATCGATGGTGAGGAATTTCACCGAACGAATCATGCCGTCGGGCCGCATTGCGTCTACGATGTTCTGCGCGTCGGGTCTAGCGCGCGGATCGTTATCGATCTCGGCGCCGATCGAGTAGCGCATGCCCTTACGCAACCCTTCACTGACTACTGCGGCATGTGCGACATCTACGCCGGCCGTTTCCGCAGCGCCGTACAAGTCGCCGGCATGCGCGAGTTTCAACGCGCGGCGAACGGTGTTCACTGCGCCCGGATCTTCGAACGTCAGATAATTGACGTGGTCGGAGACCATCAAGAAGCGTGGCGAACTGCGCCGGCATGCGTGGAAGAACCACAGGAACAGCATGCGCGCAGAGTACGCAATCGGTCTTTCCTCGGCGAAGGGACGGTGCTCGCCTTTAGCGTGACCGTGGATGTCGGGGATCGCCGTTATACGTGGGTCGCTCAGCGTTCTACTTCCTTTACACCGCGCGGAATCCACATCGAACGTCCCTTTTCTTGCGCTTTTTTCGCTTCGGGCGTGCGTTGCTCGACCCACGGTACGACGGTTTCAATAAGAGTCTCAATCCCTTTTTTCATCATGTCTAGCGACATGGAAGGATTGGCTTCCGAGCCGGCAGCGATAGCCTGCGCCGGCAGAAAAGGTAAATGCACGAGGCCTACGATGACCGGCATCGAGGCGCTTTCGGTTAGTGCCAGCGTTTCGTAGAGCACTTGATTGCCGACAAAAGTGCCGGCCGAGTTCGAAACATACGCGGGCAAGCCGTTAGCGTGCCATGCCTCTATGATGCGATCGAAAGGGATGTTCGAGAGGCGAGCTTCGGGGCCGCCACGCGCGACTGGATCGCTCTTGCGCATTACGCCGACGTTGTCCGCGGACTCGAAATCGAGGACGTTGACTGCGACGCGTTCCAGCGTCAGCGAAGTACGGCCGCCCGTCTGAGACATGCAGATGACGACGTCGGGATCTTCTTGGAGCAGCGCCTGCTCCATACGTTCGCGGATGTTCCGCGTTTCGACTGGAAACACGCGGACAGCGACAGGCCGTCCGGCGATCATACGACCCTCCAGACTACGCGCGACCATCTCGCTCGGATTTATTTTTTCACCACCAAAGGGCTCGAACCCGGTGATCAGGACGTGCTTTGCCACCTTCCTTAAGGTTGGCGCTTGCGCACTGGCTACCTCTCGGGTTGGTACCCTTCCATGCGTAAGATTCGTGCTTTCATTTCAATGCCGTAACCGTAGTTGTGCAGGTCACCCGCTGAATCGACCACGCGATGGCACGGAAAGAGCAGAGGCAACGGATTGCGCGCCATCACCTGTCCTACTGCGCGTGCGGCTCTCGGACGGCCGATTTGCGATGCAACCCACGAATACGATCGCACTTCGCCGGGCGGAATCTCGGCGGTCGCACGAAGCGCGGCTTGTTCGAACGGAGTAAGGTCGCTAATATCTACGGTCTTGTCGTCGACGCGCCACGTTTTAAAAAACTCATCGAGCGTCGATTTGAGCCACGCAGGCGGTTCGCCGGCTTGCACTGCGCGGCGCAGTCTTTGTTCGACCCGCTGACGGACTTGTTCGAACGGTTCGCCCGTATCTATTCCAATGTAGGCGATGCGATTCTCTTTGAACCCGACGTAGAGGCGTCCGATGGGCGTTTCAACGGCAGTAAGGGAGATCGGCGTCGTGCGTACTTTGAACTTTGTTTGCGCAATATGCTGAACCACGCGCTTGGAAAGATCGCACGACGGCTCGGGTTGCGGTAGGCAAGACAGGCAGTATGCCACGCCTTCGTACTCTTCAAAGAGTTCCTGACAAGGCGGGCAAGTGCGCAAATGGGCTTCGACGGCATCCTTTACCGACTTCTGGCAGTCGCCGCGGATTTCGTCCCAAAGCGAATCGACGTCACGACAACGCATGAAGAGGGTCTCCTTCGGGGGCAATTCGGCCGATTTGTGGGCCGAGGATCTTGCGCAGAATACGGACTGCGCGATGGACGTGTGATTTTACCGTGCCGATCGGCTGATGAAGAATCTCTGCAATCTCCGGATGACTGCGGCCTTCGATAAATCGAAGCGTTGCAGCGGCACGGAGGTGCATCGGCAGCTGTAAAAGTGCGCGCTCGACGAGGGCCACCTCGGCATTTTGCTCGACGATCGTTTCAGGACGCGGCGGACCTTCTTGGGTCTCGCGCAACAAAGCGTCCGGATCGGCAAGCGAATCCAACGCAACGTTGGTTGGACGCTTGCTGCGCAGGCGATTGCGCGTCACGTTCAAGGTAATGGTGTACAACCACGGTTGCAAACGTAATTCCGACCGCTGCTCGAGCGACATCTTGCCCAGCGCGCGGTATGCGCGCACAAAGGCGTCTTGAACGATCTCCTCGGCGTCTTCGCGGTTGCCGGTCATGCGCAATGCGAATCCGTAGAGGCGGCGCTGATAGTCGTCAACGATTTTATCGAAATTCTCGATGGCCGGTACCGGCTTGCCCTCTGCCCGGTCGGACGGGGGCTTCGGCTGCTGGGCCGTAGGTGGCACGAATACTCCTTGGAGGAGTGGTGCAAGCGCGCTCATACCAGATACCCAACCACTCTCCGTTACCGCACGGTTTCACGTCGCTTTCGAATTCTCCTCAGGGCGCACGAGAGGGGGTCCCTGTGCGCTCCCGAGAAACCTTGTCCATGGTACATGAGCTGCCGCACGCACCATTTTTGAACCGCCGTTGAACGCGCTCGCGAGACGGCGGTTTTCATTTTAGCGGCAGATGTGATGTGAGGTTTATGCTAATGCAGCAAGTGATCGAACCGACGGAAATATCATTCGACGCGTTTACGATGTGCAGTTTTCTGCCGAATCTCGATTCTGCAAGAGCGGTGCCCATCGTGCTAATCGGCTATCGCAAGAATGAAGATCCGTGGTTCGTCTGGCTGGTTCCCAAGGAAGGCATCAGTACCAGCGGTTTAACCGACGACCCCTACTACGCGAAAGTGCTGCACGATCCGCACACGTATTTCATGAAGAAGCTTTCGAAATACATCGAGGAAACCGGATCGGTAAAGCGCGGAATAGAGATGCTAATCGACTGTCACCAGAGTCATCTGGCATTCACTCCTCTAACGATCTTAGGAGAGTTGCCCTTCCGGCACCGGCTTGAAGTCGAACTCGTCGGCGCACGCTAAGAGTCGCCGCTAACGAACCTAAAGAATGAAAATCGCCGTGAGCAACACTCACGGCGATTTTGCTTCATTCCAGCTTGGTGCCGAATCGTCGGCGCGAATCTTTCGGCGGTAGATGATGCGAACGGGGACGCTGTTTCGCTGATTCAAGAGGTTTCCGTCGATGCTGAGCGTGGCGTCCAACGCGAGCAAAAGCGCGCCGTCCGATGCGTAGTAGGCCGCTCCATCCATTCGGACTTTTCCGGCGATTGAGGTATCCGGCCGTTGCGGTAAACCGCCCGTCATCGGTCCTTCTGCTTGGAAATGCACCCCCACGACCGAACGGCCGTTGATTTTTCCACCCGCCTGCGGACTGAGAAACCCATGAAGAATCGAGCCGCCAAGCGGCGATTGCGCTTGGAATGGAATCTTATGGTTCATCGTTCGAATGTCGCGCAGCGTCGTTGGATCCAGCTGCACGGCAAACGGTTGATTCAAGACCGTAAGAAAATCCGGATCCTCATCGCTGCGGTCTTCGAACGCGCCTTCGCCGGTCAACTCTTGGACGAAACGGGCGTGGACCGTGGCTTTCCCGTTATCGTCGCTTCTGGTATAGCTCGCTTCGGCGGTGTAGCGGCGCTGTTTTCCGGTCTGCTCGACCGTAAGCCGCTGCGCGCCCATGTATCCGATCGTCGTCGTCGGCATTGTGGTGCCGATTTGATACGAGTCGTTTCCCGACACGTCGTACTTCTGTTGGTTTGGTGCAGAAGTAGCCGCCATCAGAACGAGAGCGGCTACGAGGAATGCGCTTTGTACCCGGGGCGCCATTTACTCCTACACTATCACTCGCCGCAAGTCCGTTTCGCTTCGTGTCCTGTCGCATCGAGGTAAACCAGGACGGTAAGTGCCGATAGCGGCGGCACCAAAATTATACCCAGTGGAACGTTCGCCCAAAACGACGCAAGCATCAGGTGTTGTTGTACGAACTGATGCTGTAGCGATTGTGAAATGAGGAACGGTGCAAGCTGAAGAGCTAAGAGCGTAAGGCTGCGTCCGATATTCTCGAGACCGTTCCATGCAGTAATCGTACTTCGTCCAATGGATCGAAGCAGGAGTAATCCTGGCGAAGACTCTTCCAAGACGACAAAGACGTCGGCATAGATCAAGCTAAGGTTTACGGCTAGCAGCGCCAGCCCCGTCGCCACTTCGCGCATCGCAAAAGATTCGAATGCGAACGCGACCGCTACCTCGGCCAAGAGGTCGACGAGGATGACGAGCCACCAGCGTTGGAGCGCGCGCCGAAACGGGTTGGAGAGAAGGCCTTCGTCCCTTGCGACCAGCGCGTAAGTGATAGCGATGAGCAGGGGCGGGAAAAGCAGTCCGTCTAGCCAGAGCGCGACGTCGTTCGGCGAGATTAGATAGACAATAGCTTCCGCTGCGAAGACGCCGAGCGTGAGCAGCGCATACTGCCACCAGCGCCGGAGTAAATGAAGGGCGGCTCGTCCGAAGAGGACGAGAAATGATTCGTGGGTCAAGTCGGAGGCGTCTACTGCTGGAACTCGAGACCGGCGCGCCGCCGCCGGTTGACAAAGAACCGAACGTCGACGGTTCCCTCGCATACAACGACCGCGTCTACATCGGCAAAATGCCGGCCGTCGATGTCGATAGTGAAATCGCCGGCGGCGAGGCCGGCGAGAGTGCGCACCATGCTGCGCTGAAACTTATCGTAAGGCGCACGCGAGCCTATAGCTTCTCTAACGGCGAGCGCAACGAGTTCGCGAACGCGCAAAGGCGTAGCCATCGCAAAGGCCACCGAGCCTGCCGAAGCGACAGCGTGGATATCGAGCGGAACTCGAACGCGAATCACACGACATCTTTTAGCGCTGCTTCGAGGAGCCGCCTGCCGACGGGGAGTACCGTACCAACGATGTCTCTCGAAAAACGCGTCGCGAAAATGGAAGACGCGGAGCTTACGCTGATTCTTCGCGACGCAATCGGCGACATGCCCAGCGATGCTGTACGCGCTCTTGTCGCGTCGATCTTCGACGCGTTTCGCGATCGCGGCGAGTCGTCGGAGGACGCTGCCGAAGGTGCGGAGACGCCGTTGGATCGCATCGAGCAGGGCGATCGACAAGCGGTCGCCGCTTTGGTCTCCTACGCCGGGAACAACACCGGGTTGCTGAAAGAATCGCTGGCGCTTTTCGAAGACGAGCATCCGGCGCAATTGCCGTCGCTTCCCCAAATCCTCAACGGCTCGAGCGAGTAACTCAGTGGACGATTACACCCGGCCCCGTCGCCGCATTGAACCCGAAAGACCGCCAAGACGCGGTGGCGGAGGCGGCGGAATTCCCATTCTGCCTCTCGTTCTTGTCGTAATCTTCGCGGGGTTATTGCTCGGCGGATTGCTTGCGAAATTTCTTGGCAATCGTTCGCCGTTGCCCGCTGGACCATCGCCTGCGCCCTCGATCACGCCGATCGCAGCAGCCGCTCCGACCCCAACGCTTGCGCCGACGGCAACGCTGCAACCGAGCAGCGAACCTTCGCCGAGTGAATCGCCGGCTGTTTCTCCAACGCCGACTGCAACGCCGAAACCGAAAGCGGAACCGAAACCAAGTGCTGTACAGACGGCGGTCGCCATAGCAACGCCAACGGTAAGACCGTCGGTAATTTTCCTAACGCCCGCACCGTTGCCATCCGCGTCGAAATCGGCAGAAGCCAAAACCGCAGAATTGCCTGCGCAAACGGAAACGCCCGCGCCCATTGCACCCGGAGGCGGAAGCGATCGCGCAACATCGGTAGTGCACTCATACATCGCGGCCCTCGAGCGAGGCGACGAGAGCAGCGCGACCAGCTACCTAATGACGGGCTTGCCGAGCGAAAAATTCATCGGTCCGGGAGCAAAAATCACGTCCATCAGTTCGACGAAGAACGACGACGGAACTTACAAAGTTACGGCTGATATTCAGACGCAGAGCGGCGAATACTTCGAGACGTTCAAGGTCGAAAACGGCCCTAACGGGATGCAGATTTCGGACCACTACGCAATTAAACCTTAGCGGGGACTCGCCGGAGCTTCGGAATGTGAAGACGCTACATCGCCACATCCTGTGGCGATGCTGC
>CAZJLJ010000080.1:0-12267 GCA_964546935.1 uncultured bacterium | reverse complement strand
AGTTCATCGAGGTGGAGGCGTTGTTTCGGAAACCATCCGCCGGCGGGTTTTCCCTGCGGATCCTCACGCGTCAGACCAGAGTAAACCCCGATAAATGGATCGATGGTGACGACCGGCCAGTCACTGCCATGAATCATCACGGCGCCGGTATCGATGATGTCGCGCCACGCAAAGCCTTCGCTCCAACGGGCGCGCCCGATATTGCGCGACCACGGATCGTCACCTTTAGCATCGTGGCAGCAGAAATGGTAAGGTTGCATCGAAGCGATTACACCAAATTTTGCGAATCGCGGAACGTCTTGTGGACTGCATGTTTCAATGTGTTCGATACGCCAGCGACGATCGCGGCGACCATTGACCGCTTCAGCCGCCGCATAGGCATCCAGTGCCTCGCGAACGGAGCCATCCCCGATCGCGTGCGTCATAACCGCAAAGCCGCGCTTATCGAGTTCAATCACCATCCGCGTAAATTCATTTTGCGGATAGTATTTGTCGCCTTTGAATCCGGGCTTGTTCGCGTACGGTTCCAGCATGCCGGCCGTATGCGTTTCAATAACGCCGTCCATGAAGAACTTAATCGCCCCCGCGCGCACCCAGTCGCCGGTATACCGGCGTCGCGCTTCTTCAAAAGCAGCGAGTTCTTGAGGCGAAAGCGTATGTCGCACGCCGGAATCCAGGTTGGCGTATGCGGTCGTGGTACGAAGCGTCAACTCGCGTCGCTCGAGGAGCGTTTCGTAAAGCTCCATCTCGTTAAGATCACCGGTAGCATTGAATACGGTCGTGACGCCACGCGCGTTTGCCGAACGCATCCCGGTTCGCAACAGCGAGAGCAGTTTCTCTCTAGGCGGCTTGGGGATGACGGCAACTGCGAGCTCGACCGCGCCTTCCTTTAGCATGCCCGTCGGCTCACCGGTGCGCGGATCGCGCACGATCGTTCCCATCACTTGACCATTCTGCCGTGGATCGGAAGTATTTCGAGTAATGCCGATAAGTGCAAGCGCGCGAGAATTTAGCCACATCGAGTGTCCGTCGAACGAGTCGAGGGCAACAGGACGATCCGAAATGACGCGGTCCAGCAGCGCCTTCGTTGGAAGACCTCCGGAATCCGCAAATGCGTCGTACTGCCAGTTGCCTCCGAGTATCCATGCTTCATGCGGATGCGTCCGCGCGTAATCTCTCAATCGACGTTCGATCTCCGCGGGCGTCATTGCGTCTGAGAGATCGACGCGCGTCGTGTCGAGACTTCCCCATACAAAATGCGTGTGCGTATCGATGAAACCCGGTAAGAGCATTCCGCCGCGCAAATCCACCACACGCGTACCGGCGCCGATGTAGCCGTCAATCGTGGCGCGCGAGCCCACGGCAAGAATGCGATCGCCATGTATTGCAAGCGCCTCTGCAACCGCTCCGTCTCTACGACCTGTATAAATCGTTCCACCGCGCACGACAATACTGGCGCGGTCGGCATCGGCAGACGCACGTGCGCGGACCAAGCCGGCCACGCCGGCAGCGCCGATTCCGGCTAAGAGCGTCTTTCTTTTCATACCTAGGCTATATTTTGACGTTCACGTTGACGAAGAGGTTGAACGGTTGGATCACCGATGATGCTCCAACTTCGGTGATGTCGAAGAACGTGCCATAAGGATAGCGCAGTTGGACGGGGCCGACCAGCGGAAGCCCGGCAGCATTGGTCTGCAAGAAATTTCCTACCGGCGGCAAGATATTCGAGGGAAGCGTTCCGTAAATGCAGTTCTGCGCATTGTCCCACGCGTACCCACGCTGGAAGCAGTGATTGTACAGGTTCACAGCCGAGACCGTTATCGAAATGCGATTCGTCACGTCGTAGCTGGCTTGGAGGTTTAGCGTAAGCTGCGATGGCTCACGGAATTGTCCGAGCGTATCGAACCTATTGCCGTTGTATGGATCGGGCAAGAAAATCGCGCCGCCGGAGCCGCAGCTCACGCCCGGCGTGATCGGCGTGGACGCTGGATCGGCGGCACACGCCTGCGGGACATAACCGGGCCAGACGAGCGGTGAACCGTACGTCGACCCGTCGTTCCATCGGATCGTAGGTGTGATGGCAAGTCTCTGATGGCGATAGTTCAATACGAATGAGAGGACATTCGGAATTTCGTATCCGTTCGCGCCCGTGAACGGCGACGGAATGACGTTCATCGGCGGATACGATCCGCCCGGGTCCAGCAATCCTTGTGGCGCATTGTTATAGTACGGATTGACAATGTTCAAAGACGGACTGCCCGCAGGCGCCAGCGTGTTCGCAAGCGACGCGCCGGCATTTGCAGCGTAGCGGCCACTGCCGCATTGTTGCGTGTTTTCATTTGCAGCGCATGCACTTGTGTACGAATTGTACAGTTCGATCTGATTGTTCAGATTATCGATTACGCTTATACCGTTGATCGGGTGGAAACTGATCGTGCTGGTTGTATGCGTGTATGCAAGCAGATATGAGAATCCGTTGCGTGCAAAGTCGCCTTTTTGGAACGTAAATTCGACGCCGTATGATTTCTGCGTTCCGACGTTCAAGCCGGCCAGAGTTCCGCCGAGCGGATCGATAGCCTGGAACTGCAACTGATTTTTCGTGTTTCGATAGAAGGGCGTCAGCTTGAGCGACATATCCGTGCCCTTCAGATGCTTTTCAAGTGAAAGGTCGTAGTTGTTTGAGGTGTCCGGCGATAAATCATGATCGGGCGTGTGGTATCCGTACGAGTAAAACTGCGAAATAAATGACGGCAGGTTCTGCTGAACCGTGTTGTACTGGTAGTACGAGGAGCCTTCAGCACGCGCATACTTACCGTACGATGCGCGGAGAACCGTGTCGGGGTTAACCGTCCATGTGCCGGAGACACGAGGTTCGAACACGTTGCTAACAATTAATCCCGCGGGCACATTGTAGAGCCCGTTGCCGGGATCAGTCATCGGTGAAAGTCCCGTTGGGCATCCCGTAAACGCACTCGGATCGGGACCATTCCACACGGGTACGGAACCAAGTGCACCGCAGTGCTCGCGATTGAACGCGTTGAACCAAAACGCTCGCGCGGGATAACCTGACTCCAAATCGTTCCTTGCGTACATGAAGTGATCCAGGCGAGCGCCGACGTTAAACACAAGTTTGTCGTTCGGCTGCCACAGATCGGTAAGAGAATACGACGTGAAGTACGGTCGAACGTTGTCAATCTGCGCGCTGTGACCATCCTCGGTTACCAGCCAGTGCGCACGGTTGGTGCTGGCCGGCGTGCCCGCACACGTTCCACCTCCGACGCAATCGCCGGGTGTGAGATTGATATTCGGATCGGTCGGTCCGCTAAAGCAACCCGTCGAAACTGTACAGCCGCCCTGACTTCCCACGTCGAAACAACTCCAAGCCTGGCCGGTCGTGTAATTGTAGCAATTTCCGTTGTTATCTACGTAGCTAGTGAGAACCGTGCCCAGACCGGTTGGCGCTAGGTTTGAGGTATTAGAATCGGTGGAGCTAAACTGCGCGTTGTACGTTTGCAACTTCTGGGTCATGTAGTTGACGCCGGCCGTAACCAAGTGTTTCGGCGAAAACTGATCGGCAAACGTCAGGCCGCCCCCATACGCGTGCTCGTCGACTTCGTAGTCGGCAAGCTCCGCACCGAAAAGCAACTCCGCGCTGACCGGTGAGTTGATGAACCAGTTCGATAACTCGCTGTAGCCAACGAATCGCAAATACGCATTACTGCTAAAATTCTTTTGATACTGAAATTTTTCGATTGAATATCCATTGAAAGAACCGTCTCGCTGGATGGGGTTGACCAAAGCTCCAGGAGACGTAGTGTTGCTACTCGGGAATGGTCCGTACACGAGTTTCGACGAATCGGGCGCCTGCATCAGCGACCCGTTGTAGAAGGTCGAATCGAGAAAGGTGACCGGATAGCTGCCGAATGCGGCGGCGACGCCCGCGGGGCCGAGCTCGTTTTGCGAGCTTATGAACTGCGTGTTAATTCCGCCGGTTACGTAGAGCAATTGAACGTCGTCTCGCAACGGCGAGCGCTTGTGCGGGATCCCTACGTGGAAATTCACGACGTTTTCGCGATCGTAATTGGTCCCTTGCGCGTAGCTTGCGCCCGGGGCAAAGACGGCACCGAAGTTTGGATCGCCTACACACGTGCCGCCCGGCTGGGCGCAACTGCCGTCGAGAATGTTGTACGTCGAGTTGCCGGTCGGAATATTGAGCGGATAGTAATACAGCTGATTCGCGACGCCGTTGTACTGGTCGGTGTAGCGATAGTCTTGATTCGATCCGGCAAAGCCAAGGTAATACGAGAAAAGACGATCGGGTGTCGCGCCGGAGACTTCAACGCTGGCGGAGTGATAGAACGTGGGGCTGCCCACGCCGAGAGTTGCGCTTGCATACCCTGGACTAGTGCCGGTCTTTACAACTTGATTGATATAGCCGGCTAAGCCCGATGAGTTCGAGTTAGCCGACGTACCACCGGTATATACTTGCACCTCTTGGCTGCCGAGTGTCGTCAGCGTCGTTATCGCCCCGAGGTCCGATTGCCGCATTACCGGCAGCCCGTCAAATTCATAGGCGACTTGATCGATGTTTCCGCCGCGCACGTAGATGTTCTGGTACCAGCCCTGCTGGTTCGACGTGATGTTGACGCCCGGAACGGTCGAAATCGCGGCATATGCTTGATTCATCGACCCTGCACCAGCGGCTGCCGCCGTTGTTTTGATTCCGGTGGCGTTGATCGAGTAAACGTCGGCAGTCGTGCCCGGACGAACCTGCGTGCTCGAACTCGATGTTGCCGATACCCGCGCGATCGTCTTCAACGTAGGTCGAAGCTGGACGTTAGCCTGAATCGTCTGGTCCGCAAAAACAGAAATCCCCGGCTGCGAACCGGGGTCGTACCCATCCTTTTGCGCGTTAACGACATACGTGTCCGGCGGCAGCGAGATAAAGCGATAGTTCCCACCTGAATCGCTGACGGTAGTTGCCCGTTCTTCCGGAGATTCGACGGTGACCGTTGCGCCTGCGATAGGAGCCCCGCTCGTCGAGTCAACGATGCGTCCTCGCAAGCCTCCGGTATTCGAGGCGAGCGCCGGCGTGACCAGGCAACTGAAAAAGAACGCTCCAAGAATGGTCCCTGCAAATACACGCTTCAACACTTCCGCGCTCCTCAATGACGTGCGAAAAAACGGTCAGAGACCCCGCTTTTTTGAGTGTAACTCTAAGAGGACCTTAAGACTATGTAGCGCTGTCACAAAACATCGCTCGAGTTTGGTACGGTACTACAAGGGATCAGCTACCGGAGAAGACCTCGGAGCACGCTCCTGCGGTTTGCGATAGAAATCGCTGGAATACGCTCGACGATAATAGAGCATGGGAATTGCTCCCGCGAGCAGTAGGCCAAAAACCGTCGCGTTGGCACGCCAGCCCGCTGTCGCGACTTGCCCCACTGCGACGAGGAAGACGAAGGCCGCGGACCCCAGCGGCCACACTCGACGTAACCAGGACAATGTAGCATCGCCCCGATTGGCCGCAGAGTAGTACGTCGCACACGCAACTGCCGAGAGTCCGTAAAAGATCGCGACTTCAACACCGATCGCGTCGATGGAGTCGCTCAAAATCTGGTTCACACTTGAACTCGACGCTGCGAGCACGAATAGCGCGATCGAGACGAAACCCATTGCCAACGTTGCCGTCCAGGGCGTGCGAAAGCGGCGATGGAGACGCGCGAAGCGTTCATCGAGAACGCCATCCCGCCCCATTGCGTAGATCATTCTGCTTCCGGATACGAGCGTCGTTTCGAGCGAGCTCAACGCGCTGACGATAACCACGATGACCGCCAAATCGCTCCATGGCCGTGGCATAGCCGCATTGGCAAGCGCTACGAGAAGATCGGAACTGGATGCAACGATCGCCTTCTCACTCATCAGCAGTTGCACTCCGAATGCTGTGAGCAAAAATAGCGAGAGAATGATGCCCATCCCAAGCAGTCCCGATAGCCCCGGAGCGCGGTTGCGATCTACCGTTTCCTCCGACATGCTAGCCGAGACTTCCCAACCCCAGTAATAGAACATCGTAACCAGCGCGCCCGCGATGAAGCTGTGGAGGCCGTGGTTTCCAATCGGTGATAGCCATGACCAGTTCGGATGATTGGCCGGATGTAAAGCACCCTTGGCAATCGCAGCGACAGCAAAAATAAGTAAACCTGCGATCTGAACGAACGTGAGCACGCGCTGAATTTCTGCGGTCGCTTTGATTCCGAGGAGTACGATCCCGACGACGACGAGAAACCAGAGAAAACCGACCGCGGTATCGGCGAGAACGTTCTGGGCTAGTCTGGGCGCGAATAAATCCAACGTCGCGGATGCAACAGGCAGCGATCCGACAACCATAAAGAGCACCTGCGCGACGAGCATTGCCCATCCGGCAAAGAACCCGAGCGTTGGGTTCATCGCGCGTCCGACCCAGCTGTACGCGGCGCCGGCGTCGGAACGCCAAGCATTCAGATAAAAATAGGCCAGCGCGATTCCGAACATCGGGATCGCTCCGAAAAGTAATGCGCCTGGACCCGATAACCCGACTGCTGCGATGAGTGCCGACGTGCTTGTTGCGAGCGTATTTGCCGGTGCCGTGCCCGCAACGGAAATGAGCGTTGCTTCCAGCGCAGAAATCGCGTTCCGCTGCAGATGCATCAGTTCACCCAATCCAGAAAACGCTGCCACGCACCGACCAACGGCAAGAACCACGGACTGCCGTTGTAGAGACCGAGCGGAGCACTCGGGAGCGTCGATCCAAATGGATACGTCGATGCAGAACCCGCGATCGCGTCGCCGGTGCGTATCCCGAGCAGCGTCGCGAGCGCAACGCCATGCCCCGCATATCCTATCGCATAGCGGGTACCGTTCAATTCGCCGGCATGTGGCAAGAAGTCGAATGAAACGTCCAACGTGCCTCCCCAGCAATAATCTATGCCGACATCGCTTAGCTTCGGGAAAATCTTTGTCAGGTCGCGCCGAAGTATCTTTGCACTCTTGAGAGTAGCATCACGCCGTTCGGGAACGAACGCCGCACGCCCACCGAAGAGTATTCGTCCATCCGCCGTTCGGCGAAAATAATGGAGTAAACGCCGCGAATCGAAAATCATTCGATTTCGCGGGATGAGCTCGTGTGCAACGGCTTCGGGTAGCGGTTCGGTGGCGACGATGTAGGATCCTAATGGAACGATTCGTCGCTTCAAGTCCGGGAATGCTCCATCGGTATATGCGCCGGTTGCCGCGACGACATGAGTAGCCCGAAGAGAACCAATCGGCGTTTCAACCAGCCAATGGTCCGCGCATCGATTCACGCGATCGACTCTTGCGTGTTCGTAAATAACTGCGCCGTGTCTTCGAACGGCCTGCGCAAGACCGAATGCGTATCGCGCGGGATTTAAACCAGCGCTTCTTTCATCTAAGATGCCCCCGTAAAAGGCACCAGAACCGAGTTCGTCGCGAAGAGTCGCACGCTCGAGAACGGTGACGTCGTATCCGAACGACCGGGCTAGAACCTCCGCCGTTCGCTTGAATGCGTCAAGATGGGCGCTTTTGCTAGCAACCTCAATATGTCCGCAACGCGAGAATGCGCAGTCTATTCCTTCGGAGGAGATGAGTTCTTCGACGAGATCGATTGCTTCCAGCGAAGAAGCAAACATGGCATTTGCGGCTTCACGACCGAATCGCTGCAGGAGCTCATCGGCACCGACCTTTAGACCCGTCAATACCATTCCGCCATTGCGCGAGCTCGCGCCGAAGCCGACTACCTCACGCTCTAACACACATACCGAAGCGCCGTGTTTGCGTAAGGCGTAGGCCGCTGAAAGGCCGGTGAAGCCGGCGCCGACGACGGCGACGTCGTAATGTCCTTCGACCGGTAGTTGCCGTTCGGAAGGCTCCGATTTCAGACCAGCGGACCAAAGCGGCTCTTCACGCATCGTTGTCCATAGTCTAACGGCTAACGATGTCGTGCGCCAACAATGATTAAACTGGTTCGGCTTCCGCGCCGTTCTCGGGCTAAACTGAGATAGCCTGGGATCGTTCACAGTGACGGCGCAGGTTCGTCCGATACGTTTTTGCAATGGCTATTGCATCACAAAACACAGCGGCTCCGCTGCGAGTCGTTGACGGATTGAACACGCCGAGCGATCTTCCATTAGATGGCCGCCGCGAGATTGCGCACGCTATCAATGCGCTCGTCGCGGACGCCTTTGCGCTCTATATAAAGACGAAGAATTTCCATTGGCATATGTCGGGGAGCCACTATCGCGACTATCATCTCCTTCTCGACGAACATGGCGATCAAATTTTCGCTATGACGGATCCGCTTGCCGAGCGAGTTCGCAAACTCGGCTTTACAACGATCCGGTCCATCGGACACATTGCATCGTTGCAAACGGTTCGTGACGATAATCGTGAGTTCGCGAGCCCATACGATATGCTCACCGAGCTCCTGGAGGATAGCCGGCGCTTCGCAGCCGCACAGCGGGCGGCGCACCGCGTTTGCGACGAGAACGGCGACGTCGCGACAGCAAGTATTCTAGAAATCTACATTGACGAGACAGAACGCCGTACGTGGTTTCTGTACGAAACCACACAGGGCGGCACGAAGAACGAGTAGCGCCGCAATCGGTTCACACTTGATTATCATCAAAGAAGAGCACGCAATCGTGCTCTTCTTGCGCGTAACGCTCTTGGGCCGCCGTACGGAATTCCAGCTGCGGCGCAAACAAAAACGGTTGGCCGTACTTCATACTACCTTCCGAGATAACGTAACATTTCGGATTTGCGAGCGGCCGCCATACTAACCTCCAGGTACGTACTTTCCTTTGGTTAGTATAAGCGGTACGCTGCCTCTATGCAAAGCAGATCTCACGAGGACACCCAGGTCGTCCTCATCACCGGTAGCCTCACGGGCATCGGGCGCGCCACTGCACTGGCATTCGCAAACGAAGGTGCACGAATCGTTGTGTCGGGCCGCCGCAGCGACGCCGCGAGCGCCCTTGTCACCGAGTGCGAGCCCTCGGGGCCGAGGCGGAATTCGTCCTCGCCGATGTCCGCAGCGACGCGGAGGTGCAGCAGCTCGTCGACCAGACGGTCGCGCGCTTTGGACGTTTGGATGTCGCCGTCAACAACGCCGGCACTGAAGGCAGACCCGGCCCGGTCACGGAGCAGTCCGCGGATTCCTACGCCGCGACCTTCGATACGAACGTGCTCGGTACGCTGCTAAGCATGAAGCACGAGCTGCGCGTAATGGCGTCGCAGCGCCGCGGCAGCATCATCAATGTCTCGTCGGTCCTAGAGCAGAAGGCCGCGTCGAACGCATCGGTCTACACCGCCAGCAAGCACGCCGTGGAAGGCCTGACGAAGGCGGCTTCTCTCGAAGGTGCGCCGTTCGGCGTGCGCGTGAATGCCGTCGCCCCGGGGCCGATCGACACGGAAATGCTGACGCGCTTCACGGGGACGGCGGATAATAAGGCTGACTTGATCTCCGCCATACCGCTCAAACGGGCTGGGAACCCCGACGAGATTGCTCAGGCGATCGTCTTCCTCGCATCGGACCACTCCTCGTTTGTCACCGGACACGTCCTCGGCGTGGACGGCGGGAGGATGGCATGAAGCGCGTCAAGGTTCCCGGGCCCGATCACGCGATCACCATCACGCCGAGTGCGTCACGGATCGTCGTGACCGTCGACGGACGCGTCGTCGCGGACTCGCGTGAGGCCCTTACGCTGCGCGAGGCGGACTATTCCCCCGTTCATTACATTCCGCGCAATGATGTCGACATGTCGCTCCTCGAGAGGACCGGCCATGCGACATACTGTCCGTACAAGGGCGATTGCGCGTACTACAGCATTCCCGCCGGCGGTGCACGCTCGACGAACGCCGTGTGGACGTACGAGGCTCCGTACTCCGCGGTTGTTGAGATCAAGGATTACCTCGCGTTCTATCCGGACCGGGTTGACGCTATCGACGAAGTGAGCGAACGATAATAGGAATCTAATAAGAACAGTGCTCGCATCATTTCTAACGTGGAAGCGCAAACAAAATGGAACCGCGTTCGATGGCGCAACGCTAGCCTGTTGCGTCGCACCGGTATAAGCGTAGACTCTTAACTACGGTCATTCTTTCGGGAACTTTCAATTCTCGATTTTTCTTCGCCGCCCTCACCGCTTAGTGAAAGACTGAAAGTTTATGAGTCAAACGGTACAACCGTCGGTTAGTGCTCCCGTTCGTCCATTTCAGGTGAATGTTTCCGAAAGCGAATTGGACGAATTGCGCAAACGCGTTAAGGCGACGAAGTGGCCTGAGCGAGAAACCGTTCCAGATGCGTCGCAAGGAGTACAGCTCGCGACAATGCAGGCGCTGGCGCAGTATTGGGCGACAGATTATGATTGGCGCAAGGTCGAGGCAAGATTGAAGGCGTTGCCGCAGTTCATCACACAGATCGATGGACTAGACATTCATTTTATTCACGTGCGCTCAAAACACGAAGATGCGTTGCCGATGATCGTTACGCACGGATGGCCCGGCTCGATCATCGAACAGATGAAGATCATCGATCCGCTGACCAATCCCACCGCACACGGCGCAAGTGCATCGGATGCGTTCCATTTGGTGATCCCATCGCTACCGGGCTACGGGTTTTCGGGCAAGCCAACAACGACCGGCTGGGGCCCCGAGCGTATTGCACATGCGTGGACCGAGCTGATGAGGCGCCTCGGGTACACGAAATTCGTTGCGCAAGGCGGCGATTGGGGTGCGGTCGTCACCGAGCAAATGGGCCTGCAGGCGCCTCCGGAGTTGCTTGGCATTCACACCAACATGCCGGGTATCTTTCCGAACGACATTGACGCTGCGGCCTTTTCCGGAGCGCCGGCGCCATCGGATCTCTCGGCCGATGAGAAACTCGCTTACGAGCGTCTGCAGTTCGTCTATCAAAAGGGAATCGCGTACGGGTTCCAGATGGGGCTGCGACCGCAAACGTTGTACGGAATCGAGGATTCACCCATTGGACTCGCGGCGTATTTCCTTGATCACGACGCACGCAGCTATGCCCTCATCTCACGCGTCTTTGATGGACAAGCCGAAGGCCTAACGCGCGACGACATCCTCGACAACATCACGATTGCCTGGTTGACGAACACTGCGCTTTCCGGCGCCCGTCTCTACTGGGAGTATTGGGGCAAGGGGTATTTCAATGCGAAAGGCGTTTCCATCCCGGTTGCCGTGACGGTCTTCCCTGACGAACTGTATCCAGCCCCGCGGAGTTGGACAGAACGCGCGTTTCCGAACCTCATCCATTACAACAAGGTGGATAAAGGCGGCCACTTTGCCGCGTTTGAACAACCGCAACTCCTTTCGGAAGAGGTTCGTGCGGGCTTCAGACCATTACGCAAATCCGCATGATGTAATCAGCACAGTTCAGGTTGAGAGCAGGCGTAGGTCGACCGTGTATTGGTTAACGTTCAGTTGTGGAACGGGCGTTAATAGTTCGCTAACGAAAACGGGCACGTTTATGCGCGGATCGACGACGACGTTAGCCTCCTGCTTTAGGGTGAAACGCCTTGCATCTTTCTGGTTCATGGCACCGTTGAGGTGGACAACAATCAGCGGTGCTTCGTTTGGAACCACGCCTGCTCCGTTGAGTGTATACGCGCAACTCCACGTGGAGAGCTGCCCGGCGAAGTCGGCGTAAATTCCGGGCGTAAACGAAGCGCGCACGTCGTAGTTCGCGTTCCAAGTTGCGTTTGGTCCGGTGGACAATGCGCTGAAATAGTTCCGCGCCAAAAGCGGAGCGATAACTGCCTCAATTCCAAGTAAGAGATAGGGCCTTTCCGCGCAACTCACGGCCCCACTGGGGTAGAGTTCGCACGAGCTGCTCTGTTTCGGGCTAACGGAATTCCACCAATCTTCTGTGGCGTTTATCGTTAAACCGCCGTCCGAGGCTTGTCCAACGACGTCGATCGTGATCGTTCCCGTACCAGGGCCGGAATCGGTAGGTTTAGCGTTGTAGCCGAATCTATACACTAGGTGTCGTGGAGTCGCTACCGTGAACGCCGCTGGACTTGCCATCTCGGTGGACCGAGGCGCGGTTTGACCGCTGAGCCCAACGAGCGCCGCAATCAAAAGTATCGCTCTTTTCATTTTTCGAACCGTTCGTTCAGATGTTGTTTCTTACACCTGACGTTAACAGGCGATGAGACGTCATGGCAGGAGTTAAAAACTCACACGATTGCA
>CAZJLJ010000079.1:0-12577 GCA_964546935.1 uncultured bacterium | reverse complement strand
GCAGTCCGGGTAACGGGTTCGATTCCCGTTGGCGCTACCAACTCAAGCTCCGTTTTTACGGGGCTTCTCCGTTTTTTAAAGACGGAGGGTGTCCTCGTGCGTGAGCAGCTGTTATCACTGCGCTTATTCTCGCTGTTCCGGATCTATTCGACTCCGTCGCCAGCTCACCGTTCTACCAAATCAGCGGCGTTATTGCGAAATTGCAGGCGTACTCAAGGTTGACGCCGTGGCAAAGAAGACCGCATGAACGACACGGGTCAGCCGGATCATCCGGCGGTCTGTGGCGTCAACAACAACGAAGTGCAGGTTGAGCACCCTTCCGTTCCGATAGTGACGTAGGCGTTCTTAACCGTCCTATAGGCTCGAGCGCCAACGTGCTCGAGAACGGCGCACGTTTATCGACACGAATCGCAAATCGCTACGGGAACAACGACGATCCGATGTCGCCATCGATGCGGCGCAAGCGATACGCCCGGCTTCCCCAGTGAGCGACGAATGGGCGTTCCGCATCAGCATACGTGGGCATGACGCCATTGCTCGCGTATTCAGCGCCCTTTTCTTTCATTTGCGCCCAAATGTCGTCGAGCGAAGCTACCCGGTTTGTCTCCCTGTAAATAGAACTACTGTGCGCCGCGATAGCAGCGCGGCCAACGTCGTGCATTATACCAACTCGCGTCTCGGAGAAGACAGGCGTGCGTTTGCGCCGTATTGTGTGTGTAAAGCCATCGTCACCGTACTGACAACGGTTCGCTGTCAGTTGGACGGGGGCAGGTGAGCGTGTGAAAACGTGGCGCCGCCGCAGTCTGGCATGAATGCCAATCTCGATTTAGAAGTGCGCTAAAAATGGTGTGGGCGTTCTCCTCTTCGGATGCAAATGGGGCGCACGAAGCGCGCGAGCAGTTCCTCAATGTTCTCAAGCAATGTGCACCGGCCGCAGCGGACTACTCGTCGTGTGAGCTGATCTTCGGCGAGCTCGTGGGCAACGTCGTCCAGCACGCACCGGGACGCATACAAATTTCTCTCGATTGGACGGGCGAGCAGGCGCTTCTATGTGTCGAAGATTCCGGCTCGTTGTTCCATTTCGATCCTGCATTACCGGCTGATCCACTTGCAGAAACTGGACGCGGGCTCTACATCGTGAGCGCTCTCGCCGGAGCTATCAACATAAAGCAGGTTCCCGGTGGCAAAGTAATACGCGTGATATTGCCGTTGACATCTGCGGCGTGACACTTATGGCGTCGCGGGTTTTTCCGCGTCCCATCGGACCGTCAAAATCGCTACATCATCCTCGTGACGCGCATCGCCGATAACGGCGTCGCGTAGCCTTTGCGCTGGATGCGCTGCCTCGCGGATGGCTTGCTTTTCGATGCTACGGCGGAGTGCCGACCAGCTTGAGGCAATATCGCGATTCCATTCCAGCAATCCGTCGGTGAAGAATGCTGCGAAAGCACCCGCACGAACGTTGAGCGTCTGCGACGTTTGAGCGGGTGGCGAAATGTCGCGTAGGCCTAACGGCAGACCGCGGTCGCGAAACGGATCTATTGCTTCACCCGTGCCGGTCCACACGAGCGGACCCGGGTGTCCCGCTGAGGCACATGACAGCGTTTGACGTGTTGGGTCGATGAGTGCAACTAAGGCCGTCGTGAAAAAATCTCCGCGAGCTTCTGAACGCAGCATTTGGTCCACAACCTGCAACGCGCGCGCTGGGTCGGGGTCGCTAAACAACGCGGCCCGAAAACCGTTCCGCAGCCTGCTCATCCACACGGCCGCTTCCAGTCCATGGCCCAGCACATCGCCAATCGTAATTACGACTCGCCCGTCGGGTAGGTTGAAAGCGTCATACCAGTCGCCGCCGACAAGCAGTCCCTGCGATGACGGTTCGTAAAATGCGTCCAGGGAGACGCTATCTAGTGACGGCAATTGATCGGGAAGCGCTGCACGCTGGAACGTGGTTGCAACATGCAACGTCTGCTCGTAGAGCATTGCTTTGCCAATTGCGGTAGCGCACCGACGGGCGAGGTCTTCAATGAAGCGTAATGAACGATCGTCATATCGCTCAGCCGTCCGATCCGTACGAATCAGGATCAGAACACCAATGATACCCTGGGTTTTCGTTTCGAGAGGTACGCCAACAATAGAACGATAGTTCATTCGGCGCATGAAACCTTCGTGGGCGTCGCTTACGGAAATGAACTGAAGATAGTCTTCGTCAATCTCGGCGACACAGACTGACGTACCGCGTTCGAACACTTGCCTCACAAATGGTGTACGCTGCATTGGTCCGTGCAGAAAGCGGTCCACCTCTTTGAGTTGTTCGTTCAACTCGGGGCGAGCACTCGCGGTCGCCGCTAACCGGAGAGTTCCGTCCGCATCCTTGAGATGTAAGAAACAAAGATCAGCAACCGTCTCGACAACCGCATCGCAAACCGCGCCCACGGTCTCGTGCCAGTCGAGCGCAGTGCTTAGGATCTCGCCGGCTCGGACGAGCAATTCGAGATAGCGGTGCTCTAAGTCTGCGAGCTGCGTCGCGGCGGCGCTGTTACTCATTGATACCGAGTTGTTCCCAGATGCCGTCCGCAGGCTAACTAGGTTGTTCCGGTAGTCGACACTCACGAGGCTGCCGGGCGGCTCCGACATCGTCCTGGGCCTTGTGTTTGATCCAGCTGAGACCGGTCGTCGCGTATGCGGCGATGCGTTTGTTCCCGACCATCTGCGATAGCTGACAGACCCTCGGTGAAAACCACTTCGGCCTGCAGCGACTGGCGCAAAAGCGCCTTAGCCGACAGGCCGTCGCCCTGCAAGACTGCGAGGGTGCCCGCGCCTACGAGCACCTTTGCACGAAGGGACTCAGAGGCCCGTGGAGTGTGCGCGAGCGCCGCTTCCAACTGCTCACGGCCCTCCCGAAGATAAAAATGAAGGTACCAGAAGTCGGCCAGGGCCCCTGCGAGACGAAGAAGACGCTCGCCGTCTCCCCGGCCCCGGGCCCATTGGAACACCGCTTTGAAATTCTCGCGCAAAAATTAGCGCTGCTCATAAGAAGAGCGCCAGCAGCCGAAGCGCGTAAGCCACTATCCACTGATCACCGCGAAGAACTGCGAATAAATGCGTCTCGGTAAGTAGCACCCGTTGCGAAAAAGCCCGAACCGTAAGCCCAGATTGGCTGCGGAACTAGATACTCACGATCGCCTACCGTCTAGGAACGTATAGACTGCGACGATGTTGTCGTCCGACGCCACGATCACGTCGAGACCCGTCACCGCCGGGGGCTCACCGGGACCTCCGAAGCCCCATGCAAGCCGCCCTATGCCATGGTGCGCTTGTGGTTCGCCAAGTTCTTTAAACACGAACGTCGGAAATTTGGCCAGTATTTGCTCGATGATGTCGTCGATCGCGTCGTACCCAACGAAACGTCCCATCGGGTCTACGAAAACGCCGTCGCTTCGCCACAGAGTTGCCATAGCGTCGCGTCGCTTTGCTCGGTCACGTTGGCCGAATACCTCGTGAAGGTTACTCTTCAAAAGCGTCACTACGGTCCAGTCTGCGGAGATGTGATAGCCCCGTGCTGCTTTTGAGACGGTAAAACTATCTTCAAACATGCGAAAACGAGTGATCGCGCTGTTTTGGACCGTCATAACAATTGAAAAAGCAGTTTCGATCGTCCCGCCCGTGCTCTTCACGATGGAGACCAATTCGCCCAGCACCACGGCGTGGCCACCTTCGGCGATGAGCGTTTCGATATCAAACTTTACGGGTTCCAAGTAGAGCCGCACATCGCGTACGAAGTCGGCTATTGCGCCGCGTCCGAGCTTTCTACCGATCCACGGCAGCGCGCCGACGTCACCCGCAATCTCAACACCCACATCTTCGCTAAAAAGCGCAGCGATCTGCTGCGGCTCGGCGCCGGCGGCCATACGCGTGAGAAATTCTTGCGCAATTCGTCTTGTCTCTTGAGTAATAGCAGTGTCCCGAGCAGTCATATCTCTGTCCTCGATTAGCTGAGTCGTTTTAACAGAAGTCGCCGCTGCGCCGCGTCGCTATCGGCGGCGACGCGTGTAATGGTGATACGTCCGCACAACGATCTTGCGGGTCGACGGCCAGATTTCGTGAACTGCAAAATGCATCGATCGCAATTACGCCCTCAAGTATACTCGGGTTCGATTCCCGTTGGCGCGGTGGTCGCCGCCGCGGTGCCGCCTTAACCCCACCTAAGGAGTAGTCAAGCAAGCGAGCGTATCCGCCGATAAATCACGCATGACGCTTTTAACTGGTGTGGGTGAAAGCGATGCGCTGGCGCCCGTCTTGAAGCATTACGCTCTCGTTGGCCCATTGCTGGAGGCGCAGTTCGGCGGAACGCCGATCGTCTTCGCAAACTTTCCTCGAGGGTTCGATGCCGATCCTAACTGGCATATCACCGACGTCCCGCTCTCAGAGAGCAAGCTCCTTTGGTGCGTCCACCGCTATTTTGCGCTGGAATTTCATAGCTGGGCACCTCTCAGTTCCGACGAGAACCGGTTGCGTTTCGCCCGCATCATTTTGGCATTGCCCGATGGCCCGTTCGAACGAGTAAAGGAAGCGGCGTTGGCGTTGCGTGCGACGCTCTTCGAAGCGCACGTGGAAGCAATCGTGCTCGTTGACGGTCGCGGCGGCATCGTTCTTTGGGTTCCTCTAGCCGACGCTCCGCAGGCCGACGCCGTTCGCGCCTGGCTGCGCCAAGTCTGCGCAAAAGCCGTCGATCGTCATCCAAAGCTTCTTACGACGGAGCCGAATACTCATCGCGACGGACGCGTGCATATTCACCTCGCTAGCAATGCACGGCATCACTACAGTGCATTGCCGTACTCGCTTCGAGGCCTGGACGGTCTTCCCGTCTGCACGCCGATCGCATGGGAAGAACTTGGCCCAATCGATGCAGTCGCATCAACCGTTGCATCGTTTCCGGAGCGATTGAAGAAGCACGGTGACGTTTTCGCTCAGCAACTCGCGGTAATCGCGAACCAAACTTTGCCGGCATCAATCGTTTCGTTTGAAGGTGTCTCGCGAGGACACACGCCTGAACCACGCGGCCGGATCATCAATGCGGCGATTGCGATTCTCAACGACGGCAAACCGCGCACCGCGGACGAACTGCTCGAAGAAGCGATCGAAGAAAAACTCATTCCCGCGACCACGCAACGCAAGTACATCTATAGTGCATTGATCGAGTACATCGCTCGGGCAATGGGCCGCAATCGTAAGCCGCCAATCGTGCAAGACGCGCAACGGCGTTTCCGGATCAACGAGCCGCCCGATGATTGGCCCGATCTTGTCCCACCTTCCCAACCGGTTATCGATGACGCGACACGCGCGTTGTGCGACCGCCTCGAAACAACGTCGACTGGAGACGATCCAACGGCTTTTGAAATTGCGGTATGCGATGCTTTTGCGCATCTCGGCTTTCTCACGCAGCACCTTGGCGGCCGCGGCCAAGCCGACGGTGTCGCCGACGCAATTCTCGGCCAACTTGCCTATCGCGTTGTGCTCGAATGCAAGACGGCGAAGACCATCGTCACCGAACCGGATTGTGCCGAGGTTGCAAAGGAAGTGGTAGCGCTCAAGGGCGCCTACGGCATTCTGGTTGGACCCGCGTTTTCAGACGAAACCGAATTACTCTCGGAATTACAGACGCACAGAGTAACTGCTCTCACCGTACCCGACTTGCAGACATTACTCCAACTCGCCGCAAATCCGCTCGAAATCGAAGAGATACTCGCGCCCGGTTACGCAAGCGATGTGCTTCCGGATTTTTTATGGAATCGCCGTCACGGCAAGACTAAACGTGTTGCCACGGTCGCCGCTATTCTGCGCGAAGAAGGATGGAAAGCTCAGACCGTTGCGGCAGAACAGGGTGGTTCGCAGAACGCGCCGCTTCTTACGGTCGATGCGGCAATGTTGCTCGTGGACGAAGCACTGCGAGCCCGCGGTTCTACCCAAGCATGTACGCGAGAGGAAGTAGTCTCGGCGTTTGCATGGCTAACTAGCCCCGTAACGGGCGCTGCTGCCCTGTGGTCGGACGGAATCGTCATCCTTCATCGGATGTAGCCATCACCGAACATTGCAGCATCGGGATGCCTGCCCGGCGCGTGAGCCTGGTATGCTGCGATCATGAAGAAACCAATACTTTTGATCGCCGCGCTCATCGGGCTTAGCGGTCAAACGGCGCCTGCGCAAACGGCAAGCCCCGCAGCGTCCGCGGGCGCGACAACGCGCACGCTCGTGTATCAATTCGGCTACAACACCAAAGCGGCTGAGTCCGGCCCGGGCACCGGAACTACCACCATTGAAATCGTCGGTCCCGCCGCGGATGGCGGTTTAACGGTAAACTCGACCGACAGTTGGTGGAATACGGTAAATCCCAAACAGACCAGCTCGTGCGAACTCTACCCGGATGGCGGTGTGACGTGCGCGAAACGCCCGTTTCTGTTGACCGGAATTCAGGCCGCAATCGTTCCGCTACTGGGGCAAAATGTTTTCAGCGGACTCTCTACTGCGCCGAACACAGCTTGGAATCCGAGCTACAAAGTGAATGCTACGTTCGCGCCGGGAGTGTACCGCGGATTCGCGGGACAGCCCTCAACGTGGGACTGCGCTTACACGTTCACCGGAAAAGGCATGGCACCTCAAGCGCCGGCTCTGAATTTACTCACCATTAACGGCACCATGAAGCAACAAGGCGGGCGATATCTCACCGTAAATCAGACGGGCAACATCCTCTTCGATCCGCGAATAAAAACGCCGGTGTTCCTAAGTGAATCTGTGAAGCTCACGCCGCAGATGAACGTAAATAAGTATACTGTCGAATTGAAACTCGTGAGGGACTCTGCCCTCGGTCAATAAGCTTAATGCGGCACTTCGATCTCGCCGCGGCCGACGACAACGGCGTTTCCGCCAACGTCGACTTGCTCGAGTTTGGCTCCGTTCCAAACGCACCGAAGTTGGATCTCCGAGCGGCGGCCCATCTTCACGCCCTGTAAAATACGAAAGCGTTTGCGTTGCGGCAGTTTGTGCTGTTCGGCAAGATAGAAGCAAAGCGGACCGGCGGCGCTTCCGGTAGCGGGGTCTTCGGTGATACCCGACATCGGCGCAAACATCCGAGCGTAGAAACCGTCGTCATCCTGTGCAAAGAGATACACGCCTGTGATCGCCGCGTAATCAACGGCTTTGCGCAGCGCGGTTTCATCCAGCGTCGCCTTATCGACGGCTTTCGTCGACGTAAGCCCGACGTATAGCCAGATCGTACCGGCACCCGCGATGCCCGGCTCCAGATCGGCGCGAACGAACTCAATATCGAGCGAGAGAATCGCAGCTGCAACCTCTCGCATAATCGTTCCGCGAAAGAAGGTCGGCGGCGTCGTAAGCCACGCCGTCGTTTTCTCACCCCGTTCAACGGCAATCGCGACATCACCGATTTGCTCGCGCAACACAAAAGCATCGACATCCGATGGAACCCATCGCAACTCATCGACGAGCGCAATGGCCGTCCCGATAGTCGGATGGCCGGCAAACGGAACTTCTCGTCCTGGAGTAAAGATCCGCAGTGCAGCGACGCTTTTGCTGTCGCCGCGCGTCGCAAAAACGCTTTCGGGAAGGTTCAGCTCGCGAGCCACATTTTGCATCGCGCCCTCTTCAAGAGCGCCGTCGGGGAAGATCGCAAGCTGGTTCCCTTGGTGCGGGCGGTCGGTAAAGACGTCCAGTAAAACATATCTTGCAATGGCCATGGTACTGCCTTATTCGGCGGTAGCCATCGCCATTGCTGGTGCGCCGCCACGCCGTGGCTTAACTTTTATCAAAAAGACGAGCGGAGTGCACACGAAGAAGACAATCGCCGTCAGGCGGAAGAGATAGTCGTAAGCAATCATCGCGGCCTGTTGCGAAACCATGTTTGTGAGCGTTCCTACGCCGTACCCGTGGGTGGAAGTAACACCGGAGGCCAGCACATTCCACGCGATCGCCGTTTCGTGCGTCAAGAGCGTCGTCAAAATCGCGATTCCGAAGCTTCCGCCTAACTGACGAACGAGCGTGTACACGCCGGTTGCACCAGCCAGTTCAGGAATCGGCACGTCGCCCAACGACACGGTCGAGAGCGGAACGAACAGAAAGCCCAGCCCAAAGCCTTGAATGACGCGTGGCCAGAAGACGTCCCAATATCCGGCCTGCGTATTTAAGTCACCGAGCATCCAACTCGAATAGCCGAACACAATCATGCCGAAGGCAATAGAAACGCGCGGGTCGACGATGTTATTCAACCGCCCGATGATCACCATACTGACGGCGGTAGCGAGCGCGCCCGGGAGTAGGGCCATACCGGTATCAAACGCCGTGAATCCAAGGATCTGTTGAAAGAACAACGGCAAAATTAACGCCGTCCCAAACAAGCCGAAGCCCGACACGACGCCGATGATGTTTCCGATCGTGAACGATGGGATGCGGAAAACCTTCAGCTGCACGAGCGGATGCTCGTCGCGAAGCATCTTAATTATAAACCATGTCAGCGTAATGACGGCGGTGGCAGTGAGAATACAAATCGCCGGCGAGGAGAACCATTCATCATGTTCGCCACGCTCGAGAACGTACTGCAGCGAAGCCAGGCCGGTCGTGAGCAACATTAGGCCGAGCCAATCCACGCCGGTCTTCACCTTTTCGATGAACTTCGGATTGGGAATGAACGCCAGCGTCATCAAAAACGCGATGATGCCGATAGGAATGTTAATGTAGAAGATCAACGGCCACGAGGCGTTGTCGACGATGTAACCGCCGAGCGTCGGGCCGACCGCCGGGCCAACCATCGCGCCGAGTCCGAAGATTGCCATCGCTTGTCCGCGCTTTTCGGGCGGATACGTTTCGAAGAGAATCGATTGCGCGGTCGGCTGCAACGCACCGCCGCCGATTCCTTGAATCACGCGATAGATGATCAGCTGCGTGATGTTGGTCGCCGTGCCGCACAAAAGCGATGCAATCGTGAAGATCGCCAGCGATGCGGCATAGAATCGTTTGCGCCCCAGGTATGCGGTCAACCAGCCGTTGAGCGGCATAACGCAAACGTTGGCCAAAATGTATCCGGTGGCGACCCAAGAGACTTCGTCCACCGATGCGCCGAGGTTACCGGCGATGGTGTTCAGCGCGACGTTGACGATCGTGGAGTCGATGATCGCCATGATCATGCCAAGCATCACGGTGATCGTGATCAGGGCGACTGGGGCGTTCTCTTGGTGCTTAAACGGATTGCGCATACTTTTGTCAGTTACTCGGCTAACGTTCTACCCTTTTAAGCCCGAACGCCTGCACGCTAAAAGTCGGAAACCCTTAAGGCGGGCATAATTCTCATCGGCTACGCTCGTGGACACAAAGGAGAGAATGTGGATTTTGATTCCAACGCGATGAGCACGAAAGAGATCGCGATGAATATCACAATCGCTGCGCTGGACGGCTGGCTGAAGAACGTGCCGGCCGATCGCGGAGGCGAAGATCTCGGACGGGAGATCGGCGCGCTCTATCGCGAGGTCTACTCTGCCGTCGACGAGATGTCGGGCGAAGAAGAGTACGAGGAAGAAGATGAAGACGAGGAAGAGGACGAGGAAGACGAAGGCGGTATCGACGAGCGCGACTAGCCAACCATGACCGGTATATATAAAGGAAGAGGGCGCCAAAACTATTGTTGGCGCCCTTTGTAGCGTATTGTAACTGCGTTCCATGAACGCTAGGTGAACTGCGGAAACTTAGGTTTTTCTTAAAGATCGGATAAGCGAAGCATAATTCGCTCCCGTCAATTTGTACTGAGCCGGGTTTCTTCACACCGGTTTTCAGGAGAATCGAAAACTAATGCAGTCACGGATTCTTGCTGCGTTTCTCGCAGCGGCGTCTTTTGGTGCGCCGCTCGTAGCAAACGCAGGAGCGTCGCCTGCTACACTCAGCGGGCGGGTTCTGGACGCATCCGGCGGTCTACCGGTTCAAAATGCAACGGTAGAACTCGATGCGGCCGGCAATAAAGTCGCAACCACCACCACCGACGCCAACGGTACGTTCACGTTTGCGAACGAACCGCAAGGCGAATATTCCGTTCTAATCGTTTCGCGCGGCTACGTTTCAACGCGCGTGCCAACAATTATTCTCACCAGCGGCAACACGACGCAGATTCAAACTGCGGTGCAGAGCACGTCCAGCGCGTCCTCCGGAAACATGAAAGAGATCGGACGCGTCGTCGTTGCGGCTCGTTCATCGCTGCAAACCACGACGACCATCAATAAATACGTAGACCCAGCCGCGGTACAAGCTTTTTCGTACACGCGTCTTGGCGACACTCTTTCACGCTTGCCGGGCGTCAACGCCGCAACGAGCCCGTCGCTTGGCGACGATCTCTCAATCAGCTTGCGCGGATTTGACTCCACCGAAACATCGACGCTGCTCGACGGACACCCGATCGGACCGATTGGCGCATTCGGCGGTGGCTTCAACTACAAATTATCGCCGTTCTGGGGCATGAGCGGCACGAGCGTGATCTTCGGATCGGGCGCTGCCGGTATGTACGGCGTCCCGACGATTGCAGGCGCAATCAATTTCGAAACCTTGAACCCGACGCGCGACCGTCAAACCTCGTTTACGCAGGGTGTTGGAAACAGCGGACACTCACTCAGCGGATTCGATGCAACCGGTTCGTTCGGAAAACTCGGTTACGCAATTGCCGGCGCGGTGCAAGGAACGTACGGTACGTTCTATCCTGCAGCGATTACGCAAACTGGCAACCTGGGCGCGTCGGCCGTTTACACCGACCCCAATGGCGTAACGCCGCCGGACCTCACGAAGGCCAACGTTGCCGCGAATACCTACGATGTCTCCGGTACCTACACGCAACGCAACGGTCTGGCGAAACTCGTTTACTCGCCGTCGGAGCGCACGCAAATCGAAGCAGCCGCGTTTGCGCTCTCGACCTGGAACGACAAGTCTGGTAACGGCGACCAAGACAACAACCCGTACGCGTACGTGCTCTATAACACGCCGGGTCTCGTCGGCAGCAGCTTCATTCTGCCGAACGGAAATCCGACGACGTGCTCCAGCAGCACCATTCCGGTTCTCTCGGATACTTCGGCGGGTTACAGCTGTTTAACGCAACAACAATACGCGCAGAACTTCTCCGGCCCGGCCGGCGGTGGTCCCAACCGTTGGAACGCAAGCCACATGCAAGACTATCATGGCCGCGTTACGCAACAACTCGGGAAGACCCAGCTGGTCGTCGACGGCTACGCTAATAACTACACGAGCGACGAACACAAGAGCCTCACGGGTCCGTTCTTCTTTGATACGTATTTAACGCACGGGTTCTTGGCGTCCGATGAATTCAACCTCGGACATCACGACGTGACGTTTGGCTTCTACACTCAGCATCAGCGTCACGCGAGCCTCACGTCGAACTCCGCCGGCTCAACGGGGAACGGCACGTTCTATCTAACGTCCAACAGCTACTTCGTGCGGGATGCGTGGCAAAATTCGCTCAAATTCAGCACCTTCGCCGACCTCTGGCTCCAACGTTCCGTTGAAACCGGAACGACGAACTTCGATCCACGCCTTTCGTTTGTCTATCGTCCCACGCCGAACGACGTGGTGCGTTTGACGGGCGGACACTCCTACAGCGAACCCGATCCGTCACTCGTCGCCGCGACGACGCCGCAACTCGGCGCACCGCTTAGCTTGAACCCGTCGTGTACCGCCGGAACGCTCAACAGCGTTGGTACCGTCGCCAATTCGAGCCTGAAGCCGGAAACCGCAACCGACGTTGAGCTCGCGTACGGCCACCGTTTCAGCCGCACGACGACGATCCAACTCGACGGTTATAGCTCGATCGAACAGAATGCTATTCTGAACGGCAACTTGCCGCTCTCGGCATTCCCTCAGTACAACTCGGTTCTGCAGCAGCTTGTGCCCGCCGGAGGAGGGGGCACGACGACGTTGCAACAGGCGTTCCTCAACCGCATCACCGGTTCGTGTCAAACTCCGGCCACGGCTTCGCAGCTTGGCTGGACGACGTATGCCAACGCGGGCAACGCTCAGTACAAGGGCATCGACCTCGATGGAACGATCGGCATCGTTCGCTACGTTACGCTGGGACTCGAATACGGAATGCAGTCGGCTAGCTACAAGGGCATCGGCGTGAACATTCTGCAGAACAACGCGTATCTCGTAAATGGAACGCAGTTCAGCACCATTCCGCTGCGTAAGGGCTTCTCGAGCCTCGTGTACTCCAGTCCGAGCGGCTTCCACGCCGAAATGGACGGCACGTACATCGGCGACGGAAACTCGTACAAGCGCGGTGCATTCTGGTACGCCGACGCAGCCGTCTCAAAAACGACGGGTCCGGTCACGGTCGCGTTCGGCGTTAGCAACCTGTTCAATAGCGCGTACCAGCAGTACGGTCTTATTGGTCTCGGCGTCTATCGTCCGCAGAACCAATTCGGCAGTGCGACTAGCGCGCTTGCGGAAGGCACCGGCACCGAGCTCTACGGCTTACCCCCGCGCCAAGCTTGGCTCACCGCTACTTTCCACATCTAAC
>CAZJLJ010000078.1:10360-12627 GCA_964546935.1 uncultured bacterium | reverse complement strand
CGACAAGCACCATAACGTTGAACCAGTCGGGGACGAACATTGTCGGTCAAAATTCAAAGAATGGAAACGGATTTACCGGCACGTTCGTCGGTGACTCGCAGATCAACGGCAAATGGCACGGTCCGGGTGGAGCGGGATGGCTTACGGTATACGCCACTCCGAACGGACACAGCTTCAACGGTACGTGGGGTTACAACGGCCGCGCTGCAAACGGATCGTTCGTTGCTAACAAGGTGCTGCCACCGTCCCCCATTACTGCAGCGGGAAAGTGGAAAGTCGCGGCTGCGGGCGGCAACGGAGCCATGGTTGGGCCGATGACGTGCACACAGTCCGGGCCAACGGCCCTTTGCCACATTGGCAACGTCATACTCATCAACGGAGCTTTCAAAACGAAGGACAAGATACGAGCCACGTGGCGCAGCCCGAGCAGCGCGGGGTGGTTCTCGTTTTGGTTCAACGACGATAACAATAGCTTCAACGGCGTTTGGGGCTATGGAAAAGATACAACACCGCCCGCTGGTCGCGTCGTCGGTCAACGCGCTCTCTAGCGTCGACATCTCAGCTGCCTCGGCCGTTGCGTTCGAGGCAGCTTCTTTTAAACGGGAAATGGAGTTATCATGGCCGGCGCAATTACCGCGCGCGAGTTCAAGCTTCTCTTGAAGCCGGAGCTCTTCCCAACGAAAAAGGCTGTTCTAGAGTTCAACAACCGGCTTGCGAAAATCGCTAAAGATGCCGGCGTGCAATACGATCATTTCGATCGGATCGACTCCGAGATGCGCGTCGTGCAGTTTTTCGACACTACGGATTGCGTGTTTCGGCGCAACCACGTAATCTTGCGCCTTCGGGGCGATCGTTCGAGCGGCTGGCCGGACGAAACCTGGGAAGTGACGCTTAAACGGCGTTCTCCCGACTTTCGGGAATCCGCCGATTTCGACACGGAAACATCGATGAAGGAAATATCGGCAATAACGAAGTTCAAAGAGGAAATCTTGCGCGGTGATACAGCCGGTTCCATCAAGAGTATCTTTTCGAATAATTTGATCGGGTACTATCCCGTTGTCAATTTCGAACAGCCGATGTCCCGCATCGTCGAAATATTCCCCGGGCTAAAAACGCTCGACCTCGATCTGAAGCAAACCGTCGCTGCGGTGAATAACGCGCGCGTCTTCGAGATCGGTGCAAGACTTGGCGTTTTCGATTTCGGAAAGGATACCGCTGCGCATGCCGACCTAGCGGTATGGGTGCGCCCTGCCACAGACGCATTCAACGTGCTGGTAGCAGAGTTCGGCTGGTCGTATCACATGCGCGGCGACGTAAGCAAACAACAAAAAGCGCACGACACCGCAGACAAGTTCTTCAAGGCGATTCAGGAACCGTTTGCTAAAGATCTTTTCGACGGCTCTACGAAGACCGCACTGGTTTACGGCGCTCCCGAAACATGATTTACAAGCGCGGGAAGAGGAGCGCGCCGAATAATGCGCTTGCAAGGACGAGCCAGACGGGATTTGTCTGCGTTCGCACCATCAAAATGAAGACGACGAGCGCAACGCCGATAGCAAGCCACGTGGAAGCGGCCGCTTTTCCCATAGCGTACGCACCGGATGCCATTAGGCCGATCGTAACGGGCGCTAATCCGTCTCGAACAGCAGCCCCCCACCGGGAGCCGGCCAAGTGCTTTCTGAGGTAGCGTGCTACGTAGAAGACGATGATTGACATCGGCAAAAAGAAGGCCGCCAACGCTACTACGGCTCCAACCGTTCCTGCGATACGATAACCGAGAACAACCACGAGCAGCATATTCGGCCCCGGTACAAGTTGCCCCAGGCCATACGATTGAACGAACTCTTGATCCGGTAAGGCGAAAGAGGCGTGCAAGGTGCGCTGCATTTCAGGCAACACTGCAGGACCGCCGCCGACAGCCTGCACGGAAAGAGCGCCGAATACTGCCGCCAACGTTAGCAGTAGTTTTGATTCGTTCATGGCTTAGCCTCGCGCGGCCGATACAGATAGACGCCCAGTCCGCCAAGAACAACTACCAAAAGTATCAGCGGAATCTTCAACAAACTCATCCCTGCGAACGTTGCAACAAGTAGGATGACGTCGGGAAATCTTGTGAACTGCTTTATGCCGGTCTTGAACGTAATTGCAGATAGAATGCCTACTGCACAAGCGGTAACTCCCGTGAGGGCGGCATGCCCGATCGGATGATGCCTCCCGGCGCCGGAGCCAACCGCTAAGATATAGATCAAAATGCTGCCGGGCAAAAT
>CAZJLJ010000078.1:5239-10260 GCA_964546935.1 uncultured bacterium | reverse complement strand
TCCCGGCGCCGGAGCCAACCGCTAAGATATAGATCAAAATGCTGCCGGGCAAAATGAGCCCTACGAATGCCGCAATAGCGCCTAGGGGCCCGCGGAGATAGTCTCCGACGATCACGCTCATGTTGACGCTGTTGGTTCCCGGTAACGTTTGCGAAAGTTCAAGCGCCGTGAGGAATTGTTGCTCGGTAAGCCATTTCGTCTCATCGACGAGCATCCGATGCAAATAGGCTACGATTCCACCGCCAAAACTGATTGCGCCGATCGTCAAGAATCGCATGAAGATACTCTGAGGACTAATCCGCGGTATTTCTGCCGTTGCCACAGCATTGGCGGCCGGTGCTTGTTCCATGGGCTGATTCTAGGCGACCAGGCAAACAGCAACTATCCCAAATACGCAACGCACAGTTTCACACCCGTGAATGTCGGGCGTCCAGGACGCTCCGGAATTGATCTCAACGCTGTGAAGTAGCATAAAACCCTAGCTAGACGTTCCGAAGGGAGAGCATGCTGAGATGGCTGCAAAGAAGCCAAATATTCTCATTCTCTGGGGCGATGATATTGGGATCACCAACATCAGCAAATACAGCTACGGTCTGGTCGGCTACAGAACGCCGAACATCGACCGCGTAGCAAATGAGGGTGGTTTGTTCACCGACTACTACTCGCAACAGAGTTGCACGGCCGGCCGTGCTTGTTTCATTACTGGGCAAAATCCGATTCGCACCGGTCTCACCAAAGTTGGTATGCCCGGTGCGACCGTAGGCCTGCAAAAAGAAGATCCGACGATCGCTGAGCTATTGAAGCCACTCGGCTATGCGACGGGTCAGTTCGGCAAAAACCACTTGGGCGATCGCAACGAATACCTGCCGACGGTGCACGGATTCGATGTGTTCTTCGGCAACTTGTACCACTTGAACGCCGAGGAAGAGCCCGAGCTTCCCGACTATCCGAAGGATCCCGGATTTAAGGAAAAATTTGGACCGCGCGGCGTGCTCGACTGCAAAGCCACCGACACCGATGACACTACGAACGATCCGCGTTGGGGACGCGTTGGAAAGCAGACCGTCAAAGATACCGGTCCTCTAACGAAAAAACGCATGGAAACAATCGACGAGGAGATTACCTCGCGCGCCATCGACTGGATGGAAGCGCAGGCAAAGGCCGACCAGCCGTTCTTCCTCTGGTACAACTCCACTGCCATGCACTTCAGAACGCATGTCGCGGAGAAAAATCTCGGAAAGAGCGGTCAGGACCCGTACGGCGATCGCATGGTCACGCATGACGAGCAGATCGGCATGATCCTAGACAAAGTCGACGAGCTGGGCCTCGCCGACAACACGATTGTCATGTATTCCACCGACAACGGGCCCGAGAACGACACGTGGCCCGATGGCGCAAACACGCCGTTCCGGGGCCAGAAAGATTCGAACTGGGAAGGCGGCTGGCGCGTACCTTGCTTTATGCGGTGGCCAGGTGTCGTGAAACCGGGTTCGGTCTACAACGGCATCGTTTCGCACATCGACATGTTCCCAACGTTGCTTGCCGCAGCCGGAAATCCCGACGTCACCGAGCAATTGCTTAAGGGAACCACGGTAAACGGGCAGTCGTACCACGTGCACCTTGATGGCTTCAACATGATTCCCTATCTTTCAGGAGAGGTGAAAGAGAGTCCGAGGAACGCCGTCGTGTACTTCAGCGACGACGGAGACGTTATCGCGGTGCGAGTAGGTGACTACAAGTTCAATCTCGCGCTGCAGCGCGCGAATCAGATGGAACAGTGGGCCGAGCCATTCGTAAAACTCCGGCTTCCTCACATTATGAATTTGCGTCGCGATCCGTTCGAGCGAGCCGATTTCAATTCGAATACTTATTGGGATTGGATGGTCGATCACGCTCCGCAGTTGTACCTGATGCAGGACGTTATTGCGCGACAGATCGAGGACTTCGTCAAGTTCCCGCCGAGGCAAAAGCCGGCGTCGTTTAACCTTGATGCCGTAATGGCACAAGTCGCAACACCCCACGGCTAGGGACGCTGCTCGCAAGAGCCTCCCTTTCCAAGGTGAATCCAATACGGAACGGGAGGCTCTGTTGCGCATGATCGAGGACGAACGCGAGCCCAGTACCGGCGTTGCGGAGCGGGTGAATCTCTTTTACGAAGATCACCCTTATCCGCCGCCTTCCGACGATATCGACGCATACCGGCGGCGTTGGAGCGAAGACCGGCGGCGCGCGGATTCACATTTCTTCTGGCCGGCGGAGCCGTTCCGCGAAGACCGTACCATTCTCGTTGCGGGTTGCGGAACGATGCAAGCCGCGCACTACGCCGCGCGGTGGCCGCGTGCACGCGTTTTCGGGATCGACGTCAGCGCGACAAGCATTGCCTTCACTCAAACGCTAAAGGAAAAATACGCACTCGAAAACCTTGAAGTGCGACAACTTCCACTCGAACGTGCCGGCGATCTCGCCGAAACGTTCGATCACATCGTGTGCACCGGCGTTCTTCATCATCTCCCCGAGCCCGATACCGGTCTACGCGCGTTGCGCGATGTGCTCAAACCAAACGGCGCCATGCACCTGATGCTGTACGCGCCATACGGGCGCGCGGGCATTTACCTGCTTCAGGATTACTGCCGGCGTCTTGGAGTTGGGTGGACAGCTCAAGAGGTTCGCGATCTCGCCGCGACTCTTAAAGCCTTGCCGCAGAATCACCCCATTGTACCGCTGTTACGCGCGTCGCCCGACTTTGCGAACATCGATGGTGTAGCGGACGCGCTTCTCCATCCTAACGACCGCTCTTTTTCAATTCCCCAGCTTATGGAATTTCTGGACGGCGCCGGGTTGATGTTTGGGCGCTGGATACGCCAGGCTCCATATCTGCCGTGGTGCGGAGCGATTGCTTCAACACCGCACAAGGCCAAGCTCGTTCAACTTCCGCCGCATCAGCAGTACGCCGCGCTCGAACTCTTTCGCGGCACGCTCGCACGCCATAGTTTTGCAGCTTACTCTAATGAGCGAGCAACGCTAGACAGTGCCACCGATTTCGATCGTGAAGAATGGCTCGACTATATTCCGATTCGCGTGCCCGATACGATCCTCGTACGGGACCGGCTACCGGCCGGCTCAAGCGGTGTTTTGATTAACCGGAATCACACGGAGAGCGACCTGTACCTCCCTATCACCGAGCGCGAGGAACACCTCCTAGCGAATGTAGACGGACGCGCCTCCATAGGTGAGATTTGCAAGCGACGGGACGCGAACTTCGTGCGGATGTTTTTTGAAAAACTTTGGCGGTGGGATCAGGTCGTTTTCGACACGTCTCGGGTCGCAAGTTAAGGAACGGCAGCCTACTTGTCGAATCTATAACAAACACCGCCCAAGGGTACTTGTTAGTTATGAATTCCGACGCCTTATCCCAAGCTACATCGATCGTTCGAGCCGCGCAGACAAATAGCAATCGCGCCGACATGGAAGAAACGGTTCGAGATGCGGAACTGTCATCGATACCGGTTCTACAGTCCCTTGCCCGCGCGTACCGAATGGTGCAGCGGCGGTTTCAATAAAGCCGAACGATCGAAAAAGAGCCCCGGCCTAAGCGGGGGCTCTTTGCTTTCCGGCTGCGCGAAGCGGATACTCCGTGGGACGTCGAACCGCGCCGGATGACGACCGAGGTCGGGAGCTCCCGAACGGTCGGCCTTGGAGCACTCAAGGTCGACGCACCGCTGATCGCAGTAGCCGCAGCGGCAGCCGTATTTTGGCTCGTTTACGTCTTTCTCGATTTCAACCGGCTTCAGGCGCTTCGCGAAGGTATCGACAGCGGAATATTCCTGCAGTCGCTTTGGAATTTCGCACATACCGGTAGCGCTTTTAATTGGGCCGAAGGAAGCTCGCACATGCTAGTGCACGATTCGTGGACGTTGCTAGCCCTAGCGCCGGTTGTTGCACTCTTTCCCACGCAAGAGACGCTAATCGTAGTTCAGGTCTTACTCCTCGCGTGCTCTTCAATTGCGCTCTACATTTTTGCTCGATGCATTAACGTCTCGCCAATCGCAGCCGCGCTCCTTAGCATAGCATTCTTGATATCGCCGTCAATGCAGGCGTTTGCGTATTACGATTTTTCCGAATCGCATTTTGAACCGCTGCTCATCTTCGCACTTGCCATCGCCGTCTTGCGCAAAAATCTTGCTTTAACGCTGTTCTTTGCACAGTTACTGCTTGGCGTAAAAGAAGATGTCGGGTTCTTCTTGATTTGGTTCGGAATCGCCGGCGCGATTTGGTACGATCGACGGCTTGGTGCGAGCGTTGCATCTCTGGCCGTCATCAATGTCGTCGCATACTATGCCTTCGAATATCTTCATGGAGCGCATCCTTCGTCTCCGCAATATGCGTTTTACGTAAAATATCCGTTGCAGGATCTTGCTTTCTTCGCCGAGATCCTCGCGCCGTTCGCATTTGCGCCTCTTCGCCTTGGCGTTCGGTGCCTCGTTGCGTTACCACTTGTTGCCGAGCTCTGCTGTACGTCCTCTCCATTCCCGTTCGCGCGCGCCGGCGGCCACTATACGGAAGCGCTTATTTCTTTGATGGCTATTGGAACGGCCATCGTCCTTGTGCAGAAGCCCCGTCTTGCCGGATGGTGTCTCGCGCTTTCATTTCTAATGGCGCTGTTGTTTAATACGACAGTCCTTCATTTTGGCCGCCATCTATTCGATGCGGATCCAGGCTACGCGCAATTGCGCGCCCGCATCCCAACCAATGCGAAGATGTCGTTCCGTATCGAGGAACAAGGCGCGTGGGACGTCGTAGCCGCGGATCCGAACGCACGCATCCAACGTTTCGGAACGACGCCTCGCTACAACGTTCCCGCATGGAACGTTGGCCGGCACGGCGTGATACATTAATCCGCCTCCGCCCGAACAAACCGATCCCGAAGAAGAGCGGGATTATCCCGGTCCCGGCGCATAAAGATATCACGATCGTGTCTTGACGTTAGCATGGCCGCGTGATATCTTCTCGTACAATGTTGA
>CAZJLJ010000078.1:2462-5139 GCA_964546935.1 uncultured bacterium | reverse complement strand
ACGATCGTGTCTTGACGTTAGCATGGCCGCGTGATATCTTCTCGTACAATGTTGACCCATCAGCTTAACGCTATGGATGCCATGATGTGCTGCACGGAAACGTGTCGGTTGGGGATGGCTTTCGCGTAAAGCTCTGGGAACAGAAAAACTTCGCGGCCTCTCACCGACACGGTGAGGGGCCGTTTTATTTTTCAGTGGAGTGCAACTCATGCCAAATCAAACCATTGGCCACTCTAACAATGGTCGAGGCTTTTCTACCCGAGCCATTCGTACGGGTCAAGATCCGTGTGCAGCTACGGGAGCTACGATCGTTCCGGTGTACCAAACAGCCACGTTCACCGTTCCCGAGGTCGGTGTAACGAAGGGTTTTGACTATTCTCGCAGCGCAAATCCGACCCGCAAAGCCTTAGAGCAGCAGCTTGCCGATCTCGAGCGGGCGCGTTTCGCGTGCACGTTTGCATCGGGCATGGCTGCGGTCGCGGGCGTTACTTCGCTGCTTCGCTCGGGCGATCACATCATTGCGACGCGCGATATCTATGGCGGAACGCACCGGCTCCTAACGCAAGTTCTGCCACGTTACAACATTCAGACGACTTTCGTTGACATGTGCGATCCGAAAGCGGTCGAAGCGGCGGTAGGGCCCAATACGCGGCTTTTTTGGATCGAGACGCCGTCCAATCCGCTGCTAAAAATCATCGACATCGCGGGGATCGCCGCGCTCAAGCGCCACGGCCAGATCGTTGCCGTCGATAACACCTTTCTCTCGCCATATTTTCAACAACCCCTGACGCTGGGCGCCGATATCGTGATGCATTCCACCACGAAGTACATTTGCGGTCACAGCGACGTCGTCGGGGGCGTAGTGATCACCGATGATGCCGACCTGCATCGTGAAATAGCGTTTCACCAAAATGCCGTTGGCGCTGTTCCCGGGCCGTGGGATGCCTATTTAACGCTTCGCGGCGCAAAAACTTTGGCTTTGCGCATGCGTGCACACGAGCAAAATGCTGCGGCGCTCGCCGCGTTTTTATCGCAACACGATGAGGTTGCCGAAGTGCACTATCCGGGCTTGGCTAGCCACCCGCAACACGAACTTGCCAAGCGGCAGCAGCACGGCTTTGGAGGGATCGTATCATTTCGGATACGCGGCGGAGCGGAACGTGCGCGTTCCTTCGCCGGCTCGACCGAAATATTCAATTTGGCGACGTCGCTTGGCGGAGTGGAATCGCTGATTTGCAGCCCGTCGGTCATGACGCATGCTTCCTTATCAGCAGCCGAAAAATCGGACCTCGGAATATCGGATGATCTTCTGCGTCTTTCGGTGGGAGTCGAAGACGTCGCCGATTTAATCGACGATCTTACGAATGCGTTCGAAATGAGCGCTACCGCGGCCGCATTAGTGTAAGATTTTTGTTCCGTCTCCCTATCGTCCAGGAAGCCTCTGCGTGATCTCCTGAACGCGCCATTTATTGCCGTCGGGATCGCTGAAATCCACAAAAGAAGCATAGCTTCGGCCTTGAGGATCGCGGCCCGGGGCGGGTGGTACACCAGGCGTCGAATGGTACACGTCGCTAACATCGGCGCCAAGTGCCGCGAGCTCATTATGTGCCGCCTCGATATCCGTAACGACAAGATACATATTTTGCGCCGATCCAGGTGCGGCCGTCGTGAGGCCTTTGCCGAAGTGGATCGAACACGCGGATCCCGGAGGCGTTAATTGAACCGTGCGCCAGTTGTCGCCGGCGAAGTCCGCATCTTCGCGCCATCCGAGTTTCTTGTAAAAATTCTTCGCACGATCGACGTCGGATACGGGCAAGGTGACAACTTCGAGTTTCAGCTCCACCGTGGGGGCCCAAACCTTTCTACAACCCTAGATATTCGTAGGGATTAACAACGACAGCAGCATCAAACGCGATGGCAGGCAGCCGGTCGCGTCCAAATAAGATCAGTTCCGGCAAGATGATGTCTTATTCTATCGCGCGGCATAAAACCAGCGCATGCAAGCGGGCACCGTCCGGGTAGTTACGTCTTCAGCAACGTCTCTGTCGCGATGAAGTTCGTTTCCCACGTCTTGCCTCCATCAGGCGAAAACGCTTGATCGAACTGACACGAATTCGATGTGATGTCGTGAACTCGAAATCGAACGAGAATCGCCTTACCGCGATATGGTTCCTGGTCGTAGAATTCTCCGCGACCACTCTGAAACTCGCCGACGACAGGTTGGCTCAGTGCGCCGCTACTGCTATTTGTGAAATAGATTTTCCACTGGTTTACTTCCGTGTCATAGAGGCGAAGCGTGTACATTTCGAGATGGCCTGCGACGCCAACAGACTCGATTTTGCCCATGTTGGCGCCATCCCAAATTTTCTGCACGACGTCGGTACCGTCATATTCGACCCACGTCGTCGAACCGGTCAGGGGATGGAGCAGCCGCCTCTGATGAACCTTCCAAGTCCCAATATCCCAATCGAAATCGTGCACACCATTACGGGTGGTTGAAGTGTTTGCGTTTGGAGCTCCATTCTGTTGCGCATGCGTGGTAAGAGGCTGAGATAGCATTAGCAAACTGCACACCGCAAAACAATATCCGAGTTTCCGCGCCTCCATAATGCCTCCGAACGTCATGTTTACCGTTTGTGAGGGAAATACACAAGGCATAGTCTTTGTGACGCGACCG
>CAZJLJ010000078.1:0-2362 GCA_964546935.1 uncultured bacterium | reverse complement strand
TGGACTCGAACCAGCGACCCGCTGATTAACAGTCGCAGACGTCAACTCGCCCAGGCAAAATGTGCCCAGAAGGCCCGCATGAGCTTTCCGCGGGCATATTTCAGCTTGCCGTAGGGCCGCCGGCGACCTGTTCGCCGGGATAGCCGGATTTGCGCACGAGCGGACTTCTAGGGTGAAGTTCGCCACGATTTTCTGGTTATTCGTGGACTAACAGTTGGAGTGGACCTCTTGATATGATGAGATTGACATTTTTGTCATAATGACATAAGTATCATAATGAAGACAAGGGGGCCTCTTGAACGATCACCGGCCACGAGTAGCAGCGGCCAGGCGGCATAAGACACGCGCGCGGCTTATCGACAGCGCGCTCATCGTCTTCGGGCAAAACGGCGTTGAGAGTCAATTTATCGAGGATGTCATCGACGTAGCGGGTGTCTCACGCGGCACGTTCTACAATTATTTTCGAACCAACGACGACGTGTTAACTGCAGTTGCTGAAGAGCTCGGCAACGACGTGCTGCGCGTCGTTGATCCGATCGTTCAGCGCCACGCAGATCCCGTTGCTCGCCTAGCATGCGGCGTCAGATCAGTGTTGCGCATCGTCGGCTCGCACTCGCGCATCGCCGCGTTCCTGAGCAGGGCTGGTCATGACGTCGTCGGAGAGAAGAGTCTTGCGTTCAGCGTCCTCGCGCGCGACATTGAGGCGGGCGTTGCCGCAGGGAAGTTTTTGGCACGCGATTTACCGCTCTCGGTAGACATTGTCTTCGGCCCCGTGCTAGCTGCGATCCACAGGCTGGTAACACGCCCATGGTCCGCTGATTACGGCGAAGGCATCACGTACGCGATCTTACTTGGGCTTGGTGTTTCAGCGGCTGAAGCGGCGCGTGCGGTCCGGATTCCACTGGAAGAGACTGCGTTACCCGTTGACTCGCTTTTAGAGCGCGCACGCGTTTTCAATGAAGTCCGGACTCGATCGTACGCGTCTCATCATTAACGCTTATCACGAGCCGCGTCGGAATCCCGACGCTTTTTAGGAGAGAACCATTGCGTAAATTGCACCTAATCTTAGTTTCATCATTGCTTGCGAGCGCGCTAGTAACGTCGCCGGCCCAAGCTACCAACGGTGTGCAGCTCGGTGGGAATGGCGTCATGAACGCTGCAATGGGTGGTGCGTCGATCGCCACTCCATTAGACGCAATAGCTGCCGCGAATAATCCGGCTGGCATGGCGTTGTTGCCAACAATGATCACGGGGGACGCGCAAATTGTGTCCGGCCACTCCACATCGAACTATGTTGTAGTGGGCAATTTACTGAGCAATTATACGACGGATGCTGCTCCCGAGTTCGGCGTGAATTATGTCATTAATGCAAAGATGACTGTAGGGCTTACGCTAACGGGTGAAGGCTTGGGTGCCGATTATCAAGCGCCCGCGCTCCCAATGCCAGGTCTCGCAAAAGCGCGGGGTTCATTGCGCATTGCGGAATTTCTACCGAGCTTCACCTACAAGCCCTCCTCGCGACTGGCACTGGGAGCCGCTCTCGACTTTGCCCACGAAACGGTCAATGTGGACGGTGTGGTCGAGCCAGGTCCGACCGGCCCCGTGCCGTTGCCGACACACGGAACCCAATCCGCAAACGGCGTTACCGCAAGCTTTGGCGCCCTGTGGCAGCCGATGTCAAACACGTGGCTCGGAGCAACGTACAAGCCACGCACGCGAATGGGTCAACTTGCGGGGTACTCGTCAGATTTGTTCTCCAGCAGCGATGGCAGATTGGATCTTCCAGCGCAATGGGGAGTTGGAATCTCGCACCGACCGAACGGCAAATGGCTGCTTGCGGCAGATTGGATGCATATTGCGTGGCACGACGTCGCCGCGCTCGGCAACGCACAGAGCTTTAACTGGAAGAACCAGAATGTCACGCGGCTGGGCGCTGCATACGATGTGAATCGAGCCTGGACCGTTCGTGCAGGTTACAGTGCGAATAACGCGCAGATTCCAAGCAACAACGTCGCCGCTAACCTCCTCGTTCCCGCGATTAATAGTCAAGCTTGGACGACTGGCATTTCGTACAGACCGGATGCCCACTCGAGCTGGAACATCGGCTACGAACTCAATCCTCGTCAGTCGATTACGGGCACAGGTGCAAGCACGGGCTCGAACTTGTCCAGCCGCGTACAAATCGTCATGATGGGGTATGAGCGCACCTTCTAAACGCAATCCTCTCGTCTCGCGCAGGCAAATTCTCCTTCGCTACGATCTTGAAGAGTTGAGAGGCGTGGTCCGCTCACCGACATGGCAAAGAATAAGGCGCCTCGCAAGAAGCGCCTTATTTTCATGGCTCCGGATGCTGGACTCGAAC
>CAZJLJ010000077.1:0-12688 GCA_964546935.1 uncultured bacterium | reverse complement strand
CAAGATTTTGAAGAGAATCCTACGCGAACGGTTTTGGACTCAGCAAGAACGCACCATTAGCTGATCGATCGCCGTTGCAACGAGATTTTGTAGAGCGGGTCGCGCAATTCGAAGAGAATCGTTCGCGACGCCGCTCTTCGCGCGTGTCATGGGCTAATCGTGCTACTGATAATGCTGTACCTATGTCCGATCCTTTGTAAAGAGACTCTTCACTGACTCTTGCACCTGGCGGCCGTACCATGTTCTCCGCACACGGACTTACGGAGACGACAGAATGCCAGATATCAGAGGCAGTAGTAATCATATTTTTTCTGGACTAAAAGTCGTGGATCTCGCGAGCTATATTGCGGGACCTGCGGCTGCGACGATCCTTGCGGACTTCGGCGCCGACGTTGTGAAGGTCGAGCCGCCGGGCACCGGAGACGTCTTTCGCTTTTTATCGAGCACGCCACCATATCCGACAAGCGACGTCAACTATCCGTGGCAGCTCGTGAACCGCAACAAACGCGGCATTGCGATCGACCTGAAATCCGCGGAGGCGAAAGACGTGCTGGCGCGCCTCGCGCGTTGGGCCGACGTGATCATCGTAAATTTTCCGCCGCGCGTGAAGGCTGCGCTTGGCATCACGTATGAGGCGCTGGCTCCGCTCAACCCGAAACTGATTTACGCCGACGTCACGGGCTACGGTTCAGAAGGGCCGGAGGCCGAAACACCCGGCTTCGACGTCACGGCGTACTGGGCGCGCTCGGGCCTGATGCAGGTCACGCACGACGCCGGCAGCGCGCCGACACTTCCCGTTCCAGGCATCGGAGACCATGCGACGGCGACGACGTTGTACGCTGCAATCGCCACCGCGCTGTACGTGCGCGCGACGACCGGCAAAGGCAGCCATGTAACGACGTCACTGATCGCTAACGGCGTTTGGGCAGCGGCGCAATGGATCGAAGGCGCCCTTAATGGTGCACAGTTCTTCCCGCAGCACGATCGAAAAAATCCACCGAATGCGCTGCTTAATCCATATCAGACGTCGGACGGCCGCTGGATCTTGTTGGTCGCTGCGCAGCGCAAAGATTGGCCGGGCTTCGCGAAAGCGATTGGAATGCCGGATCTCGTTGCAGATCCGCGCTTCAGCGACGACAAACGCGCTGCCAACTCGGCCGCGCTTGTCGAGATTCTCGATCCGATCTTTGCAAGCCAGCCGCTAGCATATTGGAAAACGTTGCTCTCGGAAGCGCGAGTGATCTTCGGCGTCGTGCAAGTTGCGCACGAGATCATCAACGATCCGCAGTTAGCTGCTAATGGGATCGCCGTACCGCTTGAGTTGCCGGGAGCCGCGCCCGCGCGCACGGTTTCGAACCCGATCGAGATACACGGCGCCGACAAAGTAAAGGCCGGCGCGGCGCCCCAACTCGGGGAGCATAGCGCGGAAATTCTCAAAGAACTCGGCTTCAACGATGCTGAGATCAATCACCTTAATGCTGTGGGCGCTGTCCCCGCGACCGCTCACGTTCGGAGAATCGCATGACCGAAGAAGAAGTACGTGCCGCTTACGCGATGCCGATCACACATCCGGCGTATCCGAAAACGCCGATACGCTTCGTCAATCGCGAGTTTGTGATCATCACGTATCGCACCGATCCCGAAGCATTGGCGAAGATGATCCCTGCGCCGCTGCGTCCGGCCGAACCCATCGTCAAGTACGAGTTCATTAACATGCCCGACAGCAGCGGGCTCGGCTCGTACACCGAATCGGGACAAGTCATTCCGGTGACGTTCGACGGTAAAGCGGGCAGTTTCACGCACGCGATGTATCTCGACAGCGAAGCCGGCATTGCTTCCGGTCGCGAGGTGTTTGGGTATCCCAAAGTTCTCGCTCAACCGAAGCTCGAGATTCGCAACGACGCACTCGTTGGCACTCTCGACTATAACGGCGTGCGTGTCGCAACGGCGACCATGGGCTACAAGTATCAGCAGCTGGATTTCGCGGCCGTCAAAAAAACGCTCGAAGCTCCCGGCTTCTTGTTGAAGATTATACCGGACGTCGACGGCCACTCGGCTCGGGTTTGCGAACTCGTCAGATTTTTCGTATCAGACCTTACGGTTAAAGGCGCGTGGACCGGGCCGGCATCGCTGGAACTGCATCCGCATTGCTTTGCGCCTGTTTCGAAGTTGCCGGTTCTCGAAGTACTCTCGGCGACGCATATTATCGCTGACCTAAGCCTTGATAAAGGCGAGGTCGTTTACGACTACCTCAGCGCGTCCTCAAACGGATCTTCACGCGCAAAATCCATATCAGGAGAGACTCGTGCTCACAAGTGAAAAACCGGTTCGTCCGCCGTTACCCGAACCCGATGGCGATTTCTATTCGCTACGCGCGATTCTGAGCGACACCGAACAGGCGCTGCTCAAAAAGGTTCGCACCTTCATGGAAACCAAGGTCGCGCCCGTCATCAACGACTATTGGGCAAAGGACGAGTTTCCGTTCGAATTGCTTCCGGGAATTCGTGCGCTCAATATCGCGGGTGTCGGCTTCGAGGGTTACGGCACTCCCGGCGGCAGCACGCTGCTCGACGGCTTCATTGCGATGGAGATTGCGCGCGTCGACGCCTCGATTTCGACGTTCTATGGCGTTCATAGTGGTCTCGCAATGGGCTCGATCTACTACGGCGGCTCGGAAGAGCAAAAGCAGAAATGGCTCCCGCCGATGGCGCGGATGGAGAAAATCGGCTGCTTCGGTCTCACTGAACCGTTAGTTGGATCAGGCACCGGCGGCGGCCTTACGACGACGGCCAAGCGCGAGGGAGACACCTGGATTCTCAACGGAGAAAAAAAATGGATCGGCAACGCGCCCTGGTGCGATCTGTCGATCATCTGGGCGCGTGATGTTGCAGACAATCAAGTCAAAGGGTTCATCGTTGAGAACAAAACGACCCCGGGTTTCTCCGTCGAAAAATTGCAACATAAGATCGCGCTGCGCGTCGTCCAAAATGGTTTGATTACGCTCGACAATTGCCGCATTTCGGAAGAGAACAGACTGCAGGCCGACCGTTCGTTCCGCGATACGGCCCGCGTGCTGAAACTGACGCGCCAATACGTTGCGTGGGAAGCCGTCGGTTGCAGCATGGGCGCTTACGAACTTGCGCTCAAATATGCGCAGACACGCGAGCAATTCGGAAAGCCGATTGGATCTTTTCAGATGATCCAGGATTCGCTCGCCAAGATGCTCGGTAACATCACGGCTTCGCTCTGCATGGTTACGCGTCTCGCACAGCTCCAAGATCAGGGCAAACTCCTCGATCAGCATGCTTCGCTTGCGAAGTCGTTCTGCACGGTTCGTATGCGAGAAACGGTGGCTCTGGCGCGTGAACTATTCGGTGGTAACGGCATCCTACTGGACTACGACGTCGCCCGCTTTTTCGCAGATGCGGAAGCGCTCTATTCCTATGAAGGTACCCGCGAAATGAACTCACTGATCGTCGGCAAGGCCGTCACCGGCTTTAGCGCTTTCGTCTAATTAGCATCCGTAAGGAGCGAGAAATAATAATGAAAAAGATCAAACGCGTCGCAATCATCGGCACCGGTGTCATCGGTGCGAGCTGGGCATCGTTATTCTTGGCCAAGGGTCTCGAGATCGTGGCCACAGACGTCGCGCCCGACGCAAAGAAAAAGCTCGAAGCATTCATTGCCTCGGCATGGCCGGCGCTTGAAGAAATCGGCGTCGCGCCGGGCGCTTCGCCTTCCAAGCTGCGGTTCACCGATAACATCGATGATGCCGTCGCCGGCGTCGATCTCGTACAGGAAAACGGTCCTGAGCGGATCGAGTTCAAGCACGAAATCTACAAACACCTCGATCAGATTCTTCCAGCCGACGTGATTATCGCGTCGAGCTCGTCAGGACTCACGATGAGCGCGATCCAAGCAGCTTGCGAAAAGCATCCGGAGCGTTGCGTGATCGGACATCCGTTTAATCCCCCGCACCTTATTCCATTGGTTGAAATCGTGGGCGGTGAAAAGACGTCTGAAGATACGATCCAGCGCGCCATTGCTTTTTACGACGGCCTCGGCAAGCGCACAGTCCGCGTGCGTAAAGAGGTGCCGGGCCATGTTGCAAACCGGCTCCAGGCGGCACTTTTTCGCGAAATCGTCTACCTCATTTCGCAGGACGTTGTCAGCGTAGCTGATGCCGACACCGCCGTTTCTTGGGGTCCGGGCTTGCGCTGGGGAACCATGGGCACGAACATGCTCTTCCATCTCGGCGGTGGCCCGGGCGGTATCGAGCATTTCTTCGAGCAGTTCACCGGTCCAATGAGTGCGTGGTGGAAAGTGCTTGGTTCCCCCGAGCTTTCGCCGGAAGTGCGCAGCAAAATTATCGAAGGAGTTCACGCAGAGGTCGGATCGCGCTCGATCGCAGAGCTAGAGAAAGAACGCGACACGACGTTGCTTGGTCTTTTACACCTCAGAACGGAGAATGGTAACGCAGATGTCAAGCGCAAAACTGCGTAAAGCGGCGTCGAACGTGAGACCGCGCATCGTCATAATCGGTGGCGGCTTTGCGGGAATCGAAGCGGCGCGCGCGCTGAAGGGCAGCAATGCGGACGTACTCATCATCGATCAGCGAAATTACTACTTGTTTCAGCCGTTGCTCTATCAGGTTGCAACCGCAGTGATCGCGCCGTCGGAAACGGCGGCGCCGATCCGTGAACTTGCGGCAAACCAAGAAAACGTTGACGTCGTGCTTGCCGAGGTTACGGGCGTCGACCTGCAATCACGTTCGATCGACGCATCCAATCCGGATGTGGGTACGCGCACGTTGAACTTCGACTATCTCGTTGTAGCCACCGGCGTCCAATCTAGCTACTTCGGCCACGATGAATATGCGCGCTATGCGCCGAGCCTCAAGACGCTTCCGGATGCGGAGCTTATTCGATCGAAGATTCTCCGGGCATACGAGCTGGCCGAGTTGTCCGACGACCCGGACGAACGATCACGTCTGATGACCTTTGCAATCGTGGGAGGCGGCCCGACGGGTGTCGAGCTCGCCGCCTCAATTGCGACAATGGCAACAACAACGCTGCGCAAAAACTTCCGCCGAATAGATCCGTCAGAAACCTCGATCGTTCTGATCGATGGCGCGAAACGGATCCTCCCCACGTTCCACGAGTCGCTTGCGCAAGCTGCAGCACAACATCTCCGGAAGCTTGGCGTTGAGATACGCACCGGCGCTAACGTAGATCTGGTCGACGAGCAGGGCGTTGTCGTAGGTGGTGAGCGGATAAGGAGTTCTACCGTCCTTTGGGCTGCGGGCGTTGCGCCTTCACCGCTCTTGAAAAAGCTGGGCGTGCCGACGGATCGCTCCGGCCGTGTGCCCGTGGGTCCTTCGCTCGAGGTGCCTGGTTTCCGCGGGGTGTTCGTCGTCGGCGATGCGGCGAGCATCATGCAAGACGGTCGTCCGCTGCCGGGAGTCGCGCAAGTTGCGATTCAGAGCGGAGGCTATGCCGGCCACTTCATTGCGGGCGAGATCGAAGCGCGCAATGTCACACAGCCCTTCCGCTATTTCAACAAAGGCAACCTCGCCGTTGTTGGTAAGAACTACGCCGTCTTCGAACGCGATAAAATGCGACTCAGCGGGTTCATCGCTTGGCTTCTTTGGGCGTTCATTCACATCATGTTCCTACCCCAGTTGCAAAATCGTCTGCGCGTCGAGATGCAGTGGCTTTGGAGCTACGTGACGGGCCAGCGCGGGTCGCGACTGATTACTGAACCATCTACTGCCCAACGACAGGCTAATCTCGAGAAAGCAGAAGTCTCATGAATTCGTCCGTGACAGTTCCTCAATTAGAAACCGTACTCTACGAAAAGAAAGGCTCGATCGCCTACATAACGCTGAATCGGCCCAAAGTTCTCAACGCGCTCAATCGAGCCGCCATTGCAGATCTACACACCGCGTTCGAAGCGGCGCGCGCCGACGCTGCGATCTTGGGTGTCATTCTAACGGGCGCAGGCGATAAAGCATTCATCGCCGGCGCCGATATCGGTGAGCTAGCCACGGTTTCGGCCGTGGAAGCAGCAGAGTCCACGCGACGCGGACAAGACTTGATGAATTTCATTGAGAATTTGGGCAAGCCGGTTATCGCGGCAATCAACGGCGTCGCCCTCGGCGGCGGCTGCGAGACCGCAATGGCATGCACGATCAGAGTCGCATCAAAGCGAGCGAAATTCGGCCAGCCGGAGGTCAAACTCGGTCTGATTCCCGGCTATGGCGGAACGCAGCGACTTGCGCGTCTTGTCGGCAAAGGTATCGCTCTGCAGCTCATCCTGAGCGGCGACATGATCTCCGCCGAGGAAGCGTATCGCATCGGACTGGTAAACGAAATCGTCGAATCGGAGACGCTTATCGCGCGCGCCGAGGAGATTCTCGTGAAGATCGTTTCGAATGCGCCGCTAGCGATCCGCTATTCGATCGAGGCCGTCAATCTCGGTTTAGATGGCTCTTTGCGCGAAGGGTTAGCACTGGAGGGTAAGCTCTTCGCACTTTGCGCCTCCACCGAAGACAAGAAAGAAGGCACCGCAGCGTTTCTTGAAAAGCGACAAGCGACGTTCAAAGGGCTCTAGTGCGGCACGCATCGGCCAAGCTGAAGAGCCCGCTCCGGCGGGCTTTTCTATTTGTGTTCGGCGCATTCGCTGCGGCGGTTGGACCGCGACAATCAGCCGTTTACCTTGTCTTCACGAACGCGGAATGTGTTAATGTTTTTGGACCACCCGCCGTGCGCGTTTCATCAATCATAGACACAGAGGGCCTGCGCAATCGGAGCAGGCTCTTGATCGAACGTATCTACTTCTCGTTTGGAGTGACTCGATGAGAAAACGAAGGTGCGCGCTTTTCACGAAATGCGGTTACGGCTTCGGCGAAGTCGGCTGTCTCCCCGGCGATGCCCTGCAGTTCCGCCTCGAGTGCGAGTTCGTCGCGCAAGTCGCCGAGATTGTTGCGAATGAGTTCGCGCTTGATGAGCCCGAGTGCGATCGGGGCGCGCGCGAGCGAAGCGGCGAGCGCCTGCGCCTCCGCGACGCACCGATCGGCCGGGACGACCTTCGTGCAAAGCCCGAGCGCATCGGCTCGCGTGACGTCGAGTTGATCGGAGATCAAGCACAGTTCGAGAGCTCTTGCGTATCCGACGATGCGCGGCAGGGTGATCGAAATCGCCGTGTCCACTCCGAGTCCAATTTTTGCAAAGCCCGTCGAGAAGCGCGCGGTATCTGCGACAACCCGCAGGTCGCACGCGCATGCGATGCCCATTCCCGCACCGACCGCAACGCCGTTCACCGCGGCAACGGTCGGCTTCTCGAGCGTGAGTAGTCTTGTGGCCAGCGGGTTGTACCGCAGTTGCACCGCGTCGCCGAGCTTCGGGCTCCCGCCGGGTCGTATCGTGCGTGTATCATTCAGCGATGCACCCGCGCAGAACGCTTTGCCCGCGCCTGTAATCACGAGCGCACGAACACTCGCGTCGGCTGCCAGCACGTCTAACGTCTCGACCAACGACTCGAGCAGATCAGCAGTTAACGAATTGTAGGCCTGCGGCCGGTCAAGCGTGATCGTTGCCACGCCGTCCGCGATTGCGACTCGATGATCTACGGTGTTGCCCAGGCTATCTTCGCTTGGAGAGGCCATCTATTTGTCCCCCACGGATTGCATGATTTGCCCCATTTCCATCGCATTGCTCGCCAGAATTGACGAGAAGCCTGCGGACATCGGTCAACGTGTAAGGCATTATATCGTGACCGCGGCAGGCTTCTCTGAAGAAATTGTAGTGTTTCGATGTCACTCGCCCTATGAAGAATCTATTTACACGCGCATCAGATATCCGTCGCAGACGCGTGCGGCGATGCGAGGCTCGCTAGCCATTTTTGCACCGCCGGCGGGTACGCGCGGCGTAATAGCAACGTGACGGGAATCGCGAGAGCGGCCACTGCCGCCGCGCAGAGCGCGGTATCGGCAAACGCAACCACCGCAGCCTGCTGCGCAACGAGCGACGCCAGCCGCTGCATTTCTGGCGATGCGCCGGATTGCAGAGCAGCCGATATCGGCGCACGCGAGAGAACGATACTTCCCGCGAAATCGGATAAGTGTTTTGCCTGACGGTGATCGAATATGGTCGCAAGCGATGAGTTGGCAAACGATCCGGCCGCTGCGAAAGACACGTTCATCGCCGCTACGGCGAAAGGAATTTCTTCGAACGCGAGATTCGTAATAACCGTAATCAAAAGCGGACCATACGTGAGGCCGAAGCCCGCGCCGATCAAGACCTCGGCACCGACGAACGTGTGGAAATCAGAGCCCGATGTGATTCCCAACGCCTCCCACAAAAACGCAAACATGCTCAAAGCGAAGCCGGCGACAATGACGCACCGCGAGTCGACACCCTTTAGCGTCAGTATGCTGCCGAGAGGAGCGGATACCACGATTGCCAATGCGCGCAGCGCGATAACAGCGCCGGCAGTCGGCAACGGAAAGTTCAACACTTCTTGCAGGTACTTGACTTGAATCGTCGTTCCCAATAACGGAAAGCCGATCGCGAGTCCCAGCGGAATGCCGAGCCACGCATTTTTTTTCGCCAATATGCCCACTGGGATGATGGGATTGCGCGTCCCAAACGATTCCCAGAGAATGAAGCTGAGCGAGGAGGCGATAAAGAGTGCAAACGCCATAGCGACATCGGGACTGTTCAGCCAGTCTCGCAACTCTCCGAATGCCGTGAGATAACTGTAAGCGCCGACCGCCAGAGCGAGTAGGACAACGCCGGCGACGTCGATCGGTTCACGCCGCGTACTCGTCTGGAGACCGGCGTCGATAGGGGCATTTGATATCGACGAGCGGATCATGGCCGCGGCAATAAGCGCCGCAATCGACAAGGTAACGTACATCAATCGCCACGAGTGATTGTATACGATAGAGCCCGCGATGAGCGGAGCCATCCCACTGCCGCACTGCGACACGGCGGCATACGCAAGGATAAACAGAGATGCAATCTTGGGCGGCAAGTTCGCGAAGATCGTCAGAACGCCGCCGAGAAAGAATCCACCTTCAGCAACGCCTTGGATGACACGAAAGGCCGCGAGCTCCGGCAACGACGTGCTTATTGCACACAGCAGTGAAGCGATGCCGTAGAGGGTAACGCATGCCAGCAAGTAGCGCACTCTTCCGAACCGGCCTATAATCCACGGTCCCAACAGAATGCCGGCGTAGTATGCGGCGTTGTAACTCAACGTCACGAAAGGTGCTTCGTCGCCCGAAAGCGCGAGGTCGCCCTGGATGTAGGGCAATGCAAACGCCGTTGCCGTGGACGTCGTACGATCTGCAAAGCAGATGATGGCGATCCCGAAACACATGAGTAAAACGCGGCGCATGCCGTTTTCCCGCACGTTTGTGATGCCGGTCATGAAGCCACGCGATGTTGCAACAACATTTCGCGAAGGCGTGCACGAACGGGTTGCTCCACAACTACTCTGCCGAAGTCGTCGTCGATAAGCGCAAAGAGCCGTCGGGCGGCACCAGGCTCGAGCGGCACGCCGGGCCATTGTTGCAGCGTTTCGGAAATATGCCCATAGAGACGGCCCCAGGCTTCCTGCGACGGCTCGTAAAGCGCGTCAATGTAGAGACAAATCGCTTTAGCAAGATGTGGCGGCGCAATTCCGAGCGCATACAGATCGTCCGCGAGGCGCGCAACGGCGCCGGCGTATTCCCTCATCGTTTCCACCTGGGGCCGGCCGTGCTTTGGCCGGAACATCTCCGCATCAAGGTGTTAGTGAACTGCTGATTGTTGCAGCGTCTTCAAATCGTCAACGACGTACGCGATGGACGCGCGTGCGCCCATTCCAGTACGAACGGGCGCAAGACCCGACAACTCTTCACCCTTGCACATGGGAAGGCTCAGCTGGCCAAACAGCGTTGACTTCCCTTTCGGCGTCAGCGGATAATGAAAGCCTTTTAGCACTTCTGTACACCTTGTAAATCGGAAGAGGTGTGGGAAGCATACCGCGCATCGCGGAGAAGTCAGTGAAGATTTTGTTTACATCAATGGACCGGACGCTAGAGCAGATCACATCTGCCAATCTCCGGCAAAGCGAGCTGGAACAAGGCCAATCGTTCAGCCGGTTTCATCATCAGTGATTCAGCGATTCGAGCCAGAGTTCGCGACGACGCGCGCACCGGACAGTCAGCTTCCATACGCGCGTACCATTCACGACTGATCTCGGCGGCCTCGGCTATCTCTTCTTGCGTGACCGGCTTGCCGACGCGTGCGGGCATGCGTACGAATTGTCCAAGGGTACGGCACTCCGCCGAAATCCGTGCCCGACACGCTTTCAACAGCGTACTCACCCGCAGCGTCGTCGTTTGCAATTCGTACACTACGTTCTCCCTTCTTGGACGGCGGCGGTAAGCGCGCGCGACGGCGACGCAGCGAATCACCGTTCCACCTGCCTTATCCATGGCAGACCAACGCGCTCACGTGCGGCGGTTCTTTTTTTTGAAGAAGTCACGATTTGTGCGAACTTTTGGTCGGTCTCAACGTCAGCCGGGCTGAAGATAACAACCGACCATCGCTTCGGCTTCGGAATGGGCAGTGCGATGCGATGGACAAGAAGCTGCCCGATATCGGGGTGATGCAATTCCCATGGTTCTTCGCGGAAATACTCCGTCGGCGAAGGTGTGAGGTGCACCTCGTTCGCTTCCCATGCCTCCGCAAAGAGTGGATGCTCCATCAATTCGTCGAGCAACTGATTTCCGACGATCGAGTGCGGATCGTGCGCCAAGCTCTGACGAAACATTCCGACAGCAAGACGTAACTCGCGTTTCGGATCCGACCAAAGGGACGCATGATCCTGATCGTGACAGAGTTTCCAGATGAGATTTTGTTTCGGCCAGGTTGCTGCGTTCACAAGGAGGAGCTTGCGTGCGAGCGGACTTGTGGCCAGGACGTTAAACCAACGGTCACGGAGCAAAGCGCAAACAGTCGACCGGCTTCCCACTACGTGCGCAATCGTCGGGTGAAGTTGTTGCGTCTCCTCATTGGCGTTCTCGAGAAACGCGACCCCGGCAAGGGTCGCTACATAGTTGCGTTCCGCCTCGTTGAGCTGTAGCGCTGCTGCGAGACCGTCGATGACGTCTCCCGACAGGCGCAGATCGCGTGCTTGTTCGATCCAGCTATAGTATGCAGCGCTGATGCCGGCGAGCTCGGCCACGTCCTCTCGGCGTAGGCCGATGCTCCGGCGCCGTGTGTTATCCGGCAGTCCCAGTTCCTTCGGGTCCAGCCTCTGGCGGCGACGCCGAAGAAACTCAGCCAGTCGAAGACGATTCAAGCCTCGTTCGGTAAGGGGAACACCCACGGATCGTGGTCGTGAATTCATTTCGGGGTTCTTCAATAGTCTGATCGAACGACGTGTTATCGTTCTTGCTCCTTGCGGCTACCTTAACGCGAAGAAAACAAGCTGTCTGCTAGCCGCAGCAATACAAGTATGTCTAGTAGCACTTAACAGTGAAAATGGTGCGCGTCACCGAAGCTGAACGTTCAAAATTCTTTCGCCGGTACGCCAAGCAACGTCGTCAAACGCAACAACTGCGTGTACGCTACAAATCATTTTCTCGTTACACTAGCCTGTACTCAATTCGTAAGCCAGACAAACACGGTCATAAGAATGTCGGTCCGCGGTATGCCGCTCCTAATTGGTCGATTTTTGCGTATTGGCGTGAAGGACGACACCAGGGTCGCGAACGCCTATTGCGTCAGTATCAACGCTGCGGTGCTCCATTGCATCCAGCTGCGACGCTAGTGTCAAGTTTATCTTTGCAGACGCACTTCGATGCAAGCCGTAAGCTGATAACGCCTCATAGAATGCAGCGGTTTTGAAAGGCACTTTCTCGATCGGTATCTATTACTTCAACGACGTCGAGCAAGCAATTCGGGCAGACTACTTGATTGAATCTTCAATTCCGGATTCGGGGGATTTCTTTACGCAGGAACACGACTTGCAAATGGTTGGGCCAAGGCCCTCGTGCGTGTTCGCGCGCGGTAGCGTGTGCCCTCGAGCGCCAAGGCGAACACTTATTGCGGCGTGGTCCGTTGACGATGTCTACAACCGTCATGTCGGCGTCGTCCTCGATTCAGCATAAGCGTTACCCGACCGTTACGTGTAATACGCAGGAAAAACGCAAATCGCGAACATCGATTGTAAATCAATTAGCCAGCCTCGCATCGGCTAAAATGACGGAACACAATTTGAGCGCTACGGCCGATGCCAATTCATGAAAAATTTTCTAAGTGCAACGGGGTGCTGTTCGCATTTATATCTCTACCGCGCCATACGACCGCCCCCCCCGACTCGTAGCAAACCTGGCTATTAGAGTCGCTTGACGCGTGTTGCGATGTTCCGACGAAGACGCATTGAGCACTAAGAAGACAGCAGCATATCCATCCTCGGTATCGGCGTCCAACAATGGCCTGATCGGCCCGCTTATTATTGTATTACGATTGCCATTGCGCTTATTTATCTCTTGCTGGAGATTCATACGATGCGCATCCTGCTCAGGGCAAGTAATGACAAGCTACAGACGATAGGCGGCCGATTTGCGCAAACAACTTCCGAACTAACTGAGACGAACGCCCGATTTTCAATGAAAAGCGATTTCAAGGCC
>CAZJLJ010000076.1:0-13000 GCA_964546935.1 uncultured bacterium | reverse complement strand
CGGCGTGTTAACTGTGCTGTAAAGAAACTCGATGAAAGAACGGTGCGCGCTCGCCGGCGTGCTCAACCGCTTTGCGCGCACCGCCTCATTGCCGAACCAATACGAAGCGAGGAATGGTCCGCGAAACGGATGCTTCGCTTGTATCGTCCGGCCTCTCGCCCATTCCACGTGGCCGAAACCATCTTGTCTCAAATACGCTTCGCTTTGTTCCGTCGTCCACCCGGATTCCGCTAAATGAAACGCAGCATTGGTGCCCGCAGCGGTTTGCAGACGCCGCAATTCTATCTGCGCCACGTCGTTCTCATCTTCGACCCAACCGATTAGCTCGATTCCTTGATCGCCGATGCCTTCTTGAACCGCGCCGGTCGCGCCGTTTGTCGTGCACAACAATGCATCCGGCGGACTCGTCCCCGCCGACGCCGCAGCTCGTGTCGAAAGCAACTGCGTTGAATGTCCCGGAAAAATCTCGTGACACACCAGGTGCTTCAGCGCGCAGCGTGTGAACGGCACATCTAAATTCACGTCCATGAAACCCGCATCGAAAGAGCACCGTGCCGCATAGTGAACGCCGCGCATCGGACGGGTGGACATCCGATACTCGCCCGTATCGAAGATCATCTCGTCGGTCCGCCGTTTGGCTTCGGTCATCAACTCTTCGCAGACATCGGCCACGCGCTCGCTCGGCACCGTCTGATCGGCCTGCCACCTGGCGATGCGCTCGACCGGGTCGCCGCTCCCGTAGCCTTGTTTGCCGATAATCTCGAGCACGCGTTCCCGCAATTCGGTGAGCACCGAATCGGGCACCGGCTCCGCCGGAACCGCGACGAGCTCGGTCAGCTTTTCAGGATAGGAAATCGGCTCGCCCGAAAACAGCTTCACCGCCGCTCGAACCGAACGCACCATCGCGCGCAAAAACCGCGTACGCGCGTTGTCCGAAAGTCCATCAACAGCATCAGACAACCATGCGAGTTGCGTCCTCGCCTCGTCCCAACTTCGTACCGGTGCGCCTTCGACGAGCCCTTCACCGATGTAAATCGGAACCAAGCCTTCACCGTCGAGCAAATCGTTCGATCCCTGCGTGCGTTGAAAGCGATCGATCCCGACCGTCAGCGCGGTAAGATCCCTACCGATTGCAAAGTCCGGCGTTTGTTGCTGCGAAATCATTACAGCTTAATCTGCACGTCGAAGAAGGCGGTAAACGGACCGCTATATTGCATGTTGCCCATCGTGTACGGTCCGAAGTAAGCGAAGTACGGATTCACCGCCTGTGGCTGGAACGTTGCTCCCGGGTTGTATACGTTGCCTGCCGGCGCCACAAGGCGAGACACTTCACCGTTTACATACGAACACACGTGCGGCGTGCCTATTCCCGTCCACGGTTCTTTCGATCCGCCGAAACATTGATTGATCACGTTGGCGAAATTCGCCGTGACCGTTATGCGTGGACTAACGTTGTACGACACTTGCAGTGAACCAAGCAGCTGCGAAGGCGAAACGAACTCGCCGATGCTATCGAATTTTCCGGTAAACACGTTCGGAATCGCATTCAGCGTCGCGTTACACGTCAGTGCGTCGAACGGCGCACCGCCGGCACCGCCGTAAGGATAACGCGGATCGCCCGTTACCGAGGCAGCCGTCAATGCAGAACATCCCGCTGCCGGATCGATGCCGGTGTTCGTCTCCGGTGCGCCGTAATGCTGCCCACCTTGGAATTGCAAGGATGGAGTGAGAGCCCACTTGTTGTGCCGGTAGTTCAACGTCAACGTCGCCACATTCGGAAACGTGTACGAGTTCACGCCGAGCGACGTCGTGGCAACAACGGGATCGGTCGGCCAATACGATCCGTTCGGATCCAGCGTGCTCTGCACGGGTGCATTCCAATACGGATTTGCAATATCGCCCGCGGCGCAAGCCGCGTCCGGCGCGCCGCCGGGCGTGAAGCATGCCGCCGCGCCCGCACCGGTCGTCGTTCCGCCGCAGCGCGTATCGCTTGGATTCGATGCGCAGAAAGACGTATAGGCGTTGTACGTGCGGATATCGTTGTTGATCGGCGAGAGCACCGATCCGCCGTTAGGCAAGGTCGAATACCGCACGCGTGCGTTCGTGTACGCATATGAGAAAAGAGCGGCAAACCCGTTGCGCGCAAAATCGCCCTTTTGAATCTGGAGTTCCGCTCCCTCAGTCTGTAACGAACCTACCGCAAGTCCGGAAGTTACCTGCTGAGCCGGAATGATAAAGAACTCCGTCAGCTCGTTACGAGTCTTGCGATAAAACGGCGTGATCTTCATCGAGATATCCGTGCCTTTGAAGGCATGTTCCCAAGAGAGATCGGTGTTGAATGACTCTTGAGGTGGAATCGCATGACCGGTCGACGTGAATCCGTACTTGTAGAAGTCCGGCCCCAACAACGTCGCGGGAATGTTCTGCTGCAGGCCGTTGTATTGAACGAACCCGGTCTCCGCCGGCTGCGTAAATTTGCCCCAACTCGCCCGCAAAACATCGGTATTGCTTAGCGTATAGGTCGCACCGACGCGCGGCTCCCATTCCACGAAGGTGTAGTTCGCCGGCCCGTTCGTCAACGTCGGAGAGATGTAGCTCACCCCGATTCCGTTTGCCGCCGAACAGCCGACGGTCGGGTCGAGAATTCCAAGTTTCGCTTTCGTTACCGGGGTACTCCCCGGCGTCGTCGATACGCAATAATCCTGATTGTACGCATTGAACCAGAATGGGCGCGCACCGGTATTCGTATCTGCGCCGATGTACGTGTAACTTTGCATGCGCACGCCGTAGTTCAGCACAAATTTGTCGTTGATATTCCAGTTGTCGGTCAAACTTGCAGAAGCGAAACGTGGCGTGACTTGGTTGAACGGTCCGTTACCGCCGTTTTCGACGGCCAGAAACTCGCACGGCCCGCCGCCGCAAGAGCTTGGCAGCGCCGGCGCCGTACTTTGGCCCAAGGTAACAAAGAGCGCCTGCGCATCTCGTGGCTCGCACGACGCCGGGCCGCCGGCGGCATTATAACAAATGCCGCTCTGCGGAGCGTTGCTATTCACTGCCACCGCAAACTGTTTCGAATTGCCGCTCAGAACCGAAAGGTTCACGGTTCGTCCCGTGGTCGCCGTCAAGTATCCGCCGTTTAATTGAAGCAAATGCGAGCCGATTTGGTCGACAACCGAAAGACTCAGACCGCGTGTATGAGAAACAACTTCGTAATCCGGTGGAAGGCCGACAGGCAGCAAGAAGCTCGTTGCACCGTTCAAAATGAAGTCGGAATACACGGTATATCCGTACAATCGGACGTAGGCATTCGAACCCATATTGTGCTGGTATTGGAGCTTCACGATGCCCTGATCGTTTTGTTGCACGTCGCGGCGTGTCGTGGGAATGAGATTCCCGTTCGTGAACGCCGACTGATCGATGGTCGGGAAAAAGTAAGGATGGATCAGCGAGGCGTAATTCGCCGGAAGCGGCGCTCCCACCGGACCCGCATACGTAACGCCGTTGAGAAACGTCAACGGACCGCCGAAGAGCGCGTTTGTAGTTTGCGGCGTTAGATCGCTCTGCGAACTGTAGTTCCACGCATCGATCCCGCCGCTTTGCCACAGCAATTGCACGCTATCGCGAATGCCGGAGTTTTTGTGCGGAATTGCAACGCGAAGATTCACCACGTTCTCGCGATCTTGCAAATGACCGGCGTATCCGTAACTAATCGGCGCCATAATGAATCCACCCGGCCCGACTTGGAATCCGCCCGCTTCGCCACCCACTTTATTGATGTTGTAGCAAGATGCGAAGTTCAAAGACGTCGCATCATTGGGGCACGGGAATTCGCCGGCGGGCAAACCATAGACCGGCGTGTACCCCGCGCCGTTGAAGTTGTCGACAATGCGAAAATCTTGATTCGCGCCCAACACCCCAATGTAATAGGAGAAGATCCGATCCGGGGTAGCGCCGCCGGCTTCCGCTTGCGCTTTGTGGTAAAACGTCGGCGTTCCGACCGCAAGATCGCCCGAGGCATAACCTGGATACGTTCCGGTCTTGATGACTTGATTCACGAATCCGGAGAGCCCCTGAGATTCCGAATTCGGCGGTCCCCCGCCGGTGTAGGCCTGAACTTCTTGCTGCCCGAGTGAAGACGCAGTATGCGCCGGAAAGAAGCTGATCGCAAGATTGACCGGAACGCCGTCATATTCGTAACCAACTTGCGTGTGCGTGCCGCCGCGAATCACAACGCCCGCTGCTTGCGACCATCCGGAAGCACCCGATGGAACGTAAACGCCCGGAACGGTCGCAATCGCCGAATACGCTTGATTCAAAGAACCGCCGCCGCCGAGCGCAGAAACTTTCGCGGCCGTCGTTGCGTCTACTGAATACGTATTTGCCGTCGTGCCGGGACGCACGAGTGCCGTCCCCGCCTGCGATCGAACCGTCGCGATCGTTTTCAGAGTCGGCGTCGTGCGAAGGGAGACGCGTTGCGTCTGATCGGCGAAAACGCTGACGCCGGTTTGATTCACGACATCGTATGCGGACTTCTCCGCCGTCACGGTGTACGTATCCGGTTGGAGCGACAGAAACACGAAGTTGCCGCTCGCATCGGTGGTAGCCGTCGCGGTTTCCGATGGTGAGCTCGCTTTTACCGAAGCTCCGGCAATCGGTTTGCCGGTACTCGTGTCAATAAGACTTCCCGTAATGGATCCGGTAGTTCCGGCGAAAGCCGGCGCGGTTACGCTCGACGCAAGCACACCCAAACATGCGAAGGCAAAGAGGTACGGGCGCAGGGGACCGATTCGCATGACAAATCTCCTCCAACAGCGCTAGCCATTGTTGGGCTCAGGAAATGACAAACTCCTTAGACGGTCGTAGGCAACGCGGATATGTTCGTCGATGTTAGCGACGGCGCGCTCCGCATCGCGATCGCGAAGTTGTTGCAACAGCTCGCGATGTTCTGGAACAACTTTAAGCATGTAATTCTGCGTGTCGCTCGCACGCGAATATAAGAACGTTTCAATCTGCGGGCGTAGAGACGACCAGACGCGATAAAGACGCGAATGGCCGGACGCGCGATAGATCAAGTCGTGAAAGGCGACGTCCAGTTCCACGGCGCCGCGCGAGTCGCCGTGCTTAACGACCTCTTCCAACTTTGCGATGATCTCGTCCATCGCCGCAAAGTCTTCAGGCTTTCCAAACTTCGCTGCGCGTTCGATAGCGAGACGTTCGATCGAAGTTCGCAACGAATAGATTTCTTCGATATCGTCGCGCGAGAGACGCGTCACATACGCGCCTTTGTGCCGCTCGATCTGCAGCAGCCCCTCACTTTCGAGGATCGCGAAAGCTTCGCGAATCGGCCCGCGGCTGACGTTGAACGTTTCGGCGAGCACCGGTTCACTCAAACGTTGCCCCGGCTCAACCTTGCCGAGGACGATTGCATCCCGAACCCGGTCAGCAACGTCCTCGGCAAGATTTCGGCGGCTCGGCTGAGTGGAAGCGCTAAGCGCTTCTTTTAAGTCGATGTCCGGCGGCATACGAGCCTTTCGAGGAATTCAACTGTTGACTGTTAACAGTATGATGTTAACAAAGGGTACGTCGCCATACAATCCCCTGTCAAGACGAGGATCTTAGGAGTGACCGACCGGCCCCATCGGTTCCAAGGCGTCTGCGCGGCTGCGTTGACCGCGGTTACGAAGGACTTCGAACCGGACACGACCCGCACGATCGCTCACATGAAGTGGCTGCTCGACCACGGCTGCGACGGCATCAATTTGCTTGGCACCACGGGCGAGGCTGTGTCGCTCTCTGTTAAGCAACGGCTCGAAGTTATGCATGGTGTTGCTGAAAGCGAAATTCCACTGCGGCGCGTGATCGTTGGAACGGGAGCAGCCGCTCTAGCCGACGCTGTGTGTCTTACACGCGAAGCCGTTGAGTGCGGCTTTGCCGGCGTGCTCGTGATCCCGCCGTTCTATTTCAAAGAGATCAGCAATAACGCGGCGGTGGCATATTACCGGCGGCTCATAGACCAGGTCGATCGCCCGGATTTAAAGCTTTATCTCTACCACTTTCCCGCGCTTAGCGGAGTTCCGTTTGCAATTGAATCGATCGCGCGCCTCGTCGAAGAGTTTCCAGAAATTGTCGTCGGCCTCAAGGACAGCTCCGGTGCACCGGGTTTTGCCGACGAAATTGCGGCGAACTTCCCCGGCTTCGACGTTTTTCCAAGCTCCGAGGCGTTGTTGCAACGCGCCCGCGATCGCGGTTGGGCAGGCTGCATCTCTGCATCCGTCAACGTCACCGCACCGCTTGCGGCACGAGTTTGGAAACACAACGAGCTCGAAGCGCAGAGCGCTTTAGCGGGAATAAGAGCCATCCTTGCGAGCTTCCCAATGATTCCCGCGGTGCGGTACATCGTGGCTCGCCTGCGACATGACGATGCGTGGATGCGCGCAGTTCCGCCGCTCGGATCGCTTAATCCGCTGGAACAACAGTTGCTAGATGCGCGGCTCGTGGCCGCGCCCGCCTTCCCCGAAATCGCTGATGTTTGGTCACGCACGCTCGCTCGCGAAAGGCCGCAACACTCGTGAAAATTACGATCGTCGGCGCCGGCGCAATCGGTGGACTTGCCGGCGCCTACATGACTAAGAGCGGCTACGACGTTACGCTCGTCGACCGATGGGTCGAACACGTCGAAGCGCTAAACCGCGACGGCATGTTTATCGACGGCGTGCGCGGAGAGATGCGCATACCGGTGCGCGCACAAACACCGGAGCAACTCGAGGGCCCACTTGAAACAGTGCTCATTGCTACGAAATCCCAGCATACTGAAGCCGCTCTACGACAACTTCTCCCACTCCTGACGACGGATAGCACTGTCGTTTCGTACCAAAACGGATTCAACGAACCGATGATTGCGAGCGTTCTCGAAGAAGCCGGCCTCGGCGGAATGAAACGCGTCATCGGGTCGATCCCGAACTATGGCGGCGCGCTCGTCGATCCCGGCTATATCGAGTTCGTTCATGAAGGGCCCATTCAGCTCGGCGAAATGGACGGTACGTTTACGGAACGTCTGCAAACGCTTGCGCAAATGCTCTCTTCGCTTACCGAAGTTCAACTCTCGTCGAACATTTGGGGCCAGATCTGGGCCAAAGAGGTATACTCCGCGCAAGTCGTGTTCTCAGCGTTGGTGGATGCGCCCATTCGCGACACCCTGGGCGTCGAGCGTTACGCTCGCGTTGCGGGAGCTGTCGTTCGTGAAGCGCTCGAGATTGCCGAAGCCAACGGCATCGCGGTCGAGCCGTTCGATTTCTTCGATCCCGCAAACTACAAACCGAAAACGCCGGGCGAAACACAACGTTTGCTCGACAACATCAACCACGCGATTTGGTTGCTGAAAAAAGACCAGAATACGGCGCAGCACACGTTTCGGAAAAAAGGCTCCGGCATCTGGTGGGACATCGTCTATCGCAACCGGCCCTCCGAGGTGCGCGCTTCCAACGGGAAGCTGATCGAGTATGGCCGCACCGCCGGCGCCGACGTTCGCCTCAACCAAAAGCTTTGTGAAATGATTTACGAAATTGAGGATGGGAAACGCCCTCTAGGATTTCACAACTACGACGAACTCGAAGCGTACGTACGCGAAATCGGAAAGGCCTTACCGTGAGCGCAAGATTGAACGTCGGAGTGTTGGGCGCGCATGATTGGGCTGAAAAAGCGCATCTTCCCGGCTACGCGGCGTGCGAGCGCGCAAATCTCGTCGCCATTTGCGACGTCCAGTTAGACCGCGCTCGCGCATTGGCGGAGCGCTTTGGCATCCCAAAAGTCTATGCAGATCATCGCGAGTTGCTAGCCGATTCCTCGGTGCAAATGGTCGACGTGTGCACGCCAACCCATACGCACTTGCCACTGTCGATCGAAGCCATCGAAGCCGGCAAACACGTCCTCACCGAAAAGCCGCTTGCGAAAGAGGCCCCCGACGCATTTCGCATGGCCGGGGTCGCCCAAAACCGTGGCGTGCGGACTAAAACCGGATTCACGTTTCGTTACTCGCCCGCGATGCGTCAGCTCCACGAGTGGATCGCAAATGGAACGCTCGGCGAAATCTTTCACATCCACGGCTTCGAGCAAAACTCACAATTCCTCGATCCCGATTTTCCGCTGCGGCAACTCGATCCGCAAGCCGGACGCGACCGGCTAATCCCGTCTTCGGTCGTTGGATACGGTTCGCACTTAGTCGACCTTTTACGCTGGTGCGGCGGAGAGTGGAGCGCGGTCTCCGGGTCGATGCATAATTTCGTTCCGGAGCGTGTCATTCGTGGAGAAGCGGGACGCCAACGCGTGCCGGTAGAGGATGGAACGGTCGCAATATTCGAACTCGGTTCAGGCGCTCATGGCCTCTTGCAGACGTCCTACGTTGCGGTCGGAAATTACCCGGGTGTCGAGATTCGTGTGTACGGCTCAAAAGGCGCCGCGATTGCGCGCCTGATTTCGGAACACGGTATCGCCGAGCGGCTTTGGCGCGCGTCGGCGGACGCAGTCGAATTCGAAGAAGTCTTTGTCGGCGAAGAAGCATTTCCACCGGGGACTAGCGTCACGACGCCGTGGCCCGAACTTTACTATCGCAATCTTATCCGTCATTTCGTGAATGAAATTCTCGATGACGGTCCGCCCGAATCGACGTTTTACGACGGGGCAAAGAGTCAGCAGATCGTCAATGCCATTGTGCGCTCGCACGAGGAGCGGCGTTGGGTACAGCTCTCGGAGTATTCGGAAATGGTGGCATGACGTTCGACGCGCTGGTCGAGGAGTATATCGCCCATCATTGTGCATTGCATCCCATCGACGCCACGTTCGCCGGAATAGACGGCTACGACGATAAACTGCCGCCTGTGCACGCGACCGTCGAAGCGGAAGAGCGCGCCGCGCTGATCGATCTCCAACAGCGCTTACAGAAAGCGGTTCCGAACACCGCCGGCGAGAGAATCGACGCACGAATGATGCAGGCGCAGATCGCCCTCGCCTTAGATGCGCTCGCTGCGCGTAGCCGCTTTGCGAACCCGTCGTGGGCCACCGGTGAAGCGGCCTTTGGATTGATCTCGCTGATGTTACCATCGGCGCCGCCCGATGCGGCGCGCGCCTTCGCGTCGCGCCTGGAACAAGTGCCCGATTTCCTCGCCGGCGCCGCGAAGAAGCTGCAGAACGCGCCCGCCGACTGGACCACACGTGCACGCAACGAAGCCGCTGCTCTCACACGCCTCTTGCGCAACGGATTATCGAAGCATCCGTTTGCAGCAACCATCGATCGTAATGCATGCGAGGACGCCTGCGCCGCGCTGGAACGGTACGATCGTGCGATCGCTGCATTACCGGACGCGGATCCCGCATGCGGTCGCGAGCGTCTCGCTGTTCTTATGCGCACCATGCACGGCCTTCCGGATACGCCGGCGCAACTGGAAGCACGCGCCGTCGAAGCCTACGAACGCGTAAGCCAAGAGTTGAACGAAGAAGCGAAGCAGCTCGACCCGTCCTCGACGTGGCGCGAGCAGCTTTCACGCCTTTCCGCCATCACGCCGGAAGGTGCAAACACCGAGGCATACGAGTACTGGCACGAGCGTGCTATCGAGACCGCCGATGATTTGGTAACACCGGCGATCGCTCCTCAACTACGTTTTCTTCCGTTGCCGGAGTGGGCGTCCGAAGTCGCCGGCGACCTCTACTTTCTCTACTATCGTTCACCCGCGCCAATGCGCCGGAACGGAACGTCAGTCTACTGGGTCGCCGCCGGTAAACAAAGCTTAGCGGCGATTAAGACGGTTCACGCCGCTCATCACGGCAGTATCGGCCACCACACCCAGAATGCGCGTGCGCGCGTCGCAACGTCTCGTATCGCGAAGATTGCCGGAACGGATTGCGCGAGCGGTTTGATGTTTTACACCGCCGGAACGATGGTCGAAGGCTGGGCGTGCTACGCGGAAGATGTGCTCGCGGAGGTGCCCGATTTCTATACTGGCGCCGAACGTTTGCAGCTGAAGTACTTCGAGCTGAGAAATATCGCATGCTGCATCGCCGACATTCGGTTGCATACGGGCGCGTGGAATCTCGAAGAGATGCGTGCGTTTTATCGCGATGAGGTGGGATTCGCACCGGAACGGATCTGGAGCGAAACGACGCGCAATTCGATCTATCCCGCGACGCGCCTGATGTACTGGTGCGGCACGGAGCAGATTGCGTCGCTCCGTCGCCGCGCTAGTCTTCCGGCTAAAGCGTTCCACGATCGATTTCTTTCATACGGCGCAATGCCGGTAGCCTGGATCGCCGAGGAGTTTCAATCATGAGATGCGCTGCCGCGTTAGCTGTCATCGCGCTTGGCTCGTGCATCGCCGGCTGCAGCAGCTCTCACAGCGCATTCGCCGGTTCGGGATCTCCGCATACACTCACCGTGGCCAACGGCATGGGCGACCCGAACAGTCTAAACATTCATTTCGATCCTAGTGCAATCGGCGGTTACATAGCGGAGTTGACCGGCGCATACTTCGCGCGCTATGACCGCACCGGAAACCCCGTGCCCGAACTGGTTACGGTGATTCCGACGCAGCGCAATGGAGGCATCTCGAAAGACGGCAAGACGATTACGTGGCACCTTCGCCACGGATTGCGATGGTCGGATGGTGCGCCGCTGACATCGGCGGATGTGAAATTCACGGTGGGCATTTTGCAAAATCCCGAAACGAACGAAGCGCAAAGCCGCGAAGGCTGGGACTTAATTCAGCGCGTCGATACGCCCGATGACACAACGGCAGTTTTCCACCTCCAACGGCCGTACGCCGACTATTTGCCGACGTTTTTTGGAACGGCCGGTGACAATCCCGATATTCTCCCGCAGCATTTGTTGGGTTCGCTTCCCACCATCAACAACGCGCCGTTCAACGCACAGCCCGTCGGTGCGGGGCCTTTCCGCGTCGTACGTTGGCGGCGCGGCGACGCAATCGAGCTTGAAGCAAATCCATATTACTGGCGTGGCGAGCCTAAGCTGAAGCGAGTCACATGGAAAATCATTCCGTCGCAGGACACACTAGCGCTGCAATTGCAGGCAGGCGAAGTCGACGTTTGGCCACTGACGCCGCCGACGTACATCGATCGATTGAAGGCCGCGCCGTCGCTCACAGTCAACGTGAAAATGAACTATCGCGCGACGTCGCTTTACTTCGTAACAAATCGCCCGTATGTCGCCGACGCTCGGATGCGCAGAGCCATCTCGATGGCGATCGATCGGAGGGCTCTCATCGACACGACGCTGCACGGCTACGGCTTCGTCTATGACGGCCTCGTAATCCCCATGGCGAGTCCGAAATCCGGCGAACAACAGATTCCATACGACCCCACATCCGCACGCGCAGAACTCGATGCGCTGGGATGGAAGCCGGGGATAGACGGAATTCGCACGAAAAATGGGCAGCGCTTAACGCTGCAAGTGGACTATCCCTTGGGACAACCGGAGCTAGACAATCAGATCGAGCTCATTCGAATCGCACTGCGGCACGTTGGTATTGAAATCGACAGCAAAAAGTACGCACCGAATCTTTTCCGCGCAGAAGTTCAAGCCGGTGGCATTCTCTATGCAGGCCATTTCGATTTCACGATGTTCCCGGCAACGCTGATGACCGTAGCCGACGTCATAGATGTGTTCGGGTGTAAAGGCGTGCCGCCGAATGGCGAAAATTCGACGCGGTACTGCAACACGCAGTTCGACGGACTCGCAGACCGTTTGCAACAAACGTACGATCCCGCCGCCCGTAAGGTGCTCTTCAATCAGCTGCGTGCAAAATTCATAGCCGACGATCCCGCTACCGTTCTCTACACCTGGCTTGGCGGAACAACCACGAGCCGTCGTGTTACCGGTTTCGATCCGCCGGTCCTAACGCCGTTCGACGACATGATGAACGTGGATACTCGATGACCGCTTCTCAGAACAGCACGGCGAGATTGGTAATTGCGAACCCGCTCGAACCCGAACTTGTCGAACGAATCCGCCGTGCCGGCGTCGTAGATGAGGTGCTCTACGATCCCACTCTCTTACCGAAGCCTCAGTTCCCGAACGATCATGCCGGTGAACCCGGTTTCAAGTTAAATGAAGAAGAACAGGCGCGCTTCGACTCGATGCTGGCAGGCGCAACGGTGCTCTACGGATATCCCGGCGAAACCGCCGCAGCACTTGCGCGCACTCTCGAACTCGCGCCGCACGTCCGGTACGTTCAGGGAACGTCGGCGGGCATGGGCGCACACATCCGTCGCGCGCAATTACCACCTGCGATTCTCGAACGAGTTACGTTTTGTTCCGCTGCAGGCATTCATGCGCGAATGCTTGCCGAGTTTGCCTTTTACGGATTGCTCGCGCTTCGCAAAGACGCATCGCGTCTCGCCGATATACGAGAGCGCCGTGCGTGGGACCATTACGACATGGGCGAGCTCGACGGCTCCACCATCACGATCGTCGGCATGGGCCAAATCGGCGACGCCGTCGCTCGCCTTGCGCGCGCATTCAACATGCGCGTGATTGCAGTTCAACGCCGCAATGAACCGCATCGGCTCGCCGACGTAACTTACCGCATCGACGAACTCGACAAAGCCGTGAGAGAAGCCAATGTCGTACTAATGGCGCTCCCAATAACCGAAAAGACGGCGAATCTCATGAGTGCCGCAAGAATTTCACTACTTAAGCCCGATGCGATTTTCATCAATGTTGGCCGTGGCGGTACGGTCGATCAAGCCGCGCTTATCGACGCCATACAAACGAAACGAATTGCGGGCGCCGTTCTGGACGTTTTCGATCCCGAACCTCTACCGCCCGACAATCCACTCTGGACTATGAAAAACGTTGTCATGAGTCCTCACACCGCAGGCCTCTCAATCCACGAGAACGAGCGAATCGTCTCCTTACTGATCGACAATCTCTCCCGCTTCACCGCCGGAAAACCCCTCCGCAACCTCGTCAACCTCTCCGAATTCTACTAATGCT
>CAZJLJ010000075.1:0-13291 GCA_964546935.1 uncultured bacterium | reverse complement strand
TCTAGCATGGCCATCCTTATGCCGGCGGAAAGTGCGACTCGTCTGCGTACGGGACGAAGAGCGTGTACTCTTTTTGGAAGCGCAGCCTCACCGTGCCGGTCGGGCCGTTCCGGTGTTTTGCGATAATGAACTCCGTGACGTCGGGCTCCGGTCCCTCCGGATTGTAGTAGCCGTCTCGGTAAAGAAATGCCACCATGTCGGCTTCTTGTTCGAGCGACCCGGAATCGCGAAGGTCGGCGAGCATAGGCCGTTTATCATTCCGCGACTCGACGCCGCGGTTGAGCTGAGCCAACGCGACGATCGGCACGCCGAGATCCTTGGCCGTTACCTTCAGCGTACGGCAGATATCGGAGAGCTCTTCGTTGCGGTTTGCATTCTTCGAAAGTACGCCGGGACGCAGCAACTGCAAGTAGTCGATAAAAACGGCGCCAAGTCCGCCAGTCGATTTCAAGCGACGGCAACGGCTGCGCACTTCGCTGATGCTCAAAGCGCCCTGATCGTCGAGGTAGATCGGCAACTCGTTCAGGCTGCCCATCGCCCGCGAAATATCTTCCCACTGGTGCGGCTTGATGTTGCCACGGCGCATGTCGTGCATCGAAAGGCGCGCCTCTGAACAAATCAAACGCTGAACGAGCTCGTTGTTCGACATTTCGAGCGAGAAGAACGCGCACGCTTGTTGCGCCTCTCGCGCTGCGGCAACCGCCATGTTCAATGCGAATGATGTTTTGCCCATACCGGGACGCGCCGCGAGAATGATGAAGTTGCCCGGCTGAAAACCGGTGGTCATCGCATCGATGTCGCGGAAACCGCTGGTTAATCCGGTGCGGTCGCCGCGCTGATGAAACAGGCGGTCGATCTGATCGAACGCTTCTTTCATTAAACGGTTGACCGGCACGAAGTCGCCTGACATTTGGCGTTCGCCGATGGCGTACACCATTTGCTCGGTTTGATCTAACGCGGCGTCGACGTCTTCTTCCGCTTCGTACCCGAGTTGCGTGATCTGCGTTCCGGCGTGAATGAGCGAACGCAGCACTGCTTTTTCGCGGACGATCTTCGCATAATAGGCGGCGGATGCAGCGGTTTGCACCGTATCCATTAGCGAACTGAGATACGAAAGACCGCCGACTTTTTCCAATGCGTCACGTTGACGCAGCGATTCGGCAACCGTTATCTTATCGAGCGGTTCGCCGCGATCGAAAAGATCCAGGAGCACCGTGAAGATCGTCTCGTGAACGTGCGCGTAGAAATCGACCGGCTTGACGATTTCCCCGACCGTGCCCATGATTTCGCGATCGACCAGCACCGAGCCGATGAGAGCCATCTCCGCTTCAAGGTTGTGCGGAGGGATGCGATCGATGGTGCCCGGGTGCAAATGCGAAAGGCTCATGAGGTGTTACCCTCTGTTCTTGCGGCGGGACCCTTGTGGACGCCCTTGTGAGCGTCTTGTGGATTTCTTGTTCAGACCGAGTTCGCGCATCGCCATATCAACGTTTGTTATCGGCACGATATCGATCGTTGCGAGCGACGTATCGACGTCTCGCGCGTTTTCCTTCGGCAAAAGCATACAGCGCATGCCGGCTTGGCGGGCCGCGTACAGCTTTTCGACCACGCCGCCTACGGCGCGCACCTTCCCTTGAATGGAAAGTTCGCCCGTGATCGCGACGTCTTGCGGAAGCGGCGTCTTTGTTATGGCGGAGTAGAGCGCGAGAAAAATCGCGAGCCCCGCCGACGGACCGTCTATGTTTCCGCCGCCGACCACGTTAATGTGCAGGTCGTAGTCCGCAACGTCGATACCGGATTGCGCCCGCAAAACGCTCGCTGCGTTGAAAACCGAATCTTTGGCCATCGAGCCGGCCGTGTCGTTGAAGCGAATCGTGCCTTTACCCGATTGCGACGCCGGAAACGCGACCGCTTCGATCTCGATGATGCTGCCAAGGTACTGATGCACGCCCAAACCGAACGCCTTGCCGACCTCACGGCTTCCACGCCCCTTCACGAGCGTATGCTGAACGAGGCGGCTAGTGCGCACTACCGTACGAACGTCGTTTTCACCGATCGTCACCTGGCCGTTGTGCGGATGCATGCGATACAATGCCTGGCCGTACGCGTCGGCGACGATTTGCACCGCCTTGCGGCCTTCCATCGTATAGGAAGCAATGAGCTGCGGAACGCCCCGGGCCGCCTTCGCGCCGAGACGCTTGATCGCGCCTTGCACGATCGAAACGACTTGGCTTTGCGTAAGCGGCTGAAAATAGACTTCGGTGCAGCGCGAACGAATCGCGGGATCGATCTCATCGGGATCGCGGGTCGTGGCGCCGATCAAAATGAAATCCGCCGGCGCGCCTTCTTTGAACAACCGCCTGATATATTCGGGGACGTTCGGCGCGTTTTGGTCGTAATACGACGATTCGAATGTGACGCGCTTATCTTCCAAGACCTTCAGCAGGCGTGTTTGCAGCAGGGGATCGAGTTCACCGATTTCGTCGATGAACAGAACGCCGGCATGTGCGCGCGTAACCAAGCCAAGTTTCGGCTCGGGAATTCCGCTCTCCGCAAACTCGCGGCGGCTGCCCTGATAAATGGGATCGTGAACGCTGCCGAGCAGCGGATTCGTCGTCTCACGCGGATCCCAGCGCAACGTCGTTCCGCTCGTCTCGATGAACGGCGCATCTTTCCCGAACGGCGTGTAGGCGCGGCTCTTCGCAAGCTCCAGCGCCAGGCGCGCGGCGGTAGTTTTGCCTACGCCCGGCGGGCCATAGAGAATCACATGCTGCGGATACGGCGAGCTGATCTTCGCCAGCAACGCTTTGATCGCCGCATCTTGGCCGACGATTTCATTTAACTTCGAAGGGCGAAGCTGCTGCAGAGCGGATGCGGAAAGGCTGCGTTGCGAAAGCGCGTCTAGCTCTTCCAGTTTCGCCTGCGTGGAAGGCGTTTCAGGCCCTGCATCTTCACGCAGCGCTTCCATCTTCAAATCTTTGAGATACTCATGATGGCGAGCGTTCATCTTTTCGCTCACCTTGCGCTCGATCGCGTCTTCGACGGTCTTTTGCGCCATCAGGTCGGCCATCGCTTCTTCGATTTCAGCAATGGCTTTGCGCTGCTGCGCGCGGGTCGTCGCACGCTCGAGCGTCGGGTCTTCAAAGACCAAACGCGCGAGCGCACACAAACGATCGGGGAGATTCGTCGAGCGCATCATTTTCAGTGCGCTGACTTTGCCGGCGCGCAAGACCAGTTTATCCTGGCCCAGCACGTTGCTTAGCATCTCGTACAACGCCGAGACGTAGCGATTAAGCTCGTCTTCGACGCCAAGTTTGCGTCGCAAGCGCGACGCATAAGGTTGCTCGCCGGCGGCCGCCATTGTTTCTCTACTTAGGCAGCGACGACGCTGATCGTTGCTTTTGCAACGACGTTTTTATGGAGCTTGATCTCCACGGGATAAGAGCCAAGCGCCTTGATTTGGCTCTTGATTTCGATTTTGTGCTTGTCGATCGGCACCGAGAGCGTTTGGCTGATCGCGTCTGCAACATCGGCATTCGTGATCGCGCCAAAGAGTCTCCCATTGCCGCCGGCTTTCACCTTAACGGCGAGCTGCGTCTGCTCGAGTTTGCTTGCGAGTTCTTTCGCATCGGCAAGATTCTGCGCATCGCGGCGCTCTTGCGCTTTCTTTTGATCGGCGTGGGCGGCCAATGCGCCCTTATTCGCCTCGGACGCGAGGTTACGCGGCAACAAATAGTTGCGGCCGTAACCCTCGGCGACCTCGACGACATCGCCCTTCTTGCCAAGCGACTTCACATCGCCCAGAAGAATGACTTTCATCTATGAAACCTCTTTTAGCGGCATGGGGCCGCGGAGCGGCCCCATGTCTAGACTTTACTCGGAAACGTAGGGAAGGAACGCGATGATACGAGCGCGCTTGATAGCGGTCGTGAGCAGGCGCTGATGCTTCGCACAGTTTCCGGAGATGCGGCGCGGTACGATCTTGCCGCGTTCGGAAACGTACTTCTTAAGACGGTTCACGTCGCGGTAGCTGATATCCAGGACCTTGTCGCCGCAAAAATTACACGACTTGCGCTTCGGACGGCGATCTTTCACCGCGCGCTTCGTCTTACTGGTGGCCATTATAAAGTTGTCCTTTCGACTAGGTGGTTGAAAGCCGAGCGATGCTCGAGCTTCTAGCCAAGTGGCTTAGCTGACCTAACCCACTACAAGGAGCCGCCTCGCGACGACGCCTTGATTTCATGAAAAAGCCGCCGGAGAAGCCCCGGGGCCGAGGCATCATGTTACCATGCCGCGCGCGGGGATTCTAGCCTCTTTTCAATACGAACACCTGTTCGTTTTTGCGGTTCGCCCGCCCTTCACCCGCCCAGGTTCCGCTGAGCGATTTCCGGGAATATGGACCGGTATGAGCGCCCTCAGGGGGAAGCCCGTTTGGCTGTTTGCACTTGCGTTCTGGTTGGCAGCTACCCTAGCTGTCGCTCATGCGCAAGGCTTTGGGCCATCGTCGTGGACTCAGTTCCGCCTCAATAACGACAACAACGCACAGATTTCGGGTTCGCTATCGACCACATGGATGGTGGTTACAGGCGGACCGATTTCGGCGAGTCCCACGCTGGTCGACGGGACGATTTACGTTGGCAATAACGCCGGCTGGCTTTACGCGATAGACGCGGCGACCGGAACGACGAAGTGGCGTTTCCGCGTTAGCGATCCCTTGATGAGTGCGCCGCTCGTTTACAACGGCTTGGTGATCGTCGGCGAAGGCAACGAGCAGAGCATGGGACCCACGCCGAGTGCACCGTTGTACGTTGGCACAAACAACAACGCGCTGTTGGCGTTCGATCGAAACACGGGAACGCTCCGCTGGCGAACGTTGTTGCCGGGTTCGGGAATGCCGACCCCGGCTATCATCAACAACACGCTTTTGCATCACAATGGTGCCGGATGGCTCACGGCGCTCGATCCGTCGACGGGGCGCAAGCTCTACGTTCGTAACCTGCACTCGGTCGCATCCATGTCGGCGATCCTTCCCATCGCGAGCGATCGCTTCATCACAACGGGTGTCTTCGACAACGCCGTTTGGCATCTTAAAGTCGCCGACGGTTCGACCATCTGGCGCACTACCTTCGACGCGACAGCATCGGGTATCGGCGACTGTCCCGCAGTAACCGACGGTAATTTCGTTCTCTGCAACTACGTCGCACCGGTGCCGCCGGCGAATTACACGCTCGCAACTAATCCCGCGATTCAACGTGCATTCGGCTTGGATTTGAAAACCGGTACAAAAAAATGGGACGTTGAGCTAGAGCGTGGCATTCTTCCGCCGCGCAACGAAGCCGCGATCCCGCTGCTCACGGGCGGCATTTTGTACTTTGGAAGCGCAATTGCGCCATACATGCACGCATTGGATCCGGCAACCGGGCGCGTGCTGTGGAAATTGAAGACGCATGCTCCGGTAAAGGGCGGGCTCGCTTATAACGACGGCGTCGTTTATTTCGGCGACGCACTGGGCTACCTATGGGCGCTTGACGCGCGCACCGGCAAAGTAATCGGCGATAAGAAAATGGGTAGCGGGTTCAACGTCGGTTCGCCCATTATCGCGGGACAGACACTCGTAATCGGCAGCCGCTTCGGCACGGTCTACGCCGTGCCGATTGCGACCATCCGTACAAGTCACGACGCCTAACGTTTCACTTCGATCGGCGGCATCTTATCGCGTGCCAACAACTCGTTGACCGCGCTAAGCTCTTTGCCGAAAATCGCGTCGTCGCTGGAAAGCGCGGTATGAAGCTGCACTTCGATTTCGTTGCCGAGCGTGACCGTCGCCGCCGTCGGAGCGTAATCGCCGCCGTTCGCCGTGAACGCTATGCTTTGAATTCGCTCGAAAAGCTTGACGGGCACGCGTAGCGTGTCTTCCCACGTCTGCGTGTCGTCTTGATAGAGCACATCGAGCGCACCGGATGCGTGATTATCGAGCGAGTCCAACGACGCAATGGTTTCAGAAGCCACGTGCGGACGTTTTTTCACCTTCGTAACCTGATCCCGAATCGAACGCAATGCAGCGATTTCTTCGCGGGTGCGCTTGTAATCGTTGCGCATGCGTAAGATGAACGCGTTCTGCGCCTGAATGTCGGCTGCGGTCGACGTCGTTTTCGGATCGGGCAATACTTTGATCGTTTGATCCGCGACGCTTCCCGCACCGGCCAACCGGACCGTGTACGATCCGGGCGCGACTGCCGGCCCAGTGAATCCTGAAGGCGTCGTGTGGTAGTGCGGCAGCAAATCAATTGCGTCGTAGTTCAGATCCCACCATACGCGGTTTACCCCCGCAACCGGATGTTCCACTTTCAAGGTTCGAACCAGCGACGTTCCGTCGTAAATGTCCACGCGAACGGGCTTGTTCTTTTTGGGCGCGTCGTGCAAATAGAAATTGATGACGGCAGCGCCTTCGGGATTCTCACCGCCGCCTTCGCCGGTCGCCCACGTGCTGAACGATTGTTGCCAACGGTACGCATCACGTACGGGAAATAAATATGCGCTTTGGGTTTGGATCTGCGGCGTGAATCGTTGCAACGCCGAGACATCATCCAAAATCCAGACTCCGCGTCCATGCGTCGCCACGACAAGATCGTCGAACTTCGGCTGAACGACAAAATCGTAAACAGGTGTGTGCGCGAGATTGTTATTCAAGCGCTCCCACTTTGCACCGTCGTCGAACGAGACCCACAGGCCGTTCTCCGTTCCGGCGTATAGCATGCCTTTACGCACCGGATCCTCGCGCAGCATCCGTGCGTACGAATCTTCCGGCAGATTCGATGCGATCGATGTCCAGTGTGCACCGAAGTCTCGGGTTACATAAAGGTACGGCTTACGATCGCCAAGCTTGTGATTCTCCGCCACCATGTACGCGGTACCGTCATCGAATGGCGAGGGATCGATGTTGTTGATGCGTGCCCAGTGCGGTAGATTCGGAACGTTCGTCGAGAGATTGGTCCAATGCGCACCGCCGTCACGCGTGAGCCACACCAGCCCGTCATCGGTTCCCACCCAAAGTTCACCTTTAGCAATCGGAGATTCAGCGATAGCTTGGATCGTGTCGTAAACTTCGGTCCCAGCGTTGTCGCGCGTGATGGGTTGCCCTGATGGGCGCTGTTTCGATTTGTCGTTCCGTGTAAGATCGGGACTGACTTCAGACCACGTCGTGCCGCCGTCTGTCGTTTTCAGCAGCATTTGCGCGCCGAAATACAGCGCAGCCGGTTCCAGCGGAGAAACGGCAACGGGCGCAACCCACGCGCCGCGATACTTGTACGATTCGGCGCCGGTGCCAACGTAGTTCTCAGGCCACGGACTAATGAGGCGGCCTTGTCCCGACTTGCGATCGAAACTGAGCACCGCTTCTTGATAGCCCGTACCGTAAATCAGGTTGCGATCGGCGGGTGAGAAGACGATCCATCCGCTTTCACCGCTTTGCGCCGAGAACCACTGATCCGGCGTTATCGAACCCGTGAAGCTCTGGCTCGGTCCGCAAACCGCGCCGGGATCTTGGAATTCACCGCACACCAGGTACGGCGTCTCGTCGTCGACGGAAATGTGGTAAGGCTGGCTTACGATGAGCTGCGGGTCGCGCCAACTCTTGCCGCCGTCTTGCGATAGACGCACGCCGGCATCGGCAGCGATGATCATGCGATTCGCGTTTGCGGGATCGATCCACATTTGATGGTGGTCGTATCCCTTGGTGCTAAATCGCTTCGAAGTTTTGCCGCCGTCTTTCGACTCGTTCGGAAAGATCGACATAAAGAAGACGTGTTGCGCGTTGCGCGGATCGACCGCGAGCTGCGAGAAATAGTACGGTCTCTGCGCGAGTTCGTGCTTATCGCTTACGAATCGCCAGTGCAGGCCGGCATCGTCGCTTCGCCACAACACCCCATGCTTCGATTCAATGAGAGCATAAACGCATTTGGGATTGCTGGGAGCGAAAGCAAACCCGATTCGTCCCATCGGTCCGTCCGGCAAACCGCCGCCGCTCAAACGCATCCAATGAGCGCCGCCGTCCGTCGACCGGTAGATTCCGTCGTTCGCGCCGCCACTCGTGAGCATCCAGGGCTCCCGGTGCACCGTCCACATGCCGGCAAGCAATACTTGCGAATTGCCCGGCTGCATCGCGATGCTCGATGCGCCCGTCGTGTCGTCGATGTAAAGCACACGTTGCCAATGTTTTCCGCCGTCGGAAGTTTTAAAAACGCCGCGTTCGGAATTTGAAGCGAACGGATCGCCGATTGCCGCGACATACGCAACCCTCGCGTTGTGTGGATCCACTTCGATACGCGCGATTTGCGACGTCGCATCGAGACCGATATGCTTCCAAGTATCGCCGCCGTCATCGGAACGGTACATGCCGTTGCCGAACGCAATGTCGTTGCGGATATTGGGTTCGCCGGTTCCCACATAAACGACACGATGATTTGACGGCGCAACGGCGATTGCGCCGATCGATGTTACGTCTTTGTCATCGAAGAGCGGCTTCCATGAAACGCCGCCGTCCGTGGTGCGCCACAATCCGCCGAGCCCGCCCGCAAAATACGTCGTCGCATCGCCCGCAACGCCGGCAACTGCATCGATTCGTCCCGTTGTGGGGCCGATGTTACGAAAGTGGAGAGAAGAAAACGGAGTGGAGGGTGCTGCTGCCGCCGTCGCGCCGGCCGGAGCAAGCGCAAAAAATAAAAGCGACACAAAAAGCGCACTGAAAAATCGCATCTGTTCTCCTTTTATGCCTCTTTCGCACAATGGGTGAACCGCGTCCTGGCCGAAGAGTTAGGAATGAAGTTTGCTGTCGCTCTTACAACAGCGCTGTTTTTTGCGCTGTCCAATGTGGCGTCGGCCGACGAAGGGATGTGGACGCTAGATCACTTTCCCTCGCAGACGGTCGGCGCGCTCCACGGATTCACCCCCTCTCAGGCTTGGCTAGACCACGTTCGCTCGTCGTCGCTCCGCATCGCGGGCGGGTGTTCGGCGTCGTTCGTGTCGCCGCAAGGCCTGATCATGACCAACCACCACTGCGCCGTCGAGTGCGCCGATAATCTCTCCACGTCCAGCAAGAACTACGTGGAAAACGGGTTTTACGCTAAGACTGAAGCCGAAGAGCAAAAGTGCGACGGCTTCGAAATCGACCGGCTCGATACGATAACCGACGTCACTAAAGAGATGCTCGCGGCTACCAAGGGATTGAGCGGAGCGGCCTTTACCGCCGCGTCCCGAGCCGAGAACGCAAAGCTCCAAAAAGCGTGCGCCACCAATCCGGCGATTCGGTGCGACGTCGTCTCTCTTTATCACGGCGGCATCTACGACGTTTACAAGTACCATCGCTATCGCGACGTTCGTCTTGTCTTCATTCCCGAATTCGGAATCGCGCAGTTCGGTGGCGACCCCGACAATTTCAACTTCCCGCGCTTCGACTTCGACGTAGCGTTCATCCGCGCATACGAGAACGGAAAGCCCGCCGAGACGCCCCAATACTTGCATTGGAGCAAGAACGGCTCGAAAGCCGGCGACCTGGTTTTTGTCGCGGGGAACCCCGGCTCGACGCAACGCGAAATGACCGTCTCGGAACTCGAGTACTTACGTGACGTGACGCTGCCGAGGCGCATCGCTATGCTTGCCGAGCTTCGCGGCCAACTCGAAGAATACCAGAGTGAAGGGCCGGAACAAAAGCGGACGAGCAACGACGAGCTTTTCTACACCGAAAACAGCTATAAGGTCTTCGTTGGGCAGCTGCAAGCGCTCGACGATCCTACGTTCTTCGGCAAACTCGTCACCAACGAAAACCATCTGCGTTCGCAAGTCGCAGCGAAGCCCGCGCTGCAAAAATCGTACGCACAAGTGTGGAATAAGATGGCCGCGTTGCAAACGCTGAAGAAGAAAATGGAAATAACGTACTCCTACAAGAGCGGCGCCGCTTTCCGTTCTTCGTATTTCCGTTTCGCCCAAACTCTAGTACGTTTACCGGTTGAGAAAGCAAAGCCGAATGCGGAACGGCTGCCCGAGTACAGTGACTCCGCACTGGTCACACTGCCTGAAGAACTCTTCGATCCGTCGCCGATCTATCCGGGGGTCGAGGAATTGAATCTCGCGTTCGCGCTGGACAATCTTCGCCGTGAGTTCGGGCCGGACGATTCTTTCGTAAAGGAAGTGCTGCAGAACCGTTCGCCGCAAGACGAGGCGCACTACCTGGTCGGCAATACTAAACTCGGCAGCATCGACTTCCGCAAAAAGTTGTACGAAGGCGGCGAAGCTGCGGTAGTCGCTTCCGACGACCCATTCATCGATCTGGCACGGCGCATCGACACCGAGTCGCGTGCGGTGCGTAAGCAGTACGAGGATCAGGTCCTCAATCCGTCGCGCCAGCTCTCCGAGTCAATTGCAAAGGCGCGTTTTGCGGTTGAGGGCACCAGCGTTTATCCCGACGCAACGTTTAGCGAACGCTTGAGCTACGGTGTCGTTAAGGGGTTCACGGACGAGCACGGCACCGCAGCGCCGTACACCACGATCGGCGGGTTGTTCACCCGTGCAAATGGCGCTACGCCCTACGTTTTGCCGCAAAGCTGGCTCGACGCGAAGTCTTCGCTCGATCTCTCGACACCGATGAACGTTAGCACGACGAACGACATTATCGGAGGCAATTCGGGAAGCCCGTTGATCAACGAGAACGGCGAAGTCGTCGGCTTGATCTTCGACGGGAACATCCACTCGCTCGGCGGCGCCTTCGGATACGATCCAAAACTCAACCGGGCGGTCGCGGTGGATAGCCGCGCGCTCGTCGCGGGACTAACGCACGTGTATCACGCCGACCGCATCGTCACCGAAATCACCGGGCAATAAACCGGAGAGCGCACGTAAACGTAGAGCCGCGCGGTTGCGCGGCTCTTTTTAGTGCAGTACGGCGATTCCGTGTTTCGACTCAATGCCGTCTCTAAGGAAAGAGATCCAAGCGTCCATACCCGCCAAGGTGCGCGCCGAAAGCTCGAAGATGCGGATTGAGGGGTTCACTCGCCGGATATTCTCCAAAGCAGCAGAGCGGTCAAACTGGGCCGCTTGCGCCAAATCCGTTTTTGAAATCACGGCGACTTGTGAAGTGTTGAAAGCGAGCGGATATTTCAGAGGCTTATCCTCGCCTTCGGTAACTGCGAAGAGAACAATCCGCAAATCTTCGCCCAAGTCGTACTCCGCGGGACAGATCAGGTTTCCAACGTTTTCGATCGCAAGCAAATCGGCGCCGGCTCCGGCGAACTCTTGCAATGCGTCGGTTATCATTTGAGCGTCTAACCGGCACTCCGCGCCGGTGGTGATCTGTTTCACCGGTGCACCACTGCGTGCGAGACGCAAGGAATCGTTTTCCGTTGCTTGATCGCCGACCAATGCGGCCACACGATACGCAGGCTGTAGCTTCCTCAACGTCTCTTCGATGAGCGTGGTTTTACCCGAACCGGGGCTCGAGAGGAAGTTAACGACATACGTCCCGGTGGCGGAGAACCGGTCGCGTAGTTCACGAGCGTAGGTACTGTTCTTTCGCAGGATGTTCTGTTGGACTTCCACGATTCGTACCGGCATCTAACACCTCCACGGCGGCGATTATAAGTTCACGGCCGGCGACGATTGAGTCGGACGATGAACCGCAGCGCGGACAAATAGGCAGCACGCCTTCAACTATTTGTTCGGTTGCGCAAGTTTTGCACAGAATCTTCAACGGAACGGTTTCGATTTGCAAGCGCGAATTCGAAGCAAGCGTTCCTTCAGTTACCAAATCCCAAGCAAAGTTCATTGCTTGAGTGTCGACCGCAGTCAACTTTCCGATGCGCAAGTAAACAGCCGTAATCTTCTCTGTGCCATCGCTCGCGATGCGCGCCGTAAGTTCGTCCACGACCGCAAGCGCAATTGATACTTCGTGCATGTTTCGCGCGGCCTCTTTCCAGAGCTATAATACAATGTACGGTTGAATCCGTCTCCTTACGGAGGGTCGCGACGTGGCCGTTCAACCCCAAGATCTTACGATCAATCTTCTCTGGATCAACGCCGGATTGAGTTGCGATGGGGATTCCGTTTCGTTGACGGCTGCAACGCAACCGTCAATCGAAGACATCGCGCTCGGCACGATTCCCGGACTTCCCAAAGTCAATGTTTTCTGGCCGCTGATTTCGTACGACGTCGGCGACGATTTCATGCAAGCCTTTTTCCGTGCCGAACGCGGCGAGATGGAGCCGTTCGTTCTGGTGGTGGAAGGATCGATCCCAAATGAATCGATCAAACGCGAAGGCTACTTCACAGGCTTCGGCAACGATCCCGCTACTAATCAACCGATTACAGTAAACGAATGGCTCGATCGTCTTGCACCGAAAGCGCTCGCGATCGTAGCGGCGGGAACTTGCGCAACGTACGGCGGCATTCACGCAATGCAAGGAAATCCGACCGGCGCAATGGGCGTTCCCGATTATTTGGGCTGGAATTGGAAATCGAAAGCCGGCATTCCGATCGTTTGCGTCCCCGGTTGTCCGGTGCAACCGGACAACATGTCCGAGACGCTCACGTACTTGTTGTGGTTTGCAGCCGGAAAAGCACCGCTGATTCCGCTAGACGACATGCTGCGCCCGAAGTGGCTTTTCGAGAATACGGTGCACGAAAATTGCGATCGCGCCGGTTACTACGAGCAAGGCGACTTCGCAAAAGAGTACGGTTCGCGTAAGTGTCTCGTTAAATTGGGTTGCTGGGGCCCGGTAATAAAATGTAACGTTCCGAAGCGCGGATGGATGAACGGCATCGGCGGTTGCCCCAACGTCGGCGGCATTTGCATGGCGTGCACCATGCCGGGCTTCCCGGATAAGTTCATGCCGTTTATGGACGAACCGCCCGGATCGACGCTTTCGACCGCAATGGTCACCGGTTACGGACGCTTCATTCGCACGCTTCGCGCGACCACCGAAGCCAGCGCCGATAAAGAGCCGAAGTGGCGTCACCGCCAGCCGCAGCTCACAACGGGCTATCGCCCACGAGCCTACTAATTCACAGAGAACGGAGCCGCCATGGCGACCAAAGATGTTCCGCGTAGTGTTGAAGAGCAGCAGCCCGGGCAACTCATCGAGATGGCGTGGGATCCGATCACGCGCATCGTCGGCAGTTTGGGCATTTACACGAAGATCGACTTTCGCAACAAACGCGTAGCGGAATGCTACAGTACGTCGTCGGTCTTCCGCGGCTATAGCATTTTCATGCAAGGCAAAGATCCGCGTGATGCGCACTTCAT
>CAZJLJ010000074.1:0-14049 GCA_964546935.1 uncultured bacterium | reverse complement strand
AGCCCGGCGACGTACCCGTCTTGATAACCTGATTGATGAAACCGGCAAGTCCTTGGCTCTCCGAATTCGACGGAGCAGCACCGGTGTATACTTGCACTTCTTGTTGTCCCAGTGACGACGCTGCGCCCGACGGATAATTGTCGAACGAACGGTTGATCGGAACGCCGTCGAATTCGTAGCCGACTTGATCGAAGTCGCCGCCACGAATGTGAACGGTTTGATAATAACCGCCTTGGTTACCGGCGACGTATGCACCGGGGACCGTTGCAATTGCGGAGTAGGCGCTGTTCAAACCGCCGCCGCCGCCGACTGCCGCAACAGCTTGTTGCGTCGATGCATTGATTGCATACACGTCGGCCGTGGTGCCGGATTTTACGAGCGAACCGCCGCCTTGCGAACGAACGCTGGCGATCGTTTTAAGCTGAGTTGCAACGCGAACGGTAACCGTCTGTTGCGAGTCAGCAAAAACCGGGTTGCCCGGAACGGCAACTGGTTCGTATCCCGCGTGCTCCACCGACACGGTGTACGTGTCCGGTGCAAGTGACAGGAAGGAAAAGCGGCCCGCAGAGTCTGTTGTCGCAGTGGCCGTTTGTGACGGACTATTCACCGTCACTTTTGCGCCCGAAACGGGCGAATTAGACTGCGCGTCGACGACTACACCCGAGAGTCCACCCGTCGTGCCTGCCAGTGCCCATGTTCCCTGGCAAAGCATCGTGACGAGGAGGAACACTGCGATTGCAGCGCGCCGGAACGTGGTCCGGATCATTCAAACCTCCTAAGAAAAGGCAATAAGTCAGCGTGCTTGCTGTTGCAAAGCGCAATAGCAAGCGCCCTGACGGCCTTTAAGTTGTTCATAAGGCCGCGAACAACCTATTGGAAACGTCGCATTAAGTACTATTCTTACCGGCAATTAAACCAGCATTAGATATTGCATACAGTCTTCACGCGATGTTCAAAAAGAAGGAATCCCGGCATTTTTGATCCGGGATTCCTTCTTGTTACTACGAGTAACGGTTTATCAGTGCCGCGTCGCGATAATTTAGATCTTGACGCGAGCTTCGAAGTACATATTGAACGGTTGTTTTCCGGTTGAGTTCAATCCGTTGATATCGAACGGACCAAAGAACCCTTGATACGGGAATTGCTGGAAAGGCAGCGATCCGGCTGGATCGCCGGGATTGAACGTGTTGCCTTTGGGCGGTATAAGTCCGGCAGGCGTGACCTGTCCGTAGCTGCAGATGTTCGGATCGCTGACCGTCCACGCGGCTTTCGTTCCGCCCCAACACCGGTTCACGATGTTCGCAAACGTGCCCGTTACCGTAATGCGCGGCGAAACGTCATACGACGCGGACAGGTTGAACATGATCTGGTTTGGTTGCACGAACGCACCGAGGTTGTCGAAGTTGCCCGTAAATGGGTCGGGAATCGAGAGTTGGCCGAACGAGCTTAAACCGGTGTAGCCGGCAGTAGCCAAACCATTGGGACACGTCGTCGCATCGTAAACGTTTGTCCCCGGATTCCCAAATGGGTAGTTGCTATTCGTTCCGGCGGGGCCAACACCGCACGGCGTTTGTCCCGCTGCAACTGAAGCATCCGGGTAAATTCCGGGCCAGGTCAGTGGCGCGCCATAGCGCGTGCCTCCCTGGAATTGGACCGACGGCGTAATGCTCCACTTGTCGTGCTTATAGTTCAGCACGAGCGTCGAAGCATATGGCGCTCCGAAGGCCGAGTACGACGCATTGATGCCGGCCGGGAAGATGTCGTACGTCTGAAACGCCTGCGAGGGATCGATCAACGATTGCCCCGGCGCGTTCCAATACGGATTTCCAATGTCGCCTGCTGCACACGCCGGATCCGGCGCGCCGGCCGCGTTGTAACACGGCGCTGCCGCAGTGCCCGTATTGGTGGCGCCGCAAACCGGCAGTCCGAACTGCGTTTTTCCAGCGAGCCTTCCGCCGGTCGCGCAGTCTTTCGTATATGCATTGTACTGTGCGATCGTCGCTTCGATCGGCGAAAGGATCGTTGTGCCGTTCGAAAGCTGGCTATATTTGATCGTCGAGTACGTGTACGCGAACGAGAGCAACGCTGCAAAACCGTTGCGCGTAAAATCACCCTTCTGGAACTGGAACTCGAATCCGCGGCTCAGCTGCGCGCCGACGTTCAACCCCGAGATGAATCCCGTCGCCTGATTCAAGAAAAAGTTTTGAATCTGGTTCTGGGTGTGCCGGTAGAACGGCGTCAACTTGAACGACATGTCCGTGCCGCGGAAGTGTTGTTCGTATGAAAAGTCGACGTTGGTGGAAGTCGGCGGATTGATCGAAGAGCTCGGGGTGTTGCGGCCGAATGCCAAGAAGTCCGGCCCCAGCAATCGATACGGTTCGTTCAAATCGAGCGTCTCGTACTGCTCGAACGCCGCATTCGGCGGTTGCGCGTATTTACCGACCGAGGCGCGAATCACGGAATCCGGCGATAGCGTGTACGTTAGCGCGAATCGAGGCTGGAATACGTTGAACTCCTCGACCGGTTTCCCAACATCGTTTCGGAGTCCCAGTGGACTGCCAAAGAGCGGCGTAAACCCCGCCGGGCACGTTCCCGGCGCGGTGCCTAGCGCCGCAACGTCGACCGGGGACTTCGTCGTGTTATTGAGGCAAGTGCTGCGGTTGTACGCATTATACCAAAATTGACGCGCCGGCCCTGCGTCGAGATTGGCACCGGTGAATTTGTAGTTATCCCACCGCACACCGAAGTTGAAGAGCAACTTTTCATTTGGGCGGAACTGATCGGTGATCGAGTATGCCGAGAATTCGGGCACTACTCCGTTGTACGTTGCACGCAAGCCGTTTTCGGTTGAAAGCCACGCGCACGTCGTAGTTGGCACGTTGGGATCGTTACAGGTTGTCGGCAGCGTAGGAACCGCACCGGTCGCGATACGGGTCAACGTACCATGAGCGTTCGGTCCGCGCGGTGCACACGACACGGGTGCTCCACCGGCGGAGCTGTAACAGAAGCCGCTATACGGATCTGCGGCGTTGACCGCAATGAGCTGCGTATAGCTGCCGGAAGTATTGAACATCTGCGTGTTGTTATCGCGAATGGATATCGCGGTAGTATACGAACCTTGCACCGATGCGAGATTTTGCGGATTGAACTGATCGGAGAAGTTCAGCGATACGCCACGCGTGTGCGAAGACAGCTCGTAATCGGGTGCGGTTAATTGGTAACCGGTGCCCACGTTGTTATCGTAGGCGCCGTTGGGACCATCGAGCAGCCAATTGCTGTAGTAGGTGTAGCCGTAGATTCGCGCATAGGCGTTTGAACCGAAGTTCTTCTGATACTGCAGCTTGACTATCTGCTGATTGTTCCAGGAAGTGTCTCTCGCTTGAAGCGGTATGAACTCGCACGGGCCTCCACCCGGACACGAATTCGGAAGTCCGGGTACGTTCGCGAGTTGTCTTCCTTCCGAATGGTTCGGGTAAAAGTACGCGCTCAAACAAGAAGGCGTCGTGCCTACGCTGACGGCGTTGTAAAGTTGGCCGCTGCCGCAACTCCATTGGTATCCGTCCAGCCAGAACGGTTGACCGTACGGAGTATTTATATTAGTACCCGTCGCTTGGAACGGACTCTGGAAGAACCCGTTGTTTATCATCTCGCCGTCATACAGAACTTGAACGTCGTCGCGTCCACTATCTTTATGGTGCGGGATACCGAAATGCACATTCACAACCGTATCGCGAATAGCGATCGTTGCGGGTAGACCATACTCGGTGCCCGCCAGTTGCCACGGTGTGTCCGGGGATGTCTGTGCGATCGGAGTGCCGAGCCAACCGTTGTAAACCTGGCCGTTCGTTGAATCTACGTAGGTGTTGTTTTGGTTGAGGCCGCCAAGGCCAATGTAATACGAAAACAGCCGGTTAGGCGTTGCGCCGCCGGCCTCACCCAACGCGTGATGGTAGTAGTACGGCGTGCCTTCACCGATTTGCCCGTTGAAAAATCCGGGCGAGGTACCGGTCTTGATCACCTGGTTGATAAATCCGGCGAGACCTTGGCTTTCGGAGTTCGACGGAGCTGCACCGGTGTAGACTTGTACTTCTTGTTGACCGAGTGAAGATGCGGCGCCCGAGGGATAGTTGTCGAACGATCTATTGATCGGGACGCCATCGAACTCGTAGCCGACTTGGTCGAAATCGCCGCCACGAATATGCACCGTTTGGAAGTAACCGGATTGATTTCCGGCAACGTACGCACCAGGCACGGTTGCGATGGCGGAATAGGCGCTGTTCAAACCGCCGCCGCCGCCAACGGCGGAAACAGCTTGTTGCGTCGCAGCATTAATTGCATAAACGTCCGCGGTCGTGCCGGAACGCACGAGCGACCCCGCTCCCGAGGAACGGACGGTCGCAATCGTTTTCAGCTGCGTTGCGAGTCGAATGGTTACGCGTTGCACGGTATCTGCAAAAACGGGATTGCCCGGTTCACTAACCGGTTCGTATCCCGAGTGCTCGACCGCAACGGTATAAGTGTCAGGAGCCAGTGATAGGAAGGCAAAGCGACCGGCTGCGTCCGTGGTGCCGGTGACAGTCTGCGACGGGCTGGTTGCCGTCACTTTGGCGCCCGCTACGGGCGCGCCAGACTGCGCATCGACGACTGTACCGGAAAGTCCACCTGTGGTGCCCGCCAGTGCCCAAGTTCCCTGGCAGAGCATTGTTAGCAGGAGGACCACCGCAAGTACGGCGCGCCGGAACGATGTCCGGATCATGAGAACCTCCAGTTAAATGTCAAATCGCACCCCCGCTGCTTTTGTGAAGAGACACCAAGGGCCCGATTGCTTTGTTAAGTTTTGGTTAAGCTTAACGCCTCAATAATACTATGTTTAGGCTCTTTTTTGGTATTGCACTCGACAAAACGGTGTGTCGTGAATGTGCCGCTATCCAGGATCAGCTTCGTAGCGCGGCCTTCGAGGCGCGATACGAACCGGATTCCAAATTCCATTTGACGCTTGCTTTTCTGGGGAACGTCCCGCCGGAACGGTTCGAGCCGCTGCAACACGTGGCCGAGGCTGTTGCCGCACGAACGGCGCCGTTCGCTCTCGAGCTGAACAAGCTCGGCGCTTTTCCCAACGAGCGCCGGCCGCGCGTCGTTTACGTCGGCGCTCGAGATCAAGGCGCCTCGTTTCGGACGCTCGCGTACGCACTGCGGGATGAATGCCGAACGCTCGGCTTTACTTTTAACGAAGACGCCGTTGCCCACGTGACGATTGCACGCGTTAAAGGCGGAGGACAACGGCCGCTCCCGATGCTCGACGTTCGATCGATGGTGGTTCACGTAAATAGCATCGCGCTATTCGAGTCGATTCCGGATGGAAGAACAACGCGATATGAAATTCGCGCCGGCAGTCCACTGACGGCCGGCGCAAATCATTGAAGTCCAGCGCGAAATGCGTGTCGCTTAGAAATGAATGCCGAGACCTACGTATCCGCCTTGGTGAAGGAAACCGATTGGTGAATCGGCCTTCGCGATACCGTGATCTCCCATGTAACCTATGTCCAGGTACACCGGTGAGTGCGCGATAACCCACATACCGCCGAACTGATATCGGTTGATGTTGTAGGCTGTGGTAAAGCTTTGGCCGCTCGGCGCTAGAAAGTCACCATGTACCCACGGATAGTAGAACCAGCTTCCGTATAATGTGACTTCCTGTCGGAAATCGGGCAGTACCTCGATTCCGAAGCCGGGCCCATTCGTTTTCGGATAGCCAAAGTTGTTCGTCCGGAAGAGCCAACTTCCAACGACGAAGATTTTCGGATTATTGAAACCTATGCCGATGCGAGCGTCGGTATCGCTCTCCTTGGCCTTAAATGACGGAACAAACACCTGTCCTCCGCCGCCGATGACCGTTACGCAACCAGGATCGCCGCCCGGCGGACAAGGGATAACTCCGTTCGGCAGTGCTGCCGGCGTCGCAATATTTTGCGTGTGCGTATATTCCCACTCTCGGAAATCGCCCTCGGCCATAACCGCAAGGTTCTTTCCAAGTGGAATTGCACCACCGCCCTGCACGTTGTAAGAATCTTGCAGTTTGTTTCCGGCGCTAAATTCGTTGTAAATTTTGCCGGCATATATCCAGTCGCCATTGACCCACAATTGCCGCGGGATCGGTTTAGGTGTCGGTGATGGAGTTGGTGTCGGCGGAGGTGTTGCCGGCGGTGGAGTCGCAGTTGCGGGCGGCGGAGGCGGTGTCGGTGGCAAATATCTCACCACGACAAGCCGCTTATCCGGAACCCATTGCACGTACGCACCCATGCCCTCGGAAATCACGCGGATCGGAACGAGAACCGTTCCTTTGTACATTTCCGGCGGAACGTCTAATGGGCGGCTTTCGCCATTGATTATGACTTCTGGTTTGCCGACCGTCACCTTCACGTCCGAGCCGGGTTTACTTACGTCGGCAGTCTTACTTGCGGGATCGTACGAAACCGATGCGCCCATTTGCTCGAACATCGAACGCAACGGTATCAAGATCGTTCCTCCGCGCACCAGAGCCGCTAATACCCGACCGTTTTTCAGTGTGTCCGGTTTGGAGTAAACGTGATGATCGTTATAGAGAATTGGAATTTCGCCCGACGGAGGCGACCCGAAGTCGGCGGGAGGCGGATTCGGAGCACCCTGCGCGATTGCAATCATCGGAATCGCAATCGGTGCGGCTAAGAGGCCAACAAATAGGAATGTCAGCCACCGTCGATACGCGTGTACAAGAGCCTTTGTCATGTTGAACACTCGCTTTCGTACCAAGGCCCAGTGGGAGCACGGTTATTCCCCTAAGGCAGTACCCAATGGCACTTCTATCTTATAGAAGTCTAGGACGAACGCTTGAGTGTTTAAAGGGCCTGAGTAAGCGAAATGACGCCGGTCCGGCGTCATTTGCATCAGTGTAGTCGAATCAAAACTTTAGTGCAGTCGAATCAAAACTTTTCCGTCACTATCGACGGGCGGCGACGCTTGTGCAACGGGCTGCGTTACAGCCGGTCGCTCGGGTGCCGGCATAGCCGCATAGTCGGGAACTACCCCCGAACTAACTTTTGCTTTGTAATCTTCGATCGCAAGTTTCAGCGCATCCAGCACGCGCTCAGGATAATCTTTTTTCTTCTCAGGATATCCGTCGAGTGCTGCTTCGATATCTGCGGTGCTAATTGCGGATGCCTCATCGATCGTTTTGCCGCGTGCTAGGTCGGTGACCAAGCTGCAGGTCGCGACGCCGAAGCCACAACCCGTCGTGAAATACGAAACGTCTTCGATGACAGCGCCGGGGCCGACTTTCAGAAAAATATTGTACATGTCGCCGCACGAGTCGCTGAAATACTCGCCGGTGGCCGTCGGCTTGTCCATCATTTCAAACCCCGGACGGTCTGAAACCAAGCGCTGAAACTTCGCGAAATCCACTTCTTAGCCTAGACTCCCTTTAACTCGAACTTGCAACTCTTTCCACCCGTCGCAAGCGACTCCACTTGCTTGTGCTCGCCGCCGATTGTTTCGTCGAGCACCTGGTGAATGACCGAACAAACTTCCGGATGTTCCTTAACAACACCCGAGTACGGACACGTGTGTTCCGTTAGCATGAACCCGCCGTCGATCAAACTGTATTCAGCAGCCACGCCGCCGTCCCGCAGAACCTCGGTGAGCTGAGCAACCTTGCCCTCAGTGGTTTCGGCGTTGACTCTCTGCTTCGTCTTCTCGACTGCGCGACGCGCGATGCCCTCGAAGATCTCTTCGACCGCAGGGGGTCCGAATTTCTGCTTCACCTCGCGAAGAACCGCGGCCAGCATTTTGTCGTACTGCTGCGGGAAGAGCTTGTCGGCTTCGGCCGTCAGCGAAAACTCAAGCGTCGGCTTGGTTGGGCCCCGGCGGACCGACTTCTCTTCGACTAGTCCATCGCGTTCGAGGACGACGAGCTGCTGGCGCACCGCGTTTGGTGAAAGGCCGAAAACCTCGGCGAGGTCCGCGGCAGACGCCGAATGGCGCCGGCGGAGCTCCGCGACGATTTTGCCTCGAGTGGTTTGAAAAAAGCGGTCGACCTGCATGACGTCGTTCGATATCCTAGCACGCGGTGGCGAGATAGTAAAGTTAATCCTTGACTTTCTATCGGAGGCGGCCGTACTATACGTGGGCGGGTTTTGCCCGATATTTCACTCGTTATTTGGAGAGTTATGAGCGACCAGGGACTGCGCGTCCAGGGCCTTCGCGGCAGCGTGGAAGGCAACGAAATTCTCAAAGGGATCGACCTTACCGTCGAACCGGGCAAAGTTCACGCCCTCATGGGACCCAACGGCAGCGGCAAATCGACGCTCGCCTTTTCACTGGCCGGACATCCGAAATACGACGTGACCGCGGGAACCGCGACGCTCGACGGCGCCGATCTCCTGGAACTGCCGGCCGACAAGCGTGCCCGCGCGGGCCTCTTTCTCTCCTTTCAATATCCCGCCGCGATCCCGGGCGTGAAAGTGCCGAACTTTCTTTTCGCAGCGCGGCAAGCGGTACGCCCCGGCGAGATCACCCCGGGCAAATTCCGCACGCTGCTCCTCGAGAAGATGGACGTGCTCGGAATGGATCCGTCGTTTTTGGGCCGTTACCTCAACGACGGCTTCTCGGGCGGTGAAAAGAAGCGCCTGGAAATGCTGCAAATGGCGGTTCTTGCGCCGAAGTACGCCATTCTGGACGAAACCGATTCGGGACTGGACGTCGACGCGCTCAAAGACGTCGGCGAATCGGTGAAGGCGTTGCGTGCCAGCGACGAAGGCGAGAATACCGGCTTCCTTATCATCACGCACTACCCGCGCATTCTTCAGCATATTGAACCGGACGTCGTGCACGTCATGATCGATGGCCGCATTGCCAAGACCGGTGGATCCGATCTGGCGCACCGTATCGAACGCGAAGGCTACGATAAAGTGCGCGAGGAGATCGGCGCAATTGCCTAGCGTCCTCGCTTCGCCGGCGTTCGAGAGTTTCGACGAATCGCTCGTTTCCCGCGCTGACCGTTCCAAAGCTCTCGATAATTTCGCGTCGACTAAAAGCGGACGTGAAAAGCCGAGCCGCTACTGGAAGTACGATCTCGAGAATCTTTCGCTCGAAGATCTCTCCGTCGACGCCGGCAACGGTAGCGTTGCGATCGGCGCCGTTCCCGAACGTGTTATCGCTTGCGACCTCGTAACGGCCTCGCAGAAGCATCCGGACCTATTCCGCCGTGCATTCGAACAAGGCGTTCAGCCGCAACACAAATTTGCGCAGCTAACGCGCGCATTTGCGCAGTTGGGTGCGTTTGTCTACGTGCCGGCAGAACTTAACGTCGCCGAACCGATCGTTATTACGTACCGCGTGGATGCGGGGAAAGCAATTTTTCCGTACACCGTCGTGTTATTGGAACACGGCGCGAACGCAACGTTTGTCGAACGTATCGAAGCGGGTGAAAACTCGTTCGTCGCCGGTGTAACGGAAGCGATCGGCGACGAAGGTTCGCAACTCTCGTACGCCGCGGTGCAAGACGCCCCGACTGATGCTCGCCTTGTGTTTACGCGCGTCGCGCGACCGGGACGCGATGCGACGGCTGCATGGACGACGGCTGAATTGGGCGCGGCTCTTTCCGTCTCCGACCTTGTCGTAACCATCGAGCAGCCGGGCATCGACGCTCAAATTGCAACGCTCTTCTTCCCGTCCGGATCGCAACACGTAGACATCGTGACTACGGTCGATCACCGCGCCGGCGATTCGACGTCGCAGACGCTGGTGAAGTCAGCCGCAACGGGATCGGGGCAGGGACGGTACTTGGGCAACATTCGCATCGCGCAGAACGCGCAGCGTACCGACGCAAACCTTCGCGATGATGCGTTTTTGCTTTCGAAGCGGGCGCATATCGATTCCATTCCGGCCCTGGAAATCGCAGCGAACGACGTCAAAGCGTATCACGGCGCAACGATCGGAGCGCTGGATGACGAACAAATTTTCTATATGACGAGCCGCGGCATCGAACGCAGCGAAGCCGAACGCATGATCGCGCTCGGATTCTTCGAGCCGGTCATAGACCGTTTTCCAACCCAAGCCCTCCGCGACGAATTGCGAGCAGCACTACAACGTAAGGTCGAATAAATGATTACCGTATCCGAAGATAAACTGGCAAAGGTTATTGCCGATTTCCCGATCCTCCAACGCGAAACGTCGCGCGGGAAACGGCTGGTTTATCTCGATTCCGCTGCAACGTCGCAGAAACCGCAACCGGTTATCGATGCGCTCGTCAATTATTACACGGAATACAACGCCAACATCCACCGCGGTGTTTACGAGATTGCGGCGCGCGCTACTGATGCATTCGAAGCCGCGCGTGTGAACGTCGCTCGCTTCATCAACGCCGATTCAGCCGAAGTGATTTGGACGCGCAATGCTACCGAAGCGATCAACCTCGTTGGCTACAGCTGGGGATTGCAGAACGTTAAGCCGGGCGACGTCATCCTTACCTCCGAAATCGAGCACCACTCGAATCTCGTGCCGTGGCAGCTGCTGGCCGACAAGACGGGCGCACAACTGCGCTTTATCCCCGTGGATCGAGACGGCGTCTTAATTCTCGACGATCTAGAAACGTTGCTGCGTGGCGTGAAGCTGCTTGCCATCTCGCACGTTAGCAACACGCTCGGAACGATTGTTCCCCTCGACGAAATCATTCCGAAGGCACATGCCGCCGGCGCAACGGTTCTTGTCGACGGAGCGCAAGGTGCACCGCACCTTGCTGTGGACGTGCGAGCACTCGATGTAGACTTCTATGCCTTCAGCGGACACAAGATGCTCGGCCCGACGGGAATCGGCGTGTTGTACGGCAAGCGCGCGTTGCTTGAAGCGATGCCGCCATTTCTCGCCGGCGGTGACATGATTCGCAAAGTGCAATACGAGCACACGTCGTTCAACGAAATTCCGTGGAAATTCGAAGCAGGCACGAGCAACATCGCCGATGCCATCGGGCTCGGCGTCGCAGTGGAGTATCTCTCCGCGCTCGGCATGGATTGGGTCCGCGCTCACGAGCAGGAACTCGTTGCGTACGCGCTCGAGCGATTGGCTCCGCTTGAATCTCGTGGACTGGAAATTTACGGCCCGAAGGATCCCGCGCTGGTTTCCGGCGTGTTGCCTTTCAACTTTGCCGACATTCACGCACACGACCTAGCATCGATCTTGGATACCGAGGGGATTTGCATCCGCGCCGGCCACCATTGCACGATGCCGCTGCACGACAAGATGGGCTGGGCTGCAACCGCACGTGCATCTTTCTACGTCTATAATAAGCGAGAAGACGTGGACGCTCTCGTCGAAGGGCTCGAAAAAGCCGCGTACGTCTTCAAACTGTAAACATGGACGATTTTTACCGCGATTACATCCTAGATCACTACCGCAGCCCGCGGAACTTCGGGCATCTGGAAACCCCCGATGTTTCGGCTGAAGATCTCAATCCGCTTTGCGGAGACGAGATTCGCATGGAGTTCAACGTGCACGAAGGCCTCGTGAACGATGTGCGCTTCTCCGGAAAAGGCTGCGCGATCAGCCAAGCTTCGGCGTCGATGCTAACCGAAGCAATCAAGGGAATGAAGCTGGAAGATGTAGCTAAACTCTCTAAAGACGTCATCTTGGAGAACGTGGGAATAGGCATCAGCCCCACACGCATGAAGTGTGCGATGCTCGGATTGCGCGTCGCGAAGAGCGCCGCGATCGGTGAGATCGCCGGCTGGCCCGACGAAGAGTAGCTTCTGCTGCTCGCCGCACTTGACGCGTTCTCGCGCCTCGTCGTGGCGATCTGTTGTGCCGCTTCTGCGCTGATTCTCTGGAATCTGGGTACGCGCTCGCCGGACGCGATCGCACGCGATATGATGCATGGCGTCACATCGCCGCGCCCATTTCTCATCGGCCTCATACGGCTTACCCTTGGGGCGTTTCTTGCCTACATTGCGATTTCGCTTGTGGCTCACACGTTGCGTTATGGACCGACGTCGATCTTCTCCGCCTTCGCAATCGGAACGTTCTTAGCGGCCCTCGCCGTCGATGCGCTAATCGGTGATTCAGTGCGAAAGGCGCTCGGAATCAGAAGGTAGGTCCGTCCGGGCGAGAAGTACCGCCCAGTGCAGCACCATCATGTAACTCCTGACGAATGGGATGCGCTGGCGGCCGATCCTGAGTTCCAAGCTCTCTTGCGCGCCCGGCGACAGTTTATCGTACCGGCCACGATCTTCTTTATCGCGTTTTATCTGGCGCTCCCCATTAGCGTCGGGTTCTTTCCCGATGTAATGAGCCGGCCGGCGATCGGACCACTGACGCTTGCATACGTGTTTGCGCTTTCGCAGTTCGTAGTCGCGTGGATTTTGCTCGCCATCTACATGCGGCGCGCGAGGTACTTCGATGAGTTAACGGCAACGATCGTTGCACGCATGCAGCTTGGACACGAGGCATAATGCAACAAGCAACGCTCGTAATGTTCGGCGTTTTTCTGGCGATCACGCTGGTAGTTACGTACTGGGCGTCCGGCCGCAGCATGTCGACGCGCGGGTTTTACGCCGCCGACCGCGAGATCAGCGGTGCGCAAAACGGCTGGGCCATTGCCGGCGATTACATTTCAGCCGCGTCCTTTCTGGGGATCACCGGCCTTATCGCGTTCTACGGTTTCGACGGTTTCATGTATTCCGTCGGATGGCTCGTCGCCTATCTCGCAGTCCTATTTCTCATTGCCGAACCGCTTCGCAACGCCGGCAAATATACCGTCGGCGATGTTATCTCTTACAGACTCAAAGGACGCGCCGTCCGCGCAATCGCGGCGATCTCAACGCTCGTCATTACGCTCTTCTACATGATCGCGCAGATGGTCGGCGGCGGATCGCTGATCAACCTGCTATTCCAACGCATCGATCAGAGTTGGGCAATCGTGGTCGTAGGCGCGATCATGCTTATTTACGTGCTCTTCGGCGGCATGCTCGCAACGACGTGGGTGCAAATCATCAAGGCCATCCTGCTCTTAGGATCGTCCGTGGTTTTGACGCTGCTCGTAATGGCGCATTTCCATTTTTCGTTGGGCGCTTTTCTCGATGCGGCGTCGCACGTACGAGCGGACATCAACTCCGTCAATCTACTGCAGCCCGGACTTCTCTTCCACGGAAAACAGGGCGCGCTCGACTTGATTTCACTTGGCCTCGCCCTCGTTTTAGGAACCGCGGGACTGCCGCACATTCTCATGCGTTTCTTCACGGTCCCCAACGCGCGCGCTGCTCGCACGTCGGTTGGCTGGGCGATGGCGCTGATCGGCATCTTTTACGTCTTATCTTCGGTCTTGGGCCTGGGCGCGGCGACGATCGTCGGCCCTCAGTACATCGGCAAGCAGGTTCGCGACACGCAGGCAATCCGCTACATCGCAAAACATCCGGAACAATCACTCGTTCTCAATGAAGACCTCGCGCAACGCGGCTACATCGTTCCCCAGCAAAATAGCAACCTCGCAGCACCCGTGCTTGCAAATGAACTGGGCGGACCTCTTCTCACCGCTTTCATCACCGCCGTGGCGTTCGCCACGATTCTTGCCGTCGTCGCGGGCCTTACCATCGCCGCATCAACCGCATTCGCACACGACATTTGGTGGACGCTCATACGCGACGGCAAGGGCGAGGAAAAAGAATACGTCGGCGTCGCCCGGATGACCGCATTCGTCTTCGGCGTCATTGCGATTGGACTATCGGTGCTCTTAAGCGGCGCAAACGTCGCTTATCTCGTCGGCTTAGCTTTCGCCGTCGCCGCCAGCGCCAACGTCCCCGCGCTGGTCCTCGCACTATCGTGGCGACGATTCTCCTCAACCGGCGCAATCTGCGGCATGCTCACCGGTCTGATCTCATCGCTCATCCTCATCGCCATCAGCCCCCAATTCATGGGCGCCTCCGCCATCTTCCCTCTCCAAAACCCCGGCATTATCTCAATTCCCTTGGGCTTCGCCGGCGCAATTCTCGGCTCACTTCTTGCGCCTGATCCAACTTCGGAACGTCT
>CAZJLJ010000073.1:4495-14351 GCA_964546935.1 uncultured bacterium | reverse complement strand
CCAACGATAAGCCCAAGCACGATCTGACAAACGACGCCCAACGCCAAACCGTAGAGATCCGCGGATGCCGGCACAATCGGCACGACGCGAAAGAGCATGAACGAGATCAGCGCCGAGAATCCGAAGCGCGCGAGAATCGGGACCTGCGGCGCCGAGAAGATCGGGAAGACGAACAGCATTGCCGTCACCCGAACGAACACGAGCAGAAACGTCTCGAATTGCGCGCCTGTAAGACCGAAGACGTCTACCATCGGCTCACTTCACGAAGTGAGACATATTGGAAAAGACACGGCTCATGAAGTCGGTCAGAATCGCCAAAATGAACGGCCCGAAGAACAGAAGCGCGATCGCGGCAATTATGATCTTCGGAATAAACGCCAGCGTCGGTTCTTGAATCTGCGTCACCGCTTGGAAGATCGAGATTGCGAGCCCGATGATCATGCTCAAGATCAAGACCGGCGCAGCAGCCACGAGCGCAACGAAAATGGCTTCCCGTCCGAGCGAGATAGCGTCGCCGAAGCTCACTGTTTAAAACTCTGGAAGAGCGCCGCCACGGTCAGGTTCCATCCGTCGACCAAGATGAAGATCAGGATCTTGAACGGCAGCGAGATGATGACGGGCGGAATCATCATCATGCCCATCGAGAGCAGAATGCTGGCGACGACCATGTCGATGACGATGAAGGGAATGTAGATGGCGAACCCGATCTCGAACGCCGTCTTCAGCTCCGAGATGACGAACGCGGGAATCAACAGGTACGTCGGGACGTCGGATTGCTGCTGCGGACGCGGCTCTTTCGAAATCGAGTAGAACAGCTGAATGTCTTTTTCACGCGTCTGCTTGAACATGAACGCGCGCAGCGGTTTCGCCGCTCGGTCGAGCGCCTGCGCCTGCGAGATTTGGTTCTTCATGTAGGGCTGCACCGCGTTCGCGTTCACGTCTTTGATCACCGGACTCATCACGAAGAACGTGAGCAGCAGCGATAATCCGATCAACACCTGGTTCGGGGGGACCTGTTGCGTACCGAGCGCGGTGCGAACGAACGAAAGGACCACCACGATGCGCGTGAAGGCCGTAACCATCACGAGCAATGTCGGCGCGAGAGCGAGTACCGTGAGCAGAAGCAGAATCTGCAGCGCCTGCACCACGTCGTGCGGATTCTTCGCTTCGCCGACGCCAAGATTGATCTGCGGAATCGGCACGTTCGGCGCGACGGGCGCGGTTGCGGCGGTCGCGATCCCGGGAACGATCCAAAGGGTTGTAACGGCCACTGCGGCCGCAATGAAAAATGCGCGGTGGCGTTCCCACACACGCTGGGCTACTCGTAAGATAATCACCGTTTTCCGCGCAAATATTTGAAAGCGTCGATCAGCGAAGCTTGCTGCGCCGAGAACATCGAACGTTGCTCGCTAAGCCATCCGTCGACTTCTTCGGCCGGAAGTTCGCCGAGTGTCGTTACGCCGCCGTTCGTCGCGCCAAGCAGCAAGTATTTGCCGCCCGCTTTGACAACGTGAACCGCAGCGTGCTGCGAAAGCACGGTCGATTCCAACACCGAAACCAGACGGCGATCCGCTGAAGCGATTAGCCGTCCGCGGGCAAGACCGCGAACGACAGCATAAAGGCCGCCGAGCATAAGCGCGACGACCACCAAGGCTAGGAGATACTGGAGCCAAAACCCGGCGGTCATGAAATGAATTTATCCCGCCTGAGGATTGAGTTCGCTGATCTTCACCGCGTACTTGTCGTCGACCACAACCACTTCGCCGCGTGCAATCAAGATGTTATTGACGTACAGATCGATCGGTTCCGCGGCCAGCTTGTCCAACTCAAAGACCGCGCCCGACGCGAGCGAGACAACTTCACGCAACGGCATGACCGTTTTTCCGAGCACCGCGCTGATCTGCAACGGTACGTCGTGCACAAGATCCAAATTTGCTTGACCGGCCTGAGCAGCACGTACCGGCGTAGGCTGCATCGGCGTATACGCAACATTCTGCGCCTTGGGCGGCGGCGGAGCCGGACGCGAAGGTGCAGCTGCAGCAACCGGTTCCGGTTCGTGTGAGGAGGACAATCCGAGTTTCGACTGCGTGATCGCCGCGAAGTCGATGCTGAGCGTCGGATGCAAATCCGCGCCCACTTGAATGCCGCCATCGTACGATTCGAACGGCGGCGGCGGCAAGAGCGCCGCATCCGTGCAGAGTTCGGCGTGAATGCCGTCGGTTGAAGCGCCAAGCTGTTTCGCGAGTTCCTCGGCCATCGCGCTGGCGATTTGCGACACCGTCTCCGATGCAATCGAAAGCTGCATCGGGCCCATCTCCGTTAGATCGTCGCCACCGCCGAGCATTACACCAACAACCTGTTGCATGTCGCTCTTCGGAAAACGAACGGCAATTTGTGCCCCAACCGACGGAATCTGCGCGCTTGTTACAAGCTCGTTGCCGTCGGTGTGGATCGAGCCTTCATGATCGTTCCGCGACGCGCCGGTCGCTGCAGTCGGTTGTTCGACGAGACGGCCAAGCACCGTTGCGGCGGCGGCCAACATGGCATCGGCAAGCTGTTGCATTTCGGGCATTGGTTATTCGTCCTCGTTGTCCAGCACGTGCGCGACTTGCACGGCTAAGTGGTCTTTGTTGATGCCGGGGAAGACCCGGAATTTTTCTTGAGCGTTCACTCGTGCGGAGAGCGGCTCGTTCGTTTCCTTATCGAACACGACGATGTCGCCTTCGCGCAGTGCGACGAGGTCGCGCAACGAAACCATCGTGCGTGCCAATTCGACTTCGACTTCAACATCGGCGCGCTCGACGTTGCGCGTCAGTTGCGCGATGTCTTCTTCGGTCATACCGCGTCCGGCCAGCACCGTCGGCGACCACTGGAAGTCGTTCAACTGCTGGCTGATCGATTGCAGCACGAGGTACGGCAAGCAGAAGTTCATCACGCCCGCCATGTCGCCGATCTTCAGCTCCATCGAGACGTAAGCAACGATCTGGTCGAGCGGAATGATTCTCGGAATGAACTGCGGATTCGAATCCAGCGCTTCGATCTTCAGCGAGAGCGTCAGCAGGTAGTTCCACGATTCGCGATAGCTGTTGAGCATACGCGCCATGAAACGCTGCATCAGCGTCCGCTCGATATCGGTCAGATCGCGAAGCTTGTTCGGAAACCAACCGGGACCGCCCAGCAGGCGGTCGATGATCGAGAAGACGAGATTCAGGTCAACTTGGGTGATGCCGCTGCCGGGCAGCGGATCCATCGAGTAAATCGCTAGAATCGATGGCGTGCCGATCGACGCGATGAAATCTCCATAGCTGATTTGCTCGATGGAGATGATGCTCGCTTCGACGCGCGTCCGCAGATAAACGGAAAGCGAGTTGTTCAGCAGACGCGTAAAGTTTTCGTGGAGAGTCCGAAGCGTCTGGAGCTGGTTGTTTCCGAACTTGTCTAGGCGCTTATTGAAACGGAAATCGAAAGACTTGATCCGGCGTCCATCGATGGCTTCTTTCGCCGGCGCTCCACCTTGTCCGGAGAGCTGGTTGATAAGCGCATCAATTTCTTCTTGTGAGAGGCTCGACATGCGACCCTTAGTCTACTGCCCTTTCTCCGCCTTCGAGATCGTTGCGTTTAGCAAAACGATATCGACGCGCCGATTTTGCTGACGATCCTCTTCCGTAAGATTTTTGTTACGCGGCTTGTACTGTCCATAGCCGGCCGCGGAGACACGTCCGGGATCGATCCCGTCGTTCTCTACCAGATACCGTGTTACGTTTACGGCACGCGCCGTAGACAATTCCCAGTTCGTAGGATATGACGACGTATGAATCGGCACATTGTCGGTAAAACCTTCGATGCGGATCAGATTATCGTTCCGCTTTAAAAACTTCTGTACGCCGTCGAGAATCTTCAGCGTCTCGGGCCGCATCTCGGCGCTGCCGCTGTCGTAATACGATTTATCCGATAGCAACGTGATCACGAGGCCGCGCCGATCCATGTGCACTTGAACCTGTTGCTCGAGGTGGTTCTGGCGTACGAACTTCTCCAGTTCCTTTTGGATGGACGGAATGCTCGAGCTCGATTCAAACGACTGCGAGCCGCTCGCTCCACCGCTGGGCGGCTGGTTGATCGACCACGTGTTGTCGAATCCGCCGGAAACTTGCTTTGCGAACTGCTGGACTTTGACGCGGCTGATCGTCGACATCGCAAAAAGAATCACGAAGAGCGCCAGCATCAACGTGATCATGTCCGCATACGTTAACAGCCAGCGCATCATGCCGGCTGCCTCGTTGTGCGTTTCGCTCTTTTTCTTGCGAAGGTGCGATTCGGCCGCGCGGGCGGCAGACTTCAAAGGTTGCGACATCCGTTACGCTATGCAGAAGACGCCGAGTAGCCCGCTTCGCCCGCCATCGCACCGCCCTCTTCGATCTCGGTTTCGCGTTCTTTCGGATCGAGGAATGCGAGCAACTTCTCTTCCAACAAGCGCGGATTGTCGCCGGCTTGAATTGCGAGAATCCCCTCGATCATAATCTCGCGCATCAACAGCAACTGTCCGTTGCGCTCTTTGATCTTCGTCGCAATCGGAAGCCACAGCAGATTCGCGAAAAGAATACCGAAGAACGTGGCGACGAACGCCTGCGCGGTAGCAACGCCGATCGAACCGGCAACGTTCGAGCTGTTCGCCGAATCGGAAAGGCCTTTGAGCATACCGATGAGACCAAGCACCGTTCCGATGATGCCGAGCGTCGGCGAATACCCGCCGAGCGCCATGAAGACAGCTTCGCCTTTGGAACCCATCTCCTGAGTGTTGCTGACTTCGGTCTCCAAAACTTTACGGATAATCTCGGTGTCGCGGCCGTCGATGACCAGCTGAATACCCTTGCGCATGAACTCGTCGTCGAGCGCGGCAGCCTCATTTTCGAGCGCAAGCAAACCTTCGCGACGCGCTTTTTCCGCAAACGAAACTAACGTCGAGATGACGTCGCGTTCGTGGTAATTCACTTCGGCAAACGCCGTTTTCAGGCCGCCGAAGAAGCCGCGAAGGAACGTGCGCATCGGGAACGAGGTCAGCGTTGCACCAATGGTACCGCCGAGGATCAGCAGTAATGCTTCCCAACGGCCAAAGATGACGTGGGCGTCAGTACCGCCGACATAACCGGCTACGAAAATAGCGCCGAACCCTATAACGAGACCGGCAATTGTGGCAAAATCCAACGATCGCTCTCCGCTGGCAGTGAAGCGTCTTTACCTGATATCGGCCGCTACCGGCCTAACATCAAGCCTCGGATAAGAAGGCGCCCGCTAGCCCGCTTCCGACGGTCCGTAGATTCGCCTCTTAAACTGGATGATCTTCTGCTGGATCTGCTGCATGGAATCGCGCACGACCAGTTTGTTACCGGAGGTCAGCGTCACGACGGTATCCGGCGTCTCTTCGATTTGTTCGATGAGATCGGAATTCACCATCATTGGTTGACCGTTGAGGCGGGTGAGAGCAATCACGACGAACCTGAACCTTCTTTAATATAAGTAACGAGTGACAGCAAAAGAGCGGCGGGCCCTCCATGGCCCAGCCGCCCTTTCTCCAACCCGCAACATCCATGTCGCGGGACGAGTGGTTCCTAAGAACTATTTGTTAGTTCTCGGAAGCGCGGAGGTTGATCAGCGTGATCATGTTCTGGTCGGCCGTCGTGATGCCGCGGCTGTTCGCTTCGAACGCGCGCTGCGCCACGATGAGCTTCGTGAACTGATCCGCGAGATTCACGTTCGATTGCTCGAGCGCGCCCGCGTTGATCGAACCGTAGCGGCCCGTCGTTGCGGTGCCGACTTGCGCGAGACCCGATGCGGCAGTCTGCGCAAACTGGTTGCTGCCGAGACGCTGTAGTCCGCCTTCATTTTGGAAGGCCGCAAGTGCCACTTGCGCCAGCGTCTTTTGTTGGCCGTTCGTGAACGATCCGGTGATCGTTCCGTCTTGGCCGACGCTGATGTTCGAGAGTACGCCTGCCGCATAGCCGTTTTGCGAAATCACGTTCGCCGTGTACGAGCCCGAGAGACTTGCGTTGTTCGAATAATCGAGTGCAATCGGTCCCGGAGTCGGGGCGGCGCCGCCCGCGGTAGGAGCACTTGCGTTGTTTCCAGCGCTCGGTCCCCACAGCGTAACGTTGAGCTGATTGCCCTGATTGATGTTCGGGGTGCTGCCGCCGGCAGTGTGCAGATACGTTGCTGCGGCCGGCGTGATGCCTTGCCCCGCAGCGACGCCTTCGATCGCCGAGCTGTTGACGAATTGACCATTTTGATCGAAGTATGCAAAGCCGATCGTACCAGATGCGCCCGTGCCATACGTCGGCGCGGTTATCGCACCACCGCCGGCAATTGAGCCCGGCGTTGCGATCGTCTGGAACTGTGTGCCATCCGTAAACGCGACGCTGACTTTCCAACGGGACGAAACCGTGTGCGCTTTTCCTTGCGCGTCTTGCACCGTGGTGGGCAAGCCGTTTTTCGCCGCTGTTACGCTGATCGTCGCGTTACCGGCTGCGAGCGCGCCGGCCGGAATCGTGAACGTAACCCCGCCCATTGTCACGGTCTGAGCACCGGCGGTGTTGTTCACCGTTTGCGAGTTGCCGAGCGTGTCCGTGACGGTCGCCGTATTTGCGCCGGTTTGCGTAACCGTGATCGTGTCGTTTTGGCTCGTCGCCGGTGCAGCCGAAGGCGCAGGCGCCGCCGCGATTAGCGCAGGGTTCGTACCACCGACGGCACCGAGCGTCGCCGCCGCAGAACCGACCGCGTCGGGAGTATAGGTGATTTGCGCCTGGTGTGCGTTGCCGAGCGAATCGTAGATGGTGGTCGAAATCGTCTTCGGCGACCCGGTGTTAACCGACGCACCGATCTGATTCAAGAACTGTTGCGACCATTGCGTTTGATCGAGATTACCGCCAAGCGACACGTCAAATTGTTGATCGTTGGTCGCAGGTCCGGTCTTCACACCTTGTCCGGTTGCCGTTGCTTGCTCGGCGAGGCCGATCGGAATCGTAATGTTTCCCGGCGATCCCGTCTGTGTGATTTGACCGTTTTGATTCGCCGTGTATCCTTGCACCGCAAGACCGGATGCCGGATCGTACAGCAAGCCGTTGGCGTTGAGCTTAAATGCGCCGTCGCGCGTGTAAACCGGTTGGCTCGAGCCGTCAACCGCGCGCAGCACAAAGAAACCGTCGCCGTTGATTGCGAGATCGGTGTTCACGCCGGTCGTTTCCAAGCCGCCTTGTGCGAACTGAGTGTCAACGGTGTTGACTTTCACGCCAAGACCGTTATCGATCGGGTTGATACCGCCGCGCGTTTGCGTCGGGCCCGACGGCGCGCCGGTCTCTTGATAGAACATGTCTGCGAACGTCACGCGCTGGCCTTTGAAGCCTGTCGTCGCCGTGTTCGCGATGTTGTTCGAGAGCGTGTCGATCCAGCTTTGATATGCGTCCAGACCGCTGATGCCCGTGAACAGTGAATCGAAAGCCATGTATAACCTCACATGGAGATCCGCGGCGCTTCCATCAGTCGGCGTCGCGGCCGAGGCTCCGCATGCGGTCCGCCCCGGTCAGTGTTTTAAAAGTTAGATAATTGCCGCCGAGTCGATGTTGGTGAAAACGTTCTCCTTCATCGAATCGGAATCAACAGCCGTAATCACGGTGCGATTCTTGATGCTCACCACCATCGCGACGTCGCGCATGATGAAGAGCGAGTTTTTCGCACCTTTTGCCGCTGCTTTATCCGCCATTACGTTCATCTTCGCTACGTCTTCCGACGAGAGGCTGATGTTACGCGATTGCAGACGCTGCATTGCGTGCGCCGAGAATTTGAGCGGTTCGTTCGCAGTTGGCGCGGACGGTGCGGTAACACCATCGAGAACCGAACGGAAACTCGGACCACTCTGCGGTGGAATCTGTACCGGACGTCCAACCGGACGCGGTCCAGGACCCGGGATGATTTGCGGTTGTTGAACCTTGCTGACGTCCTTGTCCATCAGGTTATTGCCCCGTCGTTGAGCCGGAAGCCGGAGCCGTGCCGATTCCAACGATGTTAGTCGTCGCAAAGAGCAACGCGTTGCCGTTGGAGTCGGAGATCGTCTTGCCGCTTGAATCGGTCATCGTGAAATACGGCGTTCCGTTTTGCACGCTGATCGAAGAAACGGTTCCCGTAACCGTACTCGAATTGCCGGTGGAAGTGCTCGTCTCTACAACCGTAGCCTGTTTTCCAATCAGCGATGCAGCTTGCATGACGCCGAAGGTGCTTTGGAAGTTCGAGAACGACGATGCGAGTTGCTGCTGATACTGAAGCGCCGAGAATTGCGCCAGCTGCGTGACCGATTGCGTCGGGTCTTGCGGCTGCGTGGGATCTTGATGCTGCAATTCCGTCGTAAGCAACGTCAAGAACTGGTTCGGATCGACGGCCAAGCCGTTTGAACTCGACGAGTTATTTGTTGTACTCGGTTGATTTCCGATCAAATTAGAGATCGGTTGTGGCACTGATGCCGCCATGGGTTTCCTTCCTACTACGCGAGGTAGTTGAAAAGCTCGAGGCTCGAATTCGCCAGAATCGGCGGCCCGAGACTCGTAGGTTGTGCAGTTTCTGCCTCATCGCTGCTGCCGCCGATTTCATGGACGACATAACGACGGCCGAAACCGCCCGTGCGATCGCGATTTTGATCGCGTCCCGCATCGCCGCCGGAAACGTCGACGGAGAACCCGGTTAAGGTTAATCCGGCTTCGCTCAGCGACTGCGCGAGCTGCTGGTGATTTGACATTAGCGCGTTCCGAACGTCGCCGTTTTGGGCGACCAGGTTGGCACTGATCGATGAACCGCTCACCGTGAGCTTCATCGTTACTTCGCCCAAATTGTCGGGGTTGAGCCGGAGACGAATCTCGGAGCTGCCCGACTGATTGGTGCGCATCACCATGCTTTTCATGACTTGTTCGACGACGGCGTTAGCGTCGACGGCCGAGTGCGTGAGGGCGTGGGTTTGCGTTGCGAATGAAGCGTTCGAAACAGGGGTGTTCGCCGCCACCGAAAGACCAAGTTGTGTTGCGTCGCCCGAAGCGGGCGCCTTGGAATCGGATTGCGGGGTGAAGTCACGCGTGAAATTCGAGCCGTTCGAATTGCTTTGCGTGCCTGCACCATCAGCCGGAGTCCCGACGCTTGCAAGCAGATTTTGGAAACGCGCTGCGAGAGCCGAGGGAGTGCTGTCGGTGCCGCTGTTTGCGGAGGTCTGTCCGCCTTGCGCAGAAACGCCGTTGATTTTTGCATCGACGCCGGCGGCACGCACGAGCATGCGCGCCAGAAGATCCGGTGCATTGGCAACGGTGATTTGCGTTTGCGAAGGAGCGGGAATCGCTTGCGCCTGCGATACCGGAACGTTCGGTGCCGGAGCCGCCGGTGTTTGCGGACCACTCTGCGTAGCGACCGGGGTGGGCTTCGAAAGTACGGAGTTCAGCAGTGCGCGCGCAAGAGAATCGGAATCGACTTGCGTCGATGCCGTTTCGGATTTGCGCTGGGCCGGGATTTCTTTCGCCGAGTTGGCGTCCAAGATTTTTCCCGCGATGTCGTTCTGCTGCCCTGCCGTGTTTTTCGCATCCCCCGCGATCCTTGCGATTAGCTGTCGTAATCGCTGCGCGAGGGCTGCTACTTGGTCCGTAGCGTTACCCGGCGGAGCGTTCCCAGGTGGCGCAAGTGCGTTTGCGATCGATTGCACGAGTGAGGATTTGAGTCGAGCGCTAGCTGTTGCACTCGTTTGCGCGGGCAGCTGTTGCTGAACCGCACCGGCGATTTGCTGTGCTAGACGATCGACGATGGATGACATTGGAAGTCCGCTTTGCAAGAGCGCGTT
>CAZJLJ010000073.1:0-4395 GCA_964546935.1 uncultured bacterium | reverse complement strand
GGAGACCAGAAGCTGGTCCCACGTACTCTTCATCGGCACTCGGCGGTAGCTACCTTAGAGGCAGCAAACGGCCGCAGACGCAGCATAACCCCTTCGAAATCGGCGAGGTCCAGCGCTTGCTCCGCGTCCGAGAGAGATCGAGCGGGGTCGGGATGGACCTCGACCATCGCGCCGTCGAGTCCGGCCGCCGCGGCCGCCGCGACCAGCGGCGCGATCAGACTGCGCCTTCCGGTGGCATGGCTCGGGTCGACGATCACCGGCAGATGGGTGAGTTCCTTGAGCCGAAGGGCGCCGGCCAAGTCGAAGAGGTTGCGGGTGTGACGGTCGAACCCGCGGACGCCCCGTTCGCAGAGGACGACGTTCGCGTTCCCCTCGACGAGAATGTACTCGGCGGCATAGAGCAGCTCGTCCAACGTAGCCGCCGGCCCGCGCTTTAAAAGGATGGGAAGCCCGGTTCTGGCCGCAGCTTGGAGTAACGAGAAGTTTTGCATGTTGCGCGCCCCGATTTGAATCATCGAAACGCTGCGCCTCAACAGCGGCAGTTGTTCTTCCGCCGTCGCTTCAACGACGGTGGGCATCGCGTGGCGCCGGGCGACGCGCGAGATCAGGTCCACCCCCGCTTCACCGAGTCCCTGAAATGAATAAGGCGACGTGCGAGGTTTGAAGGCGCCGCCGCGCAGCACCGCCGCGCCGCTCGCGAGCACTCCGCGGGTCGCAGCTTCCATCTGGAACTCATCTTCAATCGCGCACGGGCCCGCGATAACTACAAAGGCCTCGCCGAAACGAACGCCGCCGACCTCGACGATCGATCCACTTTCCGCTCTGCGGCGCACCAGCTCGTACATCTTCTCTCTCCTGGAACTGTGAAGGAAAACAAAAAAACCGCCCGGTGATCCGGACGGCCTCGTCGGTAGCTTAAGGGATTCTTTGCTACATCACGACAACGGCACGCGCCTCACCGGCAATTGCTGCGGAGAGGTGCCACCACCATGCGAACGCACGGAACGTCGTCATTGCGCGCAGCTTATCATGCTCGCCGCAGCTCGTCAACACCGGCGAGGGCGAGCATATTCCGTACGATGCGGCCGCCGTGCTCGCTCAAAACCGATTCGGGATGAAACTGCACCGCATGAATGGGCATCGTGCGGTGCGCGATCGCCTGGACCACGCGATCTTCACTCGTCGCTGTTACGGCAAGCGCGTTCGGCAGCGAATTGGGATCGAGGCAGAGCGAGTGGTAGCGCGTGGCGACGAACGAATTCGGAACTCCGGCGAAGATGCCGGATCCGTCGTTCGTAATTTCGGAGGTCTTTCCGTGCATTAGTACCGGAGCATGCGTAACGCGCGCACCGAAGGCTTCCCCAAGCGCTTGGAGGCCGAGGCACACACCAAAGACCGGCATCGCTCGCCCGATAGCCGCCTGCACGACATTCATCATTCTGGGCTGCTGCGACGGATTTCCCGGACCCGGCCCTACGACTAATAATGAATACCGGTCGAGCAACGCGGGTTCGAGCGACGGATCGTCGTTCAGAATTACGTCGGGCCTCGCACCTTGCGAAGCAAGCAGGTGCACGACGTTGTACGTAAAGCTGTCGTAGTTATCGATAAACAGAATTGGGCTATCCGGCCGCATGCATCGACCTACAACGATTGGGCCTACCGTCCCTGGTTCAAGACTTAGAAACCATCGTACGCTTGGGCTATGCTGCAAAAAACCATGGCGCGTTTCCCTATTGCATTTACTACGCTCGCGTTTCTTTTGTCGGCGTGTAGCGGCGGTGGTGGAGGGGTTTTACCTTCGCAGCCCGCGAGCACGGGCGCATCACCGCAAGCGGTGCAATTCGTAACGCAAGCCACGACTGCTGCGCTTCCCGAAGTTTTGACGAATTACGGTTACACGTACGGTACGGACGATAAGTTCACACCGAACGACGGCGATTCGCAAAGCGGCGGTCAAGGGTTACCAATTAACACGATCAGTGGAAAAAACACGCTGACTTGCGGCGTGATGTCTAGCGACATCAAGTATTATCACATTCATACTTACGTCGGCGTTCTCGTAAACGGCGCGCCGTATTCCACGCCGGATGCAATCGGGATCGACGTACCGGGTCCCGAAGATTCTCACAACGGAACCAACAGCGGAAAATGTTTCTATGCGATTCACTCGCATGACGCGAGCGGATTAGTGCATATAGAAACGTACCTTACGAACACCTCATATAACACAGTCGTGTACTATCTCGGTGACTTGTTGCACGTTTGGGGCCAGACAATCACATCGACGTCTTTTGCGAACTTCGCTGGTCCTGTAACGATCTTCATTGCACCGCCGAGGGGAGCGTACGGCACATCAAACTTCCAGTATAGCGGAACGTACGCGAAGTACACCGGCGATCCGACATTGATTCCGCTGAAGACGCACGAGAGTATATGGATCGAAGTAGGATCCACTGTGACTCCACCGATTGTCCACTTCTATACAGCACATTAGGACGCGCTAAGTTTTTGCTAGCAAGCGGTTTGTGAGAACAAACCGCTTTTCTTTTTCGTTTTGGGGTATGGAGGTCTTTATGAAAAGATTGCTACTTATCCCGGCGCTCGCCGGTCTGGTTTCGGCAATTGCTCCCGCGACAGCATCGGCCGCATTAACGTGCCCCGTTCGCTCGAGCATTTTCGGAACCGTTACGGCGGCGCATACAAACGAATTAACGCTTTTGGCGCAGCCAAGCGAATTCGGGCGAATCGGACACATTCACGTGATGCTAAACGGCGCGCACGTGACCGGCAATGGACAATCGCTTCGTCCCGGCGTATTTGCCGGCGTTTTCGGCTGCTTACAGCCGGATCACCGTTCATTCATGGCCGAGGATGTAAGCCTCGCAGCCAATGAAGAAGCGTACGAATCGCAATACAATCAACAAGAACACACCGTAACTATTGCCGGACGCGTTGACACCGTTCGGAACGGACACTTCCTGTTGGATTCAAACGGCGGACACGGCGACGTGTGGGTCTATACGAACCAGCCGGTAAACGTCCGTCCCGGATCGACGGTTAGCGTAACGGGATCGTTCCGTCCGCGCGACAACGGCTTTATCGCTTCGACCGTCCAGGTCGCGAAACTCTAACTCAATCGCTAAAGCGCTACGCCGAGGACTTCACGAGCGATACGCGTCTTGTGCAAGACCTCGGCGTATTCTGCTTCAGGATCGCTGTCGGCTACGATGCCCGCGGAAGCTTGCCAATACGCACGCTGATTTTGAACGTGCACGCTGCGCAACGTGATGCATGAATCGAAGTCGCCGTTGAACGCCCACCGTCCGATACTGCCGGCATAGAAGCCGCGAGTTACCGGCTCCAGCTCATCGATGATTTGCATCGCGCGAACCTTTGGTGTTCCGGTTACCGTGCCGGCCGGAAAACCGGCGCGAAAAAGATCGAGCCCGTCACACTCTTCCCGCAGCCGTCCCACAACATCGGAGACGATGTGGATCACGTGACTGAATCGCTCGGTCTGCAGCAACTCATCGACGACCACCGAACCGTACTCGCAGACCATTCCTAAATCGTTCCGTCCGAGATCGACCAACATGACGTGTTCCGCGCGTTCCTTTTCGTTGTCGAGCAGTTCTTTCTCGATGAGCGCGTCTTCGGCATCACTGGTGCCGCGCGAACGTGTTCCCGCAAGCGGACGGATGCGAGCGTTGCGTCCCTCGAGCCGAACGAGAAACTCCGGTGACGCGCCTAAGAGTTGGCCGAACGGCGTGTCGACGTAAAACATATACGGGGACGGATTACGCCGGCGAAGCTCACGATACAGATCGAACGGCGCGCCCTCCAACTCTGCGCCGAAACGAATGCCCACTTGCAACTGATAGACATCGCCGTCGTAGATGTGATGCTTCACGGTTGCGACGCGCTTGAGATACGACTCGCGGTCCATCGAAGCGCTTACGCCGCCGATCGCCCTCACGGGATTAGCCAGGAACGGCCGTTGCCCAAGCAACGTTTCAAGATACCGTTCGAGCCGTGCATCGATTTCAGATGAATCATCGCCGCTGCCCCAAAGCGTGAGCGTGTGCGTCAAATGATCGAAGACAAGCCACGTTGCGGGAACGGCGACAAATGCTGCCGGCATCGACGGAAGGTCGGAGTTACGCGTGCGCAAGTGCGCCATCGGTCGTGCCGCATCGTACGCAAAAATAACGAGCGCGCCGCCGATGCCGGCCTCGTCCTCAGCTGGTCGCAACGGTTCGATTGCTTCGCGAATGCGATCGTACAAATCCGGCGTGGCACCGAACGGCTGCGCGAGCGCATAATCCAAGCCGATGAAAGTGTAGCGCGAAAGGCGGCCGCCGTGTTCGACGCTCTCTAGCAAACATGAAGAGC
>CAZJLJ010000072.1:0-14485 GCA_964546935.1 uncultured bacterium | reverse complement strand
GGGCGTCAATCGCCGGCTCGATAGGCTGGAAGCACAACGCAGTTAAGCGCATTCGCGCAACAAAAAGGGCGGACGTAAAACACCATACGTCCGCCCACCGTTGTATCCCACGAATCTTTAGAAGTGAACCCCTAAGCCGGCGAAGACACCGTTATCTTGGAAATTCGTCGGGGCGTTCTTCTTGTTGTAAGCGTAGTCGCCCATGTATCCCACTTCCAGGAACGCCGGTACGTGCGAAGCTTTCACGTGCAGCTCGACACCCGCTTGATATTTGAACATTCCGTATTGCAGTGAGTTGCCGGCGCCCATTTGCGGATACCACATATAACTGCCGAAGAGCGAAATCAGTTTCTCGTTGAAGTCCGGCAGCTTTTCAATGCCGAAGCCGAAGCCTTGCAAATGCGGATAGCCGTAATTGTTGCTGCGCTGTCCGTAGCTCGCTACCAAAAAGACGCGTGGATATTGCAAGCCGATGCCGACGCGGCCGTCCCAATCGGTATTGTGCGCATAGAAACTGGGGACAAACGCTTGACCGCCACCGATCGTCTGCACCGTTCCAGCCTCGTGGGAGTACTGATAGTGATCGTATGTGCCTTCGGCCATTACCGCGAGCTTGCCGATCGGATACTCAACGGCAGCGCGTCCCGCAAACGAGTTGCGGTCGTTCGTTCCGAATGGATTGAATTCGTTTCGCGAATTGGTGCTGAAGAGGTAGTCACCCGCCACGAAATACTCGGGTCCGCGTCCGTTGTGCCAATCAATTGAGGATTTCTTTGCCGGAGTCGGCTCGGGCGCAGGCGTGCTTTCCGTTTGGGCGCTTGCGATACCGGTGCTTAGGGCAGCACCAAGCAGTGCCAGCAGCACGCCCGTGTGCGATCTGGTCATTGGGATGTTTCTCCTGATGTTTTCGGCGCAGTCGAATCGCGCCGCACTACCAAAAACGACTGCGCAAAAATGCCGATGGTTTCAGTAAAAAATCGCTGTTCTTCATGAATTTTTGAGCAACGACATAGGTCGCTATGGTAGTAAAAACAATCTACGATGATTTATCCCGTTACCTCGCAAGCACTGAATCAAGATGCATCTGAAAAGTGTTGATAGCGGCGCAATGTTTAGTCACGTCCTCGTTCCGCTCGATCTGCGTTTTCTTTCCAGAAACGCATTGAAAACTGCGGCTCTTCTCGCAAGCGAACAGAACGCTGCCATCACCCTACTCTACGTGTACGACGTTCGCCGCGACTTTTTAACGCCGACGTTCAACACTATATTTGAAGACGATGTCGAGCGCCATCGCACGCAAGTAAAGCATTTCCTCGCTAACGCTGCGGCGGTAATCTCTGAATACGGCGTAACCGCATCCACGCGGATTGCACGCGGACGACCGGTGGCAAAAGTAATACGAACCGCCGCGCTCACGCTCGAAGCCGATTTGATCGTCATGGGAACGCACGGCCGTCGGGGACTAGCGCATGCGTGGTGGGGCAGCGTAACCGAGGACGTGCTTCGTGAAACCAATCTTCCGGTGCTGGTAATCAACGAGTCGCCGAGCCCGGTACACGGCATCGATTCTGCCGCGTTTTCGCAAGAGGAACAGAGCTCGTGATCAAAGGCGAAGTGAACGGCGTAGAAGTTCGGATTTTCGATTCGCTCGACGAGGCGCTGAAGGCCGGCTGCTTCATCGATACGCCGATCCCCGACGAAGCGGGATTTCTTCATGCACGCTTCCATAACGGTACAGAATGGACGCCGGCAATCGTACGGATGCGCCGGTTTGCTGGGGCGAAACCCTAAGGGGCCCTGGGTGTTTGTATTTCGGGGATAGAGCTGCACCCGAGGTAAACGGTTCATGGCGTACGAGGTCACCAAACGCATCAAGGGACACGACTACCGGTATCTTGTGGAAGGGTACCGGGATCCGAAGACGCGGAAACAGCGCACGCGCTGGCGCTATCTCGGTGTCGTCTCGGGAGGCAAAGTCTTGCCCGCCGCACCGCGGCAGAAGAAGAAAATCGGACGCGAGCAGATCATCGACGGCACCGCACGCCTCCTCGAGTATCGCGATCCCAGCAACGTTACCATCGCGGTTATTTCATCGGTACTAGGCACGTCGCCAAGCACGTTCTACCGCTATTTTCGCAATCGCAAAAGCGTGCTTGTCGCCGCGCTAACGCGAATCGTCGATCGCGTCATCGATGGATTGCCGTCCCTAGACGAGCCGCTTCGCGGCGACAGGGATGAAGCACGGCAACGTTTGCGCCTCTGGTGCGAGACGCTCTATCGCTCGAGTATGCAGCAGCGAGCATTGCGCTGGGCCATGTCACAAGGCCACCGCGGTGCGCTACGAGCGCGGATGGAACGCTCGTTGATTACAACAGATTCGGTACCTCGGCTTGCCGGCTTTCTTCAGAAACTCAGCGACGCGGGGCTAGCGACCATTGAAGATCCATATGCACTTGCGGTATCGATTCGCTCAATTCATATGGCGATGATCCAAGCGAGCGTCGCAAATCCCGTCGACGATGGATTCCCGCGACCCGAATACGACGAAATCTTTCCCGTTATCGAACTCGCCGTGTTCGGGCCGGACGCTACGAAGCAGCATCAATAACCGGCGGCGCATCGCTCCTCAACTCAGTCGCCACCTTGCGCGTGGAATCGGCGGTGCCGGAAGCACGCGGGTTTGGGAGCAGCAGCAGAAGCGGAATCGTCAGCGCGAACAGTATTCCCGAGATGCGAAACACGTACAAATACGAAACCAGGTCCGCGTTGGATTGGATAAGTCCCGCCAACAATAATCGCACTTTGTACAGTCCCATCGCTTGAACCATCTGTGCGACCTGGGAGTTTTGTAATGTCGCCCTGCCTGCCATGACCGCTTCCGCCGCACTGGCCCGATTACTTTGCAGTACCTGCAAGAGCGCAATACCTACGTTCCCGCCGAGATACCGGACTAGCGTTGCGATACCGGTGGCGTCGGAGAGGCGTTGCGGCACGATTTGCGAGAGTGTTACGGCGATCAGCGGTACGAAAAGAAGCCCAAGCGCAATACCCTGCAATACGCGCGGAATAAAGATGTCCCAGTAACCGGCATCGGCGTTCAAGCTTCCCATCATCCACGCGCCAACGGCAAACATTAGTAGGGCGACACCCAGCACGATTCGGGTATCGACTCGTTTCGTTAACGGACCGATAATCGGCATCACAAGCAATGTCGCAAGGCCGCCTTGCAAAAGAAAGATGCCGCTCTCGTACGGCGTTAGATGCAGCGGGCCTTGAAAGAAGAGCGGCGTGACCAGATTGATCCCATAGAGTCCGAAACCGCTCACGACCGAAAGCACGCAGCCGACGCTAAAAGAAAGTGTCTTGAAGACGCGGAGGTTCACGAAAGGCCGCGGCGCTCGAAGTTGCGCCCACACAAAATAGAATAACGCTGCCACAGTCACGATCGTCAGAACAACGATCGCACCGGATTGGAACCAGTACAGCCGCTGCCCCTCGGATAACACGGTTTGCAAACTCGCAAGCATAACAGCGAGCGCGATGAAACTTGGCCACTGGATTGGCGGCGCTTGCGCCTCCTCTTTGCTTTCGGGTAAGACAAAGTAGGCGACGATGAGGCCAATTACGCAGAGCGGAACTTTAAAGAAGAACAACATCCGCCAGCTTGGGAAACTCAGGTCATAGTTGTCCAGGATGAAACCGCCGATGATGCCACCAACGGCGAACGGCATCGTCGAAGCAAATGCAAAAGCGGCAACCATGTTTGCCTGCTGTTCTCGCGGAGCCGTTCGTAATAAAATCGACAGCGCAATCGGTTGCAATGCGCCGCCACCAAGACCTTGCGCAATGCGCGCTGCGATTAGCGTTGAGATGGTGGGGCAAAGTCCGCAGAAAAACGACGCCACCGTGAACAGGCCGAACGCTCCAAGATAATAGCGCTTCTCGCCGAAGCGCAATGTGAGCCATCCGTTCAAGGGCATGGCGACGATCATTCCAAGGACATAGCCCGTTGCAACCCATGCGGCTTCATCCGGACTTGCGCCCAAGCTTCCGCCAATCGAAGAAACGGCTACGTTAACGATGGTCTGATCCATCACGGCCATCAGCACGCCGAAGATCACCGTTGCGACAATGAGAAGAAAAGACGATTGGTGTGCTGCAGCTGAAGTGGATTTGTTGTTCACGATAAATCGCAATACCCGCTTCAGCGAATTGCAGCCTATGGTTCTACAGGGTAACGAGAGACACTCGTATGTCGTTACCATGTGGTAACCGGCCGAGGTATTAGGAATCTAATTGACAACCGGGGATCATTCTGGTAGCGTGCTATTAGAATACTAATAGTACGGGAGTAACGCGATGCCGCGGAAGAAAGCGCCGGTCCTAACGGATCACGAGCTTCGGCTAATGGAAGTGCTTTGGCGAAAGGGCCGGGCTACCGTTGCAGACGTTGTCAACGAGCTTCCGCCGCCGCCGCTGACGTATAGTACGGTCCTTACCACGATGCGAACGCTCGAGCAGAAGGGCCATATCACGCACGCAGAAGAGGGTCGCGCGTTCGTGTATCATCCGTTGATAGAACGCACGGATGCGGCGAAATCGGCGATTCATCACGTGCTCGATCGATTCTTCGGAAATTCACCCGGTGCGCTGGCCGTCACACTGCTCGACGATGCGCCGCTCACCGACGAAGAATTGGCCAAAATTAAGCGCGTTCTGGCGAGACGCAGGAAGGTGAGCAAATGATGCTATCGATTCTGTTCAATGGGTTGTGGGAAGGCGCGCTCATCGTTGGTTTGGCGTACCTTTGCCTCACGTTGATTCCGGCGAAGGATGCGACGACTCGTTACGCCCTGTGGTTTGTCACCCTAATCGCACTCGTTTTCGTTCCCGTGTTTAGCACGCTTTCCAATGCCGGCTCGCTGATAATCGCTGCATTGCAGCCACACAGCCCCGGAACCACGCGATTTACCGTTTCGCTAATTCCGGTGAACGTTTTTGCCGGCAGCACAGGAAGTTGGCTTCAAACAGTAACGCCGTGGATTATCGGCGTCTGGATCATGGGCGTAACGTTCAGCGTCGCGCGCCTCGGGGCAAGCCTCTATCAAATTCATCGTATTCGCCGCAGCAGCGTCGCCGTACCAATGCTCGGAAGCAGCGTGCGCGCATCGTCGAACCTTGCCGTTCCAATCGCCGCGGGAGTCTTTTCTCCGCTGATCATCATTCCGGCGCATCTTGTCGAAACGCTCTCTACGGAAGACCTCTTGCGCATCGTCGATCATGAACGCGCGCACATATCCCGCAACGACATCGCCGGAAATCTCGTGCAACGTGCGATCGAAGCGCTGCTGTTCTTCAATCCCTGGGTGCATCTCGTCGGGCGCAAACTCGTGCAAGAACGCGAGGCCGCGTGTGACGACTGGGTGGTGAAGAAGAATGGCGCCGCCGATGAATACGCTGCCTGCCTCGCGGCGTTGGCCCAAACTATCAACCGTGTACGAGTGCCGTACATGACACCAAGCGCATTCGGTTCGCGTCGCGCAGTTGTGATGCGGATCGAACGCCTCATCACCGGCGCGTCGGGCGCGCTAAAACTCAACTACTACACGCTCGGAGGAACAATAATGCTTTTTGCGGTTTTGACCCTTGCTCTTCAAGCCGTTTCGCCCGCCTTTGCGCCTGTCATGGTGAGCTCGTCGAACCCCGCAGTTATCGCAGCAGCGGCGTGTAAGAATCCCAATGCCCCGGTCAACGTTACGAACGCGGTAGCTCCAAATATTCCGCACGGTCTGCAGGCTAGTGGAACGGTCAATGTCCTCGTGAGCATCGGAGCCGATGGCCACGTCCAAAACGCAACGGTGAAAAAATCAAGCGGAAACGTTCAAATCGACCGCGCCGTGCTCGACGCTGCTAAAGCCAGCTCGTATTCTGCGCAAACGGTGAATTGCCGGCCCGAAGCCGGGACGTACGTCTTCCAGGCCGAGTTTCGTCCAAAGTAACAACCGTTCGTCGCGGACTAGGCCAAGGGGCTGTGCGATCTGCACGGCCCTTTCCCATTTGCGGGTTGGCGCAGTACAGTAGGAAAAGCGCTCAAACTTGCGAGTGCGGTGGTGAGGTGCCATGGGTGCAGCCGTCATCAACATCGCTATCATTCTTAGCGGTCTCTATGTGATCCTAAGTTGCTTCGTCTCGTGGCTGAACGAAACAATACAATCGGCATTTCGAAGACGCGGGCAATTTCTCTATCAAGGCGTCCTGAATTTACTATGCGGTCACGATGAGCTGGCGAATGCGATTTTCGAAACGCCGTTCGTAGCGTCGGCTTCTAACGACAAGAATGGAAAGATCGTGCAGCCCGGAACGCCGCCGTCCGGTATCCGCCGCATGCTATCACCGCGTACCTATCGTCCATCGTATCTTGCATCAAGGTCGTTTTCGCTGGCACTGTGGCATTCGGTGCGCGCGCTGGCCGGGACGGCGCCGCAAAATGCCGGCGATCTTTTCAAGACGCCCGATAACCTTATTGCAGACCTGCGTGCGCAAGTCGGGGCGGTGCTGCCGAACAATCCAAATCTAGCCACCGCGCTCGCGAGTCTGCTAAACCAAGCGCAGGACGACTACGATAAACTGCTCGATCTTACGGACAAATGGTACGACGGGCAAATGGATCGCGTGTCGGGCTGGTACAAGCGATACGTTCAGGTTTTTATCATCGTCATTGCAATTATCATTGTGTCTTTTACAGGAGCCGATACGCTTAGTATTGCGGCGGGCGCATACGCAAGTCCGCAGATAGCCGAGGCGGTCGGACGGCCACTCGCCGATATCGCTCGCAAGGCGATGCAACCCGCATCGAATGCGCCGAACGAAACGTCAACTCCAGAACCGGACCTCGGCAGCGCTGTTCGAGCAATCGCGCAGCTCAATGGAAAAACAAGCGTCAACCCTATCGACAACTGGCGGTATCACTGGGGCGGGATGCTGCTCACCATTATCGCGCTAGTGCTCGGCGGGCCGTTCTGGTTCGAGGTTCTATCGTCGTTATTCAAATTGAATCCCCGCGCAAGCGGCGAGAAACCGGGTGATAAGTCGTGACCGATCAACAAGCGACGCAACGAAATTGCGATATCGTTATGAAAGGCGGCATTACGAGCGGCATCATCTATCCCGCCGCCGTCGCTGAAGTAGCCAAAACGTTCGTTTTTAAAAACATCGGTGGAACGTCGGCGGGAGCGATCGCGGCCGCGTTAACCGCCGCAGCCGAATATCGCCGCGCGAAAGAGCAAACAACGCAGGGCTTCGATCGACTGGCCGATATTCCAAAATGGCTGCAGCAGGACGATCGCCTTTATAAACTGTTCGCACCGAACAGTGCGACCCAATCGCTGTACAAAACCATCGTAGGGCTCGCGGGAAGACCACGCTTTCATCCCGCAATCGTCGCGAAATGGTGCGGCCTTGTTTGGGCGTTCCCGATGGCGTCAGCAATTGGATCCGTCTTCGGCATGGCGATGCTGTGGATGGTTCTAGGTCTGCACGGCCCGTTATGGCTGCGCATCCTTATGGCAGTACTGGCAGCGCTTGTGATCGGCGCGGGAATTACGATAGCGTGCCTCATCTCTTTGTATCTGGACGTGAGAAACAAATTGCCGAAGAACAGCTTCGGTTTAGTGTTGGGCGTCGACGACAAAGACCGGTCGAACGAAATAGCGCTCTCGACTTGGCTCACTAAGGAGATCGAAGACATTGCGGGACTGCCGCCGGGGCAAGCGCCGCTGACGTTCGGGATGCTTTGGGATCCGAGCGCAACGATCGGCGATGCAATCGATAAACCTGAGCATCCGATCGTCAATTTGGAAATGATCGCGACGAATATCAGCTACGGGCGGCCGTATCAATTCCCGTTGAGTACCGAGCAATTCTTTTTTCATCCGGACGAGTTGCGCGGTTTTTTCCCAGACCACGTCGTCGACTGGATGGTGAAGCACGCGCGTGGCCCTCGCGATGAAGAAGAAAAGAAGCGCTTCGCGAGGTACGCGCCATTTCGTCCGTTACCGGAGCCTGCCAATCTGCCCGTTATCGTCGCCACGCGAATGAGTCTGGCATTCCCGGTGCTGCTGAGCGCGGTACCGCTTTACGCGGCCGATTTTGGAAAACCGTCCAACTGGGAAGTCGAGGTTCCAAACTTAGAGCGTTGCTGGTTTTCGGACGGCGGAATATCGAGCAATTTTCCCGTCGCAATTTTCGACTCGCCTCTTCCACGTTGGCCGACGTTTGCGATCAATCTCGCCGGTTTTCCGGACGGTCGCAGTCCCGATCCCGACGAGTCGAAGAACGTCTATATGCCGAGGAAGAACAGCGCCGGCCGCCAACCCGGCGCGACCACCATTCGCACCTTGCCGTCGTTCTTCGGCGCAATTGCGAACGCAATGCAGAATTGGAACGACAACCGACAGGCGATTTTGCCCGGGTATCGGGACCGTATTGTAACCGTTTTCCTGAGCGACAGTGAGGGCGGCCTGAATCTCGATATGCCGGCCGACGTTTTGGAACGATTGCGTCTACGTGGCGTCGCCGCAGGCCGTCTTCTCGCAGAACGCTTCCATAATCCAAGCACACTGGACCCTGCCGGCGTCGGGATGAATTGGGAGAATCACCGCTGGCTGCGTTTGCGTTCCACAATGGGCGCGCTAAAGACGTATTTGGCGGCGCTCGAAAAGGCATATTCGAACCCGCAGCTCCCGGATGTGCCCTTCGACGATCTCATTAAAGCCGAAGCAGGCACACCCGTTCGTCATTACCCGATTCCGCAGGGCCAACGGCAGGCTGTTGCAACGCTTGCGCACCAGATCGCGGGCATTGGAGCGACGTTGGAACAAATGGCCGCAATCGACGGCGATCTCCCCAAACCATCGCCGAATCTCGTGCTCCGCCCATCTATGCATGGGTGAACAATCTATCCGGCTAAGCGGGTCGAACCACAGGCGCATGTGTTGGCGCCCCAGAAACATCGCGGCGTCGGGCTGGTAGTATCCCGCGGCAAAGGATTATGCAAGCTTCTAGGAAGATACTCGCGCCTCTCGCCGCAGTGGTGCTCGCACTATTGTTGTCCGTGGCGATATACGTCTCGGTGCAACGTGCTGCCGTTGAGCGCGCCGCGCGAGCCGTCGTTGCGGCTCATGGGATCGTGGGTTCTGAAAAGGGCCCATTCTTCAACGATCCCGCCGTCATTTCCGAGTTTCGCAAGAACGGCGTTGATATTCACGTGCAGACCGAAGGGTCGCGCGAGCAAGCCACAACAGGGACCAAGGACGGCGGCGACTTTTACTTTCCGGCGGGTGAACCGGCTGGGCGTGCATTAGCGAAAAAACTCGGCGTCAACGACGCCAGTACGCCGTTTTACACGCCGATGGTTATTGCGTCGTGGGAGCCCATTGCGAAGATTCTGGAGCGCAACGGCATTGTGAAACGTGCGGGTTCGTACTGGTACGTGGTGCAGATGCCGAAGTTGTTGGATCTGGTCCGTCAGCAGAAGCGCTGGAACGAGATTCCGGGCAACACCGACTATGCGGTGGGCAAGACGGTGCTGATTTCCAGCACCGACGCACGCAAGTCGAATTCCGCCGACATGTATTTAGCGCTTGCGTCGTACGTCTTTAACAACAACGAGATCGTTACTCGTTCGGATCAGGTTGCAAAGTTGCAACCTGATTTGAATTCGCTGTTTTTGCGCCAAGGGTTTCAGGAGTCGAGTTCGGCCGGGCCGTTCGATGACTATGTGACGATTGGCATAGGCAAGACGCCGATGGTTATGGCGTACGAGCAACAGTGGATTGAGTATTTGGTTTCGCACTCGAAGGGCGATCGGCCGGCGGGCATGGTGCTGCTCTACCCCAAGCCGACTATTTTTACGAAGCACACGATCGTCCCGACGGACGACACGGGGCGTAAAGTCGCGCAATTGCTGGAGACGGATCCGGTTTTACGTACGCTCGAGATTCAACATGGTTTTCGCAACGATGATGTTGGGCAGCTGCGCACGTTCTGGAAGTCGCAAGGTATCGATTTGCCGCAGCAAGTGCTAGATGTCGTCGATCCGCCGAGCTTCGAAGTGCTCGAATCGATGATCGGCGGCATCGAACGCGCGTACAAAGCGCAGTAACGACAGAAAGGTAGAACGGATGCACCGTTTTCTCGCGGTCCTCTCCCTCGGGGTGCTTGTCGCGGTAGCGGGTTGTGGCAAAAACGCCGCACAGGATGCATCGTCGCCTTCCGTGCTGACCGTGCTTGCCGGTTCTGAAGTAAAGGATATGGAGCCGCTCTTCCCCGATATCGAGCGCGCAACCGGTATTCATTTGAACGTTGCCTATAGCGGAACGCTTGCGGGCATCGATTCGATCGAGAGCGGTAGCGCAACGCCCGACGTTGCGTGGTTCGCACAGGACAAATATTTCGGGCTCACCGACACGAAACACCGGATCAAAGCCTCAGAGAAAACGATGATCTCGCCCGTTATTCTCGGCGTGAAACGCAGTAAGGCGGCGGAACTCGGATGGGCAGATGCGCATCAGCCGTCGTGGAAAGATATCGCGCAGGCGGTGAGCGCCGGGAAGCTGCGGTATGCGATGACGAGCCCCAGTACCTCGAATAGCGGATTTGCAGCGGTGATCAGCGTTTCGACCGCGATGTCGGGCTCCGGAAACGCCGTGCGCGCGCAAGACGTTAACTCGAAACTTCTCAACTCGTTCTTTTCGGGACAGAAACTCATTTCAGGCAGCTCCGGCTGGCTTTCCGATGCGTATGTCGATTCGCAAGATCAGCTCGACGGCATGATCAACTACGAATCGCTGCTTCTCGAGCTCAACGCCTCCGGCAAACTTCGCGAACCGCTTCACTTAGTCTATCCGAGTGACGGCGTGGCGATTGCCGACTATCCGATGGTTTTGCTCAACGATGCCAAGCAGAGCGGGTATCAAAAGGTTGTCGACTATCTGCGTTCACCCGAAATGCAGCAGAAGATCATGGACCAGACGCACCGCCGGCCAGTGATCGCATCAGTGCGTCCCGCTGCCGAATTCGGCAATCGCGTCCTCGTCGATGTTCCGTTCCCCGGTTCGGCGAATGCGGTAAACGCGCTGCTGCTCGCATATCTCAACGACCGCCGCGTGCCGGCGCATGCGATCTTTGTGCTCGACACCAGCGGATCGATGGAAGGCGAGCGCCTCGATACGGTCAAGGAGGCGTTCCATGTGCTCACGGGCAGCGACCCGTCGATCACGGGGCGCTTTGCCCGCTTCGACGACCGCGAACGCATCACGGTCGAGAATTTTAGCGATCGCATCAAAGATTCGCGTGACTTTCAGATGCACGGACGCGACGACCCGCAGACGTTCTCCGCAGTCTCTTCGTACGCAGACAGTTTGGACGCCGGCGGCGGGACGGCAATCTACGACGCGCTCGAACAGGCAGAAGACGTCGCATCGAAAGACGGTCCCGATCGCTACACGTCGATTGTGCTGATGACCGACGGCCAGAATAACGCAGGCGAATCCGCGAATCGGTTCCTACAGAACTTCGATCAGCGGCCGAAGAAAACGCGCGTCTTCGCAATCGCGATCGGCGAAGCGAACCCCGAAGAGTTGCAACGCGTTGCGAGCGCAACCGGTGGACGCGCATTCGATGCCCGGACGAGCTCACTCGTCGATATCTTCAAAGAGATTCGCGGATATCAATAGCATGCGGCCGCTGCTCTATCTCTACAGCAACAAGAATCTGGCCGGCAGCGCACTTGCGATCGTCGCGCTTGTGCTCTACCTCACCGGCGTGATCGGTGTGTTTTGGTATGTCATCGTCGCGGGCGCGTACGTGCTCGGGGTGCTTCTCGCGCCGGGAAATCCGAAGTGGGATGTCGCGCTCCAGCGCGAGATGAGCGATGCGCAGGTCGTGACGGGCTTGAAATCGCTCGAGCACGATGCACCACGCATGCTTCCAAAAGACATTGCCTCCGACGTCATCGCGATATGCGATATGCTGGAGACGGCGATTCCGGCGCTCACGCAAAAAGGCGTAACGGATCAAGTTGCGTACGACGTTCGCACTACGGCCACCGAGTATTTACCACAGACAGTAGCGGCGTACGTAAAGATGCCGCCCGCCTTCCGCGCGATGCAACGCGTATCGGATGGAAAGACGCCGACCCAGATGCTCGCGGAACAGGTCGCGCTTCTGAAAACTCAACTGCAGGGCACGATGGCCGGCATCGCCTCGGACGACGCCGCGGCGCTCGCCGAGAACGGGCGTTTCTTGCGCGATCGCTTTAGTAAACCGGCCTTTGAAGACGTGATTTCAGTTTCCCAAGCCAAGTGAGTGAGGAGATCATGAATCAGAACACCGACGCTCTTGCCCAACCGCCCACCGCGGTCGCGACGGTCGATCCCGCTTCCGCGCTCGGGGAAGTGAAGCTTTCCGACACCGATCGCGCAGCGCTTGATCAAAAGGTCGACGCGTACAGCTCGCAGTTGCTTTCGCTCGACGTCCACGGCGACGACTTCCGCAAACAGCTCGACGGACTCGCCAATTTGGCAAACAGCGATATCGCCGCGTCGGCGTCCGTCTCGAACCGGTTGCTCGATAAGCCAATGCGCGCGATGCAGCAAGGCGGTTTCAGCGAAGGAACGGCCGTCGGCAAAGATCTGCTGCAGCTACGAAATACGATCGAAGATTTGGATCCATCGAATAAGGATCTCTTTAGTCCGAAGCGGCTCCTTGGTTTCATTCCGGCCGGAAACCGGCTGCTCGACTATTTTCGCGGTTACGAGTCGTCGCAAACGCAGCTGAATGCGATTGTCAATTCGCTCTTCCGCGGCAAGGACACGCTGGCGCGGGATAATGCGGCGATCGATGAAGAGAAGACGAATCTTTGGAGCTTGATGCAGCGCCTGGAGAAATACGGCTACATCGCGCAAAAGCTCGATGCGTCGCTCGAGCAGAAGATCGCGACAATCGAAACAACCGATCCGGCACGCGCCAAAATCCTGAAAGAAGAAGCGCTCTTCACGCTGCGCCAGAAACGTCAAGACATCGCAACGCAGCAAGCCGTCAATCTCCAAGGCTACCTGACGCTGGATCTCGTCCGGCGCAACAATGTGGCATTAATCTCGGGCGTTGACCGCGCGACAACGACGACGCTCGCCGCGTTACGCACCGCCGTGATGGCCGCGCAGGCGCTGACCGATCAGAAACTCGTCCTCGATCAGATCACCGCACTAAACGACACGACGAACCGCATGATCCTGAACACCTCGCAAATGCTCAAAGACAATAGCGTCCGTATCGCCGAGCAAGCCTCGAATCCCAGCGTCCAATTGGAGACGTTGCAAAAATCGTTCGATAACATCTTCCAGACCCTCGACACGATCGACGACTACAAGATCAAGGCCCTCGACGCAATGAAACAGACAATCGACGGACTACAGACCCAAATCGAACGCGCCAAACCTTATTTGGACAAGGAACGCGAACGCGCACTCCAGGGCGCCGCCCAGACCTCCCCCGCCCCTCTGACCGTCGATTAACGCTAACCGCTACCTTTGTCATCCTGAGATCTGTCGAAGATCAAGCGCATACCACCATTGCCGATATGCGCTCCCTCACTTTACCGCCCACCCAACGAATAATCGAATTTAAAATACGGTCCAACGACGTGATTGGCGTCGGCGAATTCGCCATCGTCATACTTCGCCGTTAAGTTGAGGTACCGAACGCCGGCCCCAAACCGCCATCGCGAAGCGCGCCATACGTAGCCGAGGGACGTATCGACCTCCGATTCCTGCTCCGATGTGCCCGGACGCGTGATGAAGCCGGGCTCGAACGTCCACGACAATCTCGCATGTATGTGCGGCGCGACCGCAACGATTGATTCCAACGAACCGTGCCCAATCGGAATGTCACCGACTATTTCGTAACGCATCCCCGCGCCACGCGAAGCATCGTATTCCGTGAGAAGCGGCGAATCGATGTATTTCGTCCGCTGATTCCAAAGCAACTGACCTATCCCAATCGCAACGCGCGACGGCGCTACCCAATACCGGATGCTTCCATCGAAGTAATCCAACTTAATCGACTGAAGTCCGAATGATCCACTGCCAATCTTCAGCGACGGAAGCGGACCCGTCCATTCGCTATGAATTTCGAATCGCTGATCTGTAGCGTTCAACGAAATAAGCGGAACGGCGGCTGGCGAAGACGTGTTCTCGTTCGTTTCGACGTGCGTGGCATTGACGCCCAGAATTGCTCCGCCTAGTCGAATCTCCGCGCCGGCCCGCGCAGGCGGCAATAATAGTACGACGCCGATCGTTAACAACAGAGAAGTAACGTACCGTCGCATTGCCCCTCATTCGTTTAAACCTTAGCGTTCGATATAATTCGCTAGCTTCTGCAGTGATTCAGCTGCGCCGCGGTCATTGTCTTCGGGTACTATGCCGGC
>CAZJLJ010000071.1:0-14512 GCA_964546935.1 uncultured bacterium | reverse complement strand
CGGCCGGCGCAGGCCGTTCTATAACGCGCGGACGCTCCACGACCGGACGCTCCACGACCGGACGCTCCACAGGAGCTGATCGTTCTATCACAGCCGGACGTTGTATTACCGGACGCACCTCCGGCGCAGGTCTTGCGATGGGCGGTGCAGCGCGTTCGACCGGTGCACGTTCCACGGGTGCGCGCTCTACTGGAGCACGTTCTACGGGGGCCGGACGTTCCACGCGAGCAGGACTCTCCACCGTTGCGCGTTCCGTCGCTGCGGGTCTTTCAGCCGCTGGAGTTGCTTGATGTGCGCACGCGAATGCCGGGACCGCTGCGGCGGCCAGAGCTATAGTGAGTGCGCTTGCGATGTTCCGCATGACTTGCGTTCCTCCAATCGTTCCTCATAGAGAGAACGAACCTATTTTTCCCGAAAGTTCGCAAGCAGCCGCAAGAACGCGCAATTCATCTTACTGTCATGTAACGATTTCTCAGGAATCGCGGTTTATATATGTGTTATGAAGTTCGCTACCCACACCTTGCGCGTTATCGCTTTAGCGATTGCAGGTTGCTTTGGTGTATCTACGGCGGCACTTGCCGTCGATTATCCCAGCACACCCGGCATTCACACCTACCGCACCGCTCTCACTGAAACGTACGGTTCTCAGTACCCCGTAACCGGCTCGCTCGAAATAGCCGACGACGGAAACGGTTTTTTACACGGCTATTATCGTCCCGACGACAACGGAAATTTGATTCCGGTCACAGGCGGCCGCGATGGATCGCGGGTATGGATGGATTTTGGCGCAAACGGGCGCTTTAGAGTCGACGGTCATTACGACGGCCAACAGATCAAGGCGTCCGTCATAGAGGGCGCACGCACGGGACAGCTGCAGTTCGTAGCAACTCCCGACGTAACGCGATAAACGCCTACCCTATACGGTTAAAAGCCGTTTCACGCAGGAGCGTGAGGCGGTTTTTGTTTTGGCGCCGTACCCGCAGAGAGCCGTCCGTCTTTGATGGCCTCTAAGAATATGCCGTAATCGTGGGCCGTTTGTGCTGCGTAGGCCACGGCGAAATCGCCGACCGCGTCATCGAAGATCGATGCCGAACCGAGGTATCCTGCGATGAAGGTAGGGTCCGTCGAACGCGCATGCCCGCGCGCCAAAGCTGCACCGCATAACGACGCGTACGAAATCAGATCGTTGACCTGCATGCGGTTGAAGTCGACGCCGGCTTTCATATCGCGGAAGCTGCGAACGTAAAATTGCCGCTCGTTGCCTAGCTGGGTCCATCCGAGAAACATGTCGCTCGCCGCCTGCATCAAGCGTTGTCCCGTCACCACACGCTCGCCATGATTCGAATACCGGCTCTTCCCGGCGTACGGTTCCAACACCGACGCGGTCGCTTCTTTGATCTGAAGCACCAACTGGCCGCCGTTCTCGCTTTGACAAAGCGCGATCGCGCAAAGCGTTCCGACACTTCCGACACCGACGACTTTGAGCGCAATATCAACCACTTGGTACCGTTCAAAAAGCACGCGAAGGTCGTCGCGTAGGCTTTTGCGGTAGAGGCGCACGGCCTCGCGGACGTCTTCGTTTTGCGCGTCGTTCTCCGCCAAGTGATACACAATTGGCGGATTCTCGGCGATACGGATTCCGTCGTTGGTGTCGACCAACAGTTTCGAATTCGCACTCGGTCCGCTGGAGGCGTCGTGCGTCGCGACTTGCTGCATCTTCTTAGAAACATGCGACGACTGCAGAGCGCTGATTACGGCAGTCGCGTCAAGTCGCCAATACCAAACTTCCAGCGGCGTCATCACCGCGCATCGCAGTATGGTCTCTCGATACGCGCGTGTCGCGGCGACGGCTGCGGCACGGCCGAAAGACTGCTTAAAAGCTAGATCCTGAGCGAGAAGAACGGCACTAGCAGCGAGCCGCTTAACGTCCCATTCCCACGGCGACGGCAACGTCTCATCGAAATCGTTTACGTCAAAGACCATGTTCCGTTCCGGCGTTCCATAAGCACCGAAGTTTGCCAGATGGCAATCACCGCCGGCCTGCACCGAAAAACCGGTGACGGGCGTGTGAGCCAAGTCCGCAGCCATGATCGCCGCGCCGCCTCGATAAAAGGCGAATTGCGAGCGCATCATGCGTTCGTGACGAACCGGGAGTAGATTCGCTATGCGAGTCGTCTCTTGAGCGTGAAGCATCTCGACCGGATCGGCGCGGTCCGCCGGCGGCGCCCACGCTGCGTGCGACGAGCGCGGAACGGTTTTACGCCGCGATTTTCCCTCTTCGAAACCGGTCATTCGCGCCGCTTCCGTCAGGAGAACTTGTGCCTCCTCCCTTAGCAACTGCCCAGGGAGTATGATGATGGCATGTTAAGCCGCATGAGCATATCGTTTGCTTTTCTTCTCGTTGCAGGGCCCGCGCTCTCCGAAGCGCAGCAGACCGCGGCGCCGCCGCCACTAAGCGTCGACCAAATCCTTGCAAAGATGGCGGCAAATACCAACGGCCTCCAAACCTACGTCGTACCGGTCGACATTCACGCGCACGTGAAAAAGGTTATCTCCGTCGGTTTTCGGATGAGCGGCGAACGGTACTTCAAGCAACCGGACAAAAGTGCGCTAAAACTGCATAACGTTCCCGCACAAGCGCAGGCATTCTCGAACCTTTACGGATCGCTCGGCACACCGCTTACCTGGCCTCAAACGTACGACATCAAACTTAATAGCGTGATCCCGTCCACGGCGGCGCCGCATTACGAGCTTCGCGGAACCTACAAGCACCCTTCGAGCGTCGATTACATCCTGCTGGACGTCGACGCGGGCACCTTCTCGCCTATCAAAGCGCAGTGGTTTTACAAGAACGGCGCGACGATCGTAATGGGCATCCAAGAAGACTCCGTTGACGGAAAATATCGCTTACCGAAGCGCGAGTCCGTCGATGTCAATTTCCCCCAGTATAGCGGCCACGCGACCGTGGATTACGGAACTTACGCTATCAACGTGCCCGTGGACGACGGGGTTTTTTCAAAGAGTTAGAGATGCGCGAAGTAGTTCGCGATCGCGACGCCGCCAAGCAATAGCACACCAAGGAAAACGAAGTAGACCAGGACTTCGGCCAAGATCAGCACGTCGCCGACGTCAGTGCTGCGGTGTTGCATTTTCTAATACCCCTTGCGTTAGTACGGCAGCGACGGCCGCAGAGAGTTCCGAGTCGGCGAGTCCGGTTGGATCTTCACCGAAGAGTTGGACCAAGAGAGCGCGATGGAAACAAACCCCGGCGAGCAATGCGGCAGCGACTTTCGGATCGATGTCACGCTTGACACGTCCTAATTGCTGCTCGGCGACGAAATATGTTTCAATCAGACCCGCGTAGAAACGCGGACATTTTCCGCACTCACTCAACATCTCATAATGCTTCGTAGCTAAAGACGGATGCGCTGCGAGCATTGAAAGCGTGGGTGCGATTACGCGATAAAGCGGCATGACCGCGACGATGAAGTCGCGCAGATTCGTGGCAACGTCGTTCTTGCCGGCGCGATCGATTAATTCACGGGCTAACTTTTCGAAGTCAACCGGGAACCGTTCGCGGATCGTTGATTCGACCAGCTCATCGCGACTCCCGAAGTGGCGGTAGATAGTCCCTTCCGCCATGCCCGCCGCACGTGCGACGCTTTGCGTCGTCACCGCCGACAAGCCGCCTCCGACCAGCAACCTTTCCGTTGCCTGCATAAGCTTTTCGCGCGTGGTGGCCTGTTCGAGGGTCGACACCCTAGCGAATTCCTCTCAACGAGACGAGCGCCATCGCCCAGCTGTTCCCCATCCGCGTCCGAACAAGATATCCCTCGGAAGTCCGGTCATAGACCTGGAACCCTGCGCGGAGCGCCTCTTCGAGTGACTTAAAAACCATGATGCCTGACATTTCTTTCACCGTGTATGTGAGCACTCACTCACAAATTCAGTGTAAGTGAGTACTCACTCACTGTCAATATGCCCGCCATCATTTTCTTCCAATGGGAGTACGATGTAGGCACCAGTACCGGACGTCCACGGAGGTCCCGATCGTGCTCAAAGATGCACCGGCCTTTTCCGGCTTTTCAGTAACTGACGTGCCGAAGGCCCGGAACTTCTATGAAGGGGTTCTGGGGCTGGAAGTCAGCGAGGAGCATGGGAACCTCGAGCTACACCTCGCCGGCGGCAATAACGTGTTCGTGTACCCGAAGCCGAACCACGCCCCAGCCACCTTCACCGTCCTGAACTTCCCGGTCGAGAACATCGAGCAGACGGTCGACGCTCTGCGCGCCCGCGGAGTTCAATTCGAAAAGTACGACGGTGAGATCAAAACCGACGAACGAGGCATCTTTCATGGACCGGGTCCGAAGATCGCGTGGTTCAAAGACCCGGCCGGCAACATTCTTTCGATCTTGGAAGACTAGTTCGGGATCTTACGCAAACATTGCGTTGATTTCGGGATACGGAACCGCTTCATTTGCAAAAGAAAACGTGCCGTGCTCTTTCATTTCTCGTGCGGCGCGTAGGAAGATGCCAAGTGCAGTTCGCGAGAGCGCACTTCCGACGCTGACGCGCTTCACGCCCAGCTTCGAGAGCTCGTCGAGGGTCAGCTGCACACCCTGCAGGCCCATGATAACGTTTACCGGACGATCCACCGAACGCACGACTTCAGTAATATCTTCTTTGCTCTTTAGACCGGGCGCGAACAGCACGTCGGCACCTGCTTCTTGAAAGGCCTGCAAACGCGCGATGGTATCACGAAGGTCCGGACGGCCGATGAGGTAGTTTTCGGCGCGAGCCGTAAGCGTAAATGGAAACGGCAGAGAACGCGCCGCTTCAGCCGCGGCGCGTATCCGTTCGGCAGCAAAAGCGATTTCGTAAGGTCCGCGTTCGCGTTCTGCAACATCCTCGATGGAACAGCCGACAATGCCGGTGGCCGCGGCCTTGCGAATTGTTTCGGCAACAGGTTCCGGCTCGTCCGCATAGCCGTTTTCCATATCCGCACTGACGGGAAGATCAGTGGAGGCGGCCAGCATTGCGGCATGAGCGAGCATCGTTTCGCGATCTACTGCGCCATCCGGTTTGCCAACGGAATACGCAAAGCCGGCGCTGGTCGTGGCCAACGCTTCGAAGCCGAGTTGTTGCAGCAATTTTGCTGTGCCCGCGTCCCACGGATTCGGGATGATGAATGCGCGCTCGCGTTGATGGAGCTCGCGAAAACGGCGAGCTTTTTCTGCCTGCGTCATCAGAAAACTTGCCCCTGAAGCTCCCACGTAATACGGCCGCCTTGCGAACCGTACGCCCAATCGAATCGCAGGGTTCGATACATGACGCCGAGTCCCGAGTCCGCATGCCACTGGAACGTCGGCGGCGCGAATACCTGGCTTCCACCACGGACGCGACTGGCCGTAGTTTCCGTGAACACGAAGAACTTCAGGGGCGAAGGCGTGGCGTCGTTGATCCGAAATTCAGCCTGCAACACTTGAGCATCGGTTCCGCAGAAGGCTTTCGGATAACCGCGCAAGCCGTTTCCACAAACGAGAAAGCTTGTGGGAAGCACTCCACCCGTTCGCGCAATTGCGCCATGCAACGCGATAGTTGAGCGACCTACCGCCGTATAATGCGCCATGTCGCCTATGAACGTGCGGTATTCATTGGTTGCGCCGAGCCCGCCGATCGCATCGAACGCTTCAAAACGATACTGCAAGGCACAATACGGCGGGTACCATTGCGTGGGCGGACCGGGACATGCATGCGAAACGCCCACTTCCAAAACGGTATTTCTTGACGGAGCTGTGTTTGTATCGTAGACGGAGGGTGCCGTAATGAACGTTGGATATGCGCTTGTCGATCGTTGGAAACGGGTACCGATTTCGAATTGCGTGCCGTTCGTTCCCTGCAATAGATACGCCAGTTCCCAGGCGGTGATCCAACTATAGACGTTCACCGCGGCCGGAAGGCTCGCGCGATAAACGCCGCGAGCGCCAAACGTGTCGATGATTAGCTCCGATTTGCGTCCCTTCAACGGATTGATTCGTGTCGGCACGGTGTAAAGCGCGCGCACGAGATCCGCGCGTTGCGTCAACTGGCTATACGCCGAGACATTGGTGCCCTTTTTGTCAAGCGGCTTAGACGTGACAATAAAGCCGACGCCTTGGATCGGCGCCGCCAACGGCTGCTCGCCGTAAAATGGATGTTTCGTCGGTGCCAACCAGGCGAACATCACGATCCAGTGCAGCGTTACCCCGCCGCCCGAATCGTTGCGCAGAATTTGTAACCGCGTCCGGAAGCCGCCAAGTTTTACGAGGTTCGTATAGTCACGCGTTACGGCGGCCTGCTCGAGCGTGTCACCTGGGCGGAGCGTTAGATATTGCCGAACGACCTCGGGATTTGTAACGCCGTATGACTCAATGGTTACGTCTGCGATTTTTGCGCCCGCTTCCGAGACGGCAATTAACGGCAGGCGATCGAGGCTGTCGGCCAACGTAGCCCTCGGCACGACGAATGTGGCTACAACGAAAATCGCAGCAAGAGCCGCTATGACGAACAGCTTGGGCATATCGTAAGCGACTCTACTTCGACGCTGCGGGGTTCCCTACACTACTGCACGGCGTACAAATTTCCGTCCGTGCTACCTATGTACAGTACGCCGTCTGCAATGGCGGGAGACCCAACGATCGAACCAAGCGAGAAAATGCGATCGAGGCCGGCAACGGCGCCCTCAAACGTGCGATCGGGATAGAGCGTTTTCAGGTCGACATTGCCTTTATCGTCCAGGTGTGAAGGCAAATTGGCTCGCGACCCGTCGGTGGCGAATTGCGCCGCTACCGTCCCGGATCGAAGGTCGACGCCGTAGAGACGGCCGTCGAACGTTCCGAAATACGCCATATTCTGCGCGATAGACGGAGACGAGAACGCGAACATTCCATACGAGACGCTAAACTTCTCGGCTCCGGTTTTCGCATCGAGCGACCAGAACCGTTTCTCGTCGGAAGTGGTGTAATACACGTTGCCGTTCGCAATCGCCGGCGAACCGATCACCCAGCTGCCATGCTCGTTGTGCTTCCAGCGAAGCTTTCCGCTTCTCGCGTCCACTGCATAAAAGAAGCTGTCGCGACATCCGAAGTAAACCGTATCATTTTCAACCGCAGCGGATCCCGCGATCCCGACTTGATTGTAAATGTCCCGGTCGTCGCCGGTGATGAATTTCCAGCGCACCGCGCCGCTGCGCGCGTCGAGCGCGTACAGATAGCGATCCCAGCTTCCGATGTAGACCACGCCGCGATCGACGGCCGGCGTCGCATGGACGACATCGCCCGTTTTTAACGACCAACGCTTCGCGCCGGTATTTGCGTCGAGCGCATACACGTGATGATCGCCGCTGCCGATGTAAACGGTACCGTTCGCTACCACCGGCGACGAGACGAGCAGATCGAACGGATCGGGCATAACTTCCGACCGCGGAATGAGCCCATGAATGCCGGGTGCGCTGTATCGGCGGTCGCCGTTCGTCTTGAAATGCCAGCGTTCATGGCCGTCGCTTGTCGCGACTGCGTAGACGTTCCCGTCGAGGCTTGCAAAGTAGACGCTTCCGTTTGCCACGGCCGGCGATGAATTCACCGGACCGTTGGTTGCGAACGACCACGCAACCGTTCCGTCCCGTGCGCGTACGGCATACAGCTTTCCATCAAAGGCGCCGACGTAGACGCTTCCATTCGAAACCACGGGTGAAGAAAAGATTTTCGCGTGCGTCGCAAAACGCCATTTGACGTTGGCGAGTTTCGGCGACTGCGAGTCGTAGACGCCGCCGTGAGCGGGATCGTTACGAAACATCGTGGCATCTTGAGCGCCGGCTGCGAGCGGCAACGACAGCACCACGACGAGCGTCCAGTACGAAACGAGTGGCCTACCTCGCATGTGTGGTGGGTTAGGCGTTATTAAGGCGTTACCTCGCGTATTTGTTCATCAAGTTTTCTCAACAACTTCGCGAGCGCGAAACTTCGCGATCTGCTCGATGAGCTTCACCGGAACGGGCTCCGAAAGCGGAAATTGGATCGTGCCTTTTTCGATTTTGTACGGCCGCAGATCGTTTTTGAAGGCGGCTTGAACGGACTTCGTGGCTCCGTACACCGAATAGTGTTTCGTCCATCCTGCGAAATGAATGACCGAAGCGCCGTTCAGTTTGTACGTCGGCATGTTGTACGAAATGACTTCCGCTGCGTCGGGGAGCGCGTGGCGGATCGCGCTCCGCACATTTTGCAGACTGCGTCTTAGTGAATCGCTCTGCGCCGCGATGTACTCGTCGACTGATTTGAACATAGCCTTCCCGAATTTAACGGCTTGCCAGCATTTCGCTGAGACGATCGTAACTACGTTCCACGCCTGTAGTCATGCCGGATTCGATAGCGGCGTCGCGAAGCTCACGCGTTTCGTAGAGACAGTGCAATGTTACGGTTGTGGAGCCGGTGCGTTCCGCGAACGTCGTCGTAATCATGGCGTCGCTTGGATACCACGGCTCGTCGAAATTTTCCGCATGGACGATCCGATCCGGATATGCGATTTCGCTGTAGGTGCCGTGCAACCCGAACTCGGATCCATCAGCATCGTTACGCCACACGTAGTGAAACCGGCCGCCCACTTTCAGGTCGACGTCGCACACCGGCATCGACCACCCGTCCGGCCCCAGCAGCCAACGCTTGATCAATTCGGGTTTCGTAAACGCGTCGAAAACAAGCTCGCGAGGCGCATTAAAGATGCGCGTCATCACGATCTCACGATCGCCCGGCGTGGTAACTTCCAATTCGTGGTTCGCATCCGCAGACTTCATGATATTACTTCCTCCGTCGCTTCGCGCGTTTGGCGTTTTGTGGTTCGGCTTGGAGTTCATCCAGCAGAGCATCAAGCCGTTGGAAATTGCGTTCGCAGACTTGTCGATAACGTTCCAGCCATTCAGTTGCTTCCGCGAGCCGTTTTGCTTCGACTCGGCGCGGGCGGCGTTGCGCGTCGCGGCCGGCAGAAATTAGTCCCGCGCGTTCCAGTACTTTCAGGTGCTTCGATATTGCCGGCTGCGACATACCGAATGGCGCCGCCAGTTCCGCCACGGACGCCTCGCCGCTGGCTAATCGTGCTAAGATCGCGCGGCGCGTTGGATCGGCGAGGGCCATGAACGTTGCATCCAGCCGTTCCGAGTCGCGTCCATAACCAAATGGTTCCATAACCTATTGGTAATTTACATCTCAAAGGGGACGAAGTCAAGCAGTGGACAAGACCGAACAGCGAGGTAAGTCTATTACATGATTCTTCAGCGCATTAAGCCGCTGGCGCGGATTTTAGCTGAAGGCCGCGACAATCGCGGGCTAAAGCGTTCTCTTGGTCCGTGGGCGCTCACGGCTATGGGGATCGGGGCCATCATCGGCACCGGTATCTTTGTGTTTACCGGCGTTGCCTCGGCCACGCGTGCCGGCCCGGCGATCACGGTTTCGTTCGTCATTGCCGGAATCGTAAGTGCGTTCGCGGCGTTGTGCTACGCCGAAGTCTCGAGCAAAATTCCGATCTCGGGAAGCGCCTACACGTACACGTACGCAACGTGGGGCGAATTTCTCGCGTGGATTGTCGGATGGGGTTTGGTGCTTGAGTATGCACTCGGCCCTGCGACGGTTAGCGTTGGATGGTCCGGATATTTCGTCAATATCTTGCAAGTGTTCGGTATGAATCTGCCCGCTGCGTGGACGCACAGCCATTGGGATCCGACGCCCGGCATTGCGAATCTGCCGGCTGCAATTATCGTTCTCATCCTAACAGCGCTGCTCATTCGTGGCACGCGTGAATCAAGCACCGTAAACGCGGTGATCGTCGCGATCAAAGTGACCATCGTGCTGTTCTTCATTGTCGTTGGCATCGGACACATCAATCCCGCAAACTATCACTTGCCACCCGGTCCGCTAACGGGAATGGGCGGATACTTTCCGTTCGGATGGACGGGCGTGTTAGGCGGCGCTGCTTTCAGCTTCTTCGCTTACATCGGGTTCGACGCGGTCTCGACAGCAGCTGAAGAAGCGAAAAATCCCAGGCGCGATCTGCCTATCGCAATCATTGCGAGCCTTCTGATCTGCACGGTCCTCTATATCATCGTCGTGGCTATCTTGAACGGCATCGTGCCGTTCTACAAGCTCAACGTCGCTTTTCCGGTCGCGTTCGCAATGAACTACGCGGGTCTTCCGTGGGCAAGCTTGATCATTTCGTTCGGTGCGATCGCCGGGCTAACGACGGTAATGCTCGTAATGATGTTCGGCCAAAGCCGCATCTTCTTCTCGATGTCGCGCGACGGACTGATTCCGCCGAGTTTCACGACGTTGCATCCCGCGTGGCGCACGCCCTGGATTTCGCAGCTGGTGTTCGGAGTGTTGATTGCGGCGGGCGGCGCGTTTTTTCCGATTAGCATTTTGGGATCGCTCACCAACATGGGCACACTAGCTGCATTCATTCTCACATCGGCAGCGGTGCCGATACTGCGCCGGCGTCATCCGGAGTTGAAATCAGATTTCAACGTGCCCGGAGGACCCTATGTCATTCCAGTGATCTCCGCCGTCACGGCGTTTGTGCTGATGTACTACCTAAAGGTCGGCAACCCGTACGTCTGGGGCTTTTTCCCCTTGGTTTGGCTCGGTTTTCTCGTGTGGTTTGCACTTGGACTGATCTTCTATTTCTCTTACGGGAGAAATAAGAGCACGGTGGCACTCGAAGAGGCTGAAGGCTTGGCCATCGTTCAGCCTCGCGTCAACTAGATTCGGCTCAAGTTCCCGCTTCGAAGGCAACGATCTCGTTGGCTTTTCTGTGCGCCGTCCAGAATCGTGAACCGTCAAAAGCCAGGCCACGGGCGGCGAACGGAATCGAGGCGAGTGCCGTAACGATAGGCGTCTCGCCTCTCGCGTCTACCTTTGTCAACTGCAGGTTTTTAAAATCATCGTCTGTCGTCGGCAAATAGAAGCAGCCATTGAATATCGTGATGCCCACCGGACGCCGTTCGAGCGGAATCTCATGCATCACGCAGCCGCGATCGTCGAGCTCGAGGATCTTTTTGTTAAATGCCTGTGACAAAAAGAGCCTCGTGCCGTCGAAGGCAACGTACGCGCCGGATAGGTCCGGACACGGAATGCCGTCGCCATTGAAACCGAAGTGCGGCTCGAAGCGAAAAATATACCGGTCGTCCGCATCATCGCCGAAGCCGATAACCACACGCAATTCGTTCTCTAAAACCGCGATACCGAAGGGCTCGCCGGGTGCGGGCGTCTCGCCGCGTACAGTCCACGTGGCCGTATCCACTGCATACACCCGGTGTGACTCACAACCGGTAAGCCATAAGGTCGTATCGTCCAATGCAACGCCCTGCGGGTACGGCGCCGGCGATGTACGGCGAAGAACTTCACGTATTTCCGTCATGGTGTCGCATCACAATCTTCGGCTTAGCTATTACGTGCCTCTAGTTAGCGCCTCAAATTCCTTATCTGTGAGTGTAATAGCGGCTGCGGCGATATTTTCCTCGAGGTGATCTATCGACGTCGTTCCCGGAATAGGAAGCATTGTGCGAGAGCGACGCAGTAGCCACGCCAAAGCAACTTGTTGCGCGGTCGCTTCGTGCGAACGGCCTATTCCATTTAGCACATCGGAAACAACCGACGAGCGGATCAGCGGGTTCCACGGAAAGAACACGATGCCCTCACGTTCGCAGTTGTCTACGACGCGATCCGACTCTCGATGATCGCCAACGCTATAGCGATTCTGTACTGAGACGATTGGGACGATTGCACGAGCTCTTTCGACGTGTTCCCACGTGACGTTAGACAAGCCGATATGCCGAATTTTCCCTTCATTTCGCAACGTAGCCAATGTCTCGATCGACTCTTCGAACGCTACTGCCGGATCCGGAATATGCAGTTGGTACAGATCGATGCGCTCGAGACGCAGCCGTTTCAAACTCCCGTCAACAGCATCGCGTAGGTGCTGCGGGCTCGCGTCGTGCGCCCAAATACCGGGTCCTGGCCGTAACCACCCGCCTTTGGTAGCGATGACAAGGTCGGTAGGATACGGATAAAGCGCCTCGGCGATCAACTCCTCAGACACGTTCGGACCGTACGAGTCCGCAGTGTCGATAACGTTTACGCCCAGCTCAACCGCGCGACGAAGTACCGTGACTGCGGCCGTGCGATCCGAAGGTTCGCCCCAGACGCCGCTGCCGGTGATTCGCATGGCGCCGTAGCCCATGCGATTCACCGTAAGATCGCCGCCAATGGTCAAAGTTCCGGCTTGTGAAGAAATAACATCAAACATAGCGGCGTTAGCATTACATCTCTTGCTTGGACCAGTCTCCAGGTTTTCACAGCGTCGTAACCTTAAATTTCGCCGAGATATTCGTCCACGCCATGAGGTATTAGGCCATATAACGTAATCGCAATATATGCCGCGAAGCTTACGAGCGGCCACCAAAGCGCCAGCAGCATCGCAACGTAGTATGTCAGTAGGGCGAGAAGAAACGCTTGCCGCGTGCTCATCACAATCTCAGCTCCCACGGATGGCGCAAATACTTTCGTTGCGATCAAGTAATTCACGAGGATGTTGTAGACTGTTCCCGTGTACGAAAGCACCGCACCGTACAGAAACGTCGAAGAATGCATCGTGGGATATGTGCCTAGAACGCTCGTTGCGAACGGAATAAAGACCGTTCCCGCAAGCAGCAGAAGATTCAGCACGACCGTCTTTCGGTCGACGCGCGTCACGAGGCGAAACAGCGCCTGATGATTGTTCCACATGATACCGATTACGGCAAAACTAAGGCCGTATGCGATCAGGTTCGGCCAAAGGTCTAGGATGGCGTTTCGTAGTTGCTGCTCGGTCGGCGGAGCGCGGAACGCTGGAAGGCTAAAACCCAAAACGAGTAGTGTAATCGCAAACGCGAAAACGCCGTCCGAGAATGCTTCGAAGCGGCCTTTGCTCATTGACCGCTATTCATTACTCGCGTATCCGTCCAATCGACCATGAGCTTCCGCTCGGCGAAGAACCACGTGCCGGCTACTTTTGTGAAAGTGTCGTAATAGCGAATCGAAGCGATAAAAAGCGTGTGCTTTCCGTCGGATGCAGATACGTGATGGGCAATGCAATATGTCTCCCCGGTCGCGCGATCTCCGTCTAGGGCAACCGTGCTTTGCCCCATAAAATGCGTCGTCGCTTCGTACTTATTGAGATCGTCGAATATAGGAGCCAAGTCTTCTCGCCTGTGCAAATCCGTTGACGGTTTTTCGGACTTAACGTCCATAAACACAACAAAGTGTGTATCTGCAGTAAAAAGGGACATTTGTCCCTTCGCATCACGCCTATCCGCACAGTGCGCGTACGCATCTAGGAGCTCACGTATCGCCAAACGATCAGCGGCCTCAGAGCCTGAAATTGACTGCTGCAACGTCCTCGCAAACGTCCCGAGTTGCTCAGTACCCGACATCAGCCGACACCTGCGAGAGTCTCACCGCGAGATTGATAGAGCTCCCAAAATTTGTCTGCAATCCTGGAGGGATCGATGGAATTGCCCGTATCCGTCGGTGTGCCCTTGATCGTGCCGCGAACCATGACCTCGCCGACATAGATTCCGTCGCCTTTTAGCCTCTGCGCAAGCAAACCCGCCAGCTTATTTTTTGCCGCATTCGCAAGCGCGACACCCATAGCGTTAAGAGAAGTCGCATACGCGTCTATCTCCGGCGACAGTTCGCCGAATGCGCCGTTCGTTATCAGAACAGCACCGTCGCGGGCGTTCTTGAGATCGGGAAGCGCTTCGCGGGTTGCGGCGAGAAGCCCGAACACGGCGACATCGAAAAGCCCGCGCAGCGCAACCGGGTCCGCGGTCAGAAGATCTCCCGCTTCACTTCCTCCGAACGCATTCCAGTGGATTACAGCAATCGGTCCCAGTTTGGCGCGGACATTGCGGATTGCCGCTGCGATGGCTGTGGCGTCGCCGGCGTCGGCCTGGAACGCGGCGGCTGCGATCCCTCTGGTTTTTAATGCAGAAACTCCCGCAGCGAGGCGGTCGACGTTGCGGCCAACGAGTGCTACGGAAAAGCCCTCCGTGCCGAATTTCTCCGCCACTGCGGTCGAGTTACCCGGCCCGAACCCTACGATCACGATGGTTTTTGACATGGTTGCTCTCTTGATAAGACGGCTTGTATCGTCAAGATAGGCGATTGAATCCGGCCGAACTATGCTGTAGAGTTCGCATTATCTTCGCGATCGTTCGGGGAGGCACGAATGGAGGTCCATTAGGTCTCCGGCAGGGTGCCACGCGGAAAATCTCAGGGCGTTTGGGCGTTTGGGGCTATAGTTCATTGAATCGGTTTTGCACAACGGCTCTAGAATTGTAGGCCGAATGCCCGGCCCAAGATCGCACGGACCACGGCTTCACCGACTCCCGCACGGATCTAAGCGGGGTTTTGTCTTATTTTTTACTTATCTGACGATTTTGGGCACTTAT
>CAZJLJ010000070.1:0-15188 GCA_964546935.1 uncultured bacterium | reverse complement strand
AAGGACAAGCGCATGGGAGAAACGCGAATCACGAAAACAAAGTAAAAAGAAAAAGCCGCCCCGAAAAAAGAGCGGCTAGATTTATTGACAGCGGCGGATTACAGATCCAGGTTCTTGACCGATTTGGCGTAGTCGAAGATGTATTGTTTGCGGGGTTCGACTTTGTCGCCCATGAGGTCGGTGAAGATCTGTTCGGCTTCGACGGCGTCTTCGACGGTGATCTGTTTGAGGCGGCGGCTGCCGACTTCCATCGTTGTCTCGGCGAGCTGCTCGGCGTCCATTTCACCCAAGCCTTTGTATTGTTGAATAGCAAAGTCTTTGGGGTCGGCGCCGTCCAGAACGGTCTTGAGATCGGCCTCGCTAAATGCCCACCACTGCTTCTTTCCCTTCTTGATGCCGTAGAGCGGCGGCTGAGCAATGTAGACATGGCCTTCTTCGACGAGCGGGCGCATTTGGCGATAGAAGAACGTCAAGAGCAACGTACGGATGTGCGAACCGTCGACGTCGGCATCCGTCATGATGATGATTTTGTGGTAGCGCAGTTTCCCTACGTCGAACTCGCTTCCGAAACCGGTGCCGAAAGCGGTGATCATCGTGCGAATTTCTTCGTTGCCGAGGACTTTGTCCAGGCGCGCCTTTTCGACGTTGAGAATCTTTCCGCGCAGCGGCAGAATGGCCTGATTGTTCGGATCGCGGCCGCCTTTGGCAGTACCGCCGGCCGAGTCGCCTTCCACCAAGAAGATTTCGCTCTCTGCCGGATTGTTGTTCTTGCAGTCGACGAGTTTGCCGGGGAGACCCGAGCCCTCAAGCGCGTTTTTGCGGCGCGACAAGTCGCGCGCTTTCTTCGCGGCTTCGCGAGCGCGTTGTGCCTGCATGCATTTTTCGATGATGATGCGCGCGACTTTCGGATTCTCTTCGAAGAAGAAATCCAAACGTTCGTTCATCAAACCATAGACGATGCTGCGAACTCTCGCGTTGCCGAGTTTGGTTTTCGTCTGGCCTTCGAATTGCGGATCTTGCAGCTTCACCGAGACGACGGCCGTAAGGCCTTCCATGATGTCGTCGGTCGAGAGCGACCCGTCGGCATCTTTCAGCATGCCCTTCTTCTTTGCGTACGAGTTCACGGCTTGCGTTACCGCCTGCCGGAAACCCTGAAGGTGCATGCCGCCTTCGATCGTGTTGATGTTGTTCGCGTAGCTGAAGATTTGCTCGGTATAAGTATCTGTGTACTGCATCGCGACTTCGACATCTACGTTGTCGCGCTCGGCGTGCGTCGAAACCACCGGATGCAACGCATCCTTCTTCTCGTTCAGCCACTCGACAAATGAAACGATGCCGCCGTCGAATTTGTACGTACGCACGCGCGGCTCTTCCGGCCGTTCGTCACGCAGCGTAATCGAAAGGCCGCGATTGAGGAATGCCAGTTCACGCAAACGCTTTTGCAAAACGTCCCAGTGGTACTCCGTCGTTTCGAAGATACTCGTGTCGGCTTTCCATTGTTGGAACGTGCCGGTCGAACCGTCGGTAACTTTCCCGATCTTCTTCAGCTTTTGCGTGGTGATGCCGCGTTCGAAGCGCATCTCGTAGAGGTTGCCGTCGCGCTTGATACGCGTGACCATCCACTCCGAGAGCGCGTTCACAACCGAAATGCCTACGCCGTGCAAACCGCCGGAGACTTTGTATCCGCCTTTTCCGAACTTGCCGCCCGCGTGCAGGATCGTCATGACGACTTCAACTGCGGGCAGTTGTTCGCCGGCGTGTACGTCGATCGGAATGCCGCGGCCATCGTCTTCGCATGAAGCCGAGCCGTCTTTGTAGAGCGTGATCGTGATGAACTTGGCGTGGCCCGCGAGCGCTTCGTCGACGGAGTTGTCGACCGCTTCGTATACGAGCTGATGCAGCCCGCGATCCGAAGTGTTACCGATGTACATACCGGGGCGCTTGCGTACCGCCTCAAGGCCCTTCAGTACTTCGATTTGTTCGCCAGTGTAGTTACTCGACATTCGTTTCGCTTTTGCGTTCCGTTCCGTAAATTAAATCGTGTAGCTCGTCTCCGAGCACGTTGCGCACCGTTGCAGGGCCAATGCGCTCCGGTGCTAGTCCGCTCTTCAAAATGACGAACGAACTTGCCACCAACCGCTCGTGCCCGTCGCGCGAGAGCTTCCGCGCGCCGCGAGCACGTGAGAGCGTTTCCCACCAACGCGCTAAGACGCGGCGGCGGATTTCCTCGTACTCCTCGTGCGTGAAATCCTCGATCAACGCGGCCGTACCCGCATACCCCAGCCACGGCGCTTCAAAAAAAAGCCGCGACACCAAGCGCTGCCGCTCCTCGCCTCTTGCAATACTGCATGTGACGCAGAACGGACCCGAACTAGGGGAGATGAGGGCGGTGCACCCTGCACATTCATTCCACCCGGCGGCCCGCTTCGCCCGCTGAGCCTCTCGCACGTCGGCGCGAAAACGCTCGACCGCTTCTTCAAGATCGGCGGACGGTGGCCGTTGCGTAGGCAGACTTCCACTCTGTATAACCCGTTTTTGACCAAGACGGATGCCGCTTGTGGGCAATTTTCCGACACGAAAGCGCAGCCGTTCGATGCCGCAATCGGGCAGACGCGCGCGGACGCCGCCAAGAATCTCTTCCGCTAGAAAACTCAACTGTTGACTCCATGCGCTGGATCGCGTAGTCACCAGCAACGCGTCGCCCTGGATTTGAGCGGGGTGGGAATTCTTCGCGACGTCGGCGCCCACGATGTCGCTCCATCCCGCGGCGATGAGCACGACGGGGTCCGTCGCGCGCGACTCTCCTTCACCCGGAGACCAGCTGCCGAGCGCCTGCCTCAACTTCAGCATGGCGTCACCGCGGCACGCTGGATCCGATAGACCGCTGCCTCGGAGGGCAGTCCGCTCGGCAAGTGGGTCGCTGTAACGAAGGCCTGCTCGTAACTACCGACTCCGGCCAAAAACGCAGCCGCCCGCTCTTCGTCTAATTCGGAGAGCACGTCATCCAGCAATAAGAGCGGCGCTTCATTCGCACGATCGCGCATTACCGAGTATTCGGCAACCTTGAGCGCAAGCACCGCCGTCCGCTGCTGTCCTTGCGAGCCAAATGATGCCAGCGACGTGCCGTTGAGCGAAAGAGACAAGTCATCGCGGTGCGGACCGGCAAGCGCCATCTTGCGTTGGCGCTCTTGTTCGGCGACTTCGCGAAAGCGCCGGGTTAACGCGCCTGAAACCGCGTCCCCGGCCGGCACTTCAAACGGAACATTCGGCGCATAGCGAACTTCGAGTTCTTCGGCAGCGTGCGTCCACTGCGCGTGTGTTGCTTCCGCTTCGCGTGCAAGTTCGGCGATGAAATGGTTGCGCGTGAGCATGAGGTAGGTTCCGGATTCAATCAACGTGTTGTTGTAAATCTCCATTAACTCCGGATCGTTCGTAACCAAACCGCGGAGCATCGCCGATTTTTGCTGCAACGCTTTCTGATAACGCGCAAGCTCGTGATAGTACTGGCGATCTTCTTGCGCAAGCGCGATGTTAATCAAGGACCGGCGCAACGATGGCGGACCGCCCACGAGCTGCAAATCCGAAGGAACGAATGTAACGACACGAATGCTCCCGAGAAAGCGCGCATAACGCACGCCTTGCCCGTTGATCGTGTATTGTTTGCGCGTACCACGCTGCGTTCGCGCAATCGAACAACCAAGGTGGACTATCCCTGCGTGTACGCGTGCATCGCCACGGACCACGCCAAGTTCCAACCCTTCACGAACGAGATCCGCGTCTTTGCTCGTGCGAAATGATTTGCCCGTACCCAGCATTGCAATCGCTTCCAGCAAATTGCTTTTGCCTTGCGCGTTCGCCCCAACGAACACGTTCAATCCACTCGCCGGCTCCAAATCAAGCTCGGCGTAGTTCCTGAAGTTCGAAAGCCCTACGTGCTGCAGTTGCATATTTCGATTTTGCCGTAGCGCCTACAACGGCCCATCGTTTGGGCCGGGGTGAAACAACCTAAAGAGCGCAACACCTACGATCACAATGGGACGCAAAATAGCCAAGGCAGTCCACGTGAATGCAAAAGTCGTATCAGTAGCTTCGTCCGTCGCGCAAATGCCGGCTCATCACTTGCAAAATATGATACAGGCCCAATCGCGATCACGAGGAGCCCTACAATAAAAAACGCTGGACCTCTCAGCATTAACAATAATGACGGCGAGCCTTAGACTCGCCGCCATCCTCTTTTCCCCACATCCTGTGATCAGGTGACAAATTATTGACGAAGGGGCATGAGAACGTAGAGTTGCTGGCCGCCTTCGGGGGGTTCGACCGGACGGATTGCGGCGGGCGAGAGTGGGCCGAGGAACTCGATGACCGTCTGCGCGCTCTTGAGGTGGTTGAGGATCTCGACAAGGTAGCGTGCGTTGAAGGCGATCGAGAGATCTTCACCGGTTTGCTCGACTTCGATTTCTTCGTACGCGTTGCCGGAAACGTCGGAGCTTGCGGTGACTATGAGCGTTTGATTCGCGACCGAGAGTTTCACCATGCTGGCGCGGTCGCCCGCAACGAGTTCGGCACGGCGCAGACCACCGATGAGCGCTTGGGTGTTGACGGTAACGGAGCGATCGAACTTCGCTGGGATGACTTGCTGGTAGTTTGGATACTGTCCGTCAACCAAACGTACCGTGATGGAAACATCGCCGGCAGTCATCTGGAGCTGATTGCTCTGCGCACCGAGGGCGCTAACGGCGATTTGATCCGCTCCCCCCAAGTTGCGCGCTGCTTCGGCCAGCGCCCGCGACGGAACAATGTACTTCTCTGCGCCGGTGATGCCGTCGTCCAGCGTTGTTTGGTACTTTGCGAGGCGGTAGCCGTCGGTGGCGACCATCGTTAGCGAATTACCTTCGAGTTCCAGTAACGTGCCCATCAGGACCGCGCCGCGTGCCTCTTCACTCGATGCTGCGAAGATCGTGGCGTCGACACCCTCGCGGAAGCGCTTCGCACCGATCGTGAAGTGCGAACCTTTTGTAGCGGCGGGCAGCGGCGGATACTCATCGGCCGGCAATGCATGGAAGTCGTAATTGCTGCGATCGCATTTGACGCTCGCCCGTGTTGGCGTTCCGGTTAGCTCGAGCAGTCCCACCGGCAAGTTGCCGAGGTAACTCGAAAATAGCTTGGCGGGAACGGTGACCGATCCGCCTTCGCCGATCTCCGCCGGGAACGCGTGCTCGAGCGTCAGCTCGAGATCCGTTGCGCGCACCGCAATCTTTCCGTCTTCTGCCGCTAGCAGCACGTTGGAAAGGATCGGGACGGTCGTGTGAGCGTTGACGACCTTGCTGGCGGCTCCAACAGCCGCGGCGATATCTTTTGTATTACAGGTGAACTTCATACTCCACCGATTCTGGCGCGCGTCTTTCCGTAGTAAGAATTTAGAAATACCGTCGTAACAGTAGTAATGCGGTGTATTCCGCGGATAAGTGCCTTTTTGCTTGTTTCCATGCGGTTTTCCGCCAAGAATAAGATGTGGATGGACCCGGGTGGCCCATACACATCTCCACATGGCGGAACCCCGGAGCAGTTATCCACGCACGAAGGCGCGCCCTTGTATGTAAGCGTGTGTAGTGCGGGGACATACCCGGGCGCAAAAAAAGAAGCCCGCCGAAGCGGGCTCTCAACATCTAATTTATGGATTTTGGCACATCGCGATTAGTTGCCGGATCTTATTGCGATAGGCTTCGTCGCGTTGCATTTGATCTTTGATCTTGTCGCGTGCGTACATCACCGTAGTGTGGTCTTTCTTGCCGAAATCACGCGCGATTTGCGGAAGGGAGTAATTCGTTAGCTCCGTCGCAATGAACATCGCGATCTGCCGCGGTGCTGCGAGGCGTTGATCGCGCCGTCCGTTGTCCATCTCTTTGACGGTAAGCCCATGCGCGCTCGCGACCGTCTCTTTGATCTTGGCGATGGTGATGCGTTGCAGCGGCGCCTGTGCTACCGCACTTTTGAGCACCTCGGCCGCAAGGTCCAGCGTAATCGGCGATTTCGTGAGCGACGCATACGCGACGACGCGAATCAAGGCTCCTTCGAGCTCACGAATGTTCGATGGAATCACTTTGGCGATAAACGACGTAACTTCGTCGGGTACCGGAATCTTTTCGCTCTCCGCCTTTTTGCGAAGAATAGCTTCGCGCGTTTCGATGTCGGGCGACTGAATATCGGTCAGCAGGCCCCACTCGAAACGCGATCGTAGGCGCGACTCGAGGGTTTGAATCTCTTTCGGCGGACGATCGGACGAGATGATCAACTGGCGCCCCGACTCGTGCAACGCATTGAAGGTATGGAAAAACTCTTCTTGCGTCGTCTCTTTGCCGGCAAGGAACTGAATGTCGTCGATCAACAGCACGTCGACTTGCCGGTAGCGGTTGCGAAACTCCGGGGTCCGGTTGTTTTGCAGCGCGATGATGAACTCGTTCGTGAATTTTTCACATGTAACGTAGACTACATTTGCGTTCGGATTGTCTTGCCAAACGCGATGGCCGATCGCGTGCATCAGATGCGTCTTGCCGAGTCCTACGCCGCCGTACAAAAAGAGCGGGTTATAGGCTCTCGCCGGCGCCGAGGCGACTGCTTGGGCTGCCGCATGAGCGAACCGGTTCGAGTTTCCGATGACGAATTCTTCAAAGGTATAGCGGGCGTTCAGGTTCGCGGTACGCAGCTCGTCCGGTGGCCGCGGCGTAGCAGCCGGCGCGGGCGCTGCCGTCGCGGCGGGCGCGTCGGCGTCGGCGACGGTAAACCGCAAATCAAGGGCTGCGCCGAAGACCTCGGCCAGGACGTCGGCAATCTGGCCCTTCAGGCGATGCTCGACCCAGTCACGCGCGAAGTTGCTCTGAACCGACAGAAGCAACTCATCCCCATGCAGTGCGACAAGACGGATCGGTTTGATCCACATTTCGTAGATCGGCTTGGAAAATTTGCGTTCCAATGCCTCGAGAGCCGAGTTCCATAACTCGTTCGAGATATCAGAATTGCCAACCGCAAGCGCCATCCTCTGCGTCCCCGTGACGTTCATAAGTAGTACCGGGCAACGTAAAATGCGAACGGAACTTCGCACCCGTGCTGCCCGTGAGGTCGCTTCGGATTGGCTTAATCGGGTGGCTCTCCTGCGGACTTTGTACACGACCTTATCCACTTATCCACAGGCCGGTTTCGACGATTTTTCGCGGCTTTGCACCGCGCTATACCCCCTGCTTTCCGCCCCCTTGACACTTCCGGATTTTCCCATGAATACAGGGCTTTCCGGCGATTAACACAAGCAAGCTCGCGCGGTTTCTCCACAGGGTTGTCCACACGTGTGGAAATCCTCGAATTTGGGGGATTTCCGGCCGGGTCACCTTGACGGGGCCGGTGCGACGCCCGTATACTATGGGGCTGTGTGCCGCCGGGTCTTTGGCGGCCATTTTTGCCTAGGAGTTCGAGCAAGATGAAGCGGACATTTCAGCCGCACAATCGCCGTCGCAAACGCGTGCACGGCTTTATGGAACGGATGAGCACCAAGAACGGTCGTAAGGTGCTCGCGCGCCGTCGCAAAAAGGGACGTCATCGCCTGAGCGTCTGATGCGGCAATTTGCCAGCCTGCGGCGCAACGCGGAGTTTTCGCGTTTACGCCAGCGCGGCCGGCGCATTGTCAGCGGCGTTCTAACGGTCTACCGTAGCGAACCGCTTGCTTCCGACAAAAGGAGCGTAGTGGGAATTACGGTAGGGAAACCCGTCGGAAAAGCCGTGGTCCGCAATCGAGTTCGCCGCCGTATCGCGGCGATTTTGCACAATGCATTGAAAGGGCGCCGGGTTAGACTCTTAGTCGTTGCACGACCGGGAGCAGCCGAGGCGCCTTTTGCACAGTTGCAGCGCGATCTGCAACGTGCGCTTACTTAATAATTAGGCATGCGACAGCTCCTTATTTTTTTAATACGCGTCTATCGGCTGGCGATCTCGCCGGTACTGCCGCGTTCGTGCCGTTTTTATCCGAGCTGTTCGCAGTACGCAATCCAAGCGATCCAGAAACATGGTGCCGTGCGCGGAGTATGGTTCACTGCGCGGCGGCTCTGCCGCTGCCACCCGTGGCACCCGGGCGGCGTCGATCTCGTCCCCGACGGCGCGTGCCGTCCCGTGGAAAGGTAATCGTTGTACATCTTGCTTGGAACCAATTGGTTCCTAGACCCCATCGTCAATGCGATGTCTTGGCTCGTCCAAGCCATCAATACGCCGCTGCACAACCTCGGCTTGAGTTTGATCGTGCTCGCAGCGATCTTTCGCCTCGTTTTCTGGGGCTTGAATGCCAAGCAGTTCAAGTCCATGATGGCGATGCAAAAAATTGCGCCCAAGTTAAAGAAACTGCAAGAGCGTTATAAAAACGATCAACCAAAATTGCAGCAAGAAACCATGGCGCTCTACAAAGAATCGGGCGCGAATCCGTTAACGGGCTGCTTGCCGATGCTGATTCAGTACCCGTTCATTATCAGCGTCTTCTACATGGTGCTGCAGCACAAGAGCGACTACGAAAACCAAAGCTTCTTGTGGGTCGGCAGCGCTCTTGCTGCGCACTCGCCGAAGCTTCTCGGCATTCCGATCTTTGGTGCAAGCCTCGCGCATCCCGATTTGATTTTACTTGTGCTCTACGCGGTTTCGATGTACATCAGCGTGCGCTTCGGCAGCATGCCCGCGACCGATCCACAACAAGCGCAAACGCAGAAGATGATGTCGATCCTCTCGCCGGTGATGCTTGGATTCTTCGGCTTCAAATACGGCTGGCCGTCGGCGATGGTGCTCTACTGGTTTGCTTCAAACATTTTCCAAATGGCGCAGCAATTCTACATGCTGCGGAAGTATCACGAACCGCTGTCGTTCCTCGATAGCGCGCACGTGATTACTGAAGACGTTCCGCCCGAGATCGCGCAGGCGAATGCGAAACCCGCAAAACCGCTTCCGAGCGGCAATGGCGCGCGCAAGGCGAAGAACAAAAAAACGAAAGGCGCCCAGTCTCAATAACTATGCTGTACGAAGACGATTTTGAGTTTGAAGAGCAGCCCGCGAACATTCGCGACCGGCCGATCCCCGGCAAAGGCGCAAATGCTCCGCGAACCGGCGGTGGTGGCGGCGGCGGACGCCGTGGCGGTGGCCGCGGCCGTGACGGAAATGGCGGCCGGCGCTACGGTCCGCCCCTCGGACATAGCACGCGCGAACGCGTGCACTACGAACTGCCGGAAGCGGCGAAGCCCGCGCGCGATCTGCTTGAAGATTTGCTGACGAAAATGGGCGTCGATCAAATCGAGATCGCGTACATTCCGCGGCAAGAGGGCGAGTATCTCGAAGTTAGCGGACCGGATCTCGCAATGCTAATCGGCCGTCACGGCAACACGCTCGAAGCGCTCAACTTGATTTTTAACAACATCCTCAACGCGGGCGTGCGCAACAATCGCCGGTATTATACGATTGATGCGGAGGGCTATCGTGCGCGCCGTGCCGATCAACTGAAACACCTTGCGTTGGCAACGCTAGAACGCGTGTTGCGCGAAGGCAAGCCGCAGAAGCTCGAACCGATGCTTCCATCGGAACGCAAGATCGTGCATCTTGCACTTTCCGAGAATGAAAACGTGCGAACCGAGTCGGAAGGCGAAGAGCCCGAACGCCGAGTCGTCGTGTTTCCCAAATAGTCATGCGACTATTTGGGGCCCAAAGCGGTCCCCAAAAGCGTTAACGTGCGTGTTTGGAAAGGCGGCGCTTGCAACAAGCGCCGTTTTTCGTTGGTATCGCTACTCATGAAGGTGTACGAGCACCACCAATGGGCGGTGATTCCCATAGCCGTGTTCGTCGCGGTTATCGTCGGCGCGACAGCGTATGGCGGTACCGCCGCGGCGCCTGCGCCAGCGTTTTTCTTTGCCTTGCTCGTCCTTGCGGTTTTGGCAGCCTTTGCGCGTTTGACGACCCGCGTCGATGACAGGAGCGTACGCTGGGCATTCACCCTCGGCATCCCGCGCGCTGCGGTCGGTTTCGACGAGATCGAGCGGGTGGAACGCGTGCGAACGAACCTGCTGGAGGGCTGGGGCATCCACTGGACGCCGTGGCACGGATGGCTCTGGAACGTCAGCGGGTTCGACGCGGTGCAGTTCTTCTTGAAAGACGGCCGCCGCCTCACGGTAGGTACCGACGATGCAACGGCGTTCCTAGATGCGGTCAACTCACGATTAGCACTCTCTTGACGAGACTGCTAGCGTGAATATAATTTGATGTTGCGAAGCAATTTCGGCGCTTTTTGTGACTGTGAAGGAGGTTTAAGGAGTCGATTATGCTGGCTAACAAGGCGTTGAAGAATAGTGGTGCTGCGATGCCCGCCGATCGTGCGCTGCCGTGGACGCCGTTGCGCGATCTGCTAGGGTTCGATCCGTTCGAGCAAGTGCGCGCGAACTGGGGCTACGATTACGACGTCAGCCGTACCGAAGACGGCTATCTGGTGGAGGTCCCAGTGCCGGGCTATGGCGCCTCGCACATCGACGTGAACATCAAAGACGGCGTGCTCACTGTCTCCGGGCAGAGCGAGCGCCGGTCGTTCACGCGTTCGTTCACCGTGCCCGAAGACGTGGATGTTGACGCGATCGAGGCGCGCGTTCAAGACGGCATGCTACAGCTGAACCTACGTCGCCTACCCGAAGCGAAACCAAAGAAAATACAAGTTACCGGGAACTAATTCGTTTTGCCGAAACGTCGCGCGGCATGACGCGCGAAACCATTGCCGCAATTGCTACGCCGCCGGGCCGCGGCGCGATCGCAATCGTTCGCGTCAGCGGTCCCGACGTGCGCGAAGTCGCCGCGCGAATCGTTCCGGATGTTGAGCTTCGTCCGCGTTTCGCGCATTACACCGCGATTCTCGATGAGACGGGACATGCTATCGATCGCGGTCTCGTCTTATTTTCCGCTGCGCCGCACAGCTACACGGGCGAACATACGTTGGAACTGCACGTGCACGGCTCTCCCGTCGTTGCACGCGAAGTTTTGCGCGCACTCCTCGCGATCGGCGTTCGTCTTGCCGAGCCGGGAGAATTCACGCGACGTGCATTTCTAAATGGCAAGCTCGACCTTCACGCGGCTTCTGCGGTCGCGGATTTGATCGATGCGGAGACACGTTCCGCTGCACGTGCCGCGCTGGCAAATCTTGGCGGCGGGCTTGCGAACGACGTGCGACGGTTACGTACCGCGCTCGCCACGATCGTTGAAGATTGCAGCGGCGCGGTCGATTTTCCGGAAGAAGTTCCAGATCCCGATCGCGAGCGCGTCGATGTGGAACTGGCCGCAATTCTTGAGGAGCTCGAGCGTTTGCGTCACGACGGCGAAGTGGGCCGGCTCGTACGCGAGGGCGTGACCGTTGCGATCGTCGGTCCGCCGAATGCCGGAAAATCCTCGCTGCTCAATGCGTTGCTCGGCGAAGATCGCGCTCTCGTTTCCGAAATTCCCGGCACCACGCGCGATACGATCGAGGAATCTATTTCAATCGATGGTGTGCGCGTGCGGCTTGTCGATACCGCGGGTATTCGGGAACACGCCGATCGTTTAGAAGCTGCGGGAATCGAACGAACTCAACGTGCGCTCATGTCAGCGCGAATCGCGTTGCTGGTCCTCGATGGATCCCGTGAGCTCGATGCAGAAGCGCAAGCGATTTTGCGGCAAACGGCCGATCGTGAGCGCGTGGTGTTTTTCAATAAAGGCGATTTAGGCGACGCCGGGGCGCAAGAAGCGAGTGTAACAGGTGCAATCTTGGGTTCAGTCTACAACGCAGGCACGATCGCGCAGATACGTGCCGAGATCGCCCAAGTCGGGTGGGGTGGTGAGGTTCCCGATTTAGAGCGCCCCCATCTCTCGTCGTTGCGTGAATTCGATGCGGTGAACATCGCGGTAGCTGCATTGCGCGAAGCGCGTGAAACAATCGGTCGAGGCCAACCGATTGACTTTATCGTCGGAGACCTGCAAGCTGCTTATGCGGCACTTGGACACGTGAGTGGGGATATCGCCGCCGAAGATGTGCTAACTGGGGTATTTGCGCGTTTCTGTATCGGCAAATGAGAAAGGGGCAGCCATGGTCGACGTCCTCGCTCGGAACTGGTGGGCATTGCTCATCCGCGGTCTCGCCGCGATCCTTTTCGGTCTTTTTGCATTGATCTTTCCCGTAGCCGCGGGTGCTGCGCTTGTCATTCTTTTCGGCGCATACGCGTTCGTCGACGGCATCTTTGCCATCATCTCCGCCGTGCGTGCGGCGGAAGCACACCAGCGCTGGGGCGCGTTCCTTTTCGAAGGCATCGTAGGTTTGATCGTCGCGGCAATCGTGTTCTTCGAACCACGAGCAGCGGCAATCGGTCTCTACATCACGATAGCGATCTGGGCCGTCGTTACGGGCATTTTAGAAATCGTCGCGGCCGTGCAGCTGCGTAAAGTTCTGCCGAATGACTGGCTTTTGTTACTCGGCGGAATCGCGTCGATTCTTTTCGGCATCCTCATGATCGTCTATCCGCTCGCCGGGGCATTGACGGTGATCTGGCTGATCGGCGCTTATGCCATCGTTTTTGGCGTTATCATGGTCGGGTTCTCGTTCCGCATGCGCAGCCACGCTCAGGCGCTCGTTTAACCGCTCTAAGCGCCCGCGCCAACTCCAGCCGTGGGCTTACGCGTACGCGCCGCTTGGAGATTTCTGGTACACTAGCACATCGTGAACGGGGTCCATCGAACCGATGATGCCGGCGTAATTATCGTCGGCGGCGGCCATGCTGGCGTTGAAGCAGCGCTTGCTTCGTCGCGTCTTGGCGTCCCAACGCTGCTGATTACCGGGACTCCGGAGAAAATCTGTACGCTGCCGTGTAACCCCTCGATCGGCGGCAGTGCAAAGGGACAGCTCGTTCGGGAGATCGACGCTTTGGGTGGGGCGATGGGATCGCTCGCCGACCGGTGCAGCGTGCATTCACGCTTCCTCAATGAGACAAAGGGGCCGGCTGTGCGCGCGTTGCGTCAGCAGATGGATAAGCCGGCGTATGCACGTCTTGCGCTCGAGGTGTTGCGCGCACAGCATAATCTCACGATCGTTCAAGGATTAGTTGAAGATCTGATCGTTGAGAACGGCGCGACACGTGGAGTTGTTTGCGCGAGTGGCGCGAGATATTTTGCGCATCGCGTCGTCCTCGCTACTGGAACGTTCCTCGGCGGCAAAACGTTTCGCGGCGGCGTCGTGCAAGCAGAAGGACGTTTTGGCGAAGCACCGGCAATCGGGCTTTCGCACGCTCTGCGCCGAATCGGTTTTCCGACCAAGCGTTTGAAGACCGGAACTCCTCCGCGCATCGATCGCAGCACCGTAGATTACGGTGCAATGCAAATGCAGCCGGCAAGCGATGTTCCGTTGATGTTTTCATACACGAGCGAACCGCGCTTCGCAGGGCCGCAGCTTCCGTGTTATATCACTGAAACCAATGCGCGTACGCATACACTTGTGCGCGAAAATCTGCATCTTTCGCCGTTATATGGCTTGGATTTGATCGAAGGTATCGGGCCGCGTTACTGTCCGTCGATTGAAGACAAAGTCATAAAATTTGCGCACAATCCGACGCATCAAATTTTTATTGAGCCCGAAGGTTGGGACGAACCGACTTTATACGTCGGCGGGTTTTCGACATCGCTTCCGGCTGAAGTGCAACTCGAGATGTTGCATACGCTGCCCGGTTTAGAAAATTGCGTGATGTTGCGTGGCGGTTACGCGGTTGAATACGACATGGTGCCGCCGACCGAATTGCGCGATTCACTCGAAACGCATCGCGTCGCAGGGCTGTATCACTGCGGGCAACTCAACGGCACGTCCGGTTATGAAGAAGCGGCCGCACAAGGATTGATCGCCGGCATGAATGCGGCGCTTGCTGCGAAAGGCCGCGAACCGGTTCGGCTCGAGCGCAGCCAGGCGTACATCGGCGTGATGATAGACGATCTGGTCACGAAAGGCGTGGACGAACCATATCGCATGCTTACGTCGCGCGCGGAGCATCGCGTCATTCTGCGCCACGACAACGCCGACACGCGCCTGACGCCGATCGGACGCGGGGCGGGACTCGTCGATGATGAGGCGTGGAACGCGTTCCAGGAGCGGCAGGCCGCCATTAAAACGGCTATCGGCCGCGCTGAACGGGAGCGCGTCGGCGCCGGCACGGTCAAGGATCAGCTTTTTGAGGCCGGGCACACGCTTGCCGATGCGCTGCGGCGGCCAACGCTGGAGTTTGAGGATATCGCAGCACGATTTGATCCGCCCTTACCGCCACAAACAGGCGAACGGGTCGCGATTGAAATCAAAGTTGCCGGATACGTTCGGCGCCAGGAACTGGCTATCGAGAAGGCGGCGAAGACCGAACGCATCGCTATTCCGGATACGGTGGACTACGGGATCATGACGGCGCTCTCGCGGGAGGCGCGCGAAAAACTCAACGCGCAACGACCGCGCACGCTGGGCGCTGCGGCTCGGATCCCCGGGGTCACGCCCGCCGACGTGGCGATCGTCGGCCTTTACATCCATCGCGATCGGAGCGCCGCCACCGCGTGATCGAATTCGTGGCCATCGAGGCGTTGCTCGAGGCGGCCGGCGTCGAGGAACAGCATCGTCCTGCACTAGCGCGGTACGGCATGCGCGTACTCGAGGCGAACCGCCAGTTCAATTTAACCGGCGCCAAGACCGCCGGTGACTTCGTCCCGCACATCTTGGACAGCCTTACCGTTGCGCCGCTCGTCGAAGAATCGCTGGTCGATATCGGTTCGGGTGGCGGCCTGCCCGCGATCCCGCTCGCCATCGTTACCGGCGTGCCCGTCACGATGGTAGAGACAACCGTCAAAAAGGCGAAGTTTTTGGAACAAATGCTGGCCGAACTGGGCCTCCAAGGCGAGGTGGTTGCGGCACGCGCCGAAGTCGCGGCGCACGACCGTCGGTTGCGCGAGAAGTTCGGCACTGGAACAGCACGCGCGGTTTCCAGCGCTCCTACTGTGGCCGAGCTGCTGCTTCCGTTCGTTCGCACGGGTGGCGCTGCGCTGATGCAGCGCGGCACCCTCGATGAGCGCGAGCGTCACGCTCTAGAAGACGCGGCTGTCATGCTGGGCGGCAAAGTCGAGCGCTATGTTAGCCTTAACGA
>CAZJLJ010000069.1:0-15315 GCA_964546935.1 uncultured bacterium | reverse complement strand
GCGGCGAGGGCGATCGCCGCGTAGGGTTTGGTGTAGCTCGCGGACTGATTGTGCCTACGTTCCCTAATCTTTAAAGATGGCCTGATCGATGTTTTTGGCCGTCGACAATCCTACGAGGCTGGAGCGTCCGCGGATACCGACGAACCGTACGCCCGCGACGTCTGCGCGTGAGAAATCCGCCCCGGTGAGATCCGCGCCGGAGAAGTCGACGTTCCCCAGGTCTGCTTCGACGAACTTCGCCTGCCGTGCGTTTACGCGCAGAAGCTTCGCGTTTTCTAAATTTGCGTTTGAGAGGTTAGCTCCCGATAAATTCGCTCCCGTGAGATCGGCTTCTGCGAGAACCGTATGGAGCAAGCCCATGGGCTGATTGCTCATGTCCGGACTGAGTTTAGCCTGCGAGAGATCGGCGCCCGAAAGATTGACTCCCATCGCTATCAGATATCCTTGCGTGCGCGAAAGATTGCCGCCGTGCATGTCAGCGTTGTTGGCGCCCGTGAGTAATGTGGCTCCGGCGAGATTGGCGTGCTCCATCCGTGCGTTGTCAAACTTCACATCGGCAAGATTTGCCGCAGCAAAGGTTGCGCCGGTGAGCGTAGCTGACCGAAAGCTCGTCTCGAGCAGATCCGCGTTGCGAAAATTCGCGCCGGCAAAATCCAGTCCATCTAGAGTAAGGCTGTGGAGCGTTTTGCCGGAAAAGTTCGCATGGCCCGAGTGACGAGCAGCTTGCAACGTTGCTCGGACCTGGGCAGCCGTCATTGAAGACTGTTGCGCGACGCCAACTGTCACGGCGGCAGCAATGATTGCGCACACCAAGGCCGCGATTGAGAACTTTTGCATGACAGGGCCTCTTCGTCAGTATAACATCGGCCGCGCTGGAAGAGATATAGTGCCGTTACGGAGCTGCGGCGCGAATGGCCGCGCCGACGATGTCGGGTAAGAAGTTTTTCCAAATGGCGAATTGGTTGTAGTTTCCGCCGGTAATCATTACAACCATGTCCAGTTGGGGAACCACGGCCATCACCTGGCCGCCGTTGCCGCCCGCGTTGATAACTTCGTATTGCGTGCCGTTCACAGATAACGTTACCAAGTGCCAACCGTAACCATACCGGTCGCCTTCACCCTCGGGCGCGGTTCGCGCAATCGCTGATTCCCGAAGCCAGGATTCATCGATCACGGGCGTGCCGTTCCACAATCCATGGTTCAAAAACAGTTGTCCGAACTTCATGAAGTCTCGCGGACGAAAGTAGTCCCCGCCGCCCATGTAGGCAACATTTGTAGGCGTGAGCCACATCGCGTAGTTTTGAAATTGCATCGGCTTCGCAAATCGTTCGTAAAAATATTGGGTCAGCGGCGTTCCGGTCACGGATGACACGACGGCTCCGAGCAGATTGATGCCTGCGGTGCAATACAACGAGCGGGTTCCGGGAGCGTAGAGCATCGGAAGATCGATGGTGTACCGGTACCAATCGGGTTGAGACGTCTGGCTCTGCATAGCGTCTTCATTTCCCGGCGAGTCGTCGTTGTTGTCGTCACACGCGAATCCCGGAGACATCGTCATCAAATGCTCGACGGTGATACGGTCCTTTCGAGCATCGGGATTTCTTGGTGGGAAGTATTGCGGAAGGAGTTGGAGCACCGGTGATGCCGGCGTAAATTTGCGGGTGTCTTCAATGGCGCGACCCACCATTAGCGTGGTTACGCTCTTGCCGGCGGAACGAACGTCGTGCAGCGACGCTGCGGTGAAGCCGTAAAAGTACTCGTCCAGTGCGAGGATCCGGTGCCGGGCGATCGCAATGCTTTGAATGTACGGCGAATGCAATGCCGGCGAATGCAGGCTCACAATACTCTGCATAAGTGAGGCCAGGGGTGCTTCACGTAAGCCTGCCTCTCGCAGAGTTCCCGTTCGCCATCCATCGCTGCCCGGTTGGGGGCGGTGGTAGGTCCACGTTTGGGTTTCCCTTGGGTAGTACCACCGCAACTCGTCCGTGGACGCCCGGTGAAACGCGATGCTGCGGTCCCCCAGCCCGGTCACGAGCACGGTGCCGTCGCTGTTTCCCGAAACTTTTAGGTTCTTTGCGAAAACACCGGCGTTCGTTTCGGGGTTTTTAACGAAAGCCTGAAGGTTGCCGCCGGCGTCCTTCGTTACGATGAGAAAGTAGTGTAGTGTCTGCGGAAATGGCGGCGAGGGCGCGTCCGGCGGTTGGACCCATCGGGTGGTAATCGGCGGAGGGGTCTCGGTGGCGGCCCAAACCCCCGTCATGGAAGCGGCGATCATGGATAAACAATGAGGCCCCGCCAAGCGTAAACTCCTCAATGAAGACTCAATTCTTCGATGGGGTCACTCGGAGCATCGCATGATCTACCGGTTTGGAACCCTGAAGCTCGATTCGGAATCGCTCGTCGTCACGCGCAGGGGCGACGTCGTTCCGCTTGCTCGCAAAGTCGTCGAAACGCTGCTCGTGCTCGTGCAAAACGCGGGCGGCGTCGTTACGAAAGAGCAGCTGATGGAGACGCTCTGGCCCGATGGTTTTGTTGAAGAGTCCAACCTTACGCAGAACATCTACGTGCTGCGAAGAACGCTCCGGCACTACGGCGCCGGCGATACCATTGAAACGCTGCCGCGTCGCGGATACCGGTTTGTCGCCTCGGTAAGAGCCGATGCTTCTGCTCCTCAAGCGCGTTCGCTTTGGCGGCGCTTGGCCGGCGGCGCGGTAGCAGCGGGGCTGCTCTTCACGCTGAGCGCGGGCGCGGCGCATCGTTCGAACGCGCTTGGTACGGAAGCTGCTCGCACTTATGCGATGGGCCGGTACTACTGGAACATTCGCAGCATCGAGAGCATGGAACGAAGCCGCGAGTATTTCCGGCGTGTGATTGCGTTAGCTCCGCGAAGCGCGCTCGGATATTCGGGCTTGGCGGACGCAGACACGGAACTGGTCGACATGGCGGGGATCTCGCGTGCAGGTTACGTTACGTCCCTGATCCGCGAGGCGATTGCGAATGCAGCTACCGCGGTGCGCCTAGAGCCGGAATCGCCGGCGGCTCACGTTTCACTTGGCATGACCGAACGTCTCTTTGGAACCGGAGACAGTTTCGCTGAACGCGAGTTTCGGTATGCCATTGCGGTCGATCCACGAAACGCGCTTGCGCATCAGTGGCTGGGCAATCTGTTGCTTGCTCGCGGCGATGTTAGGGATGCGGGAAGCGAGTTGGAAGCTGCCGCAACGCTGCAACCGGTCTCGACGGCAACGTACGCATGGCTGGCGCGCACTTATTACTATCAACATCGCTTCGATGATGCACGACGCTATGCGGAAGAAGCGTTGGCGTTGGAACCGACGCGCGTGGAAACTACGCAACTGCTGGGATTGGTTTACCAGGCCCAACGGCGTCCCGCGGCCGCGTTAAGCGAATTTCATCGGTTGGGAAAGATCGGCGACGCGAGGGACGCGCAGGTGTTGATCGCCGGACTCTACGCGGCGCAAGGCGATCGCGTTCGGAGTACACGCATGCTTCGGCGTTACGAGCGGTGCTTCGATCGCAATCCCTACGTCGCACGCGACTTGGTGATGGCGTATATAAGCATGGGATCGTATCGCACGGCGCTTCGTCACTTGGCACGCCTGCGTTTCATCACGCCGCTCGATCGTCAATTCTTCGCGCTGGACCCGCGACTGGACGCGGTGCGGAACGATTCGCGATTCACTTCATTGATCTGATGTGTCTACGCCGGTGGAGTTGCCGGACAAGCAATGAGTCCCGCAAACGTTCCGCTTCCGCTCGTGCTGTCCACTGCCGCCCAGAGGTCCGTCGTGCCGGGAACGGCTTGATCGCGGAAGACGAATTGATTCGAAGGCAAAGGCGAGGTCATCGGATGCCAGCGATCCACGCCGTTGAACACGTCGGCAAATCCGGTCCCACCCACGCCTCCACCGAACGCGACCGCGTAGCCTGGACGAAACGCTGCGACGGACTGAATTTGCGCGTTTCCGGGCGTGATGGATAGGAACGACGAGATGTGCTGGCCGTCAAAATGCGCGAAGTACGGTCCGTTGGACGTCGAGCCCGCAAACCAAATGTCGGTCGCCGACGAAGCTGAAACAGAATTGATCGAGCCTGGGCGCTGCGTCCCCAGCCACGGAAGTCCCTTCGTAATAAGGGACGTTCCATCCCAATGTCCGTACCCAGAGTAGGGTAAGCCGGAGAAAGTCTCAATTCCGAACCACACGTTTGCGGAATTAAAAACGGCAAGTCCGAACGGATCGCCGTGCGTTGTTCCGGTGTTCCCAACAAAGTGCCACGCTGTGCCGTCCCAACGTTGGACGAGGATTTGGAAATCTTGCGCGGTCGGCATTTGGAATTGGCCGATCTCCCAAACGTTATTCGAGGCTGACGCACCGATGCTGAACACGTCGCCACCCTTGGCGAACTCAGCCGAATTCGTTACCTTCGACCACTTGGTGCCATCCCAATGGAGCGTCAGTGGGTGGCGCACGTTATCCGGGGTATCGTAAGATCCGCCGGCCCACGCGTCGGTCGATGAAATTCTCGTCACGCTGGCGAGACCGGAACGCACCCAAGTCGCCCCGCCGGAAATATTGGGCGGCGCTGCGACGTGCGTCCACGTGCCTCCGTTAAAATGCTCCAAGAGCGGCTGATATGGGCTGCTTCCAATTCCAACGGCCCATGCCTCGGTCGTGCTTCCGGAAACATTGGCGATGAACGGAGTCCCGCTAAATACCGGGCTCACGGTCGATGGCTGAAGGCGACAGGGTGGAACGGTGGTGGCGCTGAGCGTTGCATGCTCTTGCGGCAGCGTGGGGATCGACGACGATGACGATCCGCCTCCACATGCCGAGAGTGCAAACAGCAAGGGCGCCAAAAATACAGTGCGAGCGGTCATGGTAAGTACCTCCGACGGCTCGACTATTATTTTACTCCTGAAAGGACGGTGGGAGAACTAACCGCCGTTCCCGGGACGCACGAAAACGAGGGTCGGCTGACCGTGGTACTCAGCTTCCTTCCACGGGCGGTAGCCGAATTTTTCGGCCACTCGAATCGACGCGACGTTCGACGGCGCAATTATGCAAGACGTGCTGCGTGAACCAAATGTCTCGTCTCCCCACGCGACGACTGCGCGCACCGCTTCGGTTGCGTACCCTTTACGATGCGAATCCGAAATAAGCGCCCAACCGATCTCCGGCATATCGCTCAAATCCGCGTCCATGGTGCGTCGATGATCCGCGAATCCAACTTCGCCTATAAAACGGCCCGACGCTTTCTCTTCAACCGCCCAGTAGCCGAAGCCCAAATGTGCCCAGTGGCCCGCGTAACGAAGAAGCCGCCCCCACACTTCCTCGTGCGTTGAAGGACGGCCGCCGATATGACGCGTGATCAGGGGATCGCTCCACATGGCGACGCACGCGTCGAAATCATCGAGGCGATGGCCACGAAGTATCAATCGCTCCGTTTCAAGCACTGGAACGGAGAACCCATTCATGCGTGCGTCGGTGCTTCGATCCACGAGCGGTAGTAGTTTTCATCTTCGACGTCTAGCGCGGTCTGTGCCAGTTGCAACGGCTTGAAGGTATCCACCATCACGGCGATTTCGTCGGTCGAAGTTTTTCCCAGGCTCGCTTCCACGGCGCCCGGTTGCGGCCCGTGTGGTGCACCGGCGGCATGCAGCGTAATGGAGCCCTCTTCGACGCCGCGGCGGCTCATGAAGTTTCCGCTGACGTAAAATAGCACTTCGTCGCAGTCGACGCTCGAGTGGTTGTAGGGCACCGGAATTGCTTGCGGATGATAGTCGAACAGCCGTGGTACGAACGCGCAAAACGCAGCGCCCGGCGCCTCGAAGGTCGCGTGCGCCGGCGGCGGTTGATGCAGTTTGCCGGTAATCGGCGCAAACTCTTCAAGATTGAATGCGTAAGGATAGCAGTAGCCATCCCAGCCGACGACATCACACGGATGGTTTTGCACGATGTAGATTGCATTGCGACCGCCGTTGCTGACGCGCACTTCGTATTCGCCGCGTTCATCGACGGGCGGCATGAGCGACGGAACGCGAAAATCTCTTTCGTAGTACGGTGCGTGTTCTTCCAGCTGGCCGAACTCGTTGCGATACTTGCGCGGAACCTTCACCATGCCGCTCGATTCGTGAACGAGCATTCGGGTCGGCGTGGAAGGCAGAACGCGATAGGTGGTGCCCGTCGGAATGACGATGTAGTCGTGTTCGCGATAGGCGAGTTCACCGAACGGCGTTTCTATAACACCGGCGCCGTGATGGATGAAGAGCAGTTCGTCGCCGCCGGTATTGCGGTACCAATACTCCATCGGTTTGTCGGCTTGCGCAACGGAGATCAGAAGATCGCTGTTGCCCAACATCGGCACCCGCGAATCGATCGCGTCACCGCCGGTTTTAACGGCTGCAGTTTTAAAGTGTCGATTGCGTAACGGGTCGTTCGGCAGCATGCGAACCGCCGGGCGCGCCCATTCGCGAACCTCGAGCGTAGCCGTCGGTGGACGCAGGTGATACAGCAGCGAGTAAACGCTTTCGAAACCCTTGGTCGAGAAGAGTTCTTCGGCATACAGGCCGCCGTCGGGACGGCGGAACTGAATGTGGCGTTTGTGCGGCACCGAACCCGCGCGCACGTAAGACGGCATAGCTACTGCTCTCCAATCGGCGAGTGATTTGCGCGTTCGGTGGCTTGGAAGCCGGTTGTCTTGTGACTTCCATCGCAGAACGGTTTCGTTTGCGATCGACCGCAACGGCAAAGCACGAAGTTCTCTTCCACGGGATACTCGCGGCCTTCGGCATCAACGAGCGTGACGCGTCCTGTTACGAGATATGGGCCGTTCTCGCGAACTTTGATCCGAACATCGTCCATGGTCCGGCAGTGCTTCGAGCTTTAGCGGGCGCAGTCCGTCATGCCGCTTTCCTCGGACGCTTGCCCTAGCGTGCTTCGGCGCGATTAGGTGTGGTATAGGCCCGTGAGGGTTGCGGTCGCGAGCACGTGCGAAGCGATGCGTTTTTTCAAATCGTCGGAGTTTAACGGCTGCGAAGCGCCGACGCTTGGAATATCCAGCGCGTATAGCGTGAAGATATAGTGGTGCGTCTTTCCAGCGGGCGGACATGGACCGTAGTAACCCGCGTCTTCGGTTCCGTTAAGTCCCAAATTTTTGTCGGAAATCGCTTCGCCCGCGGAGAGATGCGTCTTACTCGCAGGCAAGTCGTACACGACCCAATGATCGAAGCCGCCCTTATGCGGGGCGTCGGGGTCATGAACGATCAGCGCAAAACTTTTCGTGCCTTTCGGTGCGTCTTTCCAACTCAGGTCGGGCGAGACGTTTTCGCCTCCGCAATCTTTCGCTACCATGCTCGTCGGCACGGTGTCGTTTGGTTTAAAAGCCGTCGTGAAGAGCTGCAATGCGAGCACCGCCTGCAATAACAACATAGCCTCAAAATACACTGAAGAATGGCTGAGTGCTCATCGGGCGTCCCAAGAACTTTAGCACTTCCGCGTCGGGCTCGTACGTACGTGCCGGCGCGAGAATCGCGTTGCGATATCGCATTCCGACTGCCGCACTCTCGAGGCCGCCGTTCTGAAACGCCGTGAACATGTCCTGAGCATACACCTTCGCCCATGGATACGCATACAACCCGGCGTCGTATCCGAACATAAGATGATTGAAGGCTACTTGCGGATGCGTGCCCGCCGCATAGAGCGGAAGAAGTGCGCCGGCCGTCTTTGCAAATAGCGAGGTCGAATCGACGCGTGGTCCGGATGAGTGTACACGCAGATCGTACAACGACAGCCCCACGATACGCGACGTTTCATAAGCTTGCCCATCGCTGCGCGAAGCGATAAGTTTGGCCACCGTATCGTCCGGCATCGATTCGCCGGTTTTCCACTGGGAAGAGACGGCTTTGAGAATCTGCGGCTGCCACGCGAAATTCTCGAGCATCTGTGAGGGCGCTTCAACGAAATCTTCGCGGAAACCGTTCGTTAGCGTTTCGTACGGGGCGGTCGCAAGCATCGATGCCATGCAGTGACCGAATTCATGGAAGAAGGCGATGACGTCGCTGTGCGACAGCAGGGCGGGACGTCCCGTCGCCGGTTGAGGCCAGTTGCCGACGATTGCAGCGATCGCGGGACGGCGAACGCCGTTGATTACGCGAGCCGGCAGAATCGGGAAATTCGCGAAGTGGCCGAATTTATGCGGCCGTGGATAGAGATCGAAATAGGTAATGCCGAGCAACGCGCGCGTCGAAGAATCGGTAACTCGATACTCCAGAACACCCGGTGCCCACGCATCCGGGTTCACGACGCGTTCGAAATCGACCCCTAAAACCGTGTGATAGATTTGCAGCGTTGCGTCGATGGTATGCTGTACCGGAAAATATTGGCGCACTTCGTCGGGATCGATTGCGTGCTGTTTTTGAAGCAAATACTCCCCGCGGCGAACATCCCAAGGCTGGAGCGACTCGACACTTCGATGCTCGTCATTAGCAATCGCCACGCGCATCGCTTCCATTTCTTTCGCAGTTTTCGGCTGGAGCGTGGTTTGGAGATTTTGCAAGAAACTTTGCGCTCTTGGTAACGTCTTCGCCATTCTGTCCGAGAGTTGATAATCGGCCCAGCTTTCATAGCCGAGAAGATGTGAGAGCCGATCGCGAATTGCCACTGCGCGTTCGAAGAGTGGAACGTTTACCGCGGCTGCCCGATCGTTGAATTCGATCCAGTAGCGCTTGCGTGCGTCTTCGTCTTGAGCATAAGAAAGAAGTGATTGCGTTCCTTCGTTGACAGGAACGCGATAAGAACCGTCGCGCTGCTTTTCATACGACGCGAGAAGGTCTTCGGGAATGCCGGTCGTTGCCCGGCGCGAAAGAACGATGCTTTCCGACGCGTCGGCGAGATTAACGCCGAAGCGATTCTGCACATCGGTGAGTTCAGCGCTTAAACGTAAATACTCGGCGCGATGTAGCGGCGAAAGGCCGGCGCCGGCGCGTTGGAACGTGGAAACCCAGAGCGCGGCAAGCTTCGAATCGTAGGCGTTGTGCCGCGTACTACGGTGCGCGCCCGCAAGAATATGAAAGAGCCGCGGATCCGCCGTGATCGCAGCCATTGCGTCGGAGAATTTTGTCTGACAAGCGACCGCCGCGTCTTCCACCGTTTTGTCCGTCGCGACGTTCGCCAAAAATAGCCCGGCCGCCAAAGCGTCATTTGCGTTCGCCACCGCGTTTTCAAGAGCAAGCGTCGTCGAGGCGAACGTTGCGCGCTCTTTTAAGGAAGAAATCGCCGCCGCACGCTGCTGGAGGAGCGTAATTTGCGAATCGCATTCCGACGCGATACGGGAAGGTGTAACATGCCAGTCAAGGGTGCTAACGGTTTGTGCGTCTGCAGCCGAAGCCGAAGCATAGGTTAAAGCGGCCGCGAGCAATACCCGCGTGACGAAACGTGCCATACGGTCTTAATCGGCAGTTAGGAATCCGACCCGTGTGGTATCATGGCCAAGCCATAATGGGGGTTGGGCTTCACGCGGCGTAAACTCGTGAACCCCGCCAGGACCGGAAGGTAGCAACGGTAAGCGAGCCCTTACGGGTGCCGTGAATTACCTGACCCTCGTTGTGGTTTCTATTTTATTTATGCCGAACTTAGCAATTTACGCTGCGCTAGCAGCTCTCGCGGGCGCCTTGATCGCGCTCGCCATTTACCATTCGGCGGTGGTGCGGCCCGCATTGGCCCGCATGACCACCCTCTTGGGTGTACACGACGAACTCATCGGTGGCGGATCCAGCGCGGCCGATCGCCTCGCCCGTTTAGATGGTCACTTGGCCGAGGGACGCTCGTATATGGAGAGGGTCGCCGGGCGTCTGGGAGAACTCGAAGCGCTGGCTCGGACGGACATCTCGCAAGTGGGATTTGTACGGTACGATGCCTTCGGCGATTCCGGCGCGGAACTGTCCTATGCAATGGCGCTGCTCAACCGTCAAGGCGACGGCGTCGTGGTTTCCAGCATCTACTCCAGAGCAGATACCCGCACGTTCGGAAAAGCAGTTCAAGGGTACAAACCGGCAGTCAACGCTTCCGAAGAAGAGCTTCTGGCAATCGAGCGAGCTCGTGCAGCGAAGGCATGATCAAAGACCGTTATTACGTGAAGATCGTCCCGCATCAGGGCGAGACGGTTCATAAATTCGAAATTCACCGGCGACACATAACCACGGTAGTCGCGGTGATAGCGTGTCTACTTTTCGGATCGCTCGTTTTTGGAGCGATTCAAATTTTCCGTGCCCATTCGCAAGTTGCGGTCCTCCAGGCACAAGCCGCATCGCAACAGGCTACGTTGAAGCAAATCGACAGTCAAACCGACGCGTTGAGGCGCGAGCTTCAACACGTTCAGAAACAGAATCAGGAGATTCGCCGGCTCATCGGCGCGCCGGCGCCCTCAGCTTCGCCGAAGCCAAATTTAGAAAAGACTTCGTGGGTCAAAGATGGTCCTACTTTGCCGGGTCTTCAAGCACACGTCCAAGCGCTCGCGGCTGCGTCTACCGTAACTACGCAAGAATCCGATTCTATCAAACAGCTAGCAATGCACGTGCTGAATCTGCGGCATCTTCGCGATTTGGCTCGGGCCGAAATGATTGCCGCAATTCCGTCGATCGATCCGGTTGACGGCGGCGAAGTTGTGAGCTGCTTTTGTTATCGCACGACCCCGGACACCGAGTTTCATTCGGGCGTGGATTTGAGCGCCGATTACGGCGTAGCCGTGCACGCTGCGGCCGCGGGAACGGTCGCCGCTGCGGACTACGAAGGCGGATTTGGAAACAAGATCGACATCGACCACGGCAACGGTTATCACACGTGGTACGCTCATCTTTCGCGCATGGACGTGCAGGTCGGCCAGCACGTCTATAAGGGCGAAGCAATCGGAGCCGTCGGAACTACGGGTTTTTCGACCGGTCCGCATTTGCACTATCAGGTCATGCGTAACGGCGTGGCAATCGACCCGGCCCCGTTTCTGACGGGCGTGCCCTCAAATGTCCTAGCGTCGCTTCCGTAGAACAGCGTCGCACCGTGAATGGATTAATCTGTCAACTCGACCTCGCGGTCGTCTGGCTCGTCCGTGTGTACTCGATCGTGCTGTTGGTGTACGCGGTGCTGTCCTGGATACCGGATTTGCGCGGTCAGTGGGTACGGTATATCGCGATGCTCGTGGAGCCCGTCCTGATGCCGCTTCGCCGCATCATTCCGCCGACCGGTGGATTGGATTTGTCTTTCCTTGTGCTAATTCTGTTACTCAACTTTTTGGTTCTTCCGCTGCTTACCCGAGTAGCATTCGGCGCCTGCTACGCGTACTAGGTTCTTTTGAGTATCAAAGCCGAGAATCCGCACCGCACGGAAGTTGCGACGAACGTTCGCAACTTTTGCATCATCGCGCACATCGATCACGGGAAAACGACACTCTCGGATCGTTTGCTCGAGCTTACGAAAACCGTCGAATCGCGTGACTTAGAAGAACAAGCGCTCGATGCGATGGACCTGGAGCGGGAACGCGGCATCACGATCCGGATGCACCCGGTTACGCTGAGCTACAAAGCTAAAGACGGGCAGACGTACGAGCTCAATCTCATCGACACGCCCGGGCACGTCGACTTCTCGTATGAGGTGTCCCGTTCGCTTGCCGCGTGTGAAGGCGCGCTGCTGATCATCGACGCCGCCCAGGGCATCGAAGCGCAAACCCTTGCGAATTACCACCTTGCGGTCGAACACGACCTCACGATCATTCCGGTCATCAATAAGATCGATCTGCCGGCGGCCGATCCCGAACGCGTGATGGAAGAAGTCGAGGAGCTGCTGATCATCGAGAAGAGCGAGTGCATTCTCGCAAGCGCGAAGAACGGCATCGGCATCGAAGATATCCTCGAAGCGATCGTTACGCGTATTCCGCCGCCGAAGGGGCATAACGATCATCTTCGCGGTCTCGTGTTCAACGCGCAGTTCGATCCGTATCGCGGCGTTGTTTCCTACGTTCGCGTTGTCGACGGAGAGCTGAAAGCCGGCAGCAAGTTCATGTCGATGGCGCATCAACGCGTGTATGAATGCACCGAAGTCGGCGTATTCGGTCCGCAGATGAAGCCGATAAAGAATTTGTCGATGGGCAGCGTCGGCTACGTCATCGCGAACGTCAAATCGCTGGGAGACATCGACGTCGGTGATACGTTGACCGAAGCGAACAAACCGGCGCACATTCCGCTTTCCGGTTACCGGAAAGCCGTGCCCATGGTTTATTGCGGTTTGTATCCCAACGAAGGCGTGGAGTACGACGACCTTCGGGACGCGCTCGATAAAATGAAGCTCAACGACGCGGCGCTTTCGTATGAACCCGAAACGTCGGTAGCGCTTGGCTTCGGCTTCCGGTGCGGCTTCTTAGGTCTTTTGCACATGGAAATTGTGCAAGAGCGCCTGGAACGCGACTTCACTCTCGATCTCATCGCGACGTCGCCGTCCGTCGTTTTCCGTGTAACTAGAACCGATGGTACGGTCGAATTGATCGACAACCCGTCGAAACTCCCGGCGAGCAACTTGATCGACACGATCGAAGAGCCGTTCGTCAAAGCGACGATCATCACGCCGCCCGACTATGTCGGCGCCATCATGGACATCACTATCACCCGTCGCGGCACGCTTGCAAACATGGAGTATCTGCACGACGGCCGTGTGATTCTAACGTTCGAAATGCCGCTGATCGAAGTCATCGTCGACTTCTTCGATCAGCTGAAATCCCGCACCAAGGGATATGCTTCGCTGGATTACGAGATCATCGGGTATCGCGAAGGCGACTTGGTAAAGCTCGAAATCCTCTTAAATGGCGAACCGGTCGACGCGCTTTCGTTTATCGTTGCGCGGGACAAGGCAGCCTGGCGCGGACGCGCGCTGGCAGAGAAGCTGAAGGAGCTCATTCCGCGACAGATGTTCGAGGTGCCGATTCAAGCCGCGATCGGCGGCAAGATCGTCGCTCGCGAGACGGTCAGCGCGCAACGCAAGAACGTTCTTGCGAAGTGTTACGGCGGCGACATCACGCGTAAAAGAAAACTTCTCGAGAAGCAGAAGGCCGGTAAGGAGCGCATGAAGCGCGTCGGTCGCGTCGAGCTTCCGCAAGAAGCGTTCATGGCGGTTCTGAAACTCGAAGATTAGCGCGATGAAGACGTACATCGCTACGAAGAATCAAGGCAAGCTCGCCGAGATTCAAACGATGCTCAACGGCTCTCGTTTGAACCTCGATACTTACGCCGGATATCGCGATCCCGAAGAAGGCGAAACGAGCTACGTCGACAACGCGTTGCTAAAAGCGCGCACTTTGCGTTCGCAGTTGCATGAAGCAGGCGTCACCGACGTTGCGGTGTTGGCCGACGACAGCGGGATCGAAATCGACGCGTTTGGTGGAAAGCCAGGTGTGCTTTCAGCGCGTTACGCCGGCGAATCGACACCATGGCCGGAACGCCGGGCACATTTACTTCGCGAGTTGCATGGTGTGCCCGAAGATCGTCGCGGCGCGCGTTTCGTCTGCGTGATGGCGTACATCGATCCCGAAGGCCGCGAGACTGTCGTTCGCGGCGACGTCGAAGGACGTATTCCGACGGCCGAGAGGGGCGAGCACGGATTCGGATACGATCCGGTGTTTTTCTATCCGCCGATCGGTTCGACGTTCGCCGAAATTCCGGAAGAGCAGAAGAACCGTCTGAGCCATCGTGGGCGAGCGGCACGTGCGCTGTTGGAAGCGTTAGGCAAACGATGAACGAGCCGCAGATCGTTCCCGCGACCGAGAGCGATCTACGGCAAATGGCCGTCCGGCGTTGGCCCGATGAAGAGAGCCGCCGGATGTACGTACAGCTCGGTGAATCGGCAGAACACGGAGCTTGGGTCGTTCGCGATGAGGGTACGCCCGTTGGGGTTGCGTTTGCGCACGCATTACCCGACGAACTTTACGTTAGCGAACTCTATGTAGAACCGTCGTTCCGGCGCAACGGTCTTGGCTGGAAGCTGATGCGTGCAATTACGGAAGACGCCGGCGATCTGTCGTTGTCGGGGCTGGTCGAAGCAAACGATGCTTCATCGCTCGCATTTTTCTTGCGTCGTGGTATTGGACTTCAGGTTCCGGTTTTGCGCGTCGCCGGCGCCATTCCGCGTGAAGATGAACTGGTGCGCATGGCCGCAGGCGATTACCGCTTTCAAGCAGTTCCAATTGATCCGGCCGCACATAGATACGCATTGGACGCGCTTGACCGCGAAGTGCGTGGAAGTGCGCGTCCCGATGACCACGTAAGCTTCGCGGAACTAGCCACGGGCACGGCGTTCTTGTTGAACGATGAATTGGTCGGTTACGCGTACGTGTGGGCGGACGGCCGCATCGGTCCGATTGCATCCGCGTCAGGCGCGTATCTCGTTCAGTTCTTTGCCTTTGCACTCGCCTCGCTCGTGCGCACGTATCGCGCGTCTTGGTGCATGGCGCTCGTCCCCGGAAACAACGTTCGCATGATGCGCGCGGCGGTACGCATTGGCCTTACACTTGATCAGGTACGCATCTTTGCATCGGATCAACCGATACTCGATCTTTCACGTTACGTCGGATTTCACGCACTGGATTTCTAAATTGCCACCCAGTTGGCACACCCGTTCTGTAATGTTTTCGCATGAAGGTATGCATAGTTTGCAAGCTGCTGCAGCCGATTGACTCTTTTCCGGTCAGGAGCAAAGCGTCGGGACGACGGCGTTCGTACTGCTACGAATGCCAGCGAACTTATTGCCGAGAGTACTATTCAAACAATAAGAACCTATACAATGCACGACGCTATGAAAGGCATCGTCGACTGCGGGTGGAGTATCGCAGACGGCTAGTGGAGTATCTGCGTGCCAATCCTTGTGTTGATTGCGGAGAGCGGGACTTTCGAGTGCTAGAATTCGATCACGTGCGCGGCGATAAAGCGGCGAATATTAGCGACATGATGAGCCGGTATATTGCCTGGAAGAGAATAGAAAATGAGTTGGCAAAGTGCGAGGTTCGTTGTGCTAACTGCCATCGGCGAAAGACCGCATTACAGTTTGGATGGTTCAGCGAAAGGTTTGGAACGTAGAGTCCGCCGAGACGCCGCGCCAACATGTCGTACCAGAGGATACGGCGCAAGGTCGCCAAAATGAGGTTCGCTGCGCGAATTGCCACCAAAGGAAGACTGCCTTACAATTCGGGTGGTTTCGCGCGAACATCGGGACGTAGCTCAGCTTGGTAGAGCGCTTGCTTTGGGAGCAAGAAGTCGCAGGT
>CAZJLJ010000068.1:0-15355 GCA_964546935.1 uncultured bacterium | reverse complement strand
AGCACCACCTTGACACGGTGGGGGTCGTAGGTTCAATCCCTACCACGCACACCATCTATTCCGCCTTCGGCGGAACGGCACCGTTTACGAAAGCTTCGCGTTTATGCGGAGCTTTTTGCGTTTCTGGGCATTGCAAATGCCCGGCTTCGCTTTATGGATTTTCGGAATAGTGAGTATGACTTCGCGGATCGCTTTTCTACTTTTGTGAACAGTATTGCGACGGACGCGAAGGGCGACGGATCCGAACGGAAACGTGTGGCTTTCTGTAGCGAACAGCACTACCATAGAAGAACTTGCCGGCAATGAGCGAGTCGTACAACGACGATAACGATACCGAGCAGCCATGCCTTGATACTTTCACATCCGACAGAAGTGAATGCGTTCATTGATTCCGCGCTAAGTTCCTTAGCGAAACGCTAGAGAAGGACACGAACATGCCTACGATCACGACCAAAGATGGCATTGAGATTTACTATAAAGACTGGGGCACGGGCCAACCGATTGTATTCCATCATGGCTGGCCGCTCTCGGCGGACGACTGGGACACGCAAATGATGTTCTTCCTCGCCCAGGGATACCGGGTGATCGCGCATGACCGGCGCGGCCACGGTCGTTCCACACAGACAGGCGACGGCCACGACATGGATCATTATGCCGACGACGTCGCTGCATTGATGGCACATCTGGATTTGAAGAATGCGGTGCATGTTGGCCACTCTACCGGTGGCGGCGAAGTTACTCGCTATCTCGGGCGACATGGTGAGAGCGGTGTCGCGGCAGCCGTGCTTATCAGCTCGGTGCCACCGCTGATGGTAAAAACCGCAAACAATCCAGGCGGCCTTCCCAAATCAGTTTTTGACGGCCTTCAGGAACAAGTCGCCACGAATCGGGCGCAATTCTATTACGATTTCGCAGCCGGACCGTTCTACGGTTACAACAGGCCCGGCGCGAAGCCTTCGGAAGGCGTGATCTGGAACTGGTGGCGCCAAGGTATGATGGGAGGCGCAAAAGCGCATTACGATGGTATCGTCGCATTCTCACAGACCGACTTCACCGAAGACTTGAAGAAAATCACGGTGCCCGTGTTTGTGATGCACGGCGATGACGATCAAATCGTACCCTATGCCGATTCTGCACCGTTGTCGGCAAAGCTCGTGAAAAACGGTACACTCAAAACCTACAAAGGCTTCCCGCACGGCATGCCGACCACCGAAGCTGCCACTATTAATGCCGATCTTCTGGCATTCCTTAAAACGGCAGTACCAACTCCGGTTCCGGCGTAAGCATAAACCTTATATCTTGACAACAAAAGGCGACTTTGTCAGGAGTCGCCTTTATTTTTCTCGGATTTAGATATCGCTCAATACGTCTGCGTGCAAAACGTCGTCCAAGGTCTCGCGTCGCAGAAGTAAACGATGCGTGCCATTGTGCACGGCTACGACGGCCGGCCGAGGAAAACGATTGTAGTTGCTCGCCATGCTGTGCGTGTACGCACCGGTGTTTTGCATTGCTAAGAGCTGCCCCGCCGCGACATCTTCCGGCAACCGAACCATGCCGAGTTCGTCGTTTTCGCACGTTCTTCCAGCTACGGTTGCTTCGACCTCAGCTGCATCCGGTTTATCGACCGAGACGATGTGATGGTAAGCATCATATAGCGCCGGGCGAGGATTATCGCCCATGCCGCCATCAACAATGACAAAAACGCAGTCATTGCGGCGTTTTACGGCCATCACACGATAGAGCGTCGTGCCGGCTTCCCCAACAATCGCACGGCCGGGTTCTATCTCGATAGCCGGTGTTTCCAAAGCGTATGATGCGGCTCGTCGATTCACCGCCTCTACAATTTCGCGAATCACCGATCGCAAATCGAGTGCTTCTTCTTCCGGTTTTTCCGGGATGCCGAAGCCACCGCCAACGATAAGTGTATCGATGCGAAGACCGAGGTCTCTAAATCGTGCGGCGGCATCAACGAGCGCTTCACCGTTCGCTACGAACGGGGCGGATTCGTAGATCTGCGAACCGATGTGTGCGTGTAGGCCTCGCAATTTTAGCATCGGAGACGCCGAGAGCAACGCGGCCGCTTCATGCTCCTCCTCGCGAACGATACCGAATTTCGTACGATTTCCGGCCGTTTGCACGTAGGCATGTGCGTGTGCCTCGATCCCGGTATTCAAGCGAAGCAATACGTTGCATGGATTCCTTGAGGCCAGACGGCTAAGGGTTCGCAATTCGTCCAGACCGTCGACAACAATACGGCCCACCCGCCCATCGAGCGCCGCACGCAGTTCATCGAGCGTTTTGCCGGCGCCGTGGAGGGTCATCCGCTCTGCGGGGAAGCCGGCGCGTTCGGCGACGGTAAGTTCTCCCAGCGAACACACATCGAGATTAACGTCGTGAGGTTTCAGAAACTTCGTGAACTCGATTGCCAGAAAGGCCTTCCCGGCATAAGAAATACGGACGCCGTGCGGTGCACACGCCGCCTTCATTTGGGCGATCGCGTCGTCGACTAGACCCAAATCGATAATTCCCAACGGCGTACCATAGATTTCAGCAAGCCGGTGTGCATCGATACCGCCAAACGTTGTTCCGCCCGTGCTGCCGCCTCTAAGATCCAGCATCGTGATCTCCGGAAAAAGAAAGACTCCCCACGATGGTGAGGAGTCATTCATACAGTTTCTATACTTACGAGAAGCTTACGACGCACTCCGGTCCCATCGATCTCTAACGAAATGATGTTTCCCGGATTTTCGTGCGAACGTAGCATGGCCGATCAGCATAATTTCGCCGATGCTACCATTTTCGTAGGCGAAGTGTCAACGCAAAAGAAGCTATGACGTCGCCGCCGGTCTCGATAACTGCTCCAACAACTGCGTGACCTTCTGCTTCACCATTTCGCGGATTTCACGCACGCGTTCCGGCGATTGGCCTTTGGGATCGGGCAGGCCCCAGTCGTCGTCGACTCGCGGGACGCCCTGAACGTCGCATCCCATCGTGATTATGCGATCGGCGTGCGCAGCAATCTCGGGATCGATCAACTTGGGCCGCGCCGCCGAAATGTCGATGCCATCCTCTAGCATCGCTGCGACGACACCGGCGTTCGCTGCATCAGCGGCTTCTGTTCCAGCGGACGCGACCTCGACCTGATCTCCGGCTAAGTGCCGAAGGTAAGCTTCAGCCATCTGGCTCCGTCCCGTGTTGTGGCGGCAGACAAACAGCACAAAGGGTTTACGCGGTTGCACCTGCATGTTCTCCTTCATGCGGCAATAGGACAGCTTCAGCGTCTCGCTTTTCGAGTGGCGCTAACCACTGAAACAACAGCGTTGCACAAATTGCTCCAAGCAATTGAGCGATGATGAATCCCGGCGCATCCTGAGGTCGAATGCCCGCGAACGTGTCCGACAACGACCTTGCGATCGTAACGGCTGGGTTTGCGAACGACGTCGAGGATGTGAACCAATACGCGGCTACGATGTATGCCGCGACCGCGAAGGGTACAAATGTCGATTTAAAGCGAACGCATCCCCAGATAACGAGCAGCAACCCGAACGTCGCAACAAACTCAGCGAACAATTGGGCAGGTCCGCTTCGAGCGTGATGCGACGCGAACAAAAATGGAAGTCCGAACATTAGGTGTGCCGCAGCGGCACCCCCAATTGCCCCAACTACTTGTGCAAGGACATAGGCGGGAACTTCATTCCACGGCAACCCGCGCCGTACGGCATCGGCAACAGATACCGCCGGGTTGAAATGAGCGCCCGAAATTGGACCTAATGCAGCTATCAGGCACATCAACACGCCGCCGGTGGCTATTGTGTTTGCGAGCAACGCTATCGCTACGTTCCCATTCGAGAGCCGTTCGGCCATAATGCCTGAGCCCACGACGCCCGCCACGAGGAACGCCGCACCCAGTGCCTCGGCAACGCATCTTTTGAATAAGCTCATCGCAAGAGTTTTTCCATCGCCACGACGTCGACATACGAACCGTCGAGCAAACCATGCTCTCTAAAGACGCCGACTTCAGAAAAGCCTACCTTTAGATACAGCCGGCGCCCGCGTTCGTTCTTGTTCAGCGCGTGCAAAACGATCTTGTGAAACTCACCCTTCACGGCTTCCTCTTCTAACGCACTAAGAAGTATGTATCCGATTCCGCGACCGCGGTGAGATCGCGCGATATAGACGGAGAGATCGGCGATTCCAGCATGTGCACAACGGTGCGAAAATCGGTTTAGCGAAGCCCATCCGACTACAGCACTTCCATCCGTGGCTACCAGCACGGAGTAACGCCCTTCATGCTCGCGCCACCAGAGGGCAATGTCTTCCGCCGTTTTCGGATCCGATTCTAACGTAGCTTCGCGATCCTCGATTCCTTCGTTGTAAATCCGTCGAATCGCATCGAGATCGGCAGTTGTTGCTGACCGTACGAGAAGTGAACGGATCATGCTCGAAATCACCCCGCGCAGCATTGCCGAGCGCCGTCTTCGCCCGTCGTGCAACACGTCATCGCCTCATCGTTTCGCTCGACGGTATCTCCGTGCACGGTGTAAATTTCCCAGCGACGTCCTTCCGGATCGACGGCCCAGACTTTGGTTTGGTTTGCGTAACAACAGGTTTCTTCACGCTCGATTGCATTCGCCAAACCGGCGCGTTCCAGTCGCGCAATCGCTCGCTCGACATCCTGAGCGCTTTCGACGTAAACCCCGTAGTGAACGTCGCGCACGGGCGATACCTTATCGGCAAGGTCAAGCGCGAGTTCCAAGCCCGGCTCATCCGTAATGAAGAGAGCGTAGTCTTGAAGCATCTTCGCCGGCTTCGCATCAAGCAATGTGGAATAAAACTCGACGCTTTTCGTAAGGTCGGCCGTCGCAAAATTGAGGTGCGTCTTCATGCGTGTACCTTCTGTTGAAAAACGGATGACAACGCAGCATCAAGCCGCTCGCGCGCAGCGGGCGCCAACCGGTAATACACCCACGTGCCGCGCCTTTCGCAAGTTACCAGCTCGGCTTCGCGGAGAATGCGAAGGTGGTGCGACACTGTCGGCTGATTCAGGGGCAGCGCATCGGTGAAGTCGCAAACACATACTTCATCTTCACTGGCGGCCAAGGTCGCCAACATCGTGAGGCGATACGGATCTGCAATTGCTTTCAGGAGCGCCGCCGCGGGCTCAAAATCCCCGTCCACGACGCTCGCAGGCGGGCAGCAACGCTGTATTGACATATTTCAATACTAGCGTCTTGTATCGATAATTGTCAATACACCCCGTTCAGTCGCAGCGAGTCCACTCGGGATCGTTCAGCGGCGCCAAGTTTACCGGGTCGCTCGCGGATTCGGTCCAGTTCGGACGCACGAAGCCGCCGGCGTTCAAGCGGTTTGCAATGGCAGCGAAATCGCTTAACGGCATCGAGCACTGAACGCCGCCGCATCCATCGAAGAATACGGGCGAGCTAACCGTGCCGCTCGGGATCGAGCGTGCGCTGCGGAGCTGCGCCAGCGTTTGATGAACGAACCGGATGCCTACACGCATCGTGTTATCGTCACCGCGCAGCAATTCGAAAACGAGCGCTCCGCCCGGCGGCGTGTCGTTCGGAACGTAGCCGTCGCCAAGGCTCCAATGCGCACCGAGAATGCCCGCGACGTTGGCAATGTTGGTGTCGTGGCCGACGATGAACGCAGCACTGGCGTTGCTCACGTCGGGCCCATTGAGACCGGGATGCAATTGACCCGCCTTAGCCTCCAGCAGCTCAGCGATGTGCGCGAACATATTGCCGCCACGCTGTTGTGCGATCCGTTCGCTGTATCGCTCGAGATTCGAAAGTTGCACGTGCAGTTGCATTGCCGATTGCAACCTTTGGACGAATTGGAAATTTTCACCCGGATCGATTTCATCGAGCGGCCGGCACTGCGCGTACTCCAGAAATAGATCCTCAGCAAACGATGCGCCCGTCGCGAGCGGCTTCGGGTCGTTCGCAATGACGCCGCAGTTGCCGCTGCTACAACGGCCGTTAAGGATCTGTTGCAATCCGGTAAAATCCGGGGCATCGGTTCCGTTTCCGGAACGGGCAGCCGCCATCGAGTCTTTGGAATTCGGAAGATTATCGAACAGCGTGTCTTTAGTACCGGCTGCAAGTGTTGCATCATGATTCAGCGGAACTGCCGATGGATTTCCGCAGATGCCCTCAATGAGCGCGCGCCCCGTCGCGAGCGTTCGCTGGTCGACGTCTGCGTAGACATACACATTTCCCTGCGAACATTGCAACGGCAATCCCGCGTCGCTAAAACTCTTGCGGTAGTACTGACCCGCAAACGTCATCAATGTGTATCCGTGCCTGGTGAGATAGCCGTCTGCCACGGGTTGCCAGCTGGGCCAATTATAGTTTCCCGACGGCGCATGCGTTGGGCTCCGAACGCCGTGACGCGTCAGCACGACGGCAAAAATCGGCTTTTGCGCCGCTTCAACAGGCGCGTAGCTGACGGCAAGAAACGCGACGAGCAGCGCAAAGAGCTTCTTCATACTTGCGCGCCGTTTTCTATGCAGCTGCGTAGAAGGCTTCTTAATCTCGTTAACATTACCGTACCCATTTTCACCCGTTCAGGTTCGATTCAGAATGTCGCCCGTATCTTTGTCAAGAACGGCCATTTGTAGCTGTTATTTTCATGGAGGGCCTACGTGAAGCGCATCGCCGCTCTTCTCTTGTGCGCGCTCGTTTCTACTCTCGGTTCCGGACCGGTGCAGGCACAATCACCGGCTGCTGCGGCACCGGCGGATAGCACGGTCATTGCACTCGCGCGCCAACACATCAAACACGTCTTCGTAATTTATCAAGAGAACCGCTCCTTCGACTCGTACTTCGGAACGTTTCCAGGTGCGGAGAACCTCGCATCTCCGCTCGCGCAGTCGCATGGATTTCGCCAACACGATCCGATAGGGAAACGTTGGATCACACCGTTTCGTTTGACGACGGCGGATACATCCGACGTCAATCACGCGCGCGAGGCACTCATCGCAAAGGCGGATGATGGGGCGATGGACCGTTTCGTCGCGGTGGAAGAGCAGCTAGCGTTGGCGCGCGGTAAGACGTTGCACGACGTCAAACGTTTAGGCGCCCTGACGATGGCTTTCGAAGATTGCGACACGATTCCGTTCTTGTGGAAGTACGCATCTACGTTCGCGCTCTTCGATCATTTCTTTCAAGCGATGTATGGTCCGTCGACGCCGGGCAATCTTGATTTGATCGCCGCGCAAACGGGACAAACGCAGCTTGCGCGCCATCCCCTTCAGCGCAAATCCGGCCCCGGTCCCGGTGAACCGGTAATCGACGATCTCGATCCGTTCCTCGGCCCATACAAAGATGACAAACCCGAAGGCGCCGGCGCTCAACTCGATCAGACGTACGCAACGGTGATGCTTACGCTCGCCGGACGCGATGCCACCGAAGCGAAGATCGACAACGACGATATCAAGGAAGACATCCAAAAGATTGCGTCGCTAGGACAGCCCGCGATTCCGTGGGGCTGGTATCAAGAAGGCTTCGGTGACGAGAAGAATGCGCGCGAGTCCTACGTTACGCACCACAACGCACCGCAATACTTCGGTTATCTGCGTTTGAACGATTATTTTTGGCGCGGTGTGCACGACCTGAAAGATCTTCTGCCCGCAATCCAACAAGGCACGCTCGGCGACAAAGGCGTCGTCTTCGTGAAGGGCGGCTACGAAAATCCGTTCGGCTGGAAGCCGGCAAACAAAAGCGGTTTCGTTCAACAGAACATGTTGGGCGACGACGACCATCCCGGATATTCGGACTCGCATCTTTCCGAATCGTTGGTCGCGACGTACGTGAACGCGATCGCACGCAGCAAGTACTGGAAAGATTCCGTGATTCTCATCACGTGGGATGATTCGGAAGGCGACTACGATCACGTGCCGCCGCCGGTTTTTGAAAAGTGTCCCGACGGCAATCCGTGCGGCGACGGTCCGCGCGTACCTGCGATTATCATTTCGCCGTTTTCGAAATCGCACGCCATCGTTTCCGCACCCGCGGATCACGCATCGTTTGCGAAATTCCTCGGTACGCTCTTCAACCTGCCTTCGCTTGCATCGCTCCCCGATGAAGCGCCGTACCTGCCGCAAGGTCCGCGCGACGGAAATCCGGCGATCGATAATTTGATGGATGCGCTCGATCCGGCGCGTCTAGCCGGAACGACGCCGCCGATTTCAAGCGATGCGGCTACGATCCCTGATGACGCTGTGACATCGTTCCCGCCGAAGATGTCTTGCGCTTCGCTCGGGATCACGCCGGTAACAATCCCGGGCGAGAACAAAATCCCGGCCGGTTTCTCCCCACTTCCAACACGCGACGACATCACTCAGTGAATTGCGCTAATTTGACGCTTCGCAAGCGTCACTAGTGGAGGCGTCAGCGGCAACAGATGGGTGTCGGACAAGGATACCCTGCTCCGACTAAGGAGGTATTAAGGAAAGCGAACAGGCCATAACCGCACCGGCCGCCGAATCGGCCACGTCTATGCCCGAAGCCACCCAGGAACACGCCGTGTCGCTCCCCGAGCTCAGACATACGGCCGCCCACGTCCTTGCCTACGCGGTTCAGGATCTTTTCCCCGAGGCTAAGCCGACGATTGGTCCCGCCATCGAAAACGGATTCTATTACGATTTCGATCGCGGCACGCCGTTCACGCCCGAGGACTTAGAGCGCCTCGAGAAGCGTATGAACGAGATCATCAAAGCCAACTACGAAATGACCGGCCGCGAAGTCACGCGCGCCGAGGCGATCGAGCGCTTCAAGGGCAACCAATATAAGGAAGAAATCGCGCGTGAGATTCCCGAGGGCGAGCCGGTTACGCTCTACACCATCGGCGAGTTCACGGATCTCTGTCGTGGCGGCCACGCACATTCGACCGGCGAGATAGGAGCGGTAAAGCTCATGAACGTCGCCGGCGCGTACTGGCGCGGCGACGAGCACAACCCCATGCTGCAACGTATTTACGGGACCGCGTGGGACACACAAAAAGAGCTCGACGCCTATCTGCATCAGCTTGAAGAGGCGCAAAAACGCGACCATCGCAAACTCGGCGCAGAACTCGATCTCTTCTCGATTGAAGAAGATGCGGGTGGCGGACTCGTCTTTTGGCATCCCAAAGGCGCGACCGTACGTCTGATTATCGAGCAGTTCATTCGCCAAGGCTTGCACGACCGTGGATACCAACCCGTGGTAACGCCGCATGTCGTTAGCGAGAAGCTGTACGAAATCTCGGGGCATCTTGAAAACTATGCGCACGGTATGTTCGGACCGCTTGAAGTCGAGGAGCAACGCTTCCGTCTCAAGCCGATGAACTGCCCGGGGCACATCCTAATTTATCGCAGTCACGCACACAGCTATCGCGAGTTGCCGATTCGCTTCTCCGAATTCGGAACCGTCTATCGTTTCGAGCGTTCCGGAACGCTACACGGATTAACCCGCGTTCGCGGCTTCACGCAAGACGACGCGCATTTGTTCTGCACGACGGACCAGTTACAAGGCGAGTTCGAACAGACTCTGGACGAAGCGTTGCGCTTGATGAACGCCTTCGGTTTCGCCGATTTCGAGTACGTTCTCTCCAGACGCGAAGAACACGTACGAGTTGAAACCGACGCGATTGCCGAAGAAGCGATCCGTAAAGCACTCGAGCGTTACAATTTACCGTACGGAATCGATGAAGGCGGCGGCGCGTTTTACGGGCCGAAACTCGACATCAACGTCAAAGATGCGATCGGTCGTAAATGGCAACTAGGCACGGTTCAAGTCGACTTCGTTTTACCGCAGCGCTTCGAATTAAAATATCGCGGCAGCGACGGCGCCGACCATACGCCGGTCATGATTCACCGTGCGCTGGCCGGTTCAATGGAGCGCTTCTTTGCGATTCTGCTGGAGCATTACGGCGGCGCGTTTCCTGCGTGGCTTGCGCCCATCCAAGCGGTCGTTGCGCCGATCTCCGAGCATCAACTCGAATACGCGCGTGAAATCGCCGCGAAGCTAGACGCCAAGGGGTTCCGTGTCGAAGTAGACGAGAGCAACGAAAAGCTCGGGTACAAAATTCGTCATTGGAAGACGCAAAAGGTACCGTACATTCTCGTTGTCGGAAAACAAGAGGCCGCCGACGGCACCGTCAACGTTAACGAACGCGGAATCGAAGAAAAACGCACCGAGTCGTTGGCGTCATTCGCTGAAGAACTATCTCGAAAGGTCGAAGCCAAGCAATGAAAACAACACTGCGAATCGGGTTCGCAGCAGCCGCACTTAGTCTAGTGCTAGGCGCATGTCAGGGCAGCTTCGGCAGTTCGGGAACCGGTGTCCCCGGCGGTGTGAATCCGCCGGTGAACGGGCCGGGACCCGGCCAATTGAACCCGTCCCCCGCGTCCGACATGACCGGCAGCCCGCTGCCAAGCAGCGCGCCGGCGCAAAACGCTAGCTATCCGTTCGCAGATGCGGCGAAGGGCTTGCAATGCCCGGCGCAAGACGGCTACTCTTGCACGCTCTACTTCAATATGAGCGACGCGCAACTCGCGGCCCTAGATGCGACCCCTGCGCCGAAATCCGCTAAGTCTAAAGGAAAGAAAGCGACGCCTACGCCGTCGCCCACTCCAACTCCAACACCGTCGCCCGATCCGTCGGCGAGCGCTTCTCCTTCCGGATCGCCGTCGGCATCGCCAAGCGCCGCCGCCCCGGAAATGGCGATTTCGCTTAGCGCAACGCCGCACGACGCGCCAAAAATGGTCAATCCGGATCCGAAGGCTGTCGCAACAGTTCCGCTCGTCGCGCTGCGTTTGACCACGACGGGCGATGTCTTGATCAACGGAAACACCAGCGCGCGATTCACGCTACCGAAAGAACAAGTCGGCGGACGTGGTTTCGCAATTCAGCTCTTCCGTGAGGCTGTGAAGAAAAAGGGCAAACGCACCGACGACTTCATCGGTTCGTACAAACAGTCAAAACTATCGGGCAATACGTTGGTCTTCACGTTCAACGCGCCCAAGATCCAAGTAAAGAAGGACGAGACTTGGCTTGTCGTGCTCTACGGCGATGAACTGCCGTCGGCTTCGACCTCACCCGGCTCTTCGGCGTCGCCGAGTTCTTCGGCATCGCCCGATTCTGCTGCGTCGCTTGAGCCGGCGGCTTCTCCATCTTCATCAACCGCGCCACAGGCGTCATCCTCGGGTAATCCATCGGTAACGGCGAGCACGACGCCATAGATGTCGCCGGCCGCATGGAAGACGTTTATCGCAAGTTTTCTAGGATGGACCCTCGACGCATTTGATTTCTTTCTTGTTATAGTCGTCATTCCGCATCTCGCGACCGATTTTCACCGCAGCGTCGTCGAGGTTGCTTTTGCGGTGACGCTAACGCTTGCGTTGCGCCCGGTAGGTGCGTTGATCTTCGGCTGGTGCGCCGACAGTTTCGGACGGCGCATACCGCTGATGGTCGACATCGCGCTGTACTCTCTCATCGAACTGCTCACGGCATTCTCGCCGAACTTTACCGTCTTCCTGATCCTGCGCGCACTCTTCGGGATTGCAATGGGAGGCGAATGGGGACTTGGTGCGGCGCTTGCAATGGAAGCACTCCCCGCAAAAAACCGGGGACTTTTCTCGGGAATTCTCCAGGAAGGCTATGCGGTCGGAAACCTGCTTGCGGGTCTTGCATTTGGCCTTCTCTTCGAGCGGATCGGGTGGCGCGGGATGTTCATCGTTGGTGCTCTCCCCGCGCTTCTAATCTTCTTCATTCGCACGAACGTCCCGGAATCGCCGGCATGGAAAGCACACGAGCACGAGCGACTCGCGGTACAAGGCGATATTCTGCTGGAATCGCTCAAACGGTATTTTCCGTTGTTTCTGTACGGTATGTTCTTCATGGCCGCCTTTAACTTCATGTCACACGGCACGCAAGACCCGTATGCAACCTTCCTCACGAAGCAACATGGATTTAAGCCTGCGACGGTCGCATTCATCAATACGATTGCGGCGATCGGCGCGATTGCGGGCGGCATCTTCTTCGGGTGGCTCTCGCAACGTTTGGGGCGTCGCATTTGCATTGTAATCTGCGCCGCTCTCGGCGCGCTCGTTATTCCGCTTTGGGCTTTTAGCAACACGATTGCGACGCTCGCAATCGGCGGTTTTGTGATGCAATTCATGGTGCAGGGCGCATGGGGCATCATTCCCGCTCACCTCAACGAGATCGCGCCGTCGCTAGCGCGCGGAACGTTTCCCGGATTTGTTTACCAGCTCGGAAATCTTATCGCATCGGGAACGCTGCAAATTATCGCCGCACTAGCGGCCGGTCCATTTGCGATGCCGAACGGCGCGGCAAATTACGCGCGTGCGATGGCGACCTTCACGGAATTCGTCTTCGCCGCAGTGATCGTTATGACGCTGCTCGGTTTTCTTGTGCGCAGCGAAGGCCGCGAAGCTTCATTCCTCGAGACCGCGCCCTAGCTCACGTCGCGTCGTTATTTTTCGCCGTGCGGAACGACGCCGGCGATCGCACTCTTCACTGTTTCTTTGATCACCTTCAGTTCCTGCGGATCGCCCTTCGTTAGCGCCGACATGAACTTGTGCGCTTCTTCAAACGAAATGTGCGGCGGTAGTTGCGCGATAGTATTCGATACTCGTGCATCGAAGACGACGGGTCGATCCGCCGCAAAAGCGCGGTCCCAAGCAGCGGGCAGATCTTCTGCTGAATCGACACTGATGCCCATCAGGCCGATCGATTCAGCATATGCCGCATACGAAAACTTCGGCAAGTTCTGCGACGCTTCGAACTTGGGATTACCGTTCATGATCCGCATCTCCCACGTCACTTGATTCAAGTCGTCGTTATTCAGAACGAGAAAGATCAGTCGCTTGTCGCTCCATTGATCCATATATTTGCGTACCGTCAACAGCTCGGCTAACCCGTTCATCTGCATCGCACCGTCGCCCGTGCACGCAACAGCGATCCGATCCGGAAACGCAAACTTCGCCGCGATGGCGTAAGGGACGGCACTGCCCATAGTGGCAAGTCCACCGGAGAGCGATCCCTTCATGCCGCGACGTAAATTGATGTTTCGCGCATACCAGTTGCTTGCGGTGCCGGCATCGCCGGTAACGATAGAATCTTCGGGCAATCGTTTATCAAGTTCCACAAAGACGAGCTGTGGATTCATCGGCTCGGCCGCTACTTTCGCCCGGGCAAGCTCGTCCTCGATCCATTTGACCTTGCTCTTCTCCAGGCGTTCGCGCCACGAACGGTCTGTTTTCTCCTCGAGGTAGGGCAACAGTTCGCGCAACGTCGCAGCCGCATCGCCGACCAGATTCAGTTCGGTAGGATAACGAAGGCCCAGGTTCTTCGGATCGATATCGATTTGGATGCCCCGAGCTTTGTCTTCTTCGGGAAGAAATTCCGCATACGGAAAACTCGTGCCCACCATCAACAAGGTATCGCAGCTTTCCATCATTTCGAAGGACGGGGCGGTTCCCAACAACCCTATAGTGCCGGTCACATACGGCAGATCGTTCGGCACTGCGGCCTTCCCCAACAACGCCGTCGCAATGCATGCACCCAAACGATTCGCAACGAGCAGGACCTCATCCGTTGCATCTGCGCTGCCTGCACCGACCAGCATCGCCACTCGCTGGCCGGCGTTCAAGATGTCGGCCGCTGCGCGCAGATCGATCAGGGACGGCACGACGACCGGCGTTGCTAGCCCCGCACTTGAATGCAACGTATTGTGCTTATGCGGAGGGTCGGAATACTTCTCTTCTTGGATATCCTTCGGCAGAATGACCGTCGCAACACCGCGATATCCTTTGGCAATACGAAATGCTCGGTCCACCACGTGCCGGACGGCCATCGGGTTTGAGACGGTCTGGACGTAGTCGGAGACATCCCCGAAGAGCTGCTGCAAATCGACTTCCTGTTGATACGATCCGCCTAAAGCCATCGTCGCAGTTTGTCCGACGATGGCAACGACGGGAACGTGATCCATTTTTGCGTCGTAAAGACCATTTAGCAAATGGATTGCGCCGGGTCCCGAGGTTGCTATGCATACACCAACTTCGCCCGTGAACTTGGCGTGCGCGCATGCCATGAAAGCCGCCATCTCTTCATGACGAACTTGGACGAAGTGAATCTCGCCCTCGACGCGTGCCAGCGCAACCATCACTCCGTTGATTCCATCGCCGGGATATCCGTAGACGCGAGTGACGCCCCATTCGAGGAGACGGTTCAATAAAAAGTCGCTGGTAGTCACGCGAAAATTTTTACCCGAATCCACCCAAGGTTATTGGGTCGTACCTATTTTACGCACAAAGAGCGTAAGCGCGCCGATGCCGAAGAGCCAAGCAATAAAGCCTTCAGCTACAGGTCCAACGTGGGCAAGCGACAGGCCGCCGGAATCCTCACCATTCGGTGCGTCGTACTGCGTCTGCGCGTAATTAATGTAACGCGCGATGTCACTCGCATCCTGATCGCTCAGCACGTCCGGTCCGAATCGCGGCATAACTTCCGGACCGGCGCGAATGGCCTCCGCGACTTGAAAAACGGTTGCAGGCATCAGCGAAGGCGCGACGTTATTGAAACCGACGGAAGCCCCTTCCCCCGTTGCTCCGTGACAGTGCGCGCAGTTCTCAGCGAACAATGCACGTCCATGATTGATATCGGCCGGCATCAATCTAGGCAGCGACGAATCTGCGTGCAACGAAAACGATTGGACGTACTTTACAACTGCGGTGATTTGCGCTTCCGTCATGCGCGGCGACTTGTGGATTTCGTTGATGTAGGGCACAGGCGCAGGCATGCGTCCTGTATCGAGCATCAGGTGAATGTCGCTGGCCGACCTATCGATCAGCGGCGGCGCAACGTTCGAACCTTGACCATTGTTGCCGTGGCATGAAGAGCAACGTGTTTGGTAAAGCGAAGCGCCGTCGTCAGCTTGCGCGCGCACGGCTGCCGGAACCAGCAGTAGCATGAGCGACGCGAGCATCATCCACTTCATTACATTACGACTCACTTCTACCGGCTCCGCACCGGCATGCGGCATACTTGAGAGCACCAACTGCGCTCGCCGACGAACCTCGCCCGCGGCTTCGACGTCGGCATGAGCACTATGCCCACACCGGCTACACCGAAACCGCCTCCCTCGTCGATTCTTCGAATCAACCTGCCCGCAACGCGAGCTCTGAATCAATGGGCCGTTCGATGCGACGCGCTCGAAGTCGCGCTGCATCCACACCGCTACGCTGGCGGCCGGTTACGACGCATCCTTGCGTCTCCACCGGAATCATGGGTAGAACCGAGCGAGGGAGATTTGGATGCGTTGGCTGCTTATT
>CAZJLJ010000067.1:0-15645 GCA_964546935.1 uncultured bacterium | reverse complement strand
TGGTTGTGGAGAAAGGTGGGCTCGTCTCCACAAGGGTACGAACGACCGCGTGTCTTCCGTGGGGTCGGCGGCTCTTTGGGCGATTGCAGCGATCGCGATCACCGGCATTTTGGCGCGGCCGAGGCGCACGCCCGAGTGGCTTTGGGCCGTGGGCGCAGCGGTCGTGTTGGTGACCTTTGGGTTATTGCCGCTACGCGCTGCGCTTGGCGCCATCGCTCGAGGCGCCGACGTTTACGCGTTTCTGCTCGGGATAATCACGCTTGCCGAAATCGCCCGATACGAACGGGTGTTCGACTGGATTGCGGGGGCGCTTTTGCGCGCGGGAAACGGCTCGCCGGCGCGGCTCTTGGGCCTCGTATACGTAACGGGCACCGTGGCGACCGTGTTTCTTTCGAACGACACGACGGCCGTCGTCTTAACTCCCGCGGTCTATGCAGCGTTGGCTCGCACCGAACTGGATCCGATGCCCTATCTCTACGCCTGCGCGTTTGTCGCCAATGCTGCTTCGTTCGTGTTGCCGATTTCAAACCCGGCCAACCTCGTCGTCTTCGGGCACACGTTGCCGGCGCTCTTGCCGTGGGTGCATACCTACGGATTGCCGGCGCTCGCGGCAATCGGCTTGACCTATGCAACGTTGCGTCTCGCAACGGGAGCATCGCTTCGCGGAACGTACCGGGTCGCGGGGACGCTCCCGGAGCTTGATTCACGCGGACGGATCGCCGCGACCGTTGTGGGACTTGCGACGCTCGCTCTTGTGGTCGCAGCTTTTCGCGGTTGGAACGTCGGAGTGACCGCGCTTGCGGGTGCCGCAGCGGCACTCGCCCTCAGCACTCTTCGCGACCGCTCGGCTCCGAGTGAAGTCCTGCGTCACGTTTCGTGGGGTGTCATTCCACTGGTTGCGGGGCTCTTCGTCGTCGTGCAGGCACTCGATCGAAGCGGGGCCATCGACGCGGTTCGACATCTTCTCGCGGTGGGTGGAAACCTCGATGCTGCGCGCGGGAATCTGCTCGTCGCGGCCGTCTTTACGGTCGCTGACAACGTGTTCAACAATCTTCCGGTAGCGCTGGCGGGCGGTTATGCATTGCAGTCAATGCATGCTGCTTCGCACATTGCGGGCGCGACGCTAATCGCGGTCGACCTTGGTCCCAATCTCTCGGTGACCGGTTCGCTCGCGACGCTGCTTTGGCTTGTTGCGCTGCGCCGCGATCGTATCGAGGTAACTGCGTGGCAGTTTTTGCGACTGGGCGTGGTGGTTGTCGTGCCGGCGTTAGCGACCGCTGTTCTTTTGGTACGATGAGTCCATGCGCATCCTCGTCTTTGGGGCGAGCGGCGGAACGGGTCGGGAAATCGTTCGGCAGGCTCTTATTCGCGGCGATCTTGAGGTTACGGCGTTCGTGCGCGACCCGACGCCGGTCGAACCGGCGAGCCGCCTGCGCATCGTTCAAGGGGACGTCCTCGATCCTGACGCCGTGAATGAAGCGATGGAAAACCAGGATGCCGTGCTATCCGCGCTCGGGGGCAAAAGCGTCCCCAATTCCGATCTTCTGCAGCACGCGATTCCGAACGTCATCGGTGCAATGCAGGCGCACGGCGTCCGCCGTTTGATCGTGCTTAGCGCCGCGGGCGCCGCCGACATGAACGAGGCGCTGCGCCACCAGGGAATGGGCGCAAAAGTCATGTTCCGCACGGTCGCCGCAACGGTGCTTTCAGGTCCGATGCACGATCATGCCGCCCAAGAGCGCATCGTTCGCGAGTGCGATTTGGAGTATACGATCGTTCACGCCGCGCGATTGAACGACGAACCGGTGATCGGGCGCTATCGCGTCGAGGAAGACGGGCTTCCGGCCGGAGCTACAACGATTTCTCGCGCCAGCGTCGCGGAGTTCATGCTCGATCAACTCGACACGAATAAGTACGTGCGCAAAGCGCCGTACATCGGCGTATAGGCAAGGACGTAATACTTTAGTAGGCTCTCGTCCGCATGCATCGAACCCCAGCGACAAAAGACAGAATTCCGAAATGGGGTGTCACACATAGATGCAGCCTTTTCGCACACTGGCCGCCGCACTGGTTATTGCGGCACTTCTTCCTCTCGGAGCCTTCGCCGGTACGACGGGCAACGTCGTCGGCAGAGTCGTCGACTCGCAAAGCGGAGCACCGATTGCCGACGTCGCGATCACACTAACCGCCGCTTCGCAAACCGCGACTACGAAGACGGACGCGAACGGTACCTATCGATTCCTCTCACTCAACCCCGACACATATACGATCTCGCTCTCGAAAGACGGGTACGACCCTTTAACACAGGGTGGTGTTTCCGTTTATGCAGACCAGACACAAACCGTCAATCTCGCGCTCGTAAAAACGCTCAAGACCATCGCCAAAGTCACGTCGCGTTCGGCTGGGAATTTAGTGAAATCAGGCACGACCAGCGACGTCTACTCGGTTAATTCCACGATGGCCGCGGCGGCAGCCGGGCTCACGGGTTCCGGTTCGCTTTCGAACGCCTACGGTGCCGTGGCTTCGGTTCCCGGCGTCCAAATCGACGCGGGCGAGCAAGGATGGTTTCAGACCGTCCACATTCGCGGCGGCGACATCGATCAGGTCGGTTACGAGCTCGACGGTATTCCGGTCAATCGCGTATACGACAACGCACCGATGACCATGCTCTCGAGCCTTGGCCAACAAGAGCTCCAGGTCTATACCGGTGGTACGCCGGCAAGCGCCGACGCACAAGGTATCTCCGGTTACATCAACCAGGTTGTAAAAACCGGAACCTATCCGGGTTTTGGAACCGGCACGCTTTCAATCGGATCGCCGCAGTTCTATCACGGCGCTTCCGTTGAGGCGGGCGGTTCGACGCCCGACCGGCTCTTCTCGTACTACGCCGGCATCGGCGGTGCCGATCAAACGTACCGCTACATCGACAACTTCGACGGCGCGAGCATTCCCAACACGTTCTTCTACCCGGTCAATCTCGTGGATCCGGTAAACTTTACTCCCGGCCCGCTGGGACAACCGGTCTACGTGGGAACGAATCCGGGCGCTCCGCTTTTCTCCAGCGGCCTGCTTTATGGCATTGCTAATACCAAGCAACGCGATGCAATCATCAATCTCCATTTCGCGATTCCGCACCATAAGAGCGGATTGCGAGACGACATTCAGGCTCTCTACGTGAACAGCGAAGTCTTCAACGACTACTACAGTTCACAAAACGACGTCGGGCCTTCTATCGCAAATTTCCTCGGGCAGAATTCGTACGACGATAGCTACATCTACAAAGGGCCGCTGATGCAGGCTCCTCAGGCGTCCGGCGTCGTTCCGTACTTCTTCCCCAACAGTCCGCCGCATGCGTTTGGTGCAGCCCTTCCGCCGGCGTTGCGCGATTCCAACGACAACGGCGTTGGTGTAACCAAACTGCAATACCAGCACTCGTTCAGCAACAGCGCGTTCATTCGTCTCTACGGCTACGCGCTCTATTCAAACTGGTACATTCAGGGACCGAACACCGCGGCGCAACCGTTCTACGGCGCTGAACTGGCGGAGTATCAGATCCCAGATCACACCTATGGTACGAATCTGAGCTTCACCGATCAGCTTTCGGATAGACACTTGCTGACCGCGAGCTTCGGGTACACCGCTTCGAACTTGCAGCGTTATGATATCGGGTTCATCCGCCCGCACTATAACATTGCGAGCTACCTCGGAAGTAACGGCAACTGTTACGATCCGGCCTCGGGCAATCAAATCGGATGCGTTGCTCAGGAGCAAAGTGACGTCGGCGACATTCAGGCTGTGATGAACGGAACGTTGCCCACCGCTGCCGCTGGGACGCCCGCGGCTGCGGCCGGTGCGCAGTGGTTAACGACCAACAATTACTTCTACTCGGGAAGCGGTGCAGCGTTAAACCAAGTGCACACGCGTTTTATGGGTTACTCGATCGGCGATCAATGGCGGCCGAGTGACGCCTGGAATTTGAACTTCGGCTTGCGCATGGAAGACTTCCGGTACGTCTACGGGCAAACGGGAGCCGGCGATCCGACGCGTCAGTTCTGGTTCAATCACTACAACGCGGAATATTGCACGGCCGGCATTGGGACGGCGCCACAAATCCGGACCAACAATGGCGTCGGGCCCTGCCCGTCGGGCACCACGCCGCTTGCGGGTTCCGCAAACGCGTTGACGAATCCGGGGGGCGTTCCGGATTATGTGGCAGCGCGCTTCCAACCTCGCTTCAGCTTCACGTACACGCTGAATCCGGACACGGTTATTCGTGGATCGGCCGGCGTCTACGCACGTCCGCCGAATTCGTCGTGGGTCCAATACAACGTCGTTCAGGAAGACTTGCCGGTCTATCTTGGCAATCACTTCGCGGCTTATGGGTTCACGACGCCGGAACACTCGATTCGCCCGGACACGTCCTACAACTATGACCTTTCGTTGGAGAAGCACTTCAAAGGCACGGATCTCGCGTTCAAGCTAACGCCGTTCTACCGCGCGACCCGCGACCAGTTGCAAAACTTCTTCATCGACCCGGCCGGCGGCTTGGAGTCCGGATTGAACGTCGGAAACCAAATCTCGCAAGGCGTCGAATTCGCGATTACGAAGGGTGACTTCTCACGTAACGGCTTTGCGGCGCAGCTCGCGTATACGTATACGCACAGCGTCATCAAATACCAAAACTTCCCCGGACAAACCGTAAACGTCATCGATCAGCTGAACAACTACATTCAGCAGTACAATTCGTTCACTTCGGCCTGCGCGGCGAACGAAAATCAACCTCTGTGCGGAAACGGTCTCTACTCCGCACATGGTGCAGCGACGTTCGCGGCAGGCGCCAATACGGTAACCAATCCGTACTTCAACAATGCTCCGCAGCCGCTGTTCGATCGCAGTGCCCAGTATCCGACGTACGACGTCATTCCCGGTCCGTTCGCGGGGTTAAACGGCTACGCGGTTCCGCATGTAGTTTCACTGCTGTTGAATTACAAACAGAACCGCTTCAGCGTTACGCCCAGCCTCACGTGGAGCTCGGGTGCTGAATACGGAGCGCCCACGGTGTGGCCGGGCTACGATCCTAGCAGTTGTTCCGGTGTGCTCACCGGTGGTACAACGCCGGACCCCGCCTCGTGCGCTAACACCATCTTCCTTCCCGACCCATTCAACGGCGGTCACTACGACACGCTGGGGCAATTCAAACAACCGTGGCGATTGACGATGGGAGTTGGATTCACATACGACGTCACGCCTCGGATCAAAGCCCAAGTCGGGATCGTCAACCTGGTCGACACGTGCCATCAGCGCGGATATGCTTGGGACAACCCCAACGTCTGCACTTACGGTGCGCTCGGCACCGGTTTGATGGCGGCTGCCGGCAACTTCTGGCCGAACAACCCTAGCATCGCAAACGGTGAATCGGTACCGCCTCAGATGCTCTATCCGTACGGATTCTTCGTGAACAATACGAACACGGGATTCGTCGGAGTGCGTCAACCGATTCAATTCACCGGCAGTTTACAGATCAAAATCTAAAACCGGCAATCCGGAACGATCAGAAGGGGCAGCTTTCTCGCTGCCCCTTCTTCTATTTCAGTTCCTTGTCCCAGTCGCGGGTTAGGAAGAGCCAAAACGCGAGTCCCGCGTAAGCGCCGTAGCGTTTGAAATGGCGATTTATCGTGGAGTCCTTCGCTCGTTTTTTCTGGGTGAGACGCAGATATTTTGGACGCGTCGAGGAGTCTAAAATAAGATGTCGATGGCGTCCCAACAGCTGCATGACGTGCGCTGCAGCGTAAGGCCCTACCCCAGGGAGCTTTAGAAGCTCTTTCTGTACCTCTTCATCGCTCGTGCCGAAACGCGGGAGCAGTCGTTCGAGGTCAAGTTCGCCGTCGACGACGCTTTGCGCGATCGCGCGCACGTAGGGTCCCCGATAACCCATGCGCGCAACGTCGCGATACCATTGGTCGGGCGTGCGCGCTAACAGCTCGGGATCCGGAAATGTGCCCTCGCCCAATTCAACGAGCGCGGTTGTCATACGTATCGTAGCGGACCACGTACAATTCGTCGTACAAATCGTTTTGATTACGTCTTCGAAGACCGTCGGGCTTGCCAGCAAACGCCCCGCTCCCGCGGCTGCCCATTCCAGTTCGGGATCCTCGGAAATCATTGTGTAGAAGGGCGAGAGATCGTCGTCCAAACGAAACATCCGCGTCACCGCATCTCGAACGGCATCGGCGCCACGCGCGTCAAGCTTCGAATCTGCCTCGATGTGGATCGCCTTGTCGCGCTCGCTTAGCGTGATCGCGACGGGCCGGCCGTCGATGCGTAGCATGGTGCGAAACGTTTTCTTCGCTTCGTCAACGGTGGACGGAGGCAAAAACGCCAAACCGTGCGAGATAATCGTCCGGTAAAAATCGACGGGTTCGCCACCGCCTCCACGCAGTGGCAGCGTCAGATCAAAGGACGTACGAGATGTTGACGGCAAACCCGGCGGCTTCCGCGCGCATTAGGACGCCATAAACGGCGTCGAGCTCTTCTTCGATCGCGGTAATTTCGCGTGCGCTCACGTGGAACCGTGCCGCATTGTTCCAAAGCAACGCAAGGGCTCGTTCGAATGCCGAACGCAGCCTTTGGGGTGTTGCTTCGAGAACGGGCCAGTCAAGCTCGCCCTGCGCCGGAACTACCCGCCATCCCCGGCCGGAAATGTGCGGCACATCTTCGTCCGGGTCGAACGCATGCGGAATCGCCGCAAGGATCTCTACCGCTTCGCGGTCGGCGATCGCGAGCGGTAGTCCCATCTCCGCTAATCGCACGATGTAGCGGAAAAACGACGTATTGCCGACGGTGTATGCACCAGCCGGCGACGCGACGTTGATGTGGACCAGATCAATGCCAGAATTCATCCGACTGCCTAATTCGCTGGAAGCACTTGTGCTCTTGCAGGGCGAAAGCTCGGCCGCATGACGGGTTATGACGCCTGCGTGCGATGTGGGTTGTGCCTGCCCTCGTGTCCGACCTACTTGGAAACTATGACGGAAACATCCGGCCCGCGCGGCCGGATTAGTCTTATCAAATCGGTGGACGAGGGGCGAATCGACCTGCTTAGTCCTGGATTTACAGCACAAATGTCGCAGTGCTTGGATTGCCGTGCCTGCGAGGCGGTATGTCCTTCGGGCGTGCCATACGGGCAACTCGTTGAAGCCGCACGAGCAAAAATCGAAGCTGCCCGTCAACAGAAACGTCCAGGCGTCGAGCGCGGCGCGCGCCGGCTCCTCTTGCGCGGTCTTTTCTCGAACCTAAACTTAATGGCGCTTGTTGCATCGCTTACGCGGTTTGCTCAACGCAGCGGAATGATTCATCTCGCGGCGCTCGTGGGTTTGGGACGCGTCGCGAACCAGGCGCCGCGTATTTCGGAGAAATATTTTCGTCCGGCCGGCCAACGGTATGACGTGCCGGATCCTGCGGGGCTTGCGTTCGTGCACACCGGGTGCGTTATGCAGTTCGCCTTTCCGAACGTGCACGAAGCCTCGATCCGAATGTTAAATCGAGCGCGTCTATCGGCGGTGGTTCCGGAAGGCCAGGGGTGTTGTGGCGCGATCGCTATCCATGCGGGCGATCCGGACTTCGCTCGCGACTTGGCGAAGCGAAACATTGAAACGTTCGAGCGCAGCGGCGCAGACGTTTATGTGGTGGATGCTGCGGGCTGCGGTTCGACGCTGAAAGAGTACGGCGAACTTTTTGCCGGCGATCCGAAGTGGCACGAACGTGCGAAACGCTTCTCCAGCCGCGTTCGCGATGTCGTTGAAGTGCTCGATGCAATGCCGCTCGATCCGCACATCGGCTCCCTAAAGACTACGGTGACCTATCAAGAACCGTGCCATTTAGTTCACGCGCAGCGCGTAAGCGCCGCTCCGCGTAGACTGCTTTCCCAAGTGCCGGGTTTGGAACTGATCGAGATGAACGAAAGTTCGGTCTGTTGCGGCAGCGCGGGAACCTATAACGTCACCGAGCCGGAGATGTCGCAACGCTTGCAAAAACGCAAGGTCGAGAATATACGGAAAACCGCCGCGACAGTCGTCGCGACGGCAAATCCGGGTTGCGCGATGCAGGTGGCTTCAGGATTACGCAGCGCCGGCATTCCGGCAGAGGTGAAGCATATCGTCGAAATTCTCGACGACGCCTACGCTGCGTTTAAATCGTAGCGCTCATCCGTTCGCGGTCTTGCAGCGCATCCTCCAGCGTATGGTAAACGGGGAAGACTCGCAGTAACCCGGTGATGTTCAGCAGACGGGAGATCGCGCCTTCGCGAACGACAAGCCGAACGTTGCCGTTGTGTTCCAGTGCCCGGCGATGCGCGCCGATGAGCGCACCGAGTCCCGTAGAATCCAGAAATTCGAGTTGCGTCAGATCGACGATAACTTCGTGTTTGCCCTCGCTTGCGGCTTCCATCAACGCGGCCCTCACCGAGGGCGACGTTGCTAAGTCGAGACTTCCGCGCAGGCGGTAAATCACAACTTCGCCGTGGTTCTCGATTTTGATATCGATACTGAGTTCGTCGTGTGACATGTCCTCTGTCCTTTAGCCGTGGTATTCTCGCCAATATGTGATGAGACCGGCCTCGCGGCGCACGAGTGCACACCCTGCACGCTCTTGCCATTCGCCGGTTGAACCCTTTACCGAGAAACGATAGCTCACCGCTGCGCGCTCGTCCTCCGCAACGATCTCGTCGATTTCAAACCGCCACGGCGGACCGTCGCGGAAAAATCGCTGAAAGTGCGAGAAAATCGCTTCACGTCCGCGGAGCGGGTCCCGTCCCGACTCCACGTACATGGCTTCCGGTGCGAAGAACGCAGATGCGCGGTGTGCGTCGTACGTTTTCCACGCGGAGACAAGCTCTTGAATAAGCGCATGCAGTGTCACGAATCTACCGCTTGCTCAACAAATCTAAACGTCGAGGAGTCCTCATCCCACCGCACAACGTTTTGACCCTGCAAATGCACGCCGCCGATCCATCGATCGATTGGCGCGGCCTCGATCCGATCGGCATCGCCCGCGAGCACGCGCCGTCCGAGCGCGGTCGGCACGAGCGCATCCTCTTCTCCTTCGATCAGTGCCGGATCTTCGCGAAGCTCCTGGAGCATCGAATAAAAGACCGCATCGCTCAGGAACGGCGCTTCTTCGTGGGCTTGCGCGCGCCTGAACAACTCTTCTTTCCGCGCAGCCCCGTGCGAGACGGCTTCCAACGCCTGGCGATGCGATCGCGAGAGGCCGTCGCGTGTCCACGGATACTCTTCACATAGCCGCTGCAGCGCGGAGCGCATGAAAGGCAACCCAGGAACGTCTTTTTCCGACTGAGTTCGCAGCGCATGCGGGTCCGGCGAAGTGAACGCATCCCACACCCGTTGCGCGGCCGCGTAGGTTGCGCTGGAGATGACTCGCCGTTTCGGATAAAACGCGGATATTTCATCCGCCGTCATGCTGCCAAGGTACTCGCCGGACTGCACGATCGACGTCGAGCCCGCCGGCAATTTCATCGCTTCGAGCAACGGCAGCAACTGCGCCACATGCAACTGATCGTACAAGTCGTGTTCGAACCAGAGAACGATTTCCGCGAACTCGCGTGCACGGTTCAGCAACGCATCGCGTTGTTCGAAGTCGTGCAGCAACTTGATCGGGTTGCCGTGGCCTCGCGTTGCGAGATAGGAGCCACGGACCCTGCTCAACTCTGCGAGCGTTAAACCTGCCGGAACCGGGCCCTCGTGAAGAATATCTCGCCACGCGAGATGCGTGCCAAGGATGCCGGCCTTTTTGAAAGTGTAAATGACCGCATCGCCGTTGGTAATATGCAGCGTATCCGCAGTTCGCCCGCTCATTCTAATGTGCGTTTGTGCAACCGCAGATGCGCGCTTACCTCCGTGCCGCCTTCGAAATGGGATACCGCGCGCAGACCGTCCGAGAGCGACGTCACAAGGTAGAGACCGCGCCCGCTTTCGCTGAGCAAGTCTTGTGGAAGAGCGACACGTAAGGTAAATCCCGGTCCATAGTCACGCATGCGCAGGAGTGGACGTTCCTTGCGCCAGTCGATTTCCACGTTGACCGGACCCGGCGCGTGTTCGACCACGTTGGCAATCAATTCGCCGAGCACGGCTTTTGCATCGTTGAGGTTCGAACCGGGAATGGACAGTTCGCGCAAAAAAGCGAGAATCTGATCCCGAACGCGGTGAGCAGCTTCGGCTTCATGCGAGTCGAATTGCCAGCTCATAACATACGGGCTCATGCGGTGCGACACCATCGCGCCCGGGCCGTCGACGAACGATAACACCAGCATCGCAACGTCATCGCTTGGACGACTACCATTCAACGTGCGCTTGACGATTTCCGTGGCGCGGCTCGCCGGATTTTCTAGTCTTGCAACGTCGAGTGCATTTGCAAGCAATCGTTGCTCCGTCTCGAGCACTTCTCTGGAGAACTCGATGACGCCGTCGGTATAAAAGACCAGAAGCTTCACGCCATCGAGTGGTATCCTACGCGGCTCGTATTCGGAGGCGCGTTCAACGCCGAGCGGTACGCCGGGAGCAAGCGCAATTTCTACGCCGTCTTCTCGAACGACTAGGACGCCCGGGTGGCCGGCGGATGCGAATTCGAACGTGCGGTTTTCTAAATCGAGCACGCCGCAAATTGCGGTCGTCAGCGGCAGTTTCCGTCGCCACACGAAAGCGTTGCAGCGGCGAAGGATCGTTCCCGGCTCGCATTCATCCTCAGCTGTGGCCGAAAGGTATTGCCGAATTCGCGCCATAGCTGCCGACGCTGCGATACCGTGTCCCACCACGTCGCCGATGGATACGCCAAAATGTCGCTCGTCTATCTCGAAACAGTCGTACCAATCGCCGCCGACGCGCGACTCTTCTGTGGCGGCAACGTAGACGCTGCTGCAACCGGTGTTCGGCACCGGCACGGTTTGACGCGGAAGCAATGCATGCTGGAACGTGTCGATGACGCGATCTTTTCGTTCCATCGACATCTTCGCATCGTGAATGTCCGTGAACGTCGCAAACCATTGCATGCTCTCGCCCACACCGTCGAGGACACGGTGCGCCCGTAGATGCACCCAACGGTAGCTATTGCTGGGCGCATGATAGAGCTCGTGAATGAAAGAAAGCGACCCCGTTTGTTCGCCCGCACGCAAGCCGGCACGAACAAACGGCAGATCTGCGGGCTTGAATGGGCGCTCCCAACCATCGTGGAGCGCGTCCTCAGCTGCGATGCCCGTGAACTCCGTCCAGCGTAGATTGAAGTACAGCGGTTGCCAACTCCGATCGAATACACAAACGATCGGATCGATGTTGTCGGCAAGCGCGCGGAACTTCAGTTCGGACTTGAGGAGCGCCCGTTCGACCTCTTTGAGGTCCTCGATGTCAAGCACGACGCCAAGCCAATGCGTGACGGTGCCGCCGGGAAGGCGCACCGGTTCGGCGCGCGAGAGCAGCCAGCGGTAGTTTCCATCGGCGACTCGGACGCGCAGTTCGCGGGAGAACGACGATCCGCTTCGGACGGCTTCGAGCCATTCACCCGCGGTGCCGTGCTGGAGCGGCGCAGGATCGTAAGAGCCGGTGAGCCGTTGCCATTGGTTGTTGACCCACCGGATTTCGCCGTCCGGCGAAGCAACGTAAAGCACAACGGGATACGAGTCTGCGTTCTCCGACCATTTGGCAAGATCGAGCGACATCATAGAGCTCCTTCGGCCTATTCCCACAAGCAGGCATCCCCTAACCTCGTGCCAAGGTAGGGAATATGGACGCAACGAGGCATCGTCACCTGGGGGGCAAGCGTGATACCGCGGACTCGCGCGATTTTCGATTCGCACCTGCCCTCGAAAAACACGCCGTTCCGCCGGCCGTGGACTTACGGGAACACTGCGGGGTAGTGTACGATCAGCAACCGCTTCAGAGCTGCAGCGCCAATGCACTGTCTTCGCTCCTAACCTTCGTCGCGAATAAAGAAAAGCGTCCGATCGAACCGCCGTCGAGGCTGTTCATTTACTACAACGAGCGCAAGCTCGAAGGCACGCTGCCGAAAGACGGCGGCGCGCAGATTCGCACAGGACTCAAAACCGTCGCAAAGCTCGGGGCTTGCAGTGAAAAATTGTGGCCGTACGAACCCGATAACGCCTCGACCGAACCGGCCTTGGAGTGCTACAAAGACGCAAAAGCCACGCGCGCCTTGCAGTATTTCCGGATTGCGCAAGACCTCGATCATCTACGGGCATGTCTAGCAGACGGATATGCGTTCGTCTTTGGAATGCAGGCGTATTTGCAAGGATTCGAGGCAGCACAACATAGCGGAGTGGTTCCGATGCCGGCTTCCACCGACACGCTGATGGGCGGACACGCCGTTCTCGCCGTCGGTTACGATGATCGAGCCAAAACCGTCACCGTGTTGAATTCGTTAGGCAAAAGCTGGGGTAGCGAAGGATACTTCACGCTTCCGTACGAGTTTATAACGAACGCGGATCTCGCCTACGACTTCTGGACGATTCGCTCCGTAAGCTAAAAACGCAAACGCTACGCCGCTAGCGCCATCGAATCGGCGCGCTTCTTCTCCGGCAAAATTCCGGCAAGGCGTCCGTATAGCGAAATGGTTTCACGGCGATGACCCGTTTCGCGCTCGATTTCGCGCAGGCTCTTCCCCTCTTCCAACAGGGAGAGGATGCGGTGTTGCTGCTCGAGTGTCAACGTATTCATGGAGAGTACTCTTCCGTTCACTGCACGGCGCCCTGCCGTCCGTGGCCGTTTTTGATGCTGAACTGGTTCAAAAGCACCTAGACCGCATGGTATAAGCAAATTATGTCACATTTGGTTCCGACGGTTGTTGAAAATACCGCACAAGGGGAGCGGGCGTACGACATTTACTCTCGCCTGCTCAAGGATCGTATCGTTTTCGTCGGCGGCGCGATCGACGATACGCTGGCGAATCTCGTCATGGCGCAACTGCTCTTTCTCGAAAAAGAAGATCCGGACAAAGATATCGATTTATACATCAACAGTCCGGGCGGAAGCGTAACCGCCGGCTTGGCAATTTACGATACGATGCAGTTCATCAAGCCCGATGTGGCGACGATCTGTTCCGGATTCGCGGCGTCTGCGGCGTCGCTATTGTTGGTCGGTGGCGCAAAGGGAAAGCGTATGGCATTGCCGTTCAGTAAAGTGCTGATCCACCAGCCCTGGGTTAGCCAATTGGGCGGGCAGGCTACGGATATCGAAATTCATGCACGAGATTTGATTGCGACGCGAAAAATGCTGGCCGACATCTATGCGAAGCGGACAGGCCAACCGGAAGAAAAAGTTTTAAAGGACCTTGAACGCGATTTTCACATGACGGCGCAAGATGCGTTGGACTACGGAATTATCGACGAAATCCTCCAAACGAACGGGCGCGCGAGTACTTAGCGCAGCTGCGGCGGCTGTTGTTGTGCCGCACGTAAAACATCGCGTCCGATTCTAAGTTCGCGTGGACTTCAACGCGTTGTGCCTGGGCATGCGGCACCTCCACGGTAACGTAGCCCGGAAGCACCGCGAGAAACAAAAAAGAGCCGTCCGGACGGGTGCGCGTCTCCTGATTGGGCTCGCGGTTCGAAAGCATTTTTACCGTGGTGAAACACGCCGGCTTGCGGGTGTGCTCGACGTAGACCCGCCCATAGATGGATCCGACGTTCTCGTCGGCGACCACCCGCGATGAACCCGCCGCGACCAGCGCGCATAGGAGAACAACGGTTCCGAGAACCCTCATATTAATAAAATGCCCATAAAAGCGGTCCTCTAGCAAGCAAGAGGGCGACGGTAAAACTTCCCGGTACCACCACGCATGGCATTCAATCGACGTGCGCAAGCCGTTTGGACCGGCGACCTCCAAAGCGGCGGCGGAAAGATTTCTTTCACCAGCGGCGCTTTACCTGACGTGCCTTACAGCGTCGCGACGCGGTTCGGCGACCAGCCCGGTACCAACCCCGAGGAACTCCTGGCAGCATCGCACTCCGCCTGTTACAGCATGGCGCTTACGGCCTTCCTCAACCGGCAAAATATTCAACCGAAATCGATCTCCACTCAAGCCGTCGTCACGATCGATCAGGCCGACGGCGGATTCAAAATTACGCGTTCCCGTTTGCGCGTAACCGGCGACGTTCCTGGGATCACCCAAGAGCAGTTCGCCGACTTCGCAAATCAAGCCGAAAAACAATGTCCGATTTCTAACGTCATCCGGAACAACGCCGAGATCATTGTGGAACCCGAACTCGTGTCATCCTGAACAGGACTCTGTTCTGTTTCAAATTACTCGAGTAGCATGTAGTCAGCACATTCTCGGGAGGCGCCTATGAGCAAGATTGACAGTGCCTTCACCGGCTCCATTCCCCAAATCTACGAAAGGGGACTTGTCCCCGTTCTATTCGAGCCGTACGCCGACGATTTGGCCGAACGCGTTGCAGCGCGTGCGCCGCTGGAGGTGCTGGAGCTTGCCGCGGGTACGGGATGCCTTACGCGCGAGCTTGTCGAGCAGCTCGAAGACGAAGCCAAGATCATAGCGACCGACCTGAATCAGGCCATGCTCGATGAAGCGGCCCGATTGCTGCCAAACGAGAACGTCACTTTCGAGACACAAGATGCAACGAAGTTGCCGTACGAAGACCAAACGTTCGACGCGGTTGTTGCGCAGTTCGGCGTGATGTTTTTCCCCGATAAAATTGCGGCTTTTCATGAAGCGCGGCGCGTGTTACGCGAGAGCGGTACGTTTGCGTTCAACGTTTGGGATGAGCTAGCGAAGAATCGGATCTTCGAGATAATAAATAGAACGTTCAAAGACGCCACGGGCAAAGCGACGTTTTTCGAGCGTGTCCCTTTCGCATATTCCGATAAGCAAAAGATCGAAGCGGACCTGCGCGGCGGCGGGTTCACGAAAATTGAATTTCGAACCGTGGCAAAAACGAGCAAGGTTGAATCGGCCAAAGAAATTCTCGATGCCGACATCGACGGCTCTCCGTTCTCCGCGGACTTCGAGAATCTCGAACCCCAACTTGCATCGGATGTGCGCGAGCGGATTACGCGGGCTTTAATCGATGAGTTTGGTGATGGCCAATTCGACTGCGTGATGTCCGCCATCGTTGTCGAGGCACGAAAATAATATCTGTCGACTCAGAAACAAAAAGCCCGTCCTAAAGGACGGGCTTTGTTTATGCTGGGGTGGCTGGATTCGAAAGAGAACGCCGCCGCGATATCCTATCGCTGCGTTCTCCGACCGCATCGTGCGGTCGCCAACGTGCTTCGATTCGAATTACACCACCCGACGCATAAAAAAAACCCGTCCTAAAGGACAGGCTTTGTTTATGCTGGGGTGGCTGGATTCGAAAGAGAACGCCGCCGCGATATCCTATCGCTGCGTTCTCCGACCGCATCGTGCGGTCGCCAACGTGCTTCGATTCGAATTACACCACCCGACGCATAAAAAAAACCCGTCCTAAAGGACAGGCTTTGTTTATGCTGGGGTGGCTGGATTCGAACCAACGCATGGCGGAGTCAAAGTCCGCTGCCTTACCGCTTGGCTACACCCCACTACACAGCTAACGCTGTACGCGCATCCTGCGCTTCCGTTCTGTCCACG
>CAZJLJ010000066.1:13622-16100 GCA_964546935.1 uncultured bacterium | reverse complement strand
CGCACGTGGAAATTCGATCCCGGCATCAATCCGTTTACGTCGAACGGCCGCGTTGCGTTTAACGCGCGGCCACATCGCGCGACGCACGCGCCGGTTCCGGTCGCGATTCCGGCAAAGGAGCCGATCTTCGTCAGTCGCGCCCGCCTAATCGTCACTTCTTACCTAGCGTCACTCATGCGCGGAGATGCGAGCACCGCGTTGGCACATCTAGGTTTAAGTGCTAACGCGCCCGTTAGCAATTTAAGCGAGGGCCCGGTCGTCCAACGTGCGGCCAGTTTCAAAATCGTCCACGCAGCGCTCAGCAACGGCGGCACGGCAAAGATCGACGTAGAGATAAACGGTCCCCAAGGCCGATTCTTCGGTGTCTACACCGTTCAGGCGAACGGTCCAGCGGCGTGGATCACGGACCACACCGTTATCCCGACGAGCGCCGCAGTCGCGGTTCATCGTTAGGATGCGGTAAGGAAGAGATAAAGGACCCGGTCTCCGCCCGGTAAACCCCAGGATAAGAGCTGCCTCGCGACTTATCGCCAGGTTGACTCTTGTCGATTACTGGAGTAGATGCTGAACGACCTCATTACGTTTTTTACGGGAGCGCCTCAGAACCGGCGAAAGTATCCGCGCCGCTCGGGGCCGTTTCCGGCGTGGGTCGCTCAGGGTGCGTCGTGGACGCCGATTACTTGTTTGGACATCTCGGGTAGCGGCCTCGGAGTCGTTTCGAGCGTCGGTATCAACTCGGAAGTAAACATTCGAATCAGCCTCGAGAACCGCAACATTCTCGTGCGCGCAAAGCGCGTGTGGCAGCAGCCCGGGCAGGTTAAAGGCAAGCCGGCGTGGCGCTACGGATTAACGTTCACCGGAGTCGGTGCAGACGATTGGGATGCAATCGTGCGCTTTTGCAGTCACGGTTCAGTAACGGTTGAGAACAAGGCCCAACAAGAACTCGAGCTCGTTCGCATGCAAGCCGACGACGTCGCGCGGTTGATTCCGAAGAAACTCCAAGATCAATTGCTCGCGATGCTTGTCCAGCGTGGCCGTCTTGCACCGCTGAACGAACGGACTCCGCTCGTACAATACTCCTACGCCGGCGTCGTGAAACGAAATGGAAAAGCACTTCATCGCTTGTCGATTCACTCGCGTATTAACGATGAATTGACCGGCGAAGTGAAAGCATTCGATACGCGTTTCTTCTTTGACGACGAAGGCGCGAGCGTCACGATAGACGAGTAGCGACACGGAAAAACGTTAAAAGAGTGTGAGGCGAATTTTTTTTTCGCCTCACACTTTTTTCATGTGCATTCATTAAAAACGTCCAGTCAAAAGACGTTTTAAGGAGTTTTTTTCCCAAATGCACACAGCAAAAGTTACCGGCGCCATTTTCGTACTTGGTATTGCACTCGCCGCATGCGGCGGAGGCGGATCGAGCGGCGGTGGAATCTCGGCTACTCCGCCTATGGCACCTGTAGCAGCGCCGTCGTCGTTGCCTGGAACCGCACCGTCCGCTGCACCTTCTTCCGCACCAATGCCTGCGCCCTCCGGCAGCCCCATCACAACGACGGGCTTTTCAGGCGATGCAAAAGTGGCGCAAGTAAACGGCAAGACGATTCTCGTCGACGCAGCCACCGGTCTCGCGCTTTATTTCTTCAACGGCGACAGCACCAATCAATCGAATTGCACCGGCGGCTGCCTTGCGATCTGGCCGAGCCACGCTGCAAAGGCGGGCGAAAAAGCCGACGGCAATTTCTCGATCTTCACCCGCTCGGACGGCAACGGAATGCAATGGGCTGACAAAGGACGTCCCCTGTACACGTTTGCTTCCGATACTCCGACCAACAATGCGACCGGAAACAATTTCCAGAACTTTGTCTTAGCCACGCCGTAATCCAGAAGGCCGCGCTACTGAGAAGGTGGCGCGGTCCCCCAAGGGACGGTTTCAGGCGTAAAATACTTCCATGGATACCGGGCACGTAGTTTTCGCAAAACACTTATCGAACTCTCCGTTCTCCGCCGCAATCGACTTGGCGGAAGCGTTCATGCGGGCGCACCCTGAAATCGAGTTATGGGCGCACCGAATCGACGATCCGACAGATTCCGTGCGCAGGCACGACGCTCTCGAATTCACATGGACGCCGAAGACACCGCTCCTTGCGGAGCTCCGAGGACTGCTTACCGTGCGCCCGCACGGCCCGCCAGGATCCGAGTTTCAGTTAACGTGCTGGTATGTTACGCAGCTCGAGGAAACGATCGGCCACGTTCTCGCGCAATCGATGGCATTTCATTTGCTTGTCGAGATCACGAAAAATGCCGATGAGTTGTGGTGCCGTCCGCCCGCGACACCGGCTCAACAGCAAAGCTACTCTTCGCCGTCCTCATAGTCGAGCGATTCGGACCGCATCAACCGGCGTTCCGGTGAACGCACCAGGTATTTATTGCTGTCCGGATAGTGCGACGATTCGCCGATGGGATTGTCGGCGATGA
>CAZJLJ010000066.1:11785-13522 GCA_964546935.1 uncultured bacterium | reverse complement strand
TATTTATTGCTGTCCGGATAGTGCGACGATTCGCCGATGGGATTGTCGGCGATGATGCGGCTTTCCGGGCTCGAAGAGCAACGCGTCACCGGCCTCGATCGACGTGTTGCCTTCTTCATGCCGAACGATGCCGCTGCCCGAGATCACGTGATAAAACTCCCACTGCGCGCTGTGGGAGTGGTACGGATACGGCTTCTTTCCGGGAGCAACGCGAAGGATCTCGACGTCGAACGGATGACGCTTCATCAAATCGGTCGAGAACGGATCGCGCCCCAACGCCTCTGAGACTTGCCTGCCGAAGCCCGCGAACGTGCCTTTCGGCGAAGACCATTCCATCTCGGGAACGTCTTTCGTATTGACCTTTCGCACTAAGCCTATCTTTCGCAGAGCGTTGAGAGTGCTAAGGTGGTCGCGGTTGCGGCGGCTTTCGGCAACGCTCGGACCTGCGCCAGCAGCTCTTCCAAATCCGTGGACGAACGCGCGCGAACTTTTACGAGGAGACACCACTTCCCGGTGATGCGATGGCATGCTTCGACCGTTGCGCCTTCATGCGAGAGCTCCATCACTTGCTCGGCGAAAACGCGACAGTCGCCTGACTTTGTGCGAACCCGCACAAACCCCAAGAGCGGGTAACCGAGAAGTTCCCAATTCACGTCGATCGTGTAGCGCGTCAGGATGCCGTTCGCTTCGAGACGACGCATACGATCGCGCACCGCAGGCCGTGAAAGCGAAAGCACTTCGGAGAGTTCTTCCTGGCTGCACCGGCCGTTTCGACGAAGCGCATCCAGCAGGCGGCGGTCGATGTCGTCGATTCGAAGTCCGGGAGGCCGGTGGCCGGCTTTCCGATTTGGTAATTCACGGGTCGCAGCGATCATCGAAAGTACCCTCGCAGAGTTTCCAAAACGTAGGTATAGCAAGATTTCGGTTGACGTTGTGCAAGCGAAATCGCTACGATTCTTTTCGTTATGGAAAACGTCGTTACCCTTGCATCCAAACGAACCTCGGCTCAAACACTAGCGTGGGTCTCTTTGATGGTCGTGTGGCTTGTATGGGGATCGACGTACCTCGCCATTCGCGTTGCGGTTCAGACGATGCCGCCGTTTTTGATGGCCGGCACTCGTTACACGATCGCAGGCCTCCTGATGTGCGGCGCGCTTCTTCTCTGGAAGCGTTCGCTGTTGACGCAGGTTACAAAGGCGCAATGGAAATCGCTCGCGATCATGGCCTTTCTCTTGCTCGTCTGCGGCAACGGGTCTCTGTGTTTCGCGGAGCAGAGCCTTCCATCGGGCGTTGCCGCGTTGATCGTTGCCACGGTCCCAGTGTGGATGCTCGCGATCGACTCGGTGTTGACTAAAACGCGTCCCACCGTGCTTGCGACCGCGGGCCTCGTTCTTGGCACGCTCGGAATTGCCGCACTGGTCGGTTTGCACTTCGGAGCGACACCAATTGTACCCGCGGCTATCGTCCTTTTCGGCTCATTCACGTGGGCACTAGGTTCGGTTTACGCACGGCACGGTTCTCATACCGAGAACAATCCGCTTTTCCCCGCGCTGGAAATGTTGATCGGCGGGTTGATGCAAATCGTCGTCGGCATCTTCTTAGGAGAAGCTGCACACGTTCAATTAAACAGCATTTCCCACGAATCGTTCATCGGATTTCTGTGGCTCGTCGGCCCTGGCGCTATTCTGGGCTACACCGCATACGGTTATGCCGTGCGAAAGCTGCCGACGCATATCA
>CAZJLJ010000066.1:7500-11685 GCA_964546935.1 uncultured bacterium | reverse complement strand
ATTCTGGGCTACACCGCATACGGTTATGCCGTGCGAAAGCTGCCGACGCATATCACGGCGACGTACGCCTATGTAAATCCGGTCGTTGCCGTGATTCTCGGCGCGACGCTGCTAGGTGAAGCAATTACGCCGAACATCGTTATCGGTGGCAGCGTAGTCGTGCTCTCGGTCGTTGCCATCTTGATGAGCCGCCGCTCCTAAATGCAAGTGGCTCTTGCGTCAGCGGCCTAACGCAGTTCGCATCGCCGCAACCTCGCTAACGATTTCCAGTCGAACGGCGAGACCTTCTTTGAAATCCCACAGATGCATGAACGGCACCTCGAAGGTGCGGCCGGTTCTGCCCACAGTGATGTGGCCGCAGCCGATAACGGCGATGCGATCTCCGCCGTCGATGACGCGCTCTACGGATGGTTTGTTATCTATGTAAACCCACAACTTTTCGAAAAGCATTTGCGCTTCCGTAGTGCCGACATACGTTCCGCCCCACGGCAGTTCGATGGATTGAGTAATCCGGATATCAGGCGAAAGCAGCTGGAAGATCGCCGGTAGGTCTTTGGCTCGAAAGAGCTCGTAGAGGCGGTTTACCGCCGCCACGTTTTCCGATTCACGTTTCTCCAACATGCGATGCTCGCGCTCCTCAAAAAGTACGGTCCGTACGCTTCAACACGATCATACCGCCGCTGGGATGCGAATCAAGCTAGCGTCGCTTCATGGACATCGGCTGCAGAATCGACGGCAGCAGCCCCTGCCGCCCCAGCATCATTTGAGCGAAGAGCGCGTTCGGCCACGCGAAATCGGCGCGAGTGTACGATTCCGGCCAATTGGCGTTGAACGATTCATGGAGTACGTGGTCGCCGACGTCGGCAGCCGCTAAGTACCCGAGCGCGGCCGTAGTTTCAGTTCGATCCCTCGACGTAAGGATTTGCATAATCAGCGCCAGCGGCCAAACGTATCCACGCGGTGTATGCGCGCTTCCTATCCCGGAGGCATATTTTCCGCGAAAATAATACGGGTTCTGCGGTGAGAGGATGAAACGCCGCGTAGCCTGATAGGCGCGGTCTTGTACGCCGGCATAGCGGAAATATGGAATCGACAGGAGCGACGGAATGTTTGCATCGTCCATGAGGCTCGCGTGACCGTACCCATCTACTTCATAGGCGTAAATTCGTCCGAAGCCCCGCACGTCTTTCATTCCGTGCCGTTCGATGCCACGCTGAATTTGAACGGAAAGCCCCCACGCATTTTCCGCCAAATGTTTGTTGCGGTAAACAGACTTCGCGATTTCGGTCAAGTCGTGCAGAACGACAACTCCGAACATGTTGTCCGGAATGTTGAAGTGATATCCAGCGATGTCATCGGAAGGGCGAAAACCAGTCCATACCATGCCAGTGTATGCGGTTGGAGTACCGCGACCGCCTTGGGCCAACGCCCCATGACGGTAGCGTGAAAGACGCGTGTGGCGCTGTTCCGTACGAAGCGTGGCGAGTACAACGGAAAACGCGCGTTCCAGCTGCGGCGTGAAAACGCTGCGATCGCCGGTAGCCTTCCAATACAAGTACGAAAACCATACGGGATACAGCAGAGAGTCCATCTCGAACTTACGCTCGTCCACGCGGTAGCTCTTGGTGAATGCATTGGCGTAGGGATCGATCAAGATGTATCGCGCCTGACGCGCAATGGTACCCCGCAGCATCGTCCGCACGTACGGATCCGAAACGGCCTGCCCGATGTAAGGCGTCATCGTCGCACTGGAATCGCGCAGCCACTCCATGTCGATGTCGCCCGTCGAAACGAACGTGGTGCCATCGTCTTCTAAGACGGCGTGACGGCTATATGATTCGTCGTAAGCTCGCTGATAGATCTGCTTAAGCGTAGCGGCAACCGAAGGCACGCGACTCCGGCTTTGCGCTGTAGGCGCAGAAACGGCGGAGAGCGAGAACGAGCCGCACGTTAGCGCAAACGCTATTCCGGCGGCGATATATGTACCCCTCAGCTTCGGCATAACAAGTTCCCGCGACGTTGAAACTGATCTTATCGTATCACTCGATCAACAACATCGCCAGCGCCCGGCAGCTCGCAGCGCTCTGCCGGTCCTAACTCGGCTTGAAGCGCCCGCGCATCTCCGATTGATAGTAATCGAAGAGCGCGCTCATCGCCGTCGCTTGCACATTGATGGAGCCCGCTCTGATCTTGTGCACGTACTCGCGGTAACCGGTCGCGTCGAGCCATTGCTCGAAGGTCGGCAGAAGTGAGCTCGATTGAACGACCTCGTTTAATTGCTGTTGCCAGTCCATTGGCGCTATTCTTCCCCCCGCAATTTTTTATCGGTTTCCGTAGTCAGTGAGATAACTCGCAATTTTGGGATACGCCCCTTCCCTTACGGTCCATTATGCTTAGTGAGCCCCTTCCCTACCGCAAGGGCGCAGGAACGGCTGCGCCGGAGAGCATCATGGCGAATTCAAACGGCGAATCCAAGGCCGTCCAACGCGAGGTATTGCCGATTCCGGACCAGCCGTACTCCGGCTTTATTCCTTATGACGCAAAGGATCCGGACTCGAAATTTCCGCCGATCCAACCCTTGCGGCCGCCGAAAGGCGCGCCGAACGTTCTCATCGTCTTGATCGACGACGTCGGATTCGGAGCATCGAGTGTATTCGGAGGGCCGTGCAACGCTCCAACCGCAGAACGGATTGCGAAAGACGGATTGCGGTACACGCGCTTTCACACGACAGCGCTTTGTTCCCCAACGCGCGCCGCACTCTTATGCGGACGCAATCACCACACCGTGGGGATGGGCGGTATTACCGAAATCGCGACATCGGCTCCCGGATATAATTCAATTCGCCCAAATTCAATGGCGCCGCTTCCAGAGATTCTGCGATTGAACGGCTATTCGACCGCGCAATTTGGAAAGTGTCACGAAGTACCCGTGTGGGAAGCGAGTCCTGCCGGGCCGTTCGACCGTTGGCCAACCGGGTGGGGCTTCGAATACTTCTATGGGTTTGTCGCGGGCGAAACAAATCAGTGGTATCCGTCGATTCACGAAGGCACCACGATCGTGGATGCGCCGAAGACTCCCGAAGAAGGCTATCACTTCATGGAGGATATGACGGACCGCGCGATCGCGTGGGTACGTCAACAGCGTCTACTCGCTGGAGACAAGCCGTTCTTTATGTATTTCGCTCCGGGCGCCACGCACGCTCCCCATCACGTGCCGAAAGAGTGGGCCGACAAGTATAAAGGAAAGTTCGATCAAGGTTGGGACAAGCTACGCGAAGAGACGTTCGCGCGTCAGAAGAAACTCGGCGTGATTCCGCAGGGATGCGACCTCACCGAACGGCCCAAAGAAATTCCCGCATGGGACTCCGAGACGCCGGAGTTTAAACGCGTGCTCGCTCGTGAAATGGAAGTTTATGCCGGCTTCTTCGAGTTTACCGACTATCACATCGGCCGGCTCATCGATGCCATCGAGCAAGTCGAGGCGCTCGACGATACGCTAATTTACTACATCATCGGCGACAACGGCGCGTCCGCTGAAGGCACCCCGCAAGGCACCTTTAACGAAATGATCCCCTTCAACGGCGCAAGCGCAATTGAAACTCCCGAGTTCCTAATCCAGCACATTGACAAGCTCGGCGGCCCCGAATCATACAATCACTATGCAGTTGGCTGGGCGCACGCCATGGACACGCCATATCAATGGACGAAGCAAGTCGCATCGCACTGGGGCGGGACGCGAAACGCGTTGATTGTCCGTTGGCCGAAAGGCGCCAAGGCAAAAGGCGAAATTCGCAATCAGTTTCATCACGTCATAGACGTGGCGCCGACCATCCTCGAGGCGGCCGAGATCGTGGAGCCATCAATGGTAAACGGCGTCGGACAGGTGCCGATGCAGGGCGTAAGTATGCTCTATAGTCTCGACGAAGCCAGTGCTCCGGAGCGCCGCGAGACGCAATACTTCGAGATGTTTGGGAATCGCGGCATTTACCATAAAGGTTGGACTGCGGTCACTCGTCATCGCACCCCTTGGCTCATGACGGAAGCGGCGCCGCCGTTCAACGACGACGTATGGGAGCTCTACGACACGAATAAGGATTGGTCGCAGGCTCACGATCTTTCGAAACAGATGCCCGACAAACTTCACGAGTTACAGCGGTTATGGCTTATTGAGGCAACGCGAAACAA
>CAZJLJ010000066.1:1347-7400 GCA_964546935.1 uncultured bacterium | reverse complement strand
GGTGAAGCGAGCCGGTTCAATGGAACAGTCCAGGTTGTTGTTATTGACGCAAAGGGCGAAAGTACCGATCATCTCCTTTCGCGTGAAGACGTCATTAACATGATCCTGACGCGTCAATAGGTGCGCAATCCTGCGGTAAACATAAAGAACCGGGTATCTCCGCCCGGTTCTTCATTTACAATCAGCTACGTTTCGTAATAGCCACCCGTTCGTTTCGGAGGCAGACGCGGATTTTTCCACGTCGTCCCGTCTTGGAACGTGATATGGAGCGGCGTGCATTTCGGCAATCCGGTCTGCAGGGGAAAAACATTTGGGCTCAGGCCGAACTTGTGCTTGATCTCCGCATTCGGTGAAAATGTGCCGACGTCGCGCACCTCGGCCACAATGCGGTTGTTCACAATGAGGCCGAACTCTATTTCGCTCATTGGTTTAGGCGTGATATTCCTATAATGAATTCCGAGCTGCGGGTCCGTCGTTGTTACGGGTGGCTGATAGTATCGATAACCCCACGGATCTCCCCATCGACCGCCGTACCATCCCGGCGCATAGCCCGCGTAAACGCCGCCCATTTGTTGAACATTGAGCGCCGGATGACAGCCCGTGACGTTGATCAGCTGCGAGGCGTGCGGGACGGAACCCGTACTGGGCTGCTGGTTTTGTGCGCGCCCAGGAACGAGCATCGTGCTTAGCAGGCACGCCGCAGCTAAAACCTGCATAAAAGCGCGCTGAATATTCATAAACTCTCCTCGAACGAAAAGCTATCCTAAGTCTGCACGATCGAGACGCCACAGCGTCCCAACGTTTCTAGGACACGGGTCATCCCGGATTGGCCGGGATACGCGAAACTCTGTTCATGGCAAAGCCGCACGATGATTGAGTATCTGGCATATACCCTTCGGCCGGGTCTTCTAGCGGCGGTCATATTTCTCGCACAACTCTTGCTACTAGCTACCGGCTACGCGCTTGCGAAATACCGGCATTTCGGAGAGCCGGACAAATCCTCGGAAATTATTCGAACCGCCATCTTCGCGACCACGGCGTTCATGCTCGGTTTCGCGTTCTCTCTAAGCTCCGCGCGATTCGATGACAGGCGTACACTGCTTCGTCGGGAGGTCATTTCTATCGGTACGACTGACCTTCGCGCTACGTATCTGCCGCCTCGCGAATCAAAAGCGTTTCGAAGCGCACTCGCGGATTACGCGCAGACTCGACTTGATTCGTATTTATCGGATGTCGAAACTCGAGAGCATGCGCAAGCACTTGCCCGATCCGACGACCTTGTTCGCCGCATGTGGTCGATGGCATCGTCCGCAGGACACGCGAATCAATCCAGCATCCAACTGGGCTTGTTCACCCAGTCGCTGAATGAAGCGATCGATCTTGGAGGCGCTCAGGACATCGCGCTGAGAAGTCACGTCCCAACGGAGATTTACGAGCTCCTCTTTTTGCTGATGCTGATTACGTCGTTTACTGCCGGTTTGAACCTTACGCGCGCGAGGCGGCTAGACGTAGTACTCACGATAGGCTTTGTCATTATCATCTCGGCATTGATATTTACGATCGACGATCTCGACCGGCCGCAAAAAGGCCTTATCCGGATCGACCTCTCGCCGTTACAGCAAGAAATCCACGAACTGCGCGGCGGCTCACAAGAGCTTGCCCTGCCTGTCTAGGACGACGACGTCTCCACCACCGATGGCGGCTTGGTAAATTGGGACCTAAGGAGAGATCTGATGAAAATTCTCCGACTGCCACGCCGGCACTTGATGGTGTCTGTCTTTATCGCAAGTATTTTCAGTTGCAGCGCACTAGCCGTAGCTCAGGAAGCGAGCCCGTCGCCTGAACCTACTCCCACAGCACCTTCGTCGCCGCCACCCGAAGCTTCGCCACCGCAGCCGGTGCCTTCGCCCGTGCAATCCGGAACTTTCGGCAACCAATACGACGGCCGGTGGCACTTCAACCTCACGCCGTTCTTATGGGTACCCACGATCAACGGATCGCTTCACTTTACGAACTTTTCCTCCGCGCGGAGCATCGTCGGCGCTGCGAGTCAGATAAGAAGCGTCGATTTCAACGTCGGCCCGAACAAATATCTCGCGAAACTCAACGGTGCTGCGATGTTCGGTGTTGAAGCCCGCAAAGGCGACAGCGCAATCCTGACCAACTTCGTATGGGTCAACGTCTCGAGTCTCAGGAACTCAATCGCTACGATAAGCGGAACGCGGGGAAACGTTTCGATACCGATTACTGTGTCGTCGGGCGCACGAATAGCGGGAACGATCTGGGAGTTGGCTTTGAGCCAGACGCTCGCACACGACAGCCGGTCATCGGTGAACGCGCTTTTAGGTTTTCGTTACCACTCGCTCACCGCATCAGCGGACTGGATTCTGACCGGCCCTCTCGGGAATTTTTCACGCTCGAATAGCGTCTCGCAATTTACGAATGCGTTCGCTCCCATCGTGGGCTTTACCGGTAGACTAGGATTGAGCGACCACTTCTTCATCCCATACTATGGCGACTACGGTAGTACCGGAGGCCTCCAAACGTTTCAGTACTACGGGGGACTCGCCTACGCGTACCGCAGCGGCGCGATAATTGTGGTGTGGCGTCACCTTCAGTACCAGAGCACCGATCCGTTGAATCTACTTCAACTCGTTAAATTGGGTGGTCCAACGTTAGCTTGGAATTTTAGGTTATAGCCAGAGAAATGCAATAGAAAAGAAAATGCCCGGACGCGTTCTTAGAACCGTTCGGGCAATGTTTCTTAAAGGGAACTCAAACGATGCTGATTAGCAGGAACCGGGCTTGTAAAATGTACCGGTAATATCTCCCATTGGCTTCTTACCGGCCTGTCCGTAGTCACCGCTGAACGTTCTAAATGTTGCTCCAAAAGTTACGGTGAGCCACCCGGTATCGCCGCCCGGAGACGCGGTCCACGTACCCGACATCTTATTATTAGTGAGCTTGCCTCTAAAGGCCACTTTTCTCATTGTCGTCGAGCTACTCATGGAACTAGCGGAAGGACCTAAGGTCCGTCCTACGATGTTATATTGCTGCATTGACATGCAGAGAAAACCGCTGTGGAATTCTTTGCCGGCTGCTTGCACTTTCCATATTCCGTTTGCCCACTGCGGGCTAAGCTGCGCTAGAGAAGTGCCCGGAACGAGCACGGCAAAGACGAGCGCGAAGGCGGCGTAGGCGCTAAATGCACGTCGATTCATCTCGCTGATCCTCTTGAGGAAAATTGCACGGGTAAGCTGTGCTTTGCACAACCCATGGATACACTGTATGACTAAGAACAGCTACGAGTGTCAGCTTGTCCTGGACCCACTATCGCCGTAGCGCCGCAACACGCATATAATCGCCATTAACGACGGCTGTTGCTCGCCAGATTTGGACGTGCCGTCAGGATAGGGAGCTGAACCGATGGCGATGCTTTTGCAAGACAGTACACGCCGCGCCTCGCTTCACATTCAGTCGGTTTCCCGGCTGACAAATCTTTCGATCGACACCATTCGTGCTTGGGAGAAGCGGTATGCGGCTGTTCGCCCGCACCGCGGGCGTACCGGGCAAAGACTCTTTTCAGCAGACGACGTAGCGCGGCTGTTATTGCTTAAACAAGCCATAGACCGTGGCAGATCGATTTCGCGCGTCGCAACGCTAAGCACGTCGGACTTGCGTTCCCTCGTAGAAGCCGAACGAAGTGAGCGTGATGCCGCAGACGCTCTCATTTCACGTCTGTTCAATCGAGTGCGAGCTTTGGATGCCTTTCAGCTCGCGTCCGAGTTGTCCATCGGATCTTTGTCTCGATCGGCGGCGGAATTTGCCGACGACATCATTTCGCCTCTGATGGCGGAGATAACGGCACGCGCACGCAATGTCGACGAGTCAACGATACAGCACCTGGTTCTATGCGAATCACTTCATTCTGTCTCGCATCTGCTCTTCGAAAAGTACCGGCGCACTTCACATAGCCGGCCGATCATGTTTCTTACGTTACCAGGTCAGAAGCATTCCGTTCCTCCTCTTTTCGCCGCTATCGCGGCAGCTGAAGCGGGATACAATGGCGTCTTCGTAGGCACTGAAGTAGCGGCCGATCACATCGAAGCGATCGCGCGCACGATGAAAGCTGCGGCACTGGGCATTTACGCAGGCATCGATCCCGCCGAAACGGTCGTCTGGGTTCGTGAACTGCAGCAGCAACTTCCCACTTTACCGGTCTTCGTCGGCTCAACTCGGGCACGACTTGCACCGGATGTACCCGCTACGCAAACTCTGCGCGAATTCGTTGCTGCGTTGACGCGGCTCCGATCCGACGAAGGATGCGAGGTGCGCGAATAAGCCGCTTCGGCGTGTGGATCGGTTTTGCGGTTTGCATTTGGGCTGAGTGCGCCGGCACGAGCCACGCCGCGAGCATAAAACTCGTTCTCGAACCGACTTCTACCGTTTGTCTGAGCGCGAAAACCTTGTGTGCAAATGCGGCGCGTATTTCTCCAGGGCTGGAGTATAAGCTCGTTTTCAAACGCGCGTCGTACCTTCGCGTAAAGATTTCTCAGCGCTACGAACGTAGCCAAGAAGACGGCGCCGACGTTGAAACGGGCGACGTACAGATATCTCCCTTCTTTCCCGTAGAGAGCGTTCTCGATTTCAAAGCCCGTATTAACGACGTCGATGCACGCGACCGTTTGGAATTGCGAACGGGCTACTCATATCGGCGCTCGACCGCGACGATGCCGAACAACGGATATCACTCTATCTACGTCTCGGGCGACTATTTCTTCGGGCTCCCTATTTCCGCCGGTTCCGATGGCCTCTCGAGACAATTCGACATGCGAATCAGGTTGGCGCAAAACAAATATGCTGAACGCACTCAACCAAACCAGCTGGTCGTTCAGCTTGCGCCCGGCTTCGCCGTGCCGGTAAACAAAAGCGGCAGTACTCGCATCGCGACAACGTATCTTCGTGAGATACGATTCAACGGGAGCGACCCGCGGCCCGAACCTTCAAATCGTTTCGACCTCAGTGCAATTCGTGACATGAATCCCGCGGTTCGCGCGTACGTGACCTATTCACTTTTTGCCGCGCACGGTTCACCCGGTAAGGGACAACTCGTCTTCGGCGTGCGTGTTAAATTTTTTTGAAGCTATCCCGAAACAGCGGCCGGGGCCGTCGATTCCCCTACGCGTGAAAGTACCTTGCCGGCCAAAGTACTCACGATGATTTGAACGATTAAATAGCTCATCACCATCGCGCCGACCCTTCTGTCCGGGAAGTGTGCGGAGGCAATTAACAACGCCAAGCCGACATTGCGCAGCGTCGTGCCGATCGCAAGCGTCCGCCGATACTTTACGTCCGGTCCGCCGAGCACCCAGCCGGTCAACGTCGAAAGCAACACCAGCAACAGGGCGGTAATGTTTCCCCTAGATCCGTAAACTGTTGTGACGGACTTAACGATATCCGGGAGAAGCACAACCAACACAACGACAAGCGCAACGATGAATAGCAGCGAGACAGGCCTAATTAGCGTGTCGGCTACTCGCGGCGCGCGTTGCGCTATGATGACGCCGATTATCAACGGCAACAGTTGGAAAACGAGAATGTTGATAAGGAGCGAACCCGCCGGAACGTTTGCAGCGGCGCCCGGAGGCAAGACCAGCGGTGCTGTAATCGGCACCGTGACAATTGAAATAAGCGGCATCAGGAAGGCTAAACACACCGCAAAGCCGAGGCTTCCACCCTTCTTCCGGCCGCCGGAAAACGTGACAAAAGGCACGCCGGGCGCTATCGCCATCAAAAGAATGCCGATCGCGATGTAGTCATCCAAGTGAAACAGCTTAACAAGAACGACGCCTAAAAGCGGCACGATGATGAAGTTGGCCAAAAAAGAGCGCGCCATTAGACTGTAGTCCTTTAAGGCCGCGGCTAGATTTGTCAGGTTCACCTGCAATCCGGTTTGCAGCATAAGTGAGACCAACAAAATCGCGACGACAATTTTCTGCGCGCTCATTCTCGTTTTTCTCCCATGGGCCGGCAACTACGATAATACGTGCGAA
>CAZJLJ010000066.1:0-1247 GCA_964546935.1 uncultured bacterium | reverse complement strand
AAACGCCGAATGCATTCAGCTTGGTGCGGGCGAGTTTCACGGAATCTGGACGGTCGCACGAAGCGGCGCAGCCAACGTATCGCAACTGGCATGCAATCGCGGCGTTCAGATTCGCAAGGCCGTTAGCCCCGACAGCCTTCTGATCGGCTTACTCCGGCAAGGCACGCTTGTACGCGAACACGGGCGGCTTTGGACGCCTGACAACATAGTCGCAGCGCATGGAACCGAACTGAATCTCTGCACGCTGCTTCCCTCGCAGATCGTTTGGTTGGAGCTGCCTCTCGACACGTTAGGACATCAAGCTCAAAGAGTACTCTCGCAGTGCGGCTCGTGCCCGATGATAATGGAGTTTCCGCACGCTTCACCGCGTGAAGCGCTCGCGACGTGCCTCGTGGCGATGTTGAACGGGGATCCGCTCCTTAAAACAAACGGCGTAAGCCTTATTACCATTGTCGAGCGCGCTTTGTTTGCCGCGAGCACGGCCGAAACCCAGGCGAAACGAAACCGCCAAAGTTTTTCTCTGGCAGAACGCGTTGTGTACTTCATGTGGGAGAATGTCGAGCAGCGCATCACCTTACAGTCCATCTGCGATCATCTGCATTGCGGAATGCGCCGGCTTATCTATTCGTTCACGGACTCGTTTGGCGTAGGTCCGATGCGCTATCTGAAGATCCTTCGATTAAATGCCGTCCGCCGCAAACTCAAAGAGGCGCGAGGGGACATTCGTATTCTCGACGTCGCCGGTGACTTCGGGTTTTGGCACATGGGGCATTTCAGCTCAGATTACAAGCGGATGTTCGGAACGGCGGCATCTGAAACTATCCAAAGCTCGTTTCTAACAATTCACTCGGCTACCAATAAGGAGCGCGCCTTATGGCTCCCACTCCACTGATCGTTTCGCAATACGGTATTTGGACTTTTACGACGCTCGGTGTTATCGATCTAATTGCTGCGACGACGAATGCGTTCAACGGCGCTCTGCTGGTTCGCCGCCCGGACCATTATAAACATTTTACGGTGATCGGAGTTATTGCGCTCGCATACGTGGGCGGAATAGGCGGCGGCATTATCAGAGATGTCCTTGTTAACAAAGTGCCTTCTCCACTTCTCAACCCTTGGTATCTTATCGCTTGTTTGCTGGTGGCTATTCTCGCGCTGGTCATCGATTTCAACAGCGCACAACGATTCAAAGACGGCCTTTTCCAGCTTATGACGTCGTTCACGCTACCGTGGTACGCGATCGTCGG
>CAZJLJ010000065.1:0-16406 GCA_964546935.1 uncultured bacterium | reverse complement strand
GAACCGCGCGGCACCGGCTCTTTCGTCCAGTATTATCCGCGCTCGATCGTCTATGGCGATCGTGAAGATCGCCGCGTGCACTACATGCGTCCACGGTATACCTACGTCCGTCAGGCGTTAGTGCAACCGGTTCAAGTGGTACGGTACTATCGCGTTCGTCCCCGATACGTAAATAACGTCGTGCCGGTTCCGATGGGATACGTGTACAGCGGATACGCTCCCGTGTACACTTCGCCGGTTTACACAAACTACACGACGCAATACATTCCGGTCCCGAACTACACGTATTCGTCCTATGCTCCGTTCTACGGGTATGGCGCGTGGAACGGCGCCCCGTGGCAAATCGTTAACAACGGGGGAACGTACTATAGCAGCTACGACAACGGAAACTGCGGCGACGGCTATAACTACGATTGCGGCCAGCCATACAACTATCCGGTCTATAACAACTACCCGCAGCCGTACAACTATCCGGTTCAGTACGATAACTATCCGCAGCCTTACAACGGCTACGGTAACGGCAACGGATATCCATATCCGTATCAAGGATACGGCCAGCCGGGCTTCGGAAGCTACGCAAATCCGTTCGGCAATGCGCAGCTGCAGGGAATCGTGCTCTCCAATACCGGCGGAACGTTGATCGTGTTGACACCAAATCTCACGCCGGTGTTCGTTAACCTAAGTCCCGCGCAACAAATGGGATATGTAAACAACTCGTTGCAACCGGGAAGCGTAATTCAAGCCTTCGGCTACTCATCGGGCAATGAATTCATCGCTACAGCAGTAGATTAAACTTCGCGCAATAGACATCGTGGCGGATCAATTCACCGATATTTGTCAGAATTGACCGCTACGATGTTTACATGAACACCAACATCATCCGCTCTGCCGTCGCTGCCGTGGCGCTCTGCGGAGTAATGATCACCTCGATACAAGCGCCGGCGCGCGCCGACGGTGCAGCTACTACTCGTACTATCATTGGTGCAGCGGCAGCAATCGCAGGAATCGCGACGGTTATCAACGTTCAGCACAAACATCAGGTAGCCAACACGATTCAGGGATACTTGCCCGACGGAAGCACGGTTTACGCCGACGGGCATGTCGTTTCGCCAAGCGGATACTCTTGGTACCCCGGGAATCAGGGACAACAAGTAGCCTGCAGTAACCAACAATGCGCGATCTACGGCAGCGGGCAATACGGTTACAACGGCAACAACGGTTATTACAACGGCAATAACGGCAACAACGGCTACTATAACGGAAACAACGGTTACAACGGAAACGGTCAGTACGGGAACGGTTACTACAATAACGGACAGTATTACGGCGATGGACATCGCCACCGTCACGGACCAGGTTCATGATAAGATAGGGCGGTGCTCGAAAGCATACTTCGGGGGCCGCTCTCTTTTCATGCAATAGCGCCTCCCGCTCTGCAGTCATTCGAAGGCATGCGGCTGCAGATGCGGGAGGTAGCTATCGCGATTCACAACGATCCATCGCGAGCCGAATTGCACGCAGTTATCGGCAACGGACTTATCCGGGAAACACGGTATCTTGAAGCCATCGAAGCATATCGTGCTGCAGTGGCGCGCGACCCGAATTTTGCGGCCGCGCATTTAGCACTGGGCGAGCTTCTGGCAATCGCCCGGCATTCCGGTTGGCAAAAACACCTTCGTAATGCTCTCGAGCTCCAGCGCACGTACGTAGATCCCGAACCCAAGGCCGGACGCGTTAGCGTTGCGATGTTGCTTCGGGACGCGCCGTATAGCGTAAATACCCCGCTCGAACTTATCATCGACCGCACCAAAGTCGCGCTCGATAAATTTTATATCGAAAGCGATGCGTTGCAGCTCCCAAGAGGCCACGTACTCTTTTGCGCATTCGGCTATGCGAGGGAAGCAGTTCGCGCAATCGGCGCCGCTGAAAAGCTAATTCACCGTTCCGGCAGACCGGTGGTGAACCGTCCCGAAAAACTCGCTTCAATCGCGCGCGAGCGGTTGCATGAGACTTTATCCGGCGTCGAGGACGTGTCCGTCCCCGCAATTCGCGTGCTCCCCGCCGAAGAGATTCGCGTTCGCGAAAAAACACTCGTGCGTCCCGTCGATACTCATGCCGGCTCCGGTCTCGCGTTACTGGAAGATCAGCGCGAATTACCGGCTCATTTGGAGCGGCATCCAGCCGGTGCATACCACGTAAGCGATTTCATCGAGTATGCTAGTGCGGACGGCTACTATCGGAAGTACCGCGTCATCTTCGTCGATGGCGTTCCGTACCCGTATCACCTCGGTATATCGCCACGATGGATGGTCCATTACCGCAATGCGCCTATGGCGCAGAACGCGTGGATGCGCGACGAAGAGGCCGCATTTCTCAGCGAGCCACGACGGTTTTTTCCCACCTGGGATAAGACGATGGGCGATGCGGCCGAAGCAATCGGCTTAGAGTACTTCGGAATCGACTGCGCGGTTTTGCGCGACGGCAGGACGCTGGTATTCGAAGCTGATCCTGCGATGCTCGTTCACGACGAAGATCCGGAAGGAATGTTCGCCTATAAACGGCCTGCGGTCGCAAAAATCCGCGATGCCCTCACGCGGATGCTGTTAGAGAAAGCTCAGAGCACCTCGTAAACGCGGAAAAATTCCGCCGTTAGCGACCACGCTTGGCGAGCTGCGAGTTCGTTATAACTCTCACGCTGATCGCAAAAGAATCCGTGATCTGCTTCCGAGAAGACGACTTGTTCGTGCGCTTTGCCTGCGCCCGTCAACGCGTCGGCAACGGCGCGGTACTGAGAAGGGGGAATGTGCGGATCTTTGCCGCCCCAGAACATCAGGATCGGCGAGCGCTGCTCGTCCGCCAGCGTCAACATTCCCGGAGCGATCCCGCCCCCATAGAATGAAACCGCTGCCTGAAGTTCGACGACCGCGTTCGCAAGATACGCCGCTCGTCCACCCATACAAAAGCCGATGGCCGCTATACGGCTGCTCTCGACGCGTTGTTCCTCCACAAGCCACTGATATGCGGCGCGAATGTCGGCAGTTAGTCCCTCGCGCGTCAAAGCGCTAGTGTGTGGACTTATCGCATCTCGATCGCCGTACGGAGCCTCGAATCCGCGGCCCGTCCGATGAAACAGCTCCGGCGCGATAGCGGTGAAGCCGAGATTTGCGAGACGGTCGGCGACTTCGCGAATGTGCGAGTTCACGCCGTAGGCTTCTTGAAAGACCAGTACGCCGGGGCCACTAATCACGGCGGCCGGACAAGAAACATACGCATCCATTTTCGTGCCGTCCGAAACATCTAACGTCACGCGTTCCGAGGTCAATGCAGACACGGTTTCTCCTTTAAATGGCGCGTACCCAGGAAGGACGCGCGCTATGCAAAGACGCAGAAGAGCAGCATGGGCGCTCTTCTTGAAATTCATCTAGTCGTCGCATTTTTGGTTGTGCTTTGCGCGGTCGTTTTCAGCTGGAACGATTTAGGGCGCCGAGTCGTTAATGCAGTTGCTTCGTTGCAATTTCTTTTGGGATTGATCCTGGCTGGAGTAATGGGCGCTCAACACATACCGATGCCGCCGCAGTTGTGGGTGCATCTGCTCTCCGCACTGCTCGTCCTTGCAGCTTACGGAATGGCGATGCGTTACGGCAAACGCGCCGGCGGCGCTAGGACGGCCCTGGCATTCTCCGTCATCGGTTTCGTTCTGGTCTTCGTTACGTTCTATCTGGGTCTTCACATGGCGGGGAAAGCGTAGCAGATGAAATCAGGGAGGGTGATTCTGCTGATCCTGCTGCTGGTCGTTGTAGCGGCAGGGACCTGGTTCTACCTGAGCCGCCAAACCGTGAATAAGGCGGGTGAACATCTTACCGTTTACTATACTAAGGTGGACGGTTCAGCGCTCGGAACGTGGTCAGTCTCGGTTCGGCCGCCTCAGCCGGGTGAAAGCGCGGCGGAGCACCTTCACAACACGGCTTTGTACGCGGCGGTCCAGGCGGTGGCCGGCCCACCGGCCGACATTCAAGCGATTCGCTTCCCGTCCGGAACGCAAGTCCAGAACGTAAGCGTTAACGGATCGGTCGCAACTGTCGATTTATCTAAGGAAGTAGCTGCGCAAAGCGGCGGGACGTTCGGCGAAAACGGTGAGTTCAAGGGGCTCGTCTATACGCTTACCGGTATTCCGTCGATCGACGCCGTGCAAGTGACCGTCGCGGGTCGCAAGCTCCAAACTCTCCCGGGGGGACATCTTGAACTGGACATGCCGCTTCGCCGCTCGGATTGGTAGCGCTCTCGCGCTAGCAGTCTGGTTCCAGCTCTTGCCGATTCCGGCTCGCGCCGATTCGGCTACCTACCTCTTCCGAAATCAACCGATAGCATTCACGCACCTCGCCCAGAGCTCGGGCGCAACCATGGTGGGGATTAACGATCCCGGCCTTCGCGCGTTGCTTCGGGAAGTCGGCGCGGTGGTTACTTGGCACCCTGGCGAGCGGTACGTCCTCATTACGACGGCGGAGCCGATCGTCATCAATTTTTCCGTTGGAGACACCCGGTACGATGTGGGGCCTCTCTCTGCACAGGCGACCCAGGCGCCCTACCTCGGTGCGGGAGACGAAGTCTTTCTTCCGTTCAACGAACTGCTAAGCGCGCTATACTTAGCGCCGAAGCGTGAAGGCAATACCAACCTTCTCCAGCCACAGCTGGCTTCTATAGACGTACAGGGCAGCGGCACGCAAGCGCTTCTCGTTGCGAGGGCGGGTTCTGCTCTCCATCCGCGCGTCGTTAGCGACAGCAGCGATCGCGTCGTCTACGAATTCGACGGCGTCGGCTCGATGTTGAACCGCAACCGCAGCCTTAACGCGGGCGGCATCCGCGGCCTGGAAGTAACTACGACCGGTAGTGCGCGCGATCCGAAAACGTTTGTCACCGTCCTGTTGAATCCGGGCGCGCGGCACGACGCGCCGCACAGCAATTCCGGTGATTTCGAAGTTGCATTCGGCGGAAACGGCGGCGCGCCGCCTCTCGTTGCCAATCAAACGCCTCCGCCGCAAGCAACGCCCGCCGCCACACCGCCGCCCGAACAACCGCAACAGCAACCCACGACCGTTACGCCTGCACCGCAAGATCAACCACCTTCGCAGGGTGTCGCAACGATCACGGCGGTCAACGTTGCCGGCAGCAACGATGGTGCGAATATCACCGTTGCCGTAAACGGAAATGCGAATTTCGAATGGCATCGTCTCCGCGATCCCGACAATCGCTTTTGGATCGACATCAAAGGTGCGACGCTTCAGGGACCGCCGATCGATCAGGCTGAAGGCGATCCGCTCGTTTCGCTGCGTGTCAGACAAATGGACGCGCAGACTGTGCGAATTGCCCTTTCTATGACGGGCGCCAAGAATTTGACCGTTTCGCCCTCTCCAACGGGCGTCACGATTTCGGTTGGAAGAGAAGAAATTGCCGATGCGCAGCGTTCGGGAACGGGCAGCGTTGGCTCGGTCGTTGCGGTTAATGAACCGCAAACGTTGGTGACGCCCGTTCCGCAAGATCAGTACGGGCAGAATCCGGCGGAAAACTCCGCGGCGTGGAAGTTTGGGCCGCACAGCGCGTACGTGCCGACGAATCCGAAGTTGATCGTTATCGATCCCGGCCACGGCGGAAGCGATCGCGGTGCGATGCGAAACGGAACGTCGGAGGCCGATCTGACGCTCGATATGGCAAAGCGCTTACGTGACATTTTGGTCGCGCGTGGCTGGCAAGTTCGTATGACGCGCTCGACCGATGTCGACGTGTTTGCACCGAACGATTCGGCACGTGACGAACTCCAGGCGCGCGTCAATGTTGCAAACAATGCCGGTGCGCGCATGTTCGTAAGCATTCACGTGAACAGCTTTATCAATTCCGGTCCAAGCGGCACCACTACGTACTACTCAAAACCCGTCGACGTGCCGCTCGCCCAAACGATGGAGAGAAATCTTTCTTCGCTTGGAACGAAAGACGACGGTACCGTAAAGAGCCATCTTTACGTAACGACACATTCTTCGATGCCCGCGATTCTTATCGAAACGGCGTTCCTTTCGAATCCGTCCGATTACGAAAAGCTGGTCTCAAACGATTGGCGGCAACGCGTCGCTCAAGGCATTGCCGACGGCATCGACCAGTACGCACAAAGTAACCCTGTTGCAAACGGCGCCGGACAATGATCGGCCTTTTTGATTCCGGTCTCGGCGGTCTTACAGTCGTCCGCCGGGTACGCGAGCGTTTGCCCAATGCGAACCTGTTGTTTTTTGCCGATCAGGCACACGTTCCGTACGGTGACCGTACGGCCGAGGACCTCCATCGTTTGCTGCAGGCAAATTTGGAATGGCTCGATTCACGCGAACCGGACGCAATCGTCATGGCTTGCAACACATCATGCGCGATCGCAGATTTGTACGGCTGGCCGCAAACTCGCGCCGTCGTTTTCGACCTGATCGATTCGGCAACGCTGGCCGTTCGAAAGGCTGGTGCGCGGCGCGTGGGCGTCGTTGCTACCGCCGTGACGGTTCGTTCGGGCGCTTACGGGCGGCGCATTCGTGAAGCAATCCCCGGCTGTGAAGTAATCGAAGTCGCTGCGCCGGCGCTGGTGCCGCTCGTCGAGGCGGGACGTATCGACGGCGAAGAGCCGCGTTTTGCAGTCGCCGACGTCTGCTCGAATCTTCCCGAAGAGCTGGACGCGGTCGTCCTGGCCTGCACGCACTATCCCGTGCTGGATGCGCATTTTGCGGCCGTTTTAGGGGAGCGAGTGCCGCGCATCGATCCGGCGTTCGTTCAGGCCGAACGCGTCGCAGCGCTTCTGGAAGAACGTCAAAGGACCGAAGAGGACGGCGCCACCGAGTATTTTACGAACGGCGACGAGGAGCTTTTCCTTGAAAACGTCGCCCGCCTCATGGCGCCCGCCACCCTGTCACCCTAAGTTCATCTATCCCGGGTTAAACTGCATTATATCTGTTGCTTTTGAGGAGATATCGTGCCGATTATTCCCGCAATGCCGCCGCAAACGCTCGAGTCGAAGGGCGGCTTTGACTACGTCAATGTCGATGCACAAAACCGACGAGTATACGCTGCCCATGGCGGCGCCGGCGCGCTGCTCATCGTTGATGCGGACAACGGAAAGGTTCTAGGCGAAGTAAAAGTCGGAGATATGGCGGGCAACGCCGTAAATCCGGCCAACGGCCACGTTTTTACCGGAAACGGCGACGACAAGGGCGTCTCTGAAGTGGATCCCAAAGCGATGAAGGTCGTGAATCACGTCTCGGTCGATGGTCCGGTCGATGCGATCATGTACGATTCCAGCAATGGGCGGATTTATGCCGACGAAGATGACGGCACGAAAGTCTATGTCGTCGATTCGAAGACGTTTAAACTCATCAAAGCAGTGAAGATTCCCGGACACAAACCAGAGTATCTGCAAATCGATCCCAAGACACACGAAGTCTATCAGAACATCGCGTCGGATTCGGAGATCGCGGTAATCGATCCGACGAAGCTAGAGGTTTCGCGTACGATCAAGACACCGGAGATCCAGAACAACCATCCGTTGCAGCTAGATGCCGCACACGACTCGCTTTTCGTCGCGGGCGAAAACGGAAAGATGTCGGTCTACTCCACTAGCGGAAAGCAACTTGCGACGGCCGCGTATCCGGGCGGACGCGTCGACCAGTGTGATTTCGATAGCAAGAGTGAAATGCTCGCGTGCTTCGGCGGCGGCATCACACTCTTCTCGTTCGACGGCGTGCACGCTCCGTCGTTGCTTTCCCAAATCTCGATCAATAAGGGCGTTCACACCGGTGCAATCGATCCGCAGACCGGAAACATTTGGGTTGTCTGGAACGACCCGGCGACCGGATCGCACGTCCAAGCGTTCAAATACCAGAAGTAAGAGAAAAAGTGCGTGTGGGGCTGTAGTCAATGCGAATCCTGATCGTCGAAGACGACGGCCCCCTGCGCTCGCTCATCCAACGCGGGCTTAGCGAAGAAGGCCACGTCGTCGATGCGCTTGCAGACGGCGCATTATGCGAAGAGTACATTCGCGCAACGCAATACGACGTAATGATTCTCGATTTGAACCTTCCCGGCGAAGACGGACTCTCGATCCTGCGGCGTCTGCGCTCCAAGGGTCTCACCGTTCCGACGCTGGTTCTGACGGCGCGCGATGCCGTGGAAGACGTTATCGCCGGTCTTGATGCCGGCGCCGACGACTACTTGCGCAAACCGTTTGCATTCGGTGAGCTGGAAGCCCGATTGCGCTCGGTCCAGCGCCGGCCGCAAACCTACACCGATAATGTGCTGCGCGTCGGAGATATAGAATTCAACACGGGCACCCGAACGGCAACGCGTTCCGGGCGTGTTTTGCCGCTGACGGCGAAAGAAAGCGAATTTCTCGAGATCCTCATGCGCAACGCGGGCCAGATCGTTACGCGCCGCGTATTGGAAGATCGTTTGTGGGATCGCGAATCCGATCCGATTTCGAATGTCCTGGATGTCTACGCCCGCCGTCTGCGCTTGAAACTCTCCGAAGAAGGCGAAACCGCGGTATTGCAAACCGTTCGCGGCATCGGCTATCGCCTTGACGCGCCGCCCTCATGAGCATCCGCGCACGATTCATCATTGCCGTCGTTGGTACGCTAGCCGTGGCGCTGGCGCTCTTCGCTGCGCTTTCGATAGTCACGGTTCACCGGACGCTCGAGTCCGCGCTCGATTCGAATCTCACCACAACCGCCGAGGCTATCGCTGCCGCAATCGATGTGCACGACGGCGTGCCGAATCCCGACGCCGGCGATTTGCAACAGATTGCTACGCTGCGTGCAACTGCACGCGCCGCTATTATCGACGCGCATGGACGCGTGGTGGCGGGCGATCAGTTGCCGCCGAACCTCCAAAGCCAAAAGGACATGCATATTGCCGTCGCGCGAATCGCGCGGCACGACAAATATGCCGGTCGAGTGGAGGCGTGGCGTTCCGACGTCTGGGTCGATGAACTCGATCGCCTCGCCATCTTCATTTCCCTAGCGGTCGGCTTCGTCGTTCTAGCTATCGGTGCGCTTGTCGCGTATCGTGTGGCCGACACGATTGTCGCGCCGATCGATCGCGTTGCTTCGTTGATGGAGCGAATCGAAGGCCGCGATCTCTCGCTACGCATCGGCCCCATGGGCATTGTCGAACTGGCACGTTTGTCCGCTGCTTTCGACCGGATGTTGCAACGTTTAGAGGCGGCATTCACGCGCGAACGGCAATTTACCGCCGATGCATCGCACGAGTTACGTGCGCCGCTTGCGGTGGTGCGAGCCGAAGCAGAGCTTGCGCTGCGCCGCGAACGCACGAGCGAGGAGTATCAACGGGCGTTTCAAGGCGTTCTTCGCGAAGTGGAGCGGCTAGAAGTTTTGGTCGACGATCTGTTGGCTGCGGCACGCGCCGAAGTCGACGCCGCGGATCGCCGCACCGTCGATATAGCGCTGCTCACCCAAGATGTCGTGGACCGGTGCAAACCGGCGGCGGAAGTGAAACACGTGAAAATCGTTGCGGACGATAGGCATAGCGAACTGGTCATCGATCCGTTCGGCGTGGAACGAGCGTTGCTAGCAATCGTGCACAACGCAATTGCGTTCGCTCCGCCCGAGGGAACAGTCAACATCTCTGTCGAGCCGAACGGCACGCAAACAGCGGTCGTCGTGCGCGACAACGGGAAAGGCTTTTCGCGCGAAGCACTAGACAATGCGACGCAGCGCTTTTGGCGGGGCGACGGCGCACGCTCGCGCGGCGGTACAGGACTGGGACTTGCTATCGCACGTGCACTTGTCGAAGCTAACGGTGGCGAACTCCATCTCGAGAACGACAGTTCGGGCGGCGCTAAAGTATCGCTCGTTTTCCCGCATCCGCGCGCGTAATAAGCGCGCCGGGAGTATCGAATGGAACGTGACGAGGCCGGCGTGCAAGTGAGGGATGCACGCATTGGAGACCTTTCCGTAGTCGCGCAGATGGCAAAAGAGCTCGCGGCGACCGTGGAAGATCCTGCGCCGCGAATCGACGCCGATTCACTTCAAACCATGGTCTTTGGCGAAGAACGATGGTGTGAGTGTCTGGTCGCTGTTGAAGACGAAATGCCGGTCGGTTACGCGATCTCGAACCGTTATTTCGAACCGCACACGGGCAGCAGGCGACTCATCCTCGCAGACCTGTACGTGCGCACGACACATCGCAGGCGGGGAACCGGTCAAAGGCTCTTCGCAGCAGTGCTCGATCGCGCGCGTGCCTTAAATTGTGCAGAGGTATCGTGGGAGATTTGGGACCGGAATACCGCCGCGGTTGCGTTTTACGAGAGGCTGGGAGCCCGGCGCGCCGATGACATTTGTCTTATGCGCTTCTCCGTAAAGTGAAGCTAGCGCGGGCCCGCCTAGGTACGGCGCGGTCGAGTAAGCAGCCGAGCGTTCATCATGAAGTCATACGAACGGGACATAATGACCGCATGAGTCGTCTCCTTATTACTGCCTTTGCCGTTCTTTTGTCCTCAAGCGCCGCTGCAGCTTCCACGGCCCCTCCGCTGAAGGGCTCCGAACTGCTGCCGCAGGCTCGAGTCTCACTGAGGGCAGCACAGAAGGCAGCCCTGGCAAAGGAGCACGGCGTGGTAATTGGCCAGGAGCTTGAAAAGGAAAAGCAGGGCAACGGCCTGGTTTATACCTTCGATATCAAGCTGGGAAAAGTCGTTCACGAAGTGAACGTGGACGCGAAGACCGGTGCGATCGTTGAAGACACGATCGACAACGGCAACGATTAGTAAAACGGAGCAGTTCTGAACTTCGCGGCATTCGGACAGCGCTACGAAAAAGTAATTATCTTTGTCGTGGCGGTCCTCAGCGTGCTGGGCGTATTTGCTTATACGTCTATTCCGGCCAGCATTTTTCCGACCATGTCGTTCTCGCGTATCGACGTCGTGGCCGACGTGGGAAATTTGCCGCCCGATCAGGTTCGTATTGCCGTTAGTTTGCCGCTGGAGCGAGCTTTTCAAGGGTTGCCGTCGGTCACTCGCGTCCGCGCGACGTCGGCCCAAGGCAACGCCGAGCTCATCGTTGAGTTCGATCCCAAGACGAGCGTTCAAGGCGATCTAACCTACGTCGATCAGGCGATCGCTCAAACCAGCGCGTCGTTGCCGCCGAACGCAAACGTTCAAGCCAACATCATCAATCCGAATAGCGAACCGATTGCGTCGTACGCGCTTACGTCGCGCGACATGTCGCAAACCATGCTGCACGAACTCGCGCAGCAGTCGATGGTTCCGCGGTTCTATGGCGCGCCCGGGCTTGCGCGTGTCTCCGTAACGGGCGGACCGATACGTGAGTACCACGTTGATTTGAATCCGAGCGCGCTTGCGCAATACGGTCTAACGTCGAGCGACGTTTCTCAAGCGCTGTCGCAAGCCACGCAGGTCAACGCCGTTGGTCTGCGCGTGCGGCACTACGTACGCGACGTTATCGTAGTCGACGCGGCCTTAAGAACGGCCGACGACCTTGCGCGCGTAGTCATTCCGACGGCGAAACACGACGGCGTGCCGGTGGCGGCCCTTGGAACCGTAAAGCTCGGCGTCGCTCCGCTGACGGATGAAGTCAGCTTCAATGGCCGGCATTCGGTGATTATTAGCTTCTATGCGCTGCCCGGATCCGATGCCGTAAAAATGGGCGACGACGTTGCCAAACGCGCGGCCCAACTCGCCAGATCATTGCCGGCCGGAACGACGCTGAACAAGTTTTGGGATCAGACGACGCTGGTGAAAGAGTCGCAAGCCTCGCTGCGCGACGCGATTTTGATCGGCGCCATTCTAGCGATCCTCGTGATCTTTCTCTTCTTGCGTAACTTCCGCATGACGCTGGTCGCGGCGATCGTTATACCGATTGCGATGTCGATCGCGGTCTTCGTGCTTGGTGAAACGGGACAGACGCTCAACCTGATGAGCGTCGGCGGACTCGCCATTGCGGTCGGATTGATCATCGACGACGCGATCGTCGTTATCGAGAACATCGCGCGAAACCATCACGAACATCCGGAGATGCGGACGGCCGACGTAGTGCGCTATGCCATGTCGCAGATCGGCGGTGCCATGGTTGCGTCAACCACGACGACCGTCGTGGTTTTCGTGCCGTTGGCGCTGCTCTCAGGAGTCAGCGGATTTTTCTTCCGTGCCTTGGCCATGACGCTCGCGTCGTCGCTGATCGTCTCGTTGTTGCTCGCACTCTTCGTCGCACCGGTTCTTGCAAAGTGGCTTATAAGACCGCAGGATCAGGATCACGAGGGCAAACGAGATTTCGTCGGCGGTATTCTGGAGCGTTACGAACCGCTGCTGCGCTGGACGCTCGAGAATCGCACCGTTGTCTACATCGGTTCGGTCGTTGTTTTGATCGTCACGTTCGTTCTGCTCACGCGTCTTCCGAGCGATTTTCTTCCGAAACTCGACGAAGGCCAATTCGAAATTTCATACCAGATGCCGGTTGGTACCAGCCTACAGGCCTCGGATGAAGCGGCCAATCGTATGGAACAGCTGATCGGGCAAGACCCGGCGGTCGTTTCCGTCGGACGCTGGACCGGAATCGACACGAACGGCTTTTCGCCGATTCCTCAAAATGCGGGCGTGCTTCGCGTTCAACTGAAACCTGCCGGCGAACGGGCCGGATATCCGGAAGTCAGCGATCGTTTGCGTCAAGAGCTTAGCGACGCGCTTCCTAGCGCGCAGCTCGATTTCCACCAGATTTTGGAAGACATGATCAACGACGTTTCTGGCGCACCGGCTCCGCTAGAGATTGCGCTTGAAGGTCCCGATCAAAACACACTTGTCAAATATGCGGGCGCGATTGCCGACAAGATTTCTTCCGTTAAGGGCGTTACCGACGTTTTCAACGGCGTGGTCTATACCGATCCTACGGTGCGCGTCGCCCCCGATGCGCGCCGTTTGGCAAATCTGGGCTGGCAGCAGTCTTCGCTCGCGGATGCACTGACGGCGCAAACGCAAGGCTCAGTAGCCGCAAACTTACCGGGCACGTTCAATTTGGTGCCGGTGCGCGTAGCCGTGAACGGAACGACGCAAGGATTAGAATCGTCGACGGTGACAACGCCGAGCGGCCCCGTTGCGCTTCCCGCGATTGCGGGCATTGCACCGCCGCAACTTTCGTCGACGATCTTCGAAAACAATGGATCGCGCGAGATGCGCATTACGGCAAGCATCAGCGGCGCAAGCTTATCGGCGGTTGTCGACGGCGTTAAACATGCACTCGGGCAAGTGAATCTGCCGCCGGGTTATCATACGTCGATCGGCGGAGAATACGCGGCGCAACAAAGTTCGTTCCGCGAATTTGCGCTCGTTATCGCGATCGCCGTCGTCCTCGTCTTCTCGGTCATGCTGGCGACGTTCCAATCATATCGCTTGCCGCTCGTCATTCTCACGGCAATTCCGCTCGCGCTGATCGGCGTTGCGCTCGGATTGTTCTTGACCGGAACGCCGTTCAACGTCTCGTCGTTCATGGGCCTGTTGTTGCTGGTCGGCATCGTCGTCAAAAACGGCATCTTGCTGATCGACGTTGCGAACCAGCGCCGGATGGCGGGCGACTCGGTGGAAGACGCGCTCGTGGCCGCGGGACGCACGAGGTTGCGTCCCATTGTCATGACTACGTTTGCCGCTATCGGCGGATTGTTGCCACTGGCGCTCGGCATCGGATCGGGTGCCGCGATGGAGAAGCCGCTTGCAATCGCCGTCATCGGCGGTCTATCAACGGCCACCGCATTTACCCTGATTGTCATCCCCGTACTTTATGCCGGATTTGCCGGAAAAGAGCGCGCCGCCGGACGCCGCCACGAGGTGGCGGCGTGAAGAAGATCGCGATTGCCGGCCTGATCTTCGCGGCTGCCTTCACCGCGCTGCCTGCGGCTGCACAGCAGTTTTCGATACCCACGGCGCAAACGTTTTCGCAGCTGACACTGGAAACTGCCGAGAGCCAAGCTCTTGGACATTCCCCGGACATTGCGGTTGCGAACGGAAAAGTGCAAGAGCAACAGGCGCTGTTCAATGCCGCTAAGGCCACCTACGGTCCGGCGTTAACCGCGAACTACGCCCAAGTTCCGCAGGCCGGCAACAACAACCAGACAGTCCTGCAAAAACTCACTACGGTAGGCGGACAATTCACGCTTGGAGACTTGCTCGCATATGCACCTGCTATCGCGCAAGCTAACGCGTCACTTCGGGCGGCGCAGTTCGAACTTTCGAATGCGCAGCGAATGGAGCGGATAAACGTAATTGCTTTCTACTATGGCGCATTATCTGCCCGGTCGACGCTGCAAGCACGGCGCGCCGCCCTTGAAAGCGCGCAGGCGGATTTGCGCGCTGCGCAATTGCGGTTCAAAGCCGGCGATGTCCCCCGGCTTGATGTGCTCCGCGCAACCGTAGCCGTCGCACAAGCGGAAGCAGACCTTGCCCGCACGCAGGCAGACGCCGATAACGCCGACGAGCAGCTCGCTCTCGAAACCGGTGTCCAAGCCGCGAGTCTAAGAACGGAAGCAGCGCCCACTTCGGTAGCGCTCTCACCCGGTGTTACGCCCGACGAAGCGATTCGCATCGCGCTTGCCGCACGTCCGGAGATTGCCTCCGCGCAAGAAAGCATTCGGGCTGAAGAACATGCCGTCGCGGTTGCTCGACGCGGCGGATTTCCCGTCACGACGCTCAGCGCCGGTTATACCACCGGTGTCGACACCGGAATAGTCGTGAAGGGACCTAGCGTAGGCGTGAACATGACGTTGCCGCTAGGCGGCGCGTCGCACGAACGAGTTGTTGCGGAAGAAGCTCGCCTTGCTCAGGCAAAAGCTCAGCTCGAAAAAGCTCAACGCCAAGTCACGGTGGAGGTGGGTTCGGCCGTGCGCACGTACCGAGCGCAAACTGCGGCCTTTCAGGCTGCGCAGCGTGCGCTGGCCCAGGCTTTCGCAGCGTTCAATGCAACTCGAATCGGCTATCAAAGCGGTGCGAGCTCGAGCTTAGACTTGCAAGCGGCGCGGACCACTTACGTGCAGGCATTGGTTTCGGAAATCTCGGCGCTTTACGCGCAAGCGCAGGCGCAAGCAACGCTTCAACTCGTCGTAGGAAGAACGAATGCGTAAATGGATGTGGGCGGGCGTAATCGTCGTCGTGGCGATCGCCGGGTTCTTTTTGCTCAGACACAAATCGTCGCCCGATGCGGCAGCGCAGAGCGAAGCGGCTCCTTCGGTACAACTAGCGACGGTTCGCTACGGCGATTTTTCTGTTGTTCTAAGCGAAGCCGGTCACGTTGGAGCTCCGGCCGGCACGACCTCGCAGCTGTCATTTCCGAATCCTGGAATTTTACGCAACGTCTACGTGCGCGTGGGTGAACACATCTCCGCGGGAGAGCCGCTTGCATCTCAAGACACGCGGCCGCTTTCGCTAGCTGCGCAACAAGCGGCGGCCGACGCGCAGGCAGCGCAAGCTCAGGCATCCGCAGCCGCCGTCGATCGATTCTCAACAAAACTGGCCGTGGATCGCGCCGCGGTGGCTCGCGCGCAGCGTTTATACGCGGCCGGTGTCGTCGCGGTGAAAGACGTTGAAGCCGCTCGCGCACAGCTTGACGCCGATCTTGCCGACGCTAAGAGCGCCGGGGCAAATCGCACGGCCGCGCAAGCGCAAGCGCAAAGCGCGTCGGTGAAGGCCGAGCTTGCAAATACGGACCTCGCACGCGGAACATTAACGAGCCCGGTCGACGGCGTCGTTACGGCAATTAACAAGCGTCCCGGAGAGCCGGTCGATCCAACGACGCCCGTGATTTCGGTTGGGCCTCCGCAGCAACGCGAAGCGACGCTGCAAGTGCCATCGGCGGACGCCGCGCAAATTACCGTCGGCGATCCCGCGAAGCTCCATATTGCCGGTGTAGAGGCATCGTCTGCCGGACGAGTGCTAGCCGTTGTGCCTGCCATCGACCCATCTACGCAGGCTGCCACCGTGGTTGTCTCGGGAGTTCCCGCGAACGCCGTTGGGGGCAACGCCGTGCAGGCCGACATCACCGTTTCGAACGTGCACGGCTTGCTCGTTCCACAGTCCGCGATCGTTCAGGATCCGCAAAGCGGCGACAACGTCGTTTTCGTGCAACAGCGCCAGAAAGACGGCTCGATCAAATTCGCGCAGCGCACGGTCTCAATTGCGCACGAAGACGGAAAGACGGCGCAGCTTTCTGCGGGCGTGAGCCCCGGACAGAAAGTCGCCGCGCAAGGCGCGTTCGAGTTGCTCGCGCCGGCCGGCGGTGGCGGCTAGCACGCTTTTTAAACTAGCAACTTCGCGTGCGTGATGCGGCGCGCCATGGCCTTGAAATCGCTTTTCATTGAAAATCGGGCGTTCGTCT
>CAZJLJ010000064.1:12422-16447 GCA_964546935.1 uncultured bacterium | reverse complement strand
GATTTGAATGTACAACGCGCGGAAGTTACCAACGCTTCGAAATCGTAAAAGCGCGCCGTTACGTGACAGATTCACTAGTAACGAAACACTACACTTCGTAATGCTTCTATTTACCTATTCGAGCGAATCTGAAGCGGCGTGTGAGTGTTGCTACCTGTAGCTATGGAACAACGCAAACTCGGTAGATCTTCATTGAACGTCGCGCCGCTCGCTTTCGGCGGAGCTGTGTTCGGATGGACCGCAGATGAATCGACGTCATTCGCCCTGCTCGATGCCTTTGTCGATGCGGGATTCAACCTCATCGACACCGCTAACAATTATTCTGCATGGATTCACAACGGCGTCGGTGGGCAGTCGGAAACCATAATCGGCAAGTGGTTGAGCCGGTCGGGCAAGCGCGATCGCGTGGTCCTTGCAACGAAGGTGGGCGGCGATATGGGCGCGGACGGGCGAGGACTCTCGAAGCAGCACATACTCAGGGCGCTCGAAGGATCGCTGAAGCGGTTGCAGACCGACCACGTCGATTTGTATCAAGCGCACTTCGATGATGAAGCGACGCACCAAGGTGAAACGCTGTCGGCCTTCAACGACCTTATCGCACAGGGGAAAGTCCGTGCCATCGGAGCTTCTAACTTTTCCGCCACACGACTGAGGTCGGCGCTCGATACGAGTTCAGGGCTTATGTTTCCGCGCTACAACAGCTTGCAACCCGAGTACAATTTGCACGATCGCGACGGATTCGAACGGGAACTCCAACAGCTCTGTCTCGATGAAGAGGTCGGCGTTATTCCCTATTTCGCGCTTGGGAATGGGTTTCTTACTGGAAAGTATCGCTCACTCGAGGACACGTCGAGCGTGCCGCGCGAGGGACTGCTGAAGAAGTACTTCACGCCCCGCGGAATGCGCATTCTCACGGCACTCGAGCACGTTGCAACAGACCTCGAGGCGACGTCCGCGCAAGTTGCCCTTGCGTGGCTTATTGCGCGCAGCGGAATTACTGCGCCGATTGTAAGCGCTACGTCAGTAAAACAGCTTATCGATCTCACCGGGGGTGCGCGACTTCACCTCGACGCCAGTGCGATGGCTGTACTGGACGACGCTTCAGCGCTCGAGCCGATTCATTTTCGCAAATGATGCGCCATTTTACATCTTAGTACCGGTAACGATAGACAAGGAGCTTATCCCATTACCTAGGCCGCGGCCTTGCGACGCTTTCGCAGGGCCCCGTATAGTGGTGCGGATTATCGCGTAATGATTCAGTTTTTTCTTCAACGGCCCATTTTTGCCGCCGTCTGTTCTATCGCAATACTCTTAGCAGGCCTTGTCACGATTCCGACGCTTGCAATTGCGCAGTTCCCTCAGATTTCGCCGCCGGTCGTCACGGTGACCGCGACGTGGAACGGCGCAAATGCTCAGGCTATCGAGGCGGACGTGACGACGCCGTTGGAAGAGGCGATTAACGGCGTCGAGGGGCTGCGCTACATAACCTCTACCAGCACGAGCGCCGGCACCAGCACGATCACCTGTACGTTCAATTTAGGAACGGATTTAGATATCGCTGCTGCAGACGTGCAGAATGCGGTCGGTACGGCTACTCCGCTCCTTCCAAAAGCTGTGCAACAAGTCGGCGTCACCACTGCGAAGAGCGGACAAGTCTACATCCTAGCGTATGGGTTCACATCGGATGATCCGCACGGCGACACGTTGTCGCTGAGCAACTATATCGATCTCGACATCGTCGACGCACTCAAGCGTATTCCCGGCGTCAGCACCGTGACCGTTTTCGGCGAGCGGAAATATGCGATGCGCCTGTGGGTCGATCCCAAACGCTTAGCCTTCAACGGTTTGACTGAGTCGGACATCGTCTCGGCGCTCAACGCGCAGAACGTCGCCGTCGCCGCAGGTGCGATCGGTAGCGCGCCCACGCCCCAGAATCAGCCGTTCCAGATCAATATTCGGGCCACGGGCCGGCTCAGTACGCCGGAGGAGTTCGGCAATTTAATTCTCAAAGCATTACCAGACGGCGGCTACGTCCGCTTTCACGATGTGGGCCGTGTTGAGCTAGGCGCGCAAGACTACAGCCAGATCGTACGTTTTGACGGAAAGCCGGCGGTCGGCGTTGGAATCGCACCATTCCCGTCGGCTAACGCGATCGATGTCGTGAAAGCCGTTCGCGCAGCTATGGATGGGTTCCAGGCGACCTTCCCCCCGGGCGTCCACGCAAAAGTCGTTTTCGACACGACCGAATTCGTCACTGAATCGGTGCACGAAGTCCTCATGACGCTCGTGTTTTCGATCGCACTCGTCATTCTCGTAATCTTCTTGTTCTTGCAAGATCCACGGACGACCATCGTGCCTGTTATGACGATCCCAGTTGCATTGATCGGCACGTTTGCCATCATGAAAGTGCTGGGATTCTCAATCAACATGTTGACCTTGTTCGGACTTACGCTGGCGACGGGGCTCGTGGTGGACGACGCAATCGTCGTTATTGAAAACATCGCGCGGTTTATTCAACAGAAAAAGATGTCGCCTCTTCGCGGCGCTGCCGCCGCAATGCGCGAAATCACGGGTGCCGTCATTGCCAGTTCCCTCGTGCTGCTCGCTGTCTTCGTCCCGGTGGCGTTCTTTCCGGGCACGACCGGGCTGCTATACCGTCAGTTCGCCCTCACCATCGCGGGGTCGGTAACGATCTCACTGTTTATTGCGCTGACGTTGACGCCGGTTCTATCCCGGCTTTTCCTCTCGAATGAAGAGCATCACAGCCGGTTTTTTGTTCCTGTCAATCGGGCAATCGACGCCGTGCGCGCATTGTACGCGCGTGTTCTGCCGAAACTTGTTCAGCATCGGGCCATCGTCGTCGGTGTTTACCTCGTCGGTGTAGCGGCGACGCTGTTCCTGAATCAAACAACTCCGACCGGCTTTTTGCCCGACGAAGACTACGGGTATTTTTTCGGACAAGCGCAATTGCCGGAAGAGGCATCGTTGACGACTACTGCAGTATTGGCAGCCAAGGTAGAAAAAATTATCCGATCCTACCCCGAAGTGCAGGACGTCTTCTCCGCGGCCGGTCAGGACTTTGTCGCGCAAGGTGCAAATCGTGCACTGATATTTATCCAGCTTAAGCCCTGGGCACAACGTAAGGGTGCGCAGCACACGTTGAGCGCCGTTCTCCAACGACTACAAAAACAGTTGGCTACGATCCCGGAGGCACAGGTCGTTGTTTTTAATCCTCCGGCAATCCAGGGCTTTGCGAACGTTTCAGGCTTCCAATTCGAGCTCGAAGACCGCGCGAATCAGGGAATTGACGGACTTGCGAAAACTTCCGGTATGTTGTTGCGCGCGGCAAACAGCGATCCACATCTTGCGTACGCTTATACGACTTTTCGGAACGATGCGCCCGAGTTGGTTGCAGACGTTGACCGCGATAAAGCGCTAACGCTCAACGTTCCGATGCAGAACGTCTTCGACGCGATGGGCGTCTCGCTCGGTTCGTCGTTCGTCAATCAGTTTGACTATTTAAATCGTTCTTTCCGTGTCTACGTGCAAGCCGAAGCGCCGTACCGGTCAAGTCTGGATGCTTTTAGCGGCATCTATGTAGCATCGACAACCGGCGTCCCCGTCCCATTGTCGGAACTCGTTCACCTCTCTTGGGAACACACGCCGCCGATCATTACGCACTATAACCTCTACCGTTCCGTTGAGATCAACGGCGTGCCGAAAGCTGGTGTCAGCACCGGCCAAGCGCTAAGCACGATGCAACAGATCGCAGGTAGCGTGCTCCCCAAGGGGTATGCTTACGAGTGGTCGGGCCTTTCACTCGAGCAACTCGCCACCGGGTCGCAGAGCGTGATTGTGTTCGCGCTTGGAATTGTCGTGGTGTTCCTCGTTCTTTCGGCAGCGTATGAAAGCTTCACTGAACCGCTGATCATTCTCATGGCGGTACCGCTTGCGATCTTTGGCGCACTGCTCGCTCTAAAGGTGCGCGGTTTCGTTAGCGACGTTTACTCCCAGGTAGGCTTCGT
>CAZJLJ010000064.1:0-12322 GCA_964546935.1 uncultured bacterium | reverse complement strand
CGCCGTCATGAGGCGATCACCGAACATCTCGATGCGCCGCCGCTCATACGCCGTGGAACAAATGGCGACGTCATCATGACGTTTCCGAACGGCTCAAAGCCGGTTCAGTTGAAGATTCAGGGCTCACATATTTCGACTGACGACGACTAGACGCTGATACACCAAACAGACAGAGATTCCGCGCCGAGCGATAGCAGTTATCAACCGGCATCTGCCGGAAGAACTGCGCCCGTCATTTTTCCGTCGACCGACTTAAGATACGCCTTCGCCACTTCGGAAGCCGGCGTTCCCTGCGACGCATCCCGGCCCATCGCTGCAAGCGTCTCCGCTACCCAACCCGGACTCACCACGTTGATGCGTATCGCACGCGGCAGATCGAGTGCTGCAGCCCGCACGAACCCTTCGAGCCCCGCGTTCACGAGCGAGAGGGCAGCGCTTCCCGGCATCGGATATTGTGCAAGCACTCCGCTCGTGAGTGTAAATGAACCGGCATCGCTCATTGCACCGATGCCAAAACGCACGACGTTTACTTGTCCCATCAGTTTGCTACGCAGCGAAAGTTCGAAATCTGCGTCTCTCAACTGTTCCAACGGCCCAAACGCAGCTTCACCGCCGGCGGCAACGACGGCATCCACCGTGCCGACCTCGCGGTACATTTTTTTGATCGATACGGGATCCGAAATATCGACTCTCACACCCGAACGTCGTGTAGCCGAAATGACCTCGTGCCCACTCTTCAACGCATGTACGATCTCGCGGCCAATCGTGCCGGTCGCTCCAACCACGAGTATTCTCATAATCGTACCTGCTTTAGTCCCGCGCCGTCCCGCGCCTCTCGCCGAGCAGCCGGTTCGCATTGGCGCGCGAGAAACAAGAAAAGACTCGCAGAACATATCTCCAAAAGCCGCCAAGCGAGAGTCCGCTATCGCTATTTATCCCCGCGATGCCGCATCTTTCGCATCCTTCGGTGAGGCCGTATCTTTCGGACCTGCTCAGTCGTCATGACTGTAGACCAATACCAAGGGAGAAACAGGAATGATCGAGTCAAAAATGCAGACCCCGCCTATCGTATCGGCCGATGATTGGGAGGCTGCGCGCCAGACGCTGCTCGTGAAGGAAAAAGCCGTGACGCGCGCCCGCGATGCGCTGGCTGCCGAGCGCCGGCGCATGCCATGGGTGCTCGTTGAAAAGAACTACGAGTTCGACGGCCCGCGCGGCAAAGTGCGCCTAATCGACCTCTTCGAAGCCCGCCGTCAACTTATCATATACCGCGCGTTCCTCGAACCGGGCGTATATGGGTGGCCCGACCATGCGTGCATCGGCTGCTCGTTGGGTGCCGACCAGGTCGCGCACGTTGCGCACCTGAATGCACGCGACACGACATTAGCCTTTGCCTCGCGCGGAGCGCAAAGTGATATCCAGCGCGTAAAGGAGCGTATGGGCTGGGAGATGCCGTGGTACACGATCACGGATACATTTGATAAGGATTTCGGCGTCGACGAATGGCACGGCACGAACGTGTTTTTCCGCGACGGCGATCGTGTGTACCGCACGTACTTCGTCAACAATCGCGGTGACGAAGCAATGGGCGGCACATGGGCCTATCTCGACATTACTCCGCTCGGACGCCAAGAAGAGTGGGAAGACTCGCCTGCCGGCTATCCTCAGACACCGCCTTACAAGTGGTGGAACTGGCACGACGCGTACGATCTCTCGCGTGACGGAAAGTGGGATGAGGTCTCAGATAACGCGCTTGACCTAATGAAGTCCCAGCGCGCGGATCGGTAAAGCACTATGTTCGTTCTCGCACACATCGGCGGTCTGCCGCTGGAAGAACTTCTAACACCGTCAACTGCGGCGATCGGCGCCGGCATGCTGCTGCCGCTCGCTTCGATCCTAACGCAATTGCGACGGAAACGGTTTTAGAAAATGCAAGAGGAAGCGCGTGCAATCTTACCGGCGATGATGGAAGCGCGGGATCAATTCATGGCGCTCGTCAACGACATCCGGCCCGAGTTGCACCGCTATTCCTCTCGCATGACCGGCAACGTCTTCGACGGCGAAGACGTCGTTCAAGAGACCCTCGCAAAAGCGTACTACGCGCTTGGACAAATGTTCGAACCTCCGAATCTAAGGCCCTGGCTCTTTCGCATCGCACACAATACAGCTATGGATTTTCTTAAGCGTTACGAACGAAAACATGTCGAGCCTGTTTCAGACGTACCCGATCGCGCAGCGCCTGAAGAAGAGACCGGCGTCGATCCGGAAATCGTTGAAGCCGCGCTGGCGGTCTTCGTCGAGCTGCCCACGGTACAACGGAGCGCAATCATTCTCAAAGATGTGCTGGGACAATCGCTGGAGCAGACGGCGCTAACGATGGGCACGACGGTCGGTGCTGTAAAAGCGGCGCTCGCAAGAGCACGCAGCAATATTGCCCGAACCCCACGCCCCGCGTTGGAACGGCCCATGCTGCCGGCCTCCGCGGAAGAACGCGCGACGCTGCGGCGATATGTCGACCTTTTCAACGAGCGCAATTGGGAAGGGCTTCGCGCACTTCTTGGGGATGAAGCGCAGCTCGATATCGTCTCGCGCTTCAAGCAAAGTGTCAGGGAAGCGGGCTACTACGATCGCTACGCGGAGATTCTCAAAACAGAAGATATTCGCGCCGAGACCGGCTTTGTCGACGGAATTCCGGCCATTGCGATGTTCCGCCCGGCCACCAGTCTCAAGCCCGCATATTTCATTCTGCTCGAATCAAGCGCAGGCGAAGTCAACATCATTCGAGACTTCCGCTACATCCCATATATCGCCGCCGACGCCGATTTCCAGCCTGCGCGCTGATGCGCCTACGATTAGCCCGAGGGATAGCGCGACGGAAAGAAACGATCGACGTTTCTAAAAAGACCCAGCCGCAATCGTCGAAAGACTATTATGTTCGTCACAGAAACGGCGACCGCCGCAGCCATCTGTATCGCTAGCGTGACGTGAGCGATCTCGCTCAAAGCGAAGGCGACGACGGCGCCGGCCAAAACGCTGGTTAGGAATGAAATGCCGATGTAGGTCGGCATCAAACTCTGCCACCATGCTGCCATGGAGCCCATCTCCCGATAAATCCCGGCATAGTCATCGTGAATCGAACGCACCAAGATTTCGCGGACGCCGGGTGCGATTTCAGTGTATCGATGCCGTATGCGCGCGATGCCGAAGCAAATGATCACGTCTTCAATTGCAGCCTGTACGACTCGCATAAATGTAAGCGCACCCAACACCCAAAGCGAAATCAGTAGCGGAAGAACAAAAATGACGAAGCCCCCGCGGAACTGCGTCGCACTCCCGAAAAAACCGATCGCAATAAGCGACGCCGACACCGTCGTCAAGAACATGGTGGAGCGGCTTTGCATATCTTGCAAACACAACTGACGCGAGCTTTGAAGCGTGAAATGCTCCGTCGTCAGGATCGTCAGATCCGATGTCCCAGTAGTATCGCCGCTAAACAATCAACATGAACCTCCGTACAAGCAGGGGACAGTCCACTTCTGTCATCCTGAGCCGCCACTACTCACCACGACAAGCCGGAACCGGCTGCGCGCGCGACGTTTCCGGGACGCTTGGTGGACGTTTCCAGCACGTCGCGTTTGATAGCTTCTGAGCTATGTTTCACGCTAACAACGACCACGACTCGTTTGCATTCTTGCTATCGACTATCCCTGTCGGAATCGTGTTCTTGCTTCTAATCGCCTCGAACCTGGAAGCTCTCTGGCGAAACTTGCGCCCAATCTGCCCTTCGGACGACGAACGTTTTTCATCGAACCTCCACGCCTAAGTCGTTCGGCTCAAAAATGCGCCTCGACCGCGCGTAAGCTGCAACGCAACGGCTCTTCGCATAAGCTTCTCGCCGGCGATGCATTGACGGTATCTTCGCGCTTGCGGCGACTGAAATAAACCGCGCGCATTTGCATGCCGCCACGGCCAAGCGGTAGGCTAGAGTGTCGAGAGGAAGTCCAAGATTATTTTGCTTGTATTCGCGTTAAAGGCGCTCTCATTGCTTGAGGTTTTCCTTGATTAGTTCTTGGATATCGATGCCGCGTCTTACAGGGAAAAGCAGGCTCCAACTCACTCGCAACGTCGTTTGTGGCGACGTGATCGGACGCTGGACGTTAGTGTAATAGAGAACTGCGAGTTGCATGAGCTGATCGCCAAGTTTAAACGTGTACGAGCCGCCGCCGCCCACCGGAATCGTCCACTTCTGATTACCCGGAGCGGTATAGTTCACGGTTAGAAGCGGCGCGGTCGTGAGCGAGAACTGCCCACCGGGAATATTGTAGTTGATGAATGGCTGAAAGAGTCCGGAATTCACGTCGGGCCGCTGTGCTTGTCCCGTGAACGACCACAGTTGCGTTGCCAGCAATCCCATGACAAATCGCCCGGGCATCACGAGTGCAACGGCGGCCGGTCCCACAGACCACTTTCCTGTTCCAAGCACGCTGGGCGAGGCGCTTGGGAACTGGAAGATCGGGCCGGCGCCCCAGATGAGTGCCCCAGGCTGGGTCTTGGGCGCGAGAAACAGTTGCTCTTGAATGTCGCTGAGTCCGAAGGTTGATCCACAACCAAAAGAGGACGCGCAAACGGCGGGTGGCGCAAACGACGGCTGGTTGACGATTGGAATTATCGTGCGTGCGATCAGCGTTAGATTCTTGCTGACCCAGATCGGTACGACGGGCTGAATATTCAGGTTGTACTGATAGCGCGTATACGGACCAAGCCCGTAGTTGTTGTTATTCTGAAACGGAATGATCGCGATATTCCCGACCGGATTCTGCGAAAGCTTGATGATTGCTTGTTTGATCGCTGCTTGCTGCTCGGGAGTGAGATTACCGAACGCACCCGCAGCGGGCGCCGCGGCGGCAGGCGACGCGGACGCCGCAGGTGACGCGGATACTGCAGGCGACGGTGTCTGTGCGAACGCAGGATCCGTTAGCGCAAGCAGCATGACCACGAGCACCGGAACAACTCGCATGACGCTGGAATCCATGTCCAGGACGATAGCAGGTGAAACGGCTGACCCTTGAATCCACGTCCAGGACGATACCGACGTAATGTTCCATTGAAAAGAAACGAGGGCCGCGGTTGCGGCCCTCGCGTACGTCGCCCGGAGTCTAAGAGCTACTGAGCGATCGTGCTGCTTAATGCGCCGACGTTAAACGTACCGACGCCTGTCGTGTAATCGTATCCCGGAGTCGCCTGGTAAGCTCCGTTTGTTCCGCTGATGATGTCGTGGAATCCACCGTAGCTCTCCGTCGGCGGCGGTCCTTGCACCAGCGTCTCACCGCTTTCGTATCGCACGTAGTTTTTGTAGAAGAGCGGCGGACCGAATCCGAGCGTGTTGTTGTGCGCCGAAAGAATGCGCGCATAGGCGCCCATTGCTAGCGGAGACGATTCGCTCGTTCCGCCGACGCTGCAGCCGCTGGTGCAATCGCCAAGTAACGGAACATTGGGACCGCCGTATACTCGGTAGGCGCCCGCGTTCGCGTCACCGGCCATTGCAATATCCGGAACACCGCGCAAGTTTCCGGCGGCGAGAATTCCCGTCGTTACTTGCACCGGCTCTTCCCATGACGTCGCGTTCTCGAATTGACTCAAACCGCCGCCGCCCGAATTCCACGCCGCTTCACCAACGTAATTTGCATCGTTCGTGTTGCGAACTACCGACGTGCCGCCGACTGCGTTCGCATAAGGCGAGGCGGCCGGATAAGACACCATCGGCGGACCCGAACCGGGAACGCCGTTCGTCGGAGCGAGTGCGCACGACGAACCGGTGTCGCCGCTCGAAGCAAACATCGTCTGCCCTTGCGCCGCGGCTTGCATGAAGAGGTTGTCGTCTACTTTCATCGCGCCGTCGAGGTACGCTTGATACTCGCATTCGCCGAACGATGAATTGCCGGTTTGCGCAACGTCTTGCTTCACCCATTGGCTATACGCGTTCGCAATATCCGAATCGGTGAGCGATGTGGTTGCGTAGATGTAGAGCATTTTGACGTTTTGCGCCATACCGGTGGAGCTTTGCGTGTCCAAGTCCCACTCACCGCCGCCGGAAGTGTCGGGACTCTTCAACCCGACGGTAACGACGCTGACCGGAACCTGCGGCAGACCGAAATGCGATTCCGCATACCGAAGATCGGAGACAACACTCGTCATGTCGCCTTCGGCGATAACGGCGACCGACGTATTGGTCGCCGGCGCGAGAGTATCCGCTGCATAGTAATGCTGCACGTCTGCGGGCTCGAAGCGCGCCAAGCATTGCCCCGTCGGCGGATTCGTATTTCTCACGCAAGCATAGTCGCCCGGAATGCTCATCTTCGCGGCATTCGAGAGTCCGAGAACCGCGCTTACGATATTCCCTAAGCTCGAAGGAACGAACGCCGGAGTCGTATTCGCATAGAGATTCGCGCCGTTGAGCGTAAATGCGTTCAACGTAGTATTGAAGGCATGCGATACCTTCGCGGCGGTACCCGTGGCACTCACGAGCTGCTGATCCGCCTCGATATTGGTGAAGCCTTCGGATTGCAAATAGGAAACGACGGATTGCACTTCACTTTGCGTTGGCGCAAACTGAGCCGCAAATTGCGCCGGAGAGATCTTCTGACCCGATGCGATCAGCGACTGCAGTTGATCGGCGTTGTGCAAGTTCAACCCGACGCGAATGGTCATCGGCGTCGTTGGCGCTAGCGTGCCGGTATTCGAGCCTTTCGCTATCGTAACGCCTTGCGTCGCCGTCGCGGCCCATCCGGCCGGAGCCGCAATGGATGCGGTAGCGTGTGCAGACTTTGCACCATTCATCGTTCCCGCAGTGGGGGGCAGTGACGACTGTCCTCCATGACCGGAACATGATGCGGTGAGAATTCCCACCGTTAATGCGATCGTTGATAAACGTTTCATGGTGCCTCCACTACCCTCCGATGATCGCATTGGTCTTGACGACATCAAAGCTGCCGAGACCGGTGGTGTAGTCGTACCGCGGCAACGCCGTATAGTCGCCGTTGCTTCCCGAGAGAATGTCGTGGAATCCACCGACGAGCGAAGTTGGCGGTGGGCCCGAACTCATTGCGCTCGAGTTCGGATGGTTCACGTAGATGCGATAGAAGAGCGGCGGCGCAAATCCGAGCGCATTGCTATGCGCGGATTGCATCCGTGCGTATGCACCCGCCGCAAGCGGCGATGCCAAACTGGTTCCCGCCGCAGTGCATGGCGTACACGAACCGTTCGCTGCTTGCGCCGATGAATAGACCAGATACGCGGTTTCGATCGATGCATCCATCGCGATGTCCGGAAGACCGCGATACGAATACCCTACGGGTGTCGTGCCGACCGGTTGCGTCGGGGATTCCCAGTACGGTGAATATTCGAACTGGCTTAAGCCGCCGCCGCCCGCTTCCCACGCGGCTTCACCCAAATACGAACCGTCCGCGTTGCTGAAGAGATCGGTGCCGCCGACGCCGACGACGTACGGCGAGGACGCCGGATATTCAACCATCGGTACACCACCCGGCGCACCGTTCGTATCGACGACGTTGTTGCAATAGCCGCCATTGTCGCCGGTCGAGACAAACATCGTTTGCCCTTGCGATGCAGCTTCGACCAAGACTTCGTCTGCAGCCAGCATCGAGCCGTCCTGATACGGGAAGATCTCGCAACCGCCGAACGAGCTGTTTCCAATGGGATCGGTGTTGTCGGTTACCCATTTGTTGTAGGCAAGGACCATGTCGGAGAAACTCAACGACGGCATGTTGTAGAGATCAACCTGCTTCACGTCCGCCGCCATGCCTTGGACTGCCGTCATGTCGAGCACCCACTCACCGTTACCGGACGTATCGCTGCTCTTCGTTCCGATCTGGACGATATTGACCGGAACTTGGCGCAGATTGTACACGCGTTCGTTCCAACGGAAATCGCTGATCGCTTGCGACGGATCGCCTTCGGTGAAAATCGCAACTGCGGTGTTTGCAGCGGTCTGCGCGTTTGCCGCATCGTACACCAGCTGTATCGTCGCCGGATCGTAGAATCGCGGACAGATTCCTTCTGCGTTCACACCCTGGGTGCAATTGTTCGGCGTCGGAACCGGTGTCGGTGTCGCAGCGGGCGTCGGGGCCGGCGTCGGCGTCGGATTTGTTACGTGCTGTCCGCCCTTCGGCTTCGGTTTGTTCATTTGAGCGTTATTCAAACCGAGAACCGCAATCGCGGTGCCTGCTAACGCTTGTGGGACGAATGCCGGCTGCGTATTGGCAAACAGTGAATTCCCGGAAGCATCGGAATAGGATTCGAGTTTCGTACTGAACGCTTTTTCGATCGTGGCCGCGGTACCAGTCGCATCGACCAGAATATTGTTTGCCTCAGCTTTGACGTTCGTGAATCCCTGTGAAGTCAAGTACTGCGTCACCGATGCAACGTCGCTCGTAGTAGGCGCGTACGTGCTCATGAAGGCTGCACGCGGGGTAATCTGCCCTGCAGCGATAGATTGCTTCAATTGGTCGACGTTATGGAGCTGAAGCGCGACGTGGATCGTCATTGTTTGCGTGGCCGGCAGTGCACCCTTATCGGTCACGCCGACGAGTGAAATGGCCTGGGTTGCCGTTGTTGCAAATCCGGCCGGTGCGCTAAGAGCGGTACTCGCCGCTCGCGTAGTGTGCACGCCCAGGTTGCTCGCGCCTGCACCCGCGGGCGCGCTCGGCAACGGCGAACCGCCGTGTCCCGAGCAGGATGCGGTGATGACGCCGACGGCGAGGGCCGCGGCCGCGAATCTTTTCATGTGCGAAAGACTCCTCCTCACCAATCACCGTATGAGAAGCCGCGCGCCCGCGAATATACCGTGTTTTGGGTATGCGTTAGGCTTGTTCTGCCGTCCGTCCGCTTGCTTCCATCCGGCACGCGATTATCGGGAGCCGCTCCGACCGCGTTCGCGAGAACATAAATGTCAACTATTACTGCGCAGACAGAGAGACGGCCAACGAGTACCCTGTCGATCGAAGGTGTATTGTAACAAATGAACCCCGATCGGATGGCCTACGAACTATGGACGCGGTAAGAGAAGCCGAAATCTACGTTAATAATCTGCGCAAGATCGATATCGAAAAGAACGTGACGCAGTGCGAAAACTCCGAGCATCAAGCACTCCGTTCGATCGCAAGGGTCTATCGGATAATATCCCACCTCGGCTTTTAACGCGCCGGCGCGCATCGCCCTTGTCATCAAAAGGAAACTCATCGTTCCTGACGTGAAATCGTCCGGGGCGTGGGCAATTATATCTTAGCGCTCGATCAAGGAACGACCAGTTCGCGTGCCATTGTCTTCGACCGAAACACGCGAATCTGCGGAATCGACCAGCGCGAGTTCCCGCAGCTCTTTCCGAAGCCTGGTTGGGTAGAGCACGATCCGCGCGATATTTGGCGCTCGCAACTTGAGACCGCGCAAGGCGCGCTTCGTAACGCCGGCATCTCCGCAACCGACATCGCTTCGATCGGCATTACGAATCAACGCGAAACGACGATCTTGTGGGATCGCGAAACCGGCGCGCCGGTTTACAACGCTATCGTTTGGCAGGACCGTCGAACAGCGCCGATGTGCGAGGAACTCAAAGCGCGCGGCTTCTCCGAGCTTGTTGCGCAAAAGACCGGCCTCGTGCTCGATCCCTATTTCTCCGCAACCAAAATCGCGTGGATCCTCGATTCCGTGCCCGGTTTGCAAGCGCGTGCAGAACGAGGCGAGATTGCGTTCGGGACCGTCGATTCGTGGCTGCTATGGAATCTCACCGCCGGTTCCACGCACGCGACCGATTACACGAATGCATCGCGCACGCTCCTCTTCGATCTCCGCAAACTCGATTGGGACGAAGAACTGCTGCGCATTTTTCGCATTCCGCGCGCTTTACTTCCGGACGTCCACCCGTCGATGGGCCAATTTGCCACTAGTGCTTCCGATGTCTTAGGTGCCGCAATCCCCATCGGCGGGATTGCGGGCGACCAGCAGGCAGCACTCGTTGGACAAGCCGGCTTTCATAAGGGGCTTGCGAAGAACACCTACGGTACCGGATCGTTCGTCGTCATGAACACCGGCGAATCGATCGTCCGGAGCAATGAGGGCTTACTTTCAACCGTCGCATTTTCTGTCGAGCGCGGCAAGGCGACGTACGCCCTCGAAGGTTCGATTTTTATCACCGGCGCTGCCGTACAATGGTTACGCGACGGCCTCGGCATCATTTCGTCGTCGAGTGAAGTTCAAAGCCTCGCGACGCAAGTCACGGACACCGGCGGGATCTATTTCGTGCCCGCATTCACGGGACTCGGTGCGCCATACTGGGATCCGTACGCACGTGGCGCCGTCGTCGGAATAACGCGCGGAACCACAAAAGCGCATTTGGCACGCGCCGCATTGGAAGCAATGGCATACCAAACGTACGACGTCATCGTTGCGATGGAGCGGGATTCCGGCGTGAAGCTCGCCGAGCTGCGCGTTGACGGCGGTGCGGCGGCAAACGATCTCACGATGCAGTTCCAAGCCGACGTTCTCGGCGTCGATGTGGTTCGTCCGCGTGTCATCGAGACGACCGCTCTCGGAGCTGCGTATCTTGCCGGATTACACGTTGGGTATTGGCGCGATTTCGAGGATGTCGCGCGACAATGGCAAGAGCAGCAGCGTTTCAAGCCGCAGATGAGCGTCCAACGCCGCGAAACATTGATTGCAGGATGGAACCGCGCAATTGCGTCGGCGCGCGGATCGGAATCGCAACAGGAATGAAGCGCGACGCGATGCTTGCCCGGCTTCGCGATCCATGCGACGTCCTGATCGTCGGCGGTGGCGCCACGGGACTCGGCGCAGCCGTCGACGCCGTCACCCGCGGGTATCGCACGACACTCATCGAAGCGGTCGATTTTGCTAAAGCGACGTCGAGTCGCTCGACCAAGTTAATTCACGGCGGCGTGAGGTATTTGCAAAGCGGCGACATTGCGCTCGTGCGCGAAGCGTTGCGCGAACGCACGATCCTGCGCGAAAATGCGCCGCATCTGGTTACCGACCTGCCGTTTATCGTTCCGGCGTATCGTTGGTACGAATCGCCGTACTACTTCTTAGGATTGCAACTTTACGATCTGCTCGCCGGAAAATCGACGTTCGGACGCAGTGGTCATCTTTCACGGAATAATGCGCTCAAGCGCATGCCCGGCTTGCGCGAAGAGGGACTGCGCGGCGCAACGCTCTACCACGATGGCCAATTCGACGACGCGCGCCTCGCCATCGCGCTCGCGCGAACCGCGGCAGATCATGGCGCGACCGTCGTCAACTACGTCAAAGCGGAGCGCCTGCTCTACGAGCAGGGGCGTGTATGCGGCGTTTTGGCGCGGGATTCCGAAACGAATAACGAGTTAGAGATTCGAGCGCGTGCGGTTGTGAATGCGACGGGAATCTTCGTCGATGAATTACGCAGAGCGGACGATCCGGAACTGTCGCCGCTGCTCTCGCTTAGTCGCGGAAGTCACATCGTCTTTCCGCGATCGGTCTTAGAAACGGACGATGCGCTCCTCGTTCCTAAAACCGACGACGGTCGCGTGCTTTTCGCCATTCCTTGGCATCAACACGTTCTCGTCGGCACCACGGACGTAGAAGTCGAGAATGCTGAGTTCGATCCGGCTCCGTCATTGGAAGAAATCGACTATATCATCCGTCATTTCAACCGCTATCTATCGCGACCCGTCGATCGCGACATGGCCCTCTCCGCGTTTGCCGGTTTGCGTCCGCTCGTGAACCGTCATGCGGCAACTACCGCGAAACTGTCACGCGAACACATCGTCGAAACCTCAAAGAACGGTCTCGTAACGGTCGCCGGCGGCAAATGGACGACGTACCGAAAGATGGCGCAAGATACCATCGACGCTGCTGCGACGGCAGGCACATTGCGGACCGCGCCGTGCCGGACGACGGCCTTGCCGCTGCACGACACCGATCGCGATTCGATTCGTGCATTAATCGAAAACGACGCTTCGCTTGCGCAGTTAATCCACCCGCGTCTCGAATACACACGTGCAGATATAATTTTCTCCGCCCGATCCGAAATGGCGCGCACCGTGGACGACGCGCTCTCACGTCGAACCCGCGCCTCGTTTCTCGATATCAATGCAGCGCTTGAAGCATCGCCGCTTGTTGCGAAGCTGCTTGCGACGGAGCTAGGCCGACCGCCGGAATGGGAAGCAGAAGAGACTGCGCGTTTCTATCGCTTGGCTGAATCTAGAGCTTTGCAGTCTGCGCAGCCGAAGCGACCGCCATACTAACGTCACGG
>CAZJLJ010000063.1:12526-16465 GCA_964546935.1 uncultured bacterium | reverse complement strand
TTCATTATGTCTTCGAGCGCAGCAGACTCCATAGATCATGCGCTGAGATCGTGAGCGACAAAAGAGAAACAACCGCAAGCGCAACGAGCGTCCAGACGAAGAAAAAGGCGCCGCTCAGTTTCCCGATCTCGATGCCTGCGAGGCCCCCGGTGCCGGTTACGTGGGTCAGGAATATGGTCAGACCAGCAAGCGCTCCGAGGAGCATGATAATAAGCCCCGCTCGACGTTCGGCCAACATCAGCGTTCCGTACAGCCAAACAGCAAGAATGGCTACGATAAGGAGGTTTGATGCCACGCCTTTTTCCGATCCGTATACGATGTCATCCACCAGGTGAAATGATGCGAGAAGGATCGAGAGCAGCGACGTTACCGGCAATACGAGGTTTCGCTTCACGCAAAAGGCCTTCTTAACGCTGGTTTCAAGTCCGAATATCGTTATGCTTATTCGACGGCCGCTTCCAGGACTTCTCCACGCTGGTCTAATTCGACATAATTGCCGAGGCGCTCCGCGCATTCGTTGAGGTTAATGACGTAACCTCGCATTGGCCGCGCGCAACGAAGACAAGGTTACGCAACATCGACGCGGGATTGTATGAGTACGTAGAACGGCTGTTCGCAACGGAGCTTAAGATCGCCGCTTAGATTCAGTAGCAATGAAGGCACCTCGGCGCTGAGTGCTTCCACCCGCTCTGCAACCCGTCGCATAGGAGCGAGCGCACTTTCCATATCGAAGCAATGAGTTTCCCTTACCGGTTTCCTTCGAACAGCCGACGGTGTTTCGGGCACGGCTCAAACTCCCAGTCCTCTTCAGGCATTGGGTTACCCATGGCATCGAGAATATCCGACCAGCGTTCGGCAGCCACGTCCCACACGCGTCGATGCGAAGCATAACAAACTCCAAGCTCACTCGGATTGTCGGAGCAGTTCCACATCAATTGCAGGGACGCACCAGAGACGCGTCTTCCCAAGCGCCGTCCGAGCTTGTCAACCAGTTCGCTTAAGGCGGCCTTCATTTCCCAACCGTAGCACACCGATTGGTCGCATGATGTGAAACTCTGGTCGCTAACCTGGCCAACGACCAGCGGAAAAACTTTCCTAAGCGGCGTCAAGTCAAAACGTCGAATAAAAAATACGGATCCGTTTTTTCGATAGCTCGTAAAAATTCAACGGGGTCGAACGCCTGCGCCGCGGTGTGCACGCCGGTGATACCCATCGCTAAGATTCGTTCCAAGGCCTCGACAACCAACGGTGCCGTCGTGGCGTAAATATCACGCCCGCTCGCGATTGCGCGGCGTTCTTCGTTGCCGTTGCTCGCTACAACCTCGATGCGAAACTGCTGTGCAGAACGTCCGGTCGCATCGCTTGCGACCGGGCCGTTCGCCGAAGTGCCGACAAGATCGGCGATCGGCGCCAAGTTCATGTACGTGTGCAAGTCGCGAACGCGAAGATGATGCGGAATGGTGACGACATCCGCGGTTGTAATCTCCGTTGCGACTTCCTGGTCTCCAAACGGTTCGCCGAAGGTCCACTGTGCGTGGAGCGCGGGTGTTTCGCCCGTGCGCTCTTGCAAACGTCCTTGACTGAAAATGAGGCGTCTTCCCTCGCGTTTCGCAATCGTTGCCCGCGTGCCGTTCGTTGGTACCCAGCTAGAGAGCCCGTAAGCGACAACAATTCTCTGCGCCTCGGTCCAATCGCCCATTGCTGCGGTAGCGAGCAAATCGCCAAGACCGCCGAAAAAAGCCATCGCCGGTACGATGGCGATATCAGAGACGTCGATTCCGTATCGCTGAAAAATATCGAGCACGACTGCCGCTTCCGCAGTTACATCGATATACGGAACCTGGGCGCGCCGAGCCGCGTCGATCAGTGGAATTGCCGTATCGCCGAACGGTCCCGCGCAGTTGATTACGGCAGCGACATCGCATAGCGATTCGTCCAACGACGTCGGCTCGCCGACGTGCGCGACGCGAATATCCTGGATCCCATGGCGCTCGCGCACGACACGCAGTTTCTCGCTAATACGCCCGCATGCAGCCGGTACAAAATCACGTCGTTGGAGTTCTTGCATAACAAACGCGGCAGTATGACCCGTTGCTCCGAAGACGGCGATCCTACGAGCGTTTGAAGGCATCATTGACGTCCGGAAACGGCAGCGCGTCGACGAATCCATCGTAAGTTCCGTCTTGCAGCAGTGTTTGCGCTGCGCGCTGCGTTGCGCCAAGCGCCACCAGCGCAACTGCTGGTCCGACACTCACGCGCGCGACGCCCAGTTTCGCGAGTGCTGCGACGCTCGGTGCGCCTGGGCCGGCCATGACATTCAGCGGCGCTTGTATTTCGCGCGCCAGGCTTGAAATCGTCGGAGCATCCACCACGCCCGGTACGAAGATGCAATCCGCGCCCGCCGCACGATACCCGCGCGCTCGCCGTACCGTTTCGGCGAATCGATCCTTCGGTTCCCCGATTTCCATTAGATACATGTCGATGCGAGCGTTGATAACGAACTCAGCGCCGGCAACATCGCGCGCTGCAGCGATGCGCTGGACCTGCGATTCAACGTCCAATAGCGCGTCCGCATTCTCGCGCGTGGAATCTTCGATGTTCATCCCGGCGACACCGAGCTCGATCAAGTCGCGCACGGTGTGTGCTACGTCGGCCGGCGAATGACCACCGTATCCCGCCTCCACATCCGCGCTCACCGGCACGTTCACAGTGCGTACGATGTTGCGAACGACCTCGAGCATCTGATTGCGCGTGAGGCTCTCGCTATCGGGATATCCGAGGGCCCACGATACGGCGGCACTCGTCGTTGCAATCGCCGCAGCGCCGGCTTTCTCGATGATCCGGGCGCTGGCCGCATCCCATGCGTTCGGGAGCACGAGCATACGCTCGTGCAGCTGCCGGAATTCCGCAGCTCTTGTTGTGAGTTCTCGCATGCGGCCAATCGTAGCGCGGCTCGCGGACTGCTGCTATCGAAAAGTTTAGGTTTTTGCGAAACGCGAACGAAACGCAGACGGCGGGCGCCCATAGGCGCCACGGAAAGCCGCGCTAAAGTGGCTGTGGCTCGAAAAGCCCAACGCCAGTGCCAGCTGCGTTAGATCGTCGTAGTGATCCAGGCGTTCGAGCGCGTACGCAAGGCGCAGGCGCATTTGATACTGATAGAGCGCCACGCCTTCCAGATCCTGAAATGTCTGCGTGAGATAAATCGGCGATGCGCCGACTTCGGCAGCTATCTCCGCGAGCGTCCACCGGCGCAGCGGCGCGCTGGAAAGCAACATCTTCACGCGACTTACGAGCTTCGCGCGCTTTGCCGTTTTCGCTCGCGTCGTGCGCGATCCGGAGAGCACATATCGTCCCAGGTTAAGCGCCATCTGCTCTACCAGCAACGGTTCAGCTTGCGCATTTCCCAACGTCCGTCGCAGCTCGTGCAACGCAAGCTGTGCAGCGGCGTCGATGCGAATCTCCGGTTGGCGCAAGGTCCATTGCGATCGCATGCGCAGAAGCTCGCGGGGAATGGTTTCCTCGATCACGTTTGCATCGAGGTGCATGCTTATACTGCCGTCACCGCCGCCGGTGGGGTGCGTGATCGTGTACTCCTCAAGCGCATTGAAGAGCACGACGTGATTGGCATTCGCAATGACGTCGCGGCGGCCGACGTGCCGCGCAAACGTTCCGCGGTAGGTGAAAACCATGCGCGTGTCTTCCGCGTACTCGACTTCACTTTCGAATCCGTGATCCACGTAGCAGACAACGTCGGAGACACGAACCAGCGGCGTCTCGACGTACGAACGAACGGCAAGCTCATCGCCCATGCGCATTCCAACTATGAAGCACCCGCCTTGGTTGCATGCCTTGCGCGCGGTCGCCGACTAGGTCCGTCAGCACACTGCTTGCAAGCTGCTTGGCGTCTTGACAAATTCAAGACGACCGGTCATATTCAAC
>CAZJLJ010000063.1:0-12426 GCA_964546935.1 uncultured bacterium | reverse complement strand
TGCTTGCAAGCTGCTTGGCGTCTTGACAAATTCAAGACGACCGGTCATATTCAACGCGTGCCAACAAGTAGCGAACGCGCGGGGGCAAACTCCTCGCTGCCCCGGTTCGCAACTCGTACCGGCTCAGTGAAAATCTTCCGGATGGAGTCCTTTTGACGTATCCCGACTCAGGGCACGGCGCGCTGTTCCAATTTCACGAGTCCTCCACGGGTCAAGCGAAGGCATTTCTCGCTCTGGACTCACCGTTCGCTCCATACTAAGAGCTGAAAGAAAAATATCATGAAAAATGACGACCCGATCCTCGTAACCGGCGCGGCCGGCCAAGTCGGCGCTGTTGGCCGGAATCTCACGGAATTGCTACTCGCCAAAGGTCATAAGGTGCGCGCGTTAGTTCGCCGCGCGGATTCACGTGCCGACGCATTGCGCGAACTTGGCGCCGAGGTCGTGCAGGGAGACCTGACCGATCTCGCGTCGATGCACCGAGCAATCGAAGGCGTCGCGCGAATCTATTTCGGAATGTCGGTCTCTCCGGCTTATCTGGAAGCAACTATTAATACCGCGGCTGTGGCGCGTCATCATGGAGTCGAAGCTTTCGTCAATCTGTCCCAGATGACGGTCTCGCAGATGAGCATCACGGAAACGACGGAGAGCACGCAGCAGAAGCTGCACTGGCTCGCGGAGCAGGCACTGACGTGGTCCGGACTACCCGTTGTCACGGTTCGGCCGACGGTCTTCCTCGAAAGTTTCTTCCTCCTTCTCGCTACCCACGGTGTACGAGCATCCGACGAGTTGGCGTTGCCGCTTGGAAGAGGAAAGACGTCGCCGATTTCATCCGTCGATGTGGCGCGAGCGCTCGCGGTAATTCTAGACGATCCCGCTCCGCACATCGGCAAGACTTACAATCTCACCGGATTTGAGTCCGCAGATATGGAGTATTACGCGAAGGTCTTTTCCGATGCCCTCGGCCGGAAGATCCGCTATCGCGCCGTACCACTCGATGAATGGACGGAGAAGCTTCGCACGTTAGGGATGCCTCCATATCTCATCAATCATCTCGGAGTCATGGCTGATTTGCACACGCAAGGGCGCTACGATCGCCTGAGTGACGACCAGTCAAATCTTACGGGCGAGATGCCGACGAGCGTGTACGACTTTGTGCGGAGTCATGCTGCGGACTTTGGACCGCTCGCTGCAACGGTTTAACATAGCAGCCCTTGATTTAGCTATTTACTACGTGTGATTTGCGCAACTTTCACGCCGCTTTTCCGAGTGGTGGAGAGAACTTCCATCGGCGCAGCAAGGGATTCTTCAGCAAGAAATTCCGATGGCGGCGGCGCCGGCGCGAAATGGAGCTTCAGGACGCGCAACATCGCCGCGATCGGCACGGCAATGAACGTTCCGATCACCCCAAAGAACGCCGAGAAAATGATGATCGACGCCACGATCACTAGCGGGGAGAGCTGAACGCTAGTCTTCATGACTCGCGGGAGGATAACGTTCCCATCGATTTGCTGGATAACGCCGAACAGAACGCCGACTATCAAGGCATTTTGCCAACCATTGAAGATCAGTGCCAGAAGAACTGAAGGAATGAATCCGATGATTGCTCCCACGTAAGGAATCAAATTCAGAATGCCCGCGGCAACTCCGATCAGCAGCGCATATGGAACGTGCATTATCCAGAGCATGACGGTGATCAACAATGCAAGGATGAGACCGTCGAGCGCCTGTCCACGGACAAATGCACCCATCGTGGTATTTAAGTCCGCCAGAATCGCGAGCGTCTTCGGCCGCGCGTTTTCCGGCACTAATCCTATGAACCCGCGCTTAAGCTCGGCGGAATCGAAAAACAAATATGCTGCAAAAATCGGAACGATAATGAGTGACAAAAAGAGTGAAAAGACGGAAAAGAACGCGCCAAGCGTACTCTGCAGCACTCCGAGCCCGTATCTCTCCGCAAGCAGATTGAGCTGCGCGGGCAACGTATCGATATAGTGGATAATACTCGGCGGCAGCTTTGCCACGAATTCGTTGTGCGGATCCGTAAGCTCGCGATGGATTCTTACGATAGTCGCAGGCAAGCTCGAAATTAGTGATTGCGCTTGCGATACGAGCGGCGGAACCACAACGATAAAAGCAAACGCAATCACAACCGCGATCAGCACGAAGGTCAGCGTGAGCGCCCATACCAAAGGCATTCGCCGGCTAAGGAGGCGGATAACCGGCGCGGTCAGATAGGCGATTAAGATGGCTGCCAGTATGACGATGCCGGACATGCCGAGCATCTCTAAAAGCCGCACCACGACAGCGCCGATAGCAAGACACAGCGCAATGAGCGCAGCGACCTTTAGCGCCGGTGTAACTCGATCCTCAGCCTGCATGGCCACAGGTACGTCGGGTCACGCGCCGGAGCCTCTTGAACGAGGCCCCGTGCCGGAGTTGCGCTGCTAGTAGTCGATGGGTTTAGTGTCCGGCGGTAAATTTGCGAAGTAGCCGGCGGAGACGCGAACCGAGATCGAAACGTAGGGCTGCGGCGTTTGCGCGAAGTCGAAGCAGTCGGCGAGATTATCCGCACGCGCGTCCGTTGTATTGAGCGAACCGAGCCCGAAGGTTTGCTCTACGAACTTCAGGATACTGCCCGGTTCGTGACGATAATGCGAAACGTAGCCGTGTTTCGCCCACGGTGAAACCACGATCAGCGGAACGCGGAAACTCAACCCCATGCGGAAGCGCACCCCGAAAGCAACGCCAATACAAAAGCAACCGACACCGCACGCTTCATTACAAACCCCTCCGCGGAGCGAAATACCCGCGAAGGATTAACGAAACATTATTACGATGAACGTGTTATGGCGAATATGAGTGAACGCATGCCCGCTATTTTCTTCGGACACGGGAATCCGATGAATGCGATCGATGACAACGTATACACACGCGGATGGCGTGCAATAGCAGATTCATTTGCAAAGCCCCAAGCCATTCTGATGGTTTCCGCGCATTGGTATATCCCGGGCACGATGCTCACCGCGAGCCGCCAACCGCGAACGATTCACGACTTCGGCGGATTTCCGCGACCGCTTTATGAAGTGCAGTATCCCGCGCGCGGCGATGAGTCGTTAGTGGATCGTGTGATGGAATTGTTGTCACCGGCGGCAGCCGTCCCGGACGAGCGCTGGGGGCTCGATCACGGGACGTGGTCGGTGCTCGTTCACGCGTATCCGGATGCTGATGTTCCAGTCGTGCAGATGAGCATCGATGAAACGAAAGACCCGTTGTATCACTACGAATTGGGCCAGCGATTACGGCCGCTGCGCGATGAAGGCGTGCTCGTCGCCGGGAGCGGCAACTTAATTCACAATCTCCATACCTACGCGTGGGGCCGCCATCCGGCGGAACCGTTCGATTGGGCGGTTCGTTTTGAAAAGCGCGCAAGAGAATTGCTTCTCTCGCGCACTTTCGAACCACTGATCGACTACGAATCGATGGGGGAGGACGCGATGCTTTCCGCGCCGACCCCGGATCACTACTTACCGCTACTCTACGTGTTGGGTGCTTCCGACGCGAATGACGCCGTAACGTTCCCAGTCGAAGGCATGGACGGCGGATCGATCTCTATGACGACGGTGTTCTTCGGATAACAGCGTTATTGCGTGACGGCTTTGACCTGGTCGACCGTGACCGGAGCAGCCTTATTGCCCCACGACGTGCGAATGTACGTTACAACGTTTGCGATATCGGCATTTGAAAGCTGCGTACCCCACGCGGGCATCTGTCCGTTGTACGTTGTGCCTTTCACGTTGATTTTTCCGCTTAGGCCGTACTTCACGATGTGAATGACGGTTTTCGGATCGCCCGTTACGACCGGATTGCCCGCGAGCGGCGGAAACGTTCCAGGAACGCCGGCGCCCGTTGCCTGATGGCAGCTCGAGCAATTCGTTTGATAAACTTTCGCACCGTCGCTAGCATTGCCGGCCGCCATTGCGCCGGGCGACGCTGCGCTCATCGCTCCCGCCGACGCCGCTTCCGTTGGGCTTGCAGCAGCGCCCTGTTCCGTCGTAGTTGTACTTGTACTTGAAGTTTGGCTGCCTTTGGAACAACCGGCGAATGCGAACAGCACTGCTAAGCCGACTAGCCCCACCTTACTGATGTTGGTCAATGTAGTGGCTCCTTTCAACTCCGATTCGTACTTGTTACGGGGGCCAGTACGCGGCTATGAAGCGCATTGCCTGCGCACTAGCGAATCGCCGCAATTTCCGCCGAACCGCTAGTCAAAAACTGGTTCAATGCATCGAGTGAATTCGGCTGGGGACGCATGAAGACGACCACGCGACCGGCACGTCGCGAACGCATCGCGGCGCGTTGCAACATATACGTAATGTACCCTTTGCCGGTGCGATCGTCCACCGTCGTATCACGTTGAACGACCGCTACGCCGGCACGCCGGAACGGCGCGATGTCCGCACTGCCCTGTTCGTCAAAAAACATTAGTCCGCCGCCTTGCAATGCATGCGGCATGCCGGCATCGATGCGCGACGCGATTCCATCGAATGGGCCGATACGTTGTTTAAACGTTTCAAGCTGTTCCGCAGACGGTGCGGTGCCAACGTGAATGAAGATCGGGTCGCCGGCATTACGCGCCAATTTCGTGAACAACGACGCATCGTGGCCGTTCGGATCGACGTCGAACGCGAGCGGAATATCGAGCCGCAAGAACTGCGCTTCCATAACGGCAGATTCACCGGTTAATCCCACAACGACGCTCAGCCGGGGCGTAAGCCACTGCGAAGACTGCGTGAGCGGGCGATCCACGACGACATCGTCCTGCGCGAATGTATCGTTTAGCGCAGCGTCGGAAACGCGCTGCAGCGCAGCAGCAAGGTTCCGCGCGCTGACCGGCTCGGTACTCGGCAACGCGGCGGCATGCAGCATCACGATCGCAGGCGGATGCGACGATGCTTGACCGCCTACGAATCCCGCCACGATGGACGCTAACGCGAGAACGATTACGACGAGGGAGACTGACGCGGTGCGCATACGCGGCTACTCATCGCCCATACGAGCGCGACGAGCAGGAAATTGGCGAGCAGCGAGCTGCCGCCGTAGGACATGAACGGCAGCGTAATTCCGGTAAGCGGAAAGACACCGATTACGCCGCCGACGATGATAAAGATCTGAAATCCCAGGGTCGCAGCCATTCCTGCCGACAAGAGTTTCGAATACAAATCGGGTTGGTCGATCCCAACAGCAAAGATTCGGCGCACGAGCGTAACGAACAGCGCCAATATGACGATCGCGCCGATGAATCCAAACTCTTCGGAGAACGCCGCGTAGATATAGTCCGTTGCGACGTCCGGAATAAAGCCCGGATGTCCAAGCTGAAAACCGGTGCCGAAGAGCCCACCGGCCGCTAAGGCATAGTATGCTTGCGACGATTGATATCCGGCACCTAGCGGCTCGCTGAAAGGGTTGCGCCAAACCGCGATGCGCGTTTGGACGTACGGATAGTGGTGAACTGCCCAAAACGCAGCGATTGCAAAGATCACGACACCGCCGATGACGATATCGATCCGTCGCGTGGCGACATACAGCAATGCGGCGAACGTCGCCAGCAGCAACGTCGCCATGCCGAGGTCCCGCTGCAACACCAAAATCGCCATTGAAGCGCCCCAGCCCAAAAATAAAGGGCCGAGATACTTCAAATTTGCACGCACCGACCATGGGCGCGCCGCCGCGATCACGTCGGCCGTCTCAGCGAGATATGCAGCCAGAAAGAACACGATGAAGAGTTTGATCAGCTCGATCGGCTCGTACTGAATCGGTCCAAGTTTAATCCAAAGCTTTGCGCCGTTCACTTCTTGGCCGAAGAGTACGAGCAGAATGAACAGCACGAGCGAACCCACAACCCACAAATACTTGTACGCTGCGAATCGGCGGAAATGCGTGAACAACGGCGTCGCGCCGATTACGAGAACCAGCGAAACGACAAGCCACCACTGCTGTTTCTCCGCAAGTTGAGGCGATAAACGCGCGACGAGCGTTAACCCCAGCGCCCCAAGCACCACCGCGAGCGCCGGCAATACGTCATCGCGCGACGTGTTCATCGGTTGCCAAAGAACCCACACCATTGCGAGCACCGCCAACAGGCCGAGGACCCATGGCGGGCCAAGCGTGTGCGCGGGGGCAAACGACAAGAGCAGCGCACTAATAACGAGCGCTGCTATCATGGGCGCCGCGCGGCGCGAAACGAGCGCTACTGCGCCCACGCAACCGATAGCAAAAACGCCAAAAGCGCTCCACCCGTACTGAGTGCGGCACGCAACCAAAGAGAAGCTTTGTGAGGACGCAGATCCACGAAGACAGCGTCGTCTTTCGCGCGATCGCCGTCGTCGAACCGAATAACTAAAACGTGTTCGCCGGGCCCCGCCGCTTCAACGTGCGAAATCAACGCGCGCCGGTCCAAATCTCCCGCGACGCGGTGCCCCATTAGAATGATGACGTCACCGGGTTCGATGCCGATACTCGAAACCGAGACGTCGAGCGCGTTGGTCGTGCCAAGCGCACGCGCAAGAACCTGGAATCCGCCCGACTCGAGCGTATCGTCGCGCGTTAGCGGTCGCAATTCGCCGCCGTGCGCAAGATAGGCAGCCGTTCCGCCGGAGTGCACCACGTAGGCGCGACCACGCACGAAAAGCGTTGCCGAGAGCGAGCATCCAGCCGTCACGTAATCGTCGTGGCTCGCGCTGCGCGAGAATAGGTCGCCGTTTACGCGTGAGAGCACACCAAGCATGGCTGTGGCAGCCGCTTGCGGACGGTCTAGCGCCCGTCGAAACCGCTCGCTTTTCAGGCGCCGCTCGAACTCATTCCGGATCCGTCCCAGCGTCGATGGGGCTGCACCCGTTCCGTCAATCGTCCCGAACCCGCGCGCCACCGCAAAGAGCCAGGTCTGGGCTCCCAGTTGCAGCGTCAAGCAGGAGGCGCGGTCGCCACGGATGGCTACGTCCATGGTTTCAATTGTTCCACAATAACGCGGGTGGTTCCAATATCTATTTCGTCTCCGGGACGAATTTCGATGGCGCTCGAGATCCGCCGTCCATTAAGAAACGTTCCGTTGCTGCTCTCCAGATCGCGAACGTAGACGTATTTTCCGTGCGTCTCGAGGCGGGCGTGACGGCGGCTCACCTCGGCGTCGGTTAAGACCAGCTCCACGTCGGGTGCGCGTCCGATAGTGAGCGGGCTCAACCCCTCGTAGCGACGATCCGCGCCCGGCTCGAGCACCCGCAGCTCCACGCGGAAGGGACGCATCTCTCCAAGTTCCTCGGAAGCGTTTGGCCGCGGGCGAGCCGCGACCACGGCAACCGCCAAGAGCGCGGCTATCATTTCAAGCGAACCGACCCGCATGTGCGCGTCGAAATTCACTCGCGCGCCTCGAGCCTCAATTGCGTATTGCCGAAGGTCAGCACGTCGCCGGAGTGCAGACGGCGCGATTTTTCGACCCGCTCGCCGTTCACAAACGTACCATTTGTCGACGCGAGATCGCGCACCAGTGGTCCATCGAAATCAAGACTCATCTCGGCGTGGTTTCGCGAAACGCTCGGATCGACTAAAAAGATGTCGCTCTCCTCGCTGCGTCCGACCGTCAAGTTGCCTTCTATGAAGTACACACCGTATGCCGGCACGCCTTTGAGCATGCGAAGAAAAAAACGCTGCGGCGGTCCCGTTGGAACCGCGTCGGCAAGGTGAATCGTGACATCGCTCGCGACCATAACGTCGACCGCACCGACAGGGATGCTTTCACGCGACTTCATCTGAACGCTAGGGCCGCCGTCGAAAAAATAGACGCCCACGCGGCCGGCCATGTCTCGGAGCAGCTCGCCCCACTCGCGCTCCAAAAAGTCTCGATGGTCCGTTAAGCGCGCAAGATCTTCGGGGTTGATGTAAACGATGTAAGAGCCGGGCGCGTGGAGCTGGCCATCGTCGCCGCGAGTTCGGGCTTCCATCGTCGCGACAAGCTTGCGCGCAACTTGAGCCGGTTCCAAGTCGCTAGGGAACGTCTTTGCAAAAGTGCGCTCGATAAACGCCGCACATGCTTTCTCGATTCGCGCAAACCAGCTCATCGTTGCATCAACCCTGGGTCACCGCCGCTCCAGCCTAGCGATAAAAAAACCGTCGCGGCCTTCGACTCCGGGCGGGATCAACACATCCCCCTCGTCGGTCAGGAAAGGTTCGTACGACGCGGGGATAAGCCCGCGCTCGAAACCGCTCCCGGCCAAAAAGCCGTCGACCACTTCCACCGTCTCACGAGGATCGGTCGAGCAAACCGCATACACGAGCGCGCCGCCCTCGAAAACCGCATGAGCAATCCGGTCGAGGATAGCTCGCTGGGTCTTAGCCAGACGTTCGCCGTCGCTGGGCTGCTTCTTCCAGCGCGCCTCCGGGTGACGCCCCACTACACCGATGCCCGAACACGGCGCATCGATAAGAATCCGGTCGAAACGCTGTTCGGGGCGCAGCAGCTCCTCGCCGGCGTCGCCGATTACGACGCCGCCGGCCACACCGGCCTCCTCCATGCGTCTTTGCAGCACGCCGGCTTTGCGTTCTTCCCGTTCGATGCAAAGGAGTGTGCCTTCACCGCCCAGGCGAGAACCAGTTTGGAGCGCCTTGTTCCCGCGTCCGCTACAGACATCCAGAATAGCCTCGCCCGGCTGGGGATTCAGAATGTCGACCGGCATCGCCGAGCTCTCGGACTGAATCCACCACGCGCCTTTGGCTTCGGGCTCTTTTCGCCGCGCGTACGCTGCGTCGTCGACGAGCACCGAGTCTCCGACCCACGCCGAAGGCGAGGCGCCGATTTTCTCGGAAAGAAAGCGGTCCATCACATCGAGTGCAGTCGTCTTCAGGCCATTGATAGTGACGGCCGTGGCGGCAGGCTCGTTTACCGCCGCACAAACAGCCTCAGTCTCTTCGCCGAAGACCGAATTCCATTGGCGCACGAGCCAAGTCGGCAGCGAATAGCGTGTGCCAAGGTACTCTTCTTCATTCTGGAACATGTCGCGCGTTGGTTCCAACGGACGGTCGCGCAAGAAACTGCGCAACACGGCGTTCACTAAATTAGCAACGCCGCGGTGTCCGTACCGCTTCGCCACGTTGACCCATTCGAACACCGTCGCGTGAACATCTGGGCGCGTGTACACCAATTCGTAAACCGCAAGTCGCAAAACTTCCCGAATCACCGGCGGCAACGGCTGATCCCGTCCGCCGATAAACGGCTCCAAATACCAGTCCAACGTGCGGCGCATCTTTATGGCGCCGTACGCGAGCTCCGTTGCAAAGCCGCGATCGCGAGGATCGAGATCGGCTTTACGTGCGCGATAATCGAGCGCCTCTTGCGCGCCCCGTTCTACGGTCTGCGGCGGTGCGGGAAAAACATCTCGCACCGTCTGCAGCGCAACGTCGCGTGCGCCTGTCATGCGCGCTCCCGGGCGGCGCGACGCGATTGTTCGTAGGCTTCGCCCGTCATTCGTCCTCGATTCGGCGCGATCAATTCATCGATGACGACGCGATCGCCGTCTACGTGCGCGCGCAGAACCTTTACCGTTTCGCCGTCGATTTCAACGCGTGCGCCGGGTTGCGGTGAGAACGCGCGCACCGTGTGGACAATCCGTTGCGGATCCCACGACCAATCGATATTCAAATCGTCTTTCTCGATCGGCTTCGTGACCGTCGCTTCTCCGTCTTGCGGCGTTGCGCGTAACTCACGGCTCTCCGCTCGATCGAGTGCTTCGCCGAGCAGCTCGCCTCCGTACAATGCAAGGCGATCGTGCAATGTTCCGTACGTATCCGTCTCCTCAATCGGCACCCGTTCTTGCAATACAATCGGGCCCGTGTCCATGCCGGCATCCATTAGCATGATGCTAACGCCTGTTTCTGAATCACCGTTGAGCAGTGCGCCTTGAATCGGCGTCGCACCGCGATACTTCGGCAATAACGACGGATGCACGTTTAGCGCGCCCAGCTTCGGTAAATCGAGCAGTGTCTGCGGCAGAATTTTGCCATACGACGCAAGCGCGAACAAATCGAAGTTTTCTCCGCGCATCTCTTCTGCGAATGCTTTTAATTTCGCAGGTTCGAAGACGCGCAGTCCAAGTTCTAACGCTGCCGTTTTTACCGGCGTGGGCGTGAGCTTGTGTCCGCGTCCCGCGGGCCGGTCGGGTTGCGTAACGACGCCGAAGAGCGCCGTGCGTTCCGCAACAACGTGCAAGCTCGGGACCGCAAATGCACTGCTTCCGAAGAAAAGCGTCTTCACTCTTGGTGGTTTTAGTAGGCCTCGGCAGCAGCCGCTTCGGCGACTTCGACTTCTTCCGGCGTTTCCGGTTTGCGCACGTTCCTTGCTTTATCGATATACAGCACGCCGTTTAAATGATCGATCTCGTGCTGCAAGCATTGTGCGAAAAGCCCTTCGCCTTCGAGCCGTATTTTGTTTCCATTGCGGTCGAGTCCGGTAATGGCTACGTGGCGGAAGCGCGTGATCTCACCCACATAACCCGGCACGGAAAGACAACCTTCGGTCATCTCTTCTTCGTCTTGCGTCAATTCAAACTTCGGATTGATCACGACTGCAGGTTCGTGTTCGTCCTCCTGGACGTCCATGACGAAGAGGCGCTTGGAGATGTTGACCTGTGGAGCAGCCAGTCCAACGCCCGGGGCGGCATACATGGTCGCAAACATGTCGTCGATCAGCTGCTGGAAGAGCGGATCGGCAATTTCTTTGGGGTCGACTTTTTTTGCGACTTTGCGCAGCGTTGGGTGACCGTCGGTAATGATCTCGCGAAGGTAGGCCATGGCCTTTCTATTCTACGGATGCGACCAAACTCTCTAGGGGACGACGTAGTAACCCTCCACGTCAATGTAGGGTGCGCCTTCTTTAACGTCGTCGTAGGTGGGCGGAATGAATTGTACCCGGTGCGCCCCGCTAGACGGCCATCGCCACGCAAAGAGAATTGCGCCTGGAATGCGCAGATTGGAGCTCGATTTATTCTGCCACACCCCGCTCTCGTCGAAAGTCTGCACTCCATCAACTAGGACGCCCGCATGGCCGGGCTCGCAGCACCTATCGCCGATCGTTCCAACGAACGCGACGGCGCGCCCGTTGAAGCTGATGACCGGCGACGGAAAGCCGCTGAAGGCGTGTGGAACGAACTGCGCACCCGCCCATGCTCGGCTGGCCGGCACGCTGGATGGTGAGAGCGCAGCTGCAGCAACCGCAAGGGCCAGCCCACCGCTCGTCTGCCATGCCGTAATGTCCCATGCCGGCTTATAGCCGTCGAAAAACCGGCCGTACCATCCTTCGGCGTCGCGAGTCTGCGCTAGCGCTGCCTTTGCATTGTTTACAATCCAGGTGCGTGCGGCGGCATCACCTTCGCTAGCTCCAAGATCGTACATTGCTTCGACTAGCGGTTCGACGATGTCGTTCTCGGCTTGCAGATCGGCGAAGACTCCATTCTTATCCGCGAGATGAGATTCGACGGCTCTCGCTGTTGCGCGCGCATCGGTTAGATAGCTTGCATCGTTCGTAAGACGATGCAGGATAATGCCGTTATCGATCATGTCGCCGTTGACCGATGCGTAAAAACGATGCGGCACTTGGATGCACGTGACTTTGTTATCGAAGAGATAGACTGTGTACAAGCCCGCTGACGAATCGAAGAAGTGAGCCCGCACGGCCGCGTAGAGAGCGCGCGCATCCGAAAGATACGCCGTCTCCCTCGTATTCTGATAGAGAAGCAACGCCGCTTTGATCGCATTCGCGTCGGTCTCGAGCGTTTTCAGGCCGGTCGCACCGTACGGCAGCTGATAGTGAATCTGCGGGCACGCTCCAAGCGCAAAGAATTTTGCGTTTCTACCGTAGGCGTAGGCGGCTTTCGCTTTTTCCAGTACCGCAGAGTTACGAGTTGCCTCATACTCACGCGAGTCGGCGATTGAATCCCATTCCGGCACGTCGCTCCATCCGCAGGCGGGCGTGGTACATCCGGTGTACGAAGACGCCGTGCGCTCGAGCCGATCGAAAAACGGAAGCAGCGAACCGTCGTGTGTAGCGCGCCAGCGCAAAGCGAGAATGTACGTGAACGAGTCCGCGCCCCAATCTCGATTTTCCGCCGGGCACCCGCTCTCGCAGAGTCTCCAACGTCCGTCCGTAGTTGCGATCGATGTTGTCATTTTCCTTATGGCGTCGCTGCCATATCCCGCAAACGTTTCGGACGAGACGCGAACCGTCTCGGGAAGAACGTTCGACGAACCGCCCGGCGTGAAATTCGCAGTCGAAGCGTGACTACACGCGGCAAAGCTTAGCAGAACGACGACAATGAGGCCGCGCATATGTTGGCTCCTTAGACGAAACCGGACCCCGCCGACGCGCCTTTCTTTCGAAGC
>CAZJLJ010000062.1:0-16476 GCA_964546935.1 uncultured bacterium | reverse complement strand
TGGTGTATCGGTGCCAGGGAAAGTACGCGCAGGCCGAACCGTTGCATCGCCGCGCGGCCGAAATTCACGAGAAAACGCTGGGACCTAACCACCACCATTTCGCGGAGAGCCTTATCAGCCTCGCAAACGTCTATCGCAACCAAGGACGCCTGCAGGAAGCCGAACCGCTCTGCCTACGCGCGATTGCGATCTACCGCGAATCACTTGGCGTCCATCATCCGGACACGGCGAGAAGTTTGAATGAACTCGCGTGCCTGTATCGCGCGCAAGGAAGGGAAGACGAAGCGAATCGGACGCATCGCAACGCGCTTGAGTCCGCGCAACACATGCTCGGCGCAGATCATCCGATGCTCGAACAGTTGCGCGAAGAGTATGCCGATGCGTTGCAGAGCATAAAAGTCCGCGACCGAAACGTCCTTACTCGAAGGGAACGCCAGGTGGCGGGGCACGTCGCGGAAGGCCAGTCCAATCGCGCGATCGCCGATGCCCTTTCGTTAAGCGAACGTACCGTGGAGAGCCACGTCGCTTCGATTCTTAGCAAACTGAACATGAACTCGCGCGGAGAACTCGCAGCTTACGTGCTGCGTGAGGCGCAATCCGTACTGCGTGCGTAAGAAAGTCAGCAATTTTACGGATTCATGAGGACGCGGTGTGCGCTATTGTGGGTGCATGGAACCCACAATCAAACCCACGAACCAGACGTCCAACGTGCACATCTACGGCTGCAATTGCCCCGAGTGCAAACCGCGCCTCACCTACTCCAATCCCTCAGGCCGGATCTTCACCGGCTGGGGCCCCCGCTTGCTGTAAGTTAAGAGCGCTCGAACCGATAGCACGAAATCCCTAGCCCCCTGGGACGTTCAGTGCCCGAACCCGACTCGCATTGAATAGAACGGCCATTTTCGTAGGTCACGTGCCGCTGAGATAATCACGGTGCGGCACGCGAGGTGATCTTCGCTACCGATTGCTAAGCAACCGCGCACCTGACACGTTCAACGTTGCTTCGTACGGAATCTTACGAAAAGCGCACTCATTTGGTTCTGCTGTCGGGGGTTTACCAAGCATGAGCGGTCGTTCTCTATCCTTTTATAGAAGTGGATCGGCTATCGCCGTCCTCGCGCTTCTGGCTAGCGCCTGCAGCGGAGGTGCCGGAGGATCCCACGGTAGCGGTGCGTTGCCGCAAAGCGGATCGACCGCTTCAAAAGCTAGCGGCGTGGGCGGCATCACCGGCATCTCGGCGCGCATTGCAGCGGCGATGGGCTCACAAGGAAATACGGCGGCACCGGTTCGGAATGCGGCGCCGATCGTTCCCTCAAACGTAACGACTGCTGAACCGCCGGTCGCGCGACCAAATGAAACGCCTTGCGTGGTTCAATTGTTTTCGGCCTTCGATTTTGCCGATTTCAATCCTAAGTCGTTCGAATACGTTCCGCCGTCGGGCTGTCCCGGGCCTTGGGCAAAAGTCGTGCTCAGCGCGGACTTCAATGTCGACGCAGGACGCCAATTCGACCGCACCGCGTCCATCTGGATAGCCGGCACCAACGTGTACTTTGGAACAACTGCCGAACCGTCGCATAGCCTCGCACCCTCATGGCACGTTGAACGCGACATCACCGACCTTAGCGCGATCCTTCGGCAAGCGCAGTCGGGCTTCGTCAACCTAGGCAATCTCGTGAACAACACGTACACGAGTCATATCCATGGCAGTGCACAGATCCAGTTCTATCCGGCGAACCAACGTTTTCCGGCTCCCGAAGTGGCCGATAATGTCTATCCGCTTTCCGATTCCACGTACGGCGTCGTCTCGCTAAATTCGCCGCAAACGCCGCTTGCTGGTACGTTTTCGTTTCCCCCAAACGTCAAGGCCGCGTATCTCGACGTGTTCTTGCAATCGCAAAGCAACGACGAATTCTGGTACACCTGTTTTCCGGACGATCTTGCGGGCACGATTCCGAATTGCGGAAATACCGCATTTCGCGAAGGCGAAGTAGCCATCGACGGCACGCCGGCAGGCGTAGCACCGGTTTATCCGTGGATTTATACCGGCGGCATCGATCCGTATCTCTGGCGGCCGATTCCGGGTATCGAAACGTTGAACTTCAAGCCCTACCGCGTAAACCTCACGCCGTTTGCGGCGTTGCTTAGCGACGGCAATCCTCACCGGGTCACCGTAAATCTCTTCAACGTCGGGTCGTATTTTTCGACGAACGCAGCGTTGCTCGTATTCTTGGATCGCAACACCCCGCACATTACGGGCGCAATCGTAAGCAATGGGACGCAGCTGAATCCTTCCCCCGTGGTAACCGAAAACGTGGTGTTTAATAGCAGTGGCGTCGGAAGCGGCCCGGTGAACGTTACATCGACTCACACCGTATCCATCGACGGCTATGCAATGACGTCCGCGGGGCGGATCGAAACGAAGATCAATCAAACAATTTCATTCAAAAATTTGCAGCAGATTCAAGCAAATCCGTCCGAAACGATTTTCGACCAAACGATCAATCAGGACACAAGCATTTTCTCGAACGTCACTACCATCAAAGGGTTCGGCGGATCCACCACCACGCGCGAAATGCGGGATTGGCCGCTAAAGGTCGCTGTGAATTTTACTGCTAACCCCGATGGCAGCGCAACGCAAACTGCGTCCATTACTCAGGGCAAACACGAAACGATCGAGCGCCACGGCGGTGGATCAGAGGACGGCGGACCGTTGCACTCGTCGCTAGACGAGCAAGACACAGCCAGTGATACTTTGACAATTAACGCCGACAACACGGTGACACCAACCAACGGCACAAGCCAACAGAGCTACTCCGCGCGCGGGATTCGCGGTTTCTGTTATGCGAAAGTCGTTGCTTCTCAGAACTACCTGCTGACCCGTCAATTCGGCGGGTTCTGCGGCGGCTCCGATCGCTGAACCACGTGCAATTTCCTTTCAGCGACGCCAGACGCATCGGCGATACGCTTTACGTCTCCGGGCAGATTGGAATCAGCGAAGACCTGATTCCGCCCGAGGAGCTCGAGGACGAAGCGCACCTGTTGATGCAGAAGCTGCAACGTGTTCTCGAAAAACACGGAACGTCGATGGATCGCGTCGTTATGATCACGATCTTTACTCCGGACGTTGGAACGTTCGAAGCGTTTAACTCGGTTTACGTAACCTACTTTGACGGCGTGCTCCCGGCCCGAGCTTTCCTCGGGTCGGGGCCGCTGCTTTTCGGAGCGCGTTTCGAGCTTACGGCTATCGCGCAAATCTAAGTGCGGAAGATTATCTCAGCGCTCGCCCTCTTCGTACTGGTAGGTTGTCGCCAGAATATCGACCTCGAGGCGATCAGATCGCTAGCAGCAACAACTGCTGCGGCGAGCGACGCCTACACGGCAATCTCGCTGGATTTCTATTCGTCGTGCGTGCGCGCGTACGAATGGGATCGTGCAGGCTCATTGAAGCCGGCAGCCCTTCCGAAGCTGGCTGATGCGTGTTCTTTAAATCAGACCGCTTCGCAACAGTGGGAAAACGCGAATCTCGTTGTATTGCAATACGTTCGAGCTCTCGGAGATTTAGCCGGAGGAAGCGACACCGGAAACGATTTCGGCATTCCGGCGCTTGCGAGCTCGATTAGCGGCGCGACGAAATCGTCGCTGGATCCTTCCCAGGTAACCTCCCTGGCGAATCTCGCGACGTCGCTGGTGACGGATATTTACAACATTCGGCGGCGCAACGCAATCGCCACAGTTGCCCCCAAAGCCGACAGCGATCTTCAGCAGCTCATCGGTGTGCTTGAAAAGATAGCGCAGAACAACTACAGCAACCAACTCGACTTTGAAACCGACGCAATCGAAGATTTTTATCGCCCGGTGGTCGCAAACCCACCGGGAACTACCGGCCGTGTTCCGCACACTGCGCACCCGGCCAGTGCGAATACCTATCCGCCGTTAGTGTTGGAAACTCTTCGCGACGTCGACAGAGTGCAGCGTTTGCGTCTCCGAAAGGAGTATCGCGTCGATCGCGCGGCCGTTGACGATCGCAGAAAAGCGATCGATGCCTACGTTAGTTCGCTTGAGACCATCAAGAGCGCTCACAGCGCAATCCTTACTGCCATCCAATCAGGCGGCATTGAAGCAGCTTCCGGAATCATTCAAGGATATGTATCTCAACTCGGACCTCAGATTGCAACGCTCAGAAAAGCGACGGGCGGAGGCAGCAGTCAATGAACGACAAACTTGCGACAGCGTTGGAGGCGGCATCGAATAATGCTGCGGCACTCGAGGAACTTCTTGTAGAAAACGGAGACGAACAGGGCGCGGAAAAAGCAGATCTCGCAAAGATCAACCTTCGGATCGCCGCGGAAAAAGCGAATGCAGCCAATGCAATTGCGACGCTCGGAACCACGGCTGCGAATCAAGCGAAGTTGCAAAAACTTGCGGCACAAATGGACGACGTTACGGCGCACCTGGCGCAAAGCGAAGCAAATCTCGCGAAGTTCGTATCGATCGGCACGTCCGCAGCAAATTTGGCCGTTGCGATAACGACGGTCCCCGTCAACGTAATGGGCGGCATTTCGGCCGTTCAGGCAATGTTGTCCACGCTGGGCATCACCGTATAGGCCAAAAGAACTACGGTCGCATTCCGGGTTCACTTCTCAGGAAAATTGGGCATTTCGCCCTAGAGAAGTCGGCAGGGTGGAAATCTGCCCGGCTGAACGTCAGTCGCACACCTGCCATGATCGTGCGTTATCGCACGGTCGGAAGCTCGTTATCTGCTGCATTCTGTTGAGGGCCTTTCATGAAGTTATTTACGAAGGCTGCGGTTCTAATCGTCGCGTCTTCGATTCTCGCTGCCTGTTCCGGCGGCGGATCGGTGACGCCGCAGACCAACTCGCCGGCAAACGCTAGCCCGTCGTCCAACGGAACCCGGTTCAAAACCGGAGCGCTTACCGTAAGCAATTCCAGCGAATTCAAGTACTACGCAAATCCGCCCATGAAGCTGCTTGCCGACAGTAACGGAGTAACGCCAAGCGCGTTACCGCCCCCGTCGGTGTGCGTACAATATTACGGCCTTGCATGCTACACGCCGTCCGAAATTCGTACGGCGTATAATGTTCCGTCGAACTACGACGGCACCGGCCAAACGATTGTGATCATCGATGCATTCGGAAGCCCGACGATCCAACAAGACCTCGCGTATTTCGATCGCGTCATGGGTCTGCCGGCTGCGAAGCTGAATGTCATTTATCCAACGACGCCACCCGCACCGTTCGATCCGACAAATGGGAACATGGTCGGATGGGCCGGCGAAACGTCGCTCGACGTTGAATGGGCGCACGCGATTGCGCCGGGTGCGACGATCGACCTGCTGGTTGCACCGACAAACAGCAGCAACGACATTCTCGCTGCGGAAGGCTATGCGCTCGCGAAGCACGTCGGCAACATCATTTCGATGAGCTACGGTGCTGACGAGCCCACCATTCCGGGCGGCGCAGGAAATAGACACCTGCTTCATTCGGACAACGTATTCCAAGCGGCCGCCGATTCGGGCATCACGATGATTGCCAGTGCCGGCGACTATGGCGCAACGAACGGAAACACGACGTTAACCGCGTCGTTCCCGGCGTCCGATCCGGCCGTTTTGTCTGTTGGCGGTACGTCGCTATTAATGAGCGATAGCGGCGCGTATCAATCGGAAACTGTTTGGAACGACAGCGATCCGGCGCAATGCCCGCTCGGATGTGCTCTCGGACCAATCGCGGCCGCTACCGGCGGTGCGCCGAGTTCGCTCTTCGCGGCACCGTCGTATCAACAAAGCCTATTCCACCCGGATTCACGTGAAGTGGCCGACGTTAGTTACAACGCCGGCGTCTACACCGCGGTGCTTGTGGCACAAGGCTTCCGGGCGGACGGAAAAATCCACCTGTACTTCGTGGGCGGCACGAGCTCGGGCGCACCGCAATGGGCGGGCATCATTGCTCTCGCAAACCAAGCCAATGGACAACCTCTTGGCTTTGTGAACCCGATGCTGTACAAGATCGCTAAGAACGGACCGTATAACACGGTGTTCCACGACGTTACCACTGGATCGAACGGCTGGAACGGCAATGCCGGAGAACCCGCCGGCCTCGGTTACGACATGCCGACGGGCCTAGGAACGCCTAACGTCGCGAACCTCATCACCGCTCTCACCACCGGAAACAACTCCGGAAAGTAAGCGCGAAGCGCTGAGAAAACTGATTTCATAATCAGTAGAGCCGTTCAGTGCTAAATCTGCGGCGACTTCACCGATTACGGTTGCAAATTTGAAACCGTGACCGGAGAAGCCGCCGCATAGCACGACGTTGCCGTGCGCGGGATGCTTGTCCACCACGAAATGCCGGTCCGGCGTCAGCGAATACATACACGCTTTCGCGTCCCGATACGACGCGGCCGCTCCGGGCATCCACGAATTCAACGCGGCCGCCAATGGATCGACGTCATGCGTACGATCGATCTCGCGGCGCAATTCACCGGCATGAGTCAACTCACCCGAGCTGTGAAATGCCGCCTTCACCCCGTCGCCGAAATCCGGAAACCCATAAAGCGGCGCGGGCAGCGATGCTCGATCAAGCAAAAACACCGGAAACTTATCGGCGCCGTACGCATCGGTTGCAGGCGCGAACCACACCTGAACGTTGCGCTGAATTTCTAGCGGTATGCCGATCTTAGCAAACTCGCTCTCGATCCACGGCCCCGTCGTTAGGACGAGAGAAGAAGCTTCAACCGACGATCCATCGTCCAACTGAACCGTGACGCGGTCGCCGTCGCTGTTCCAAGTACGCATCCCGGTTTCGAAGCGCATCTCCGCACCAAACTTCTCCGCTACGCGCAAGTGCGCGTCGATTGCGCGCTCGGGAAAAACGACGCCGCCCATGCGTTCGAACACGCCGGCTTCTCCATCCAACACGCGCAGCATCGGAAACCGCGAACGAATGTCGCCGGCGTTAAGGTATTCTACCGGTAAATCGTACGTGCGCGCGCTGAGCGTCGAGCCCGCGATCACTTCACTTTCCGGCAGCCCAGTCATCAGTAAACCGGTGATGCGCAAGACCTCGGTGCCCGTGCGTTGCGCCAATTCATTCCACAACTCATACGCACGCAGAAGAAGCGGTACGTACGCCGGATCTTCGTAATACGCTTGCCTGATGATCCGCGTCTTTCCCGATGACGCACCCAACGCATGACCGCGGGAAAACTGCTCGATGCCCAACACGCGAACGCCACGCGTAGCGCAATGCGCTAAGACCGAGCTTCCCATTCCGCCGAGACCGGCTACGATGACGTCATACACTCCGTCGTCGCTTCCACGGCGCAACGCTTACTTCATTGTAAGTGCAAGGGGTAGCAACTGCGGCATAATGTAGTACGGATCCAAGCCGCCGACGCCCGCGTTCGTCAGCACGATAATGTCCAAGTTGTCGTCGGGGAACGTTGCATTCGTGGTTTGGTATCCTCCGATTTCGCCGTCGTGCCAAACGTAACGATGCCCGTTCAGGGTTCCGACGATCCATCCGTACGCGTACGTGCCGTAGGCTTGCGGAAACGAGTTCGTTCGAACCATTTGTGCAAGCGAACTCTGCGTGAAGATGCCGGGTTTTCGTGTCGCAAGGTCCCACTTTTCTAAGTCGCCGACGGTTGAAATCAATCCGCCCGGTCCGGCGAGCCACTGGAGATTCCATTGCCATGTGCGACGGAAACCTTGTCCGTCGTTTCGATATCCTAGTGCGAAGTCGCTGACCGGGGGCGGTGGCAATCCCTGATAGGTTTGCGTCATGCCGAGCGGCCCGAAGATGCGCTGCTGGAGAAACGCCCCGAGCGGCATGCCGCTTAATTTGGCAACGATCATCCCAAGCAAAGCATAATCGGTATTGCTGTAGTTATATGCGCTTGCGGGCGCAAACATCAGCGGAAAAGCATTGAGCTGATCGACAATCGGCTGATAGCTGGTCTGTCCACTCGCCATGAACTGCGCGTATGCATCGGTGAAATCCGGCGCCGAACCGAAGTTGTTGTATTCGACGATGCCGCTTGTGTGTTGCAGCAGTTCCTGAATCGTAACAGAAGCGCCGTTAGTGAAGGTGGGAAAATACGTCGCGAGCGTTTGGCCGACACCGAGTTTCCCGTCTTGTTCCAACAACAAAATCGCTCCGGCCGTAAACTGCTTGCTCACTGACCCAAGATGAAACTCGGTGTTCGCGTCGGGCGCAAAAGCGCCGCGCTGCAAACCGTAGAGCTGATCCGGTTGCTGAACGTGCCACATGTCGGGCCACGGAACGAATTGCTCGGGAAGGCCACGATCGCGCAACCCGTAGCCGTGGATGTAGAGCGCAGACCCGTTGCGATAGATACCGAGTTCAACCCCGATCGAGTTTGGATAATTCTGTGCGATTACGGCGTCGATCGCCGCGGTACTTGATGCGGGCGGAGCTGCACTCGGACCAACCGGCGGCGCTATCGCCGGCGCCATGCTGCCGCCACCGCCGCAGGCAGTAAGCGATAGACAAGCAAGCACGAGCGACATGAGGCACTTCATGCTTTAGTATATGTCGCTAAGAGTTTGGCGGCGCGAAAAATCGTCGTAATGCTAGTACTAGCCGCTGTCATGGAGAGCTGCCAAAGGATTTTCGAACCTTATCGCGCGATTAAAGTCGCATGAAGCGTGTTGTTGCGGCCGTCATGACGGCTCTATTTTTTGCGTCCCCGTTGCCGAATCGCGCCGCGGAGACTCGAACGCCCGCGCAAACCCTGATGAGCAAACTGCAATGGCGCAGTATTGGTCCGTACATCGGTGGACGCGTGGTCGCGGTTGCGGGTGTCCCAAGCGAGCCGAACTTGTTCTACATAGGCGGCGTGCAAGGCGGTATTTGGAAGAGTACCGACTACGGCAACGAGTGGACGAACATCAGCGACGGAAAACTTCCCGGCGTCGCTAGTCCAATCGGTGCGCTTGCCGTCGCATCCTCGAATCCGAAAATCATCTACGCGGGAACCGGTGAGGCCGATATCCGCGGCGATTTCGCGACCGGCGACGGCATTTATAAAACGACCGATGCCGGCAAAACGTGGAGTTACGCCGGCCTGCGCGACACGCACATGACAACGGCTCTCGCGATCGATCCACGCAATTCAAATGTCGTGTACGCATCGTCGATGGGCCACGTCTTCAAACCGAACCCCGATCGTGGCATCTTCAAAACCACCGACGGCGGCAAAACCTGGAAGAAGATTCTCTTCATCGACGACAACACCGGCGGCGTGCAAGTCGTACTGGATCCGGGCAATCCCGACACGATCTATGCATCGATGTGGCAAGCGCAGCGCGTGCCGTGGAAACTTACCAGCGGCGGCCCCGGTAGCGGTTTATTCAAATCAACCGACGGCGGCGCACACTGGACGAACATTTCGAAGAATCCCGGATTTGCGAGCGGCGAGCTCGGCAAGATGGGCATCTCCGTGGCGGCGAGCAATCCGCGCGTCATTTATGCGATCGTGCAGGCCCATGAAGGCGGCGTCTTCCGTTCGAACGACGCCGGCGCAACGTGGAAGCGCGTGAACGATGAAATGAAGTTGCGCCAACGCGCTTTCTACTACATGGCGATTTTCGCCGATCCTACGAACCCCGATGTCGCGTATGCGCCGCAAGTCGACGGCGTGTTCAAAACGAAGGACGGCGGCAAGACGTGGAAAGCGGTTACTCCGCCGGGCGATCACCACATCGTGTGGATCAATCCGCACAATCCGAAGATTTTGCTGGTCGGCAACGACGGCGGTGGGATGGTCTCGACTGACGACGGCAAAACGTGGAGCAGTCAAAACAATCAGCCGACGGGACAGTTCTACCACGTAGCGCTCGACGATCAATTTCCGTTCCACGTTTATGGCGCGCAGCAAGATGAAGGCGCGTGGGAAGGGCCGAGTGCGGCCGACGCCGGCTACATCGGCTTGGGCGATTGGCGCACCGTGGCATTGGGTGAAAGCACCTTCGTTGCGCCCGAACCGGGTAACGCCAATGTAACGTACGGAAGCGGCTACTACAGTTCGATGGTTCGACTCGACAAGACCAGCGGTCAAGGAAAGAACGTGAGTCCGTGGCCGCGCTATATGCCCGGCAACGATGCCGCAGCGACGAAGTATCGCTTCGGTTGGACGCATCCGATCTTTTTCTCGGCAGCAGATCCGAACGAGTTGCTCGTTGCCGCGCAAAACATTTTTTCGAGCACCGATCACGGCAAAACGTGGAACGTGATCAGCCCCGATCTTACGCGGAACGACAAGACCAGCGAAGGCCCAAGCGGCGGATCGATCAACTGGGATCAGACCGGCGCCGAAACGTTCCCCGACGTTGCATCGCTCGCGGTCTCACCGCATAACAAAGACGTAATTTGGGCCGGTTCCGCCGATGGTCTGGTACACATCACAACCGATCATGGCGCGCACTGGAAAGCGATTACGCCGCCGCAACTTCCGCAGTGGGCGCAAATCAGTTCCATTGAACCGTCGCGTACGGCCGACGGTACCGCCTATCTGAGTGCGAACCGCTACATGTGGGACGATTTCCACCCCTACCTCTACAAGACAACCGATTTCGGTGCCCACTGGAGCGCGTTGACCAACGGTTTACCAACCGATCAATACGTGCACGTCGTGCGCGAAGACCCGCGCGAGCCGCGCTTGCTGTTCGCGGGTACGCGCAGCACCGTCTATGTTAGCCTCGATGCCGGCGCACAATGGCAGCCGTTGACGCTGAACCTTCCCGGCGTGCAAGTGCGCGATCTCGCGATCAACGAACGCCAAGGCGACCTCGTTGCAGCAACACACGGCCGCGCATTCTGGATCCTCGATAATCTAGCGTTGCTCGAACAACTGGCACGTGCATCACAACTGAGCGTTGCCGATGCGCAACTGTTCTCACCCGAGACCGCGTGGCTCTCGCATGCTTTCGGAGCTGGCGGCCCGTTCGCGCCTACGGATGTTGGATCGGATCCGAAGTACGGCGCAACCGTGTTCTTCTACGTTCCGGCAAACTACGACGGAAAAACGCCGGTATCGCTGGCATTCGTCGATGCAAAGGGCGCAACGATTCGCAGCTTCCCGTTGCACTTGAAAGACAAGCACGCGAAGAAAACGCCGCCTGAAGTTCGCGAGAATATGGATTCGAACCATCTGCGCGTCATCGACTTGCAAGAGTCGACCGCGATCGAGCCCGGAATGAACACGTTCCAATGGGATATGCGCTATCCGCCGGCGGAAGACGTCCCCGGCTTCCGTGCGCTTAATACCGACGACTTCCCCGAGAACGCAAACGGTCCGACCATCGTGCCGGGCGCGTACACCGTCGAACTAACGTACGGCGGAAAGAAGCTCTCGCAGCCGTTGCAAGTGCAGCTCGATCCGCGACTGCATCCGGCTGCCGGTGACCTCGACGCACGCCTCGCGCTGGAAACGCAGGTTCACGAAACCATCGGCGACTTGGACAAGGCGATCACCGCTGCGCTGTCCGCACGCGATCGTCTTCCGGCGAACAAACGCGAACAGCTCGACGCCGAAATCGGCAAGCTCATTCAGCTGGACATTCATTCCAGTGAAGGCGACGTACTGAAACCGACGGAGCTTCGCGAACAGCTTGGTTTCCTATTGGGTTCACTCGAAAACGCGTTCGAACGTCCGACCGCGGCCGAATACGCTGCGTACGACGAATTACATTCCGAAGCCCAAGCCGGCATCGCCCGCTTGCACGCACTTACCGGAACCTAATCGCTTCGATAGCGTTTACCAAACAGGGCCGGTTCCAACGTGGAACCGGCCCTCACTTTTTGCGGTCGCTAAGCATATGGATACGGTGCAGTTACCTGAACCCGTCGCCGCCTACTTCGCGACGGACAAAGCAAAAGACGTGAATGGCCAGAGCCTGCTCTTCACCGAGAACGCACTGGTCTACGACGAAGACGAAGATTACCACGGACGCGATGCGATTCGCGCGTGGAAAGAAGAAGCAAACAGCGAGTATCAATACGAAGCGCAACCGCTCGACGCATCGGTTGAGGGAAACGTTGTCACCGTGCTGGTCCGCTTAACCGGAAACTTCCCCGGAAGTCCCGTCGAGATCGAGCACACGTTCACCCTCGAAAACGGAGAAATCGCTTCTCTCGTCATCGACTAACCCGAGTACGCACCCCGGTGGTAGAGTCGTAGCATGGAAACGATAGAGGTAAAAGATTGCCCGGGGTGCGGGCATTCGATGAGCGTCCATCACGGCCATCATTGCGACGCATGCGAAGCAACCGGCGACGAGTGCCCCGCGGTGGATCCGGCTTCCGAAAGCGAAGGCGGCTAGCTAAGACGCGCTGCGCCGGCTGCGCAAAACGTTGAAGCGCGCAGCATTTTCAATGGCCAACGAAGACATGTGGCCCTGCACGCGTTCCAGTAAAGCCGGCGTCACCTTAGCGTTTTGAACTGCAGCAACCGCAACCGCCAGATACGCGCGATCCACTTCGCCCGAATGTGCGCGCGCGTATGAAAGTTCCGCCCGCGCTTCCGGCATGCGTCCATCGACCGCGTAAGCTCGCGCCAGTAATGCGGCGGCTTGAGCGCGGTAATACGGATCGATCGCCGCGTACCGCTTGAATGCATCGATGGCATGGTCCATATCGCCGCGCGCCTCATATGCTTCGCCGATCGTCGTTAACGCATCGGTTCGCTGCGGTGCGAGTTCCAACGCTTGACGCGAGTAAAGGATAGCGTCGGCGAAACGTCCATTTGCAAATGCCACCGAGCCGAGCCATGCTGCCGTAGAAACGGAAAGCGGATCCAGTCTGGATGCCGTCTTTAGTTCGCGAAGACCTTGGCCGAGTTGCGCGTTACGGACCAGCGCGATCCCGATCCACTCGTGAGCCGGCGCGTACGATGAATCAAGTGCGATGGAGCGTCGCAATTCGGTCATCGCATCCGCAGTTTGATTGCGATGAAGGGCGAGAAATCCGAGCGCCGCGTGGGCCTGCGCCGAGTTCGGATCGAGTGCTAACGCTTTTGTTGCATATGCTTCGGCACGTGCAAGATAAACGACGGGTCGATGCGTGCCGTAGCAGTAATCCGCCATCGTAATATTCGCATCCGCGAGCGCAGCGTATCCACGCGCATCGTTGGGATCCGTATCGATAACGCGCGAGAAGTATCCGATACTCTTTTCGACACTATCCCACGTGCGCAGATTCCAATAGTAGCGCCCAATTTCGTACGCCCGCGCCCCGCTTTCGGTGAGCCGGCTTGTCGCCTGCGGCCGATGTGCACTGTCGTAGCTCGCAAGTAGCAGCAGCGACGTTATGCCGAACATTACGCTTAACGCGGCAGCCGCGACCCTCTTTGTCATGGTGAGCCTGTCGAACCATGGGCGCATCTCACGTTCGTGTCTGATCGAAACGGTCAGCCGATATCCCTCGCGCGGCACCGTTTCGATGGAATTCGCACAGCCGTAACTCCGGAACGTCTTGCGCAGCACGTAGATATTCTGCGATAGGTTGGCCTCTTCGACGAAACCTTCGGGCCACACACGATCCAGCAACGCCTCTTTTGGCACAACGTTACCGGCCCGCTCAACGAGCGCCAACAGTGTCTCCAACACGCGTGGTCCAAGCGACACCGCGCGCCCGTTGTGGCTTAGTGTCAGGCGATCGGCATTCAGCCGGAATGGACCAACCTCGTAGACGTTCATGAAGCTTGCCTCAAAGGATTTTGACCCGGGTTTTTAAGACGATTCGCTGTGCCGCGAGCGATTCTCGGCTCAATGAGGACCCTCGTAGCGATGTTGACTACCATCGTACTCCTGGCGGGTTTCGGCCGCGAGGCCGCCGCTGCCGTGCCGGCCACATTCTCGTTTCCCCTCGCCCGCGCCGCTACGCCTCTGCCCCTCGATGCATCGCTCGCCGACCCCGCGTGGCGGGCCGGCAAAATCCCGAGCAGCAGCGGCTGGCAGAACGTTACGACCCGCGCATCGGCTAGCGAACAAACCGACGTCTACGCGCTGTACGACGACACGAACTTATATGTTGCCTTCGTCGCGCACCAGCCCTCCGAGCCCATCGTGGCAACCCAAAGCACGAACGACGTCGGGTTCGGCACCGACGATTTCGTGGCCGTCGGCATCGACAGTTCGGGCGCCGGCTCGCAGGCGTATTTCTTTGAGGTCACGCCACGCGGCGTGCGGTACGAACAGGCATCGGAAAACGTGCGCTACCGTCCAACGTGGCGCGCCACCACGTCCGTAAACGGAAAGTCGTGGAACGCCGTAATGGTGATTCCGCTCAGCGTGATGCGGCTGCGCGCCGGTGCATCGCAAACCTGGCGCGTGGGATTCTTTCGCAACGTCGCGGCGCGCGGCGAACACTTGACGTGGGCGTGGGACCCAACAATGCAAGACGCGAGCGCAGGCAGCTGGCCGGCGTTCTACGATATGCGCTTTTGGCCAAGTGCAACCGGAATCGCGTTGAAGGGCGCGTTGAACAAACCCAAGCCGCGTCTCGAAGTCTTCGCGCTCTCGAGCAGCGGCGGCGATCGCAACCAATATCAGCAATCAAACGGAACGTTCCAGTCCGAGCCAACGCGTCCGCTTGGCGCTGACGCCAGCGTCCCGATTACGCCCACGATCAATTTCGTCGGCACGCTGAACCCCGATTTTTCTAACGTGGAAGTCGATCAGCAAACGATCGCACCGCAGGAGTTCCGGCGTCAACTTGCCGAGTACCGGCCGTTCTTCGCGCAAGGCGCGCAATTCATTAATCCGAATCCAAACACGTCGATCAATTTCAACACGCCGGGCAATGAAGTGTTCTACTCACCGAGCGTCGGGCCGTTCGATCGTGGCGCGAAGATCGAAGGAACGTACGGCCTGCAAAGCATCGGCGTCCTATCGTTTCGCGGCTTCAATCAAGTTACCGGCGATACGTTCGACGATCAGGCCTTCGGATATAGCCATGCACTGCAAGATCGTTCGTTCCAGTATTGGGCCGACGGCGTGCTCGCGCACCACAGCCTTGCCGGAAGCGATAATACCTACGAGTTTGGTGCAAAAAGCGAGAACCTGCGAAGCAAATTCGAGTGGATGGCCGACACCGCGGTCGAGCGCGGATCTTGGGTGCCGGAAGGCATTGCGCATGCGACGCATGGCTTCGTCGTAGAAGCGAGGCCGAACTATCAGGCCATCTTGCAGTACGTCGACATCTCGCCGAATTACAATCCCATCGACGGGTTTACGACGATCTCTGATATCCACGGTTTCGCGAGTTACGTTAATTTAAACGGCAGCACCCCTGGACTCAAAAATTGGGCGTTGTTCTTCCAAGGCGACCGTTTCTTCGATCGCAGCGGCGCAGTTCACGAAGCCGACAGCAATGTGCTGCTAAGCGTTACCTTCAAGAATCGGCTTTCGATTAACGGACTGGGTCCGTCGACGAGCTCGTTGCGCGAATACAACGGCAATTCGTTCACCGGTTATCCGACGTATGCGGACGGCGTCAACGTGCCGTTCAATCTGATGAACGTTCCGCTAGGATACGACGACGGCACACCTACCCCGATCGATGTTTCCGCAGCATGGGGAAGCTTCGGCGGGAATTGGGTGCATTTCTATACGTCGCAAACGTCGCGTCCTCTCGGTTCGCGCTACACGTTGGGCTTGGAATACGACGGTTCGTATCAACGTAATCTCGGAACGGGCGTTCTCGAGTCGCAATTTCTTCGCCGCATCTCAATCGGATTCAACATCAACCGATCGACCAACATGACGCTCGGACTTCGCAGCATCAACGGAATCGGCGGCTTCGCACAACCGGGCGTGAATCTCGCCGCGGCCTTTCACGTCCGCATGGAAAGCGGCGATCTCTACGTCAACCTCGGTTCCCCGTCGGCCGTTGCGACGTTGGACCGTCTCATCGTCAAATACGTCCAGCGCCTCGGCGCAGACGCCGGCACCTAATCGTCATCATGGGCTTGTCGAAGGAGATCCAATGAAACGGAATGTCATCGCACTCGCAGCGTTGGCTTCGCTGATTACCGCTGCGCCGTCATCGGTGAACGCAGCTCTCACCAGCAAAGAAGAATTAGCCTCGCGACAGTTTCTCGTGGGCACGTGGTCGTGTACGTTCACCGTCGGCAAGCAGGGCGGAAAGTACACTACGAATTGGTCCAACGTTCTCGACAATCGCTGGCTCAAACAAACTTACGATCAGCCCGCTCAGCCTACCGCCGAGCCGTTTAAAGCTGAATACCTTATTGGCTTCGATGAAACTCGTCAGCAATGGGTGCGTTTCGGCGCCATGACCACCGGCCAATACTTCGCCATTCGCATGAAGGACACGCCCAATGACGGCTGGGGCTGGAACTACATCAGTTTCTTTAGCGCACGGCGTTCCGATAGCGCAGATCCCGACACGACGTTCACCAAGAAATCCGACACCG
>CAZJLJ010000061.1:13443-16761 GCA_964546935.1 uncultured bacterium | reverse complement strand
CTTATCTAGCGAACCTCACCTTCGACACGCCCTATGCTGTCGATCGACAACGCCTCTTCGCGCCACCGGACGTTTCGCCCAAAATAACTTCCCGCCCACACCGCTAGTCCGAAAACATCCCGAACCGGAATGAGCCACGGCCTAAACACCTGCGGCGAAAAAACTGCACGCATGCGATACTGCAATGCCGTGCGCAAGGCCAAAACGGTCGCCGTCAAGACCAACGAAACAACAGCGTTCCCACAGAAGAACGAGAGCAGCGCGAACGGCAGCGGATACGTGACTACAGAGGCTGCGTATCCAAGCGGCCGCTGTAAGCGAATCGTGCGTCCCCAGCGCACTTCATGATCCCACAGTGCGCCGATCGTCGGTTCGCAAATGATGTTCCGCACTACGTATCGTGAAAGCGAAACGCGATACCCATGCGTCGAAACCAGCGCACCCAACATGTAGTCGTCAGCCAAATGCGGTGCGAGCGCAGCGATACCGCCGATTTTTTCGAGCACATCCCGGCGCACGGCCATCGTCGAACCGAAACAAAAGCGCAGCGAACCCAGTGCGGCAACTAAAACCGAAGGCGCGAATTGATCGTTGATGCCCGCCGCAGCAAGTTGCGAAGCAAATCCATCACGCGGTGCGGCTTCATAGAGACATGTGGCCGCACCGACCGAAGCATCGTCGAACTCCGCAGCTAATGCCAAAAGGTAACGCTTATCCACGCGCATGTCGGAATCGACGATCGTAAGAATCGGATGCTTCGCGAGCGGCATCATATTTGCGACGTTGGCGATCTTGGGATTTCCGGTTAACGGCGATTCGCGGACCACCAGCGACAAATCGAGCTCGGGATACCGTTCGATCACGCGCCGGATTACGTCGATTGCGGGATCGTCGTGCCGCTGCACGCCGAAGAGTACTTGAAACTCCGGATACTCTTGTTCGCAAAACGAGCAAAGATTTTCGAACAGCTCGACGTCCAAACCGTAGACCGGCTTTAGAATCGTAATGCCTGGCAGCACCCTTGGAGCGGCAATCTTATGCCGCGCAAAGCGGCTTACAGAAAAAAACGCGACAGCGAGATACCCGATCCCGCAGCCGGCAATTACGTAAAGCGCGTAACAAAGAAATCTCACGCTAGCTCAGCGCCGAGAGTTCCGAGTAACTCGTCAGCCGGATCTCCGGCGTCTCAACGGCGTTACGCACCTGCGCGTCGATCAAGGCCTCCAGCTCACCGGCGAAATCATACTGCGCGATCGCGGGATCAACGCCACGCCACGGCCCCGTCGCGGGATGGAAGTAGACCTCGGAGACTCCCTGCGGCAACCGGTCCAAGATCTCGAGCACGCGGGGCGTCGTCATGTGCCCGGTATGCTTGATCCCGAAGACAGCGTCGTTGGTAAGCATACGCGCGCGGCGCAAACGCCAACGCATCAGCGAAAGCCATGGAACAAGAAACGCAGCGTCGCCCGGCTCCTGCGGAGTCCGCACGGCGCGCATTCCGTACTCGCGCCCGACTTTCAAAATGATGCTAAGAACCGTGGGGTGCACGTGCATGTGGTTCTGTGCGTTCACGTGATCGAGCGGTAGCCCGGTCTTGGCGTAGGCTTCGAATTGCGCGCGAATCTCCGCTTCCAGCTGGCGCCGCGCGCCGGGATGAAAGAAGAATCGAACGCCCGCCCGCGGGAGATCGGAAAAGAACGCGCCGTTCCCGTCGACCAGCGCCGGAACTTCGCTTGGCGGCAACGCGGGCGTGCCGTTAACCAGCACGACGTGCAGACCCACGCGAAGATCGGGAAGGGTTCGCGCACGCCTCACTGCATCGGCGGTGCCTGGTGCCGCCACCATCAGGCTTGCCGCACGCAGAACGCCATTACGGTGCGCAACCTCAACCGCCTCATTGACCTCTTGAGAGAGGCCGAAGTCGTCCGCCGAGATGATCAGATGCTTGGTCATATCCAGAGGTAGACATACAGGGGCGGACCGCACGCACCTTCGGCGAAGACACAAACAATGGGCTTGGTATCGGAACCGATGCTGCTCCGCAACCAGCGGGCACGCACGTTACAGTATCTGACCAGCGTGGAGTTGCAATTTAGCGCCGTCCTCTCGGACATCATGCGCTATTCCTTCAGAAGCGTGGATCCAATCGGCGCCGCGCTATTCCTGTGGGCTTGCGACGCATGCGGCGGCGATTCGGAAAACGCGCTTCCAATTGCCATTTCTATAGAATGTTTTTATCGTTTCGCAATTCTCCACGACGAATTAGCCGCAACGTTCGATGCTCCGGACGACGGCGATTCCATCACCGCCATCTGGGGTGTGGCGCAGGCGTTAAACGCCGGCGATGCATTCCACGCGGTGGCATTACGCCTGCTTGCAATGGACTCGAAGCACCCCGATCGCGCACTCCATGCAGGCACAGTGCTGACCGAAACCGTGATGTCGTGGCTCGAGCAACGCAGTCGCGTTCAAGTGCCGCCTTCCTGGATTCGAACGGCGCACGCCTCGGCTGAAACCTTCTTCTTCGGCGCCGCGCTGCGCGCAGGTGGAATCTTAGCGGGTGCCGACCAAACGCTAGGTGCAACGCTTTTCCGTGCGGGACGCTTTCTAGCAGTAGCAAAGCAGGCTGCGTCGCACGAAGACGGCACGAGTGCCGCCCTCGCGCGGAAGTACGCAGACAAAGCGGTGGCCATCGTTGAAGGCTCTAGCCTGACGGGTCCGCACGCGCGTGATTTCAAGGAGATCGCTTATCACCTCGCAACGGCACATTCCGCGTGAATCGACTTCGGTCGACGGTACCTCATCGCGCAAAGCCGAGCATCTGCGAATCAACATCGAGCAAGATGTCTCCGCCAAGGGTGTCGGTGCCGGCTTCGAGGCGTACCGGTTCGTGCATTCGGCGCTACCGGAGATCGATCTAAAAGACGTCGACCTTGCGGTAAACCTTTTCGGACGCACCCTTCGAGCGCCGTTCCTGATCTCGTGTATGACGGGCGGGGCGCCGGAAGCGGGCCCTATCAATCGCCGTCTCGCCGAAGTCGCCCAGGAATTCGGTTTCGCCATGGGTCTCGGTTCGGCGCGCGCGATTTTGGAGCACCCGGAAACGCTCGAAACGTTCGACGTACGCAAGTACGCACCCGACGTACCGATCGTTGCCAACCTCGGCGCGGTTCAATTAAACAAGGGCTACGACACGGAAGACTGCCGTCGTCTCGTCGAGATGCTCGATGCCGACGCGCTGGCATTGCATCTGAATCCGCTGCAAGAGGCGCTCCAGCCGGAAGGCGATACGTGCTTCGCCGGCCTGCTGGAACGCAT
>CAZJLJ010000061.1:8745-13343 GCA_964546935.1 uncultured bacterium | reverse complement strand
ACGCGCACGCTTGCTAAAGAACTCATCGAAGTGCTGCGCATCGCGATGTTTGCGCTTGGCATCAACTCGATCGACGAGCTGCGTTCCACGAAGCGGCTGGTACGTGCGTGAACGATCTCACCCTCGCGTCCGCCGACGCGTATTGTCGCGCGTTAACGAAGGGCCACTACGAGAATTTCATCGTCGCATCGCCCTTCGTCTCCGCACGGACTCGGCTTCATCTAGCGCGCATCTACGCGTTTTGTCGCACCACCGACGATCTCGGCGATGAGAGCGCATCGAAGAGCGACGCCCTTGCGCGGCTAACGCTCTGGCGAGATGAACTTCTCGCTATGGCAAAGGGCACGACGCCCGTTCACCCGGTGTTTTTTGCCTTGCGTGAAACGATGCGCGAGTGTCGCATCCCGCTTCAGCATTTTGTGGATTTAATCGAAGCGAACGTGCAAGATCAAAACGTTTCGCGGTACGCTACCTGGCAAGAGTTGGAGGCATACTGCCGTCTCTCCGCAGCTCCGGTTGGGCGAATGGTGCTGGCCGTCTTCGGCATCGAAGATTCGCGTGCGCCCCAGCTCTCGGACGACGTTTGCATCGGCCTGCAACTGGCAAATCACGCACAGGACGTAGCGAGGGACGCGAAGATCGGACGCCGTTATTTAATCGATGCCGATATCGAAGCAAGCGGAGTTCATGGCGCGGTCCGGGCACTTGTCGCGAGAGCGCGCACTCTGCTCAACTCCGGCCGCGCGCTCGAAACGCTCGCACCTTTTGCGTTACGGCTGCAACTTTCGCTCTACCGTCTTGGGGGACTGGCCATCTGCGATGGCATCGAACGTCTCGACTACCGGACCGACGAGTCGCGGCCGCACATCACCGGAAAAGACAAAGCCGCAATCATTCTTCGCGCGTTCGTAGACGCGCTTCGCCACAACGGAGCTACCGAACAAATTGAGACAGCTTGAGGACGCCGAGCGATTCTGTCGCGACATGGCGCGCCGCGAAGCGAAGAACTTCTACTGGGGGTTCATCTCGCTTCCTTACGAGCAACGTATGGCAATTTATGGCCTTTACGATTTTGCGCGACAAGTTGATGACGAAGCCGACGGCGACCGCGCGTCGCTCCCGGATCTTCCCGGCCGCCTGAAGTTCCACCGCGAACGCATCTCGCGTTGCATGCGGGGCGAATACGATGATCCCGTCATGCAAGTTTTGGCAACGGCTGTGCAGCGGTACAACATTCCCGAACGTGAGCTTCAAATGCTCATCGACGGCGTCGAGATGGATAATAGCCGCCGCCGTTACGAAACGTGGGATGAACTGAAAGCATACTGCAATCTCGTCGCATCGGTTGTCGGACGGATGTGCGTTCGCATCTTCGGCTTTCAAGATGCCGATGCGCTCGAGCGGGCCGATGACCTCGGGATTGCACTGCAAGTGACGAACATTTTGCGCGACGTGCGCGAAGACGCGGCGATGGGGCGAATCTATCTGCCGCTCGAAGATCTTCGCCGCTTCGGTATTTCAGCCGATGCGTTGGTTTTCGCGGGCGATCCCGGCAGCCGCTGGGCAGAACTGGTCGAGTTCGAAGCCGCTCGCGCACGCGAATATTTCGACGACGGTTACCTCGTGCTGCGTTACATTCCCAGACGTCCCGCGGCATGCGTTCAAACGATGGCCGGGATCTACGAGGGAATTCTCGGCAAAGTTCAACGCGATCCATATCTCCCGTTACGTGGAAGAGCGAGCCTCTCGCCGTCGGAGAAGATCGGCGTGATGGTGAAATCGTGGCTTCTGCGCGCCGGGTAGCGGTCGTCGGCGCCGGCCTCGCTGGGCTTTCCGCAGCGCTCGAGCTGCACGAACGCGGATACGGCGTCGAAGTCTTCGAGCGCACGCGATTTCTTGGCGGCCGCGCAACGTCTTTCGAAATCGGCGGCCACGAAGTCGACAACGGACAGCATGTCTTCCTTCACTGCTGCTCGCAATTCATAGAGTTCGTCGATCGTCTCGGCATGGCCGGCGCGTTGCACGAACAACCGCGTTTCGAAGCGTTGGTACTCGCAAAAAACGGCGTGCAAAGCAAACTGACCGCCGCAGCATTGCCGGCGCCGCTTCATCTGCTCGCTTCGTTTGCCGGGTATCGCCATCTCAGCGCCGGCGGAAAACTTCGCATTGCGCGCGCACTCGTCAGCGCGGCCGTCGCAAATCCCCCGGCGACTATGACGTTCGATGAATGGCTTCGGCGCAACGGACAAAACGAAGAGACGCGACGCGCCTTTTGGGATCCGTTTTTCATTCCGGCCGTGAACGCGCCGTTCGATCGCGTAAGCGCCGCCGACGCGCTATTTGTGCTTACAACCGCGTTTCTGAAGGATGCGAGTGCGGCGCGATTCGGGTTCGCGACCGTTCCGCTCGCGCGAATTGCTGAAGCCGCTGCGGAACGCGTCGGCACGGTCCACCGTTCTACCGGCGTCCTTGGCATGGAAGTCGATGATAGCGGCGTGCGCTTGCAAACACCGAGCGGCGTTGCGTCGTTCGATGCTGCCGTCTTGGCTGTTTCGCCGAGAACCACGATGAAATTGCTGGGCAATCCTTCGGCATTCGGCGTTCGCGGGTTGGAGCAGTACGATCCGTACCCGATCGTCGACGTGCATATTTGGCACGATCGCGGAACCGTCGGTTTCGACTTCGCCGCAGCGCTCGATTCGCCGCTGCAGTGGATTTTTGAAAAGGCCCCGGGTTATCTGTGTTGCAGCATCAGTGCTGCGGGCGAGTTCCTCACCATGCCGACAACGGAACTCGAGCGCATCGCATGGGACGAACTGCGCGCTTTTCTCCCGTTACTACGCGGAGGCACGGTCCAACGCGGATTCGCGACGCGCAATCCCGAAGCGACGTACCTTCCGAAGCCTGGTAGTGAAAGAATCCTGCAGCGCACAGCGCATCCCGCTGTGGCTATTGCCGGTTCATGGACGCAGACGGGCTGGCCGGACACGATGGAAGCTGCCGTGCGCAGCGGCCGCGCCGCAGCGGCCCATATTGCAAACGGCGTTGACCCAACGCGCAAGGACGAGGTTAAAGCGATTGCCTGATGCATTAGAGCGCAGCATCGAATGGCTGCTCGCGAATCAATCACCTGAAGGGTGGTGGACCGCGGAGCTGGAGACGAACGTCACGATGACGGCCGAGCAGATTTTGCTCTACCGTTTTCTTGGCTTAGATCTAGACGGCGTGCGCGCCGGTGCCATTCAACACATCCTGCGCAATCAGCGTGAAGACGGATCGTGGGCGAAGTACTTCGATGGGCCCGCCGATCTAAGCACGACGATCGAATCGTATGTTGCGCTGAAAGTGCTTGGCGTGGATCCGTCTCGGGACGAAATGCAACGTGCGCTCGCGTTGATTCGCCGCCTCGGTGGTTTAGTAGAGGCGCGCGTTTTCACGAAGATTTGGCTCGCGCTCTTCGGCATATATCCGTGGGACGGCATTCCGTCGCTGCCTCCCGAGATCGTGTACTTTCCAACATGGATGCCATTCAATCTCTACGACTTCGCCTGTTGGGCGCGCGGAACGATTGCGCCGCTGACCATCGTCGTCACGAAACGGCCCGTTCGCGATCTTGGCGTCGACGTGCGCGAGATCATCAACGCAGGCACGGAAGCGGCGATGCATCGCGTTCCGGGTACGGGCTGGATGTGGTGGCTCGATAAGTTTCTGAAGATCTACGATCGCATCTCCGGCAACCCGCTGCGTGAGAGCGCTATGAAGGCGACTGCGCAATGGGTCGTCGAGCGGCAAGAAGCCGATGGAAGCTGGGGCGGCATTCAACCGCCATGGGTGTATTCGCTCATTGCGCTCGATCTTATGGGCTTCGGCCTCGATCATCCGGTGATGCAGAAAGGCATCCGCGGTTTCGATCGCTTCATCATCGACGACGAAGAAGGCTGGCGCTTTCAAGCGTGCATGTCGCCGGTGTGGGACACGGCATGGGCGCTGCGCGCACTCGCGCTCGCGGGACTTGGCAAAGATCATCCGGCGATGCAACGTGCCGTGAAATGGACTTTGCAAGAGCAGATTCCGAACGACGCCCCCGGTGATTGGCGCGTCAAAAATACCTTTCGCGGCGGTAACGGGTGGGCTTTCGAGTTCGACAACGACGCGTATCCCGACATCGATGATACGGCGGTGGTCGTGTTGTCGCTCATCGAAGGCGGCGATGCGAACCTCGTTCGCGACGCGGTGAATAGCGGTGTTGCGTGGACGGTAGCGATGCGTTCGAAGAACGGAGCGTGGGCTGCGTTCGATCAAGACAACACGCGCGAATTGCTTTACCGCATGCCATTCGCCGATTTCGGCGCGCTCATCGATCCGCCGACCGAAGACGTAACCGCACACGTCCTTGAAATGTTGGCGCTCGTCGGACGCGATACGAACGATCCGTTCGTGCGAGACGGCCTAGAGTATCTGCGCGAAACGCAACGACCCGACGGCTCGTGGTGGGGACGCTGGGGCGTCAACTTCATTTATGGAACGTGGTGCGTTATCTCGGCGCTCGGTGCGCTCCGGACCGGAGAAGATATGATCCAGCGCGGCGCACAGTGGCT
>CAZJLJ010000061.1:0-8645 GCA_964546935.1 uncultured bacterium | reverse complement strand
GGAACGGGCTTCCCTCGGGATTTCTATTTAAACTATCATTTATACCGGCATCTCTTCCCGCTGATGACGCTCGCAACCGAGCGTCGGATCCGCGAAGGCGCCGGCGCAAACCTCAACCGGGAACAGGTGACGATTTCGTGAGCTCCGTCCTAGAAAAGCTAACCGTCGGCGGTTACATCTTTCGCAAAAAGCTGAAGGGCGAGAAAAAGTATCCGCTCGTGCTGGAGCTGGAACCGTTGCTCCAATGTAATCTCGCGTGCGCCGGTTGCGGAAAGATTCAGCATCCGAACGACATTCTGCGCCGCCGCTTGAGCGTTGAAGAGTGCCTCGCTGCCGTCGAAGAATGCGGCGCGCCGTGCGTCTCCATTGCCGGCGGTGAACCGCTCGTACACGAGCAGATGCCGCAGATCGTCGCCGAATTGTTGAAGCGTAAGAAATTTGTTTTCTTGTGCACGAACGCGATTCTGCTCGAGAAGAAAATCGATCAGTTCAAACCCTCGCCGTACTTTGCGTGGATGATTCACCTAGACGGGCTGAAAGAGCGCCACGACGAGTCGGTTTGCCGCGAAGGCGTCTTCGAAAAAGCGATTGCCGCAATCAAAGTCGCGAAGGAAAAGGGCTTCAAAGTAATCACGAACACGACGTTCTTCGATAAGGACGATGCGAAGTCGATTCGCTCAGTGCTCGACTACTTGAACAACGAACTCAAAGTCGACATGATGCAGATTTCGCCGGGCTACGCGTACGAAAAAGCGCCGGATCAGGAGCACTTCCTCGGCGTCGAACGCACGCGTGAAATCTTCCGTGAAGCCTTCGCGGGCGAGAAGCGCAAGGAGTGGCGTTTGAACCACTCACCACTGTACCTCGACTTCCTTGAAGGCAAAGTCGATTTCGAATGCACGCCGTGGGGCATTCCGTGCTACACCGTCTTCGGTTGGCAGCGTCCATGCTACCTGATGAGCGATGCACCGTACGCGAAAACGTACAAGGAACTAATCGAAGAAACCGATTGGGAGAAGTACGGCCGCGGCAAACATCCCAGCTGCAACAACTGCATGGCGCACTGCGGCTACGAGCCGACCGCCGTCATCCGCACCACCGGTTCCGTGAAGGAATCGATCCGCGCAGCGCTTGGCGCAAGCTGATCTCGTCTTCTTAACCGGAGGCACCGGATTCGTGGGCGCGCACATTCTGCGCGCCCTCTTAGCTTCCGGCTACCGCGTTCGTGCGCTGGTTCGCACGCCGCGCACCATAGATGGCGTCGAGACCGTAACGGGCGATTTGCAGAACACCGGCGCGCTCAAGCGCGCGCTCGAGGGTTGCCGTTACGTCGTGCACTGCGCCGCTCAATACTCGTTTGCGCCGCGAGAACATGGCTCCATCGCACGCGTGAATATTGCGGGCACCGAAGGTCTCTTCGATGCGGCCCACATCGCCGGCGTCGAACGCGGGATTCTTACGTCAAGCTCTGCCGCTGTGGGACACGAACGCGAAGGCCGCCCTGCGACCGAAGCGGATTATCCCGAACACCATTACCATCGCCACGGATCGGCGGATTACCACGAATCGAAACTGCTACAGGAACGCGCCGCGTTTGCGAGCCGTCTTCCGGTTGTCGCGGTTTTGCCGACGGCGCCCATTGGTGCCGGCGATTGGAAGCCGACGCCCACCGGTGCGATGATTGTGGACTTCGCGCGCGGCAAAATGGTAGCCCGGCCGCCCGCGAGCGGCGGCATCAACCTTGTCGACGTGCGAGACGTCGCGGATGCACACGTGGCGGCGCTCGAACGCGGCCGCATCGGCGAACGGTACATCGTGGGTGGCCAAAATCTAAGCTTCGATCATCTTTGGGATTTGCTGGCCGAAGTCACCGGACGTCCCGCGCCGAAGGCCCACGCGCCGGTTGCACTGATGTACGCAGCGGCTTATGTCGACGAGCTGCGTTCGCGCGTGACCGGTGCGACGCCCTTTGTACCCCTTGAAGGCGTTCGCATGTCTCGCGAACGCATGTACGTCGACTCAAGCAAAGCGCAACGCGAGCTCGGCATAAACGCGCGGCCCGTTCGCGATGCACTCGTAAGCGCAGTGGAATGGTATCGTGCAAACGGTTACATCTAGCGAAGTGACGTTTGTGGCGGCGACGCCCTTGGAGGCGCGCGCCGTGCGCCGTCGTGCCGGTTCGATTCGCGTCCTTGAATGCGGCATCGCGCTAGCGCGTTCGAATGCATCGTCGATAAACGGAGCGGTGATCAGTTGCGGCCTCGCGGGCGGTTTGCGCGAAGATCTGCCCACCGGCACAGTCGTGATCGCGCGCGAGGTGCAATCGCCCGACGGCACGGTGCGAACGTGTGACGAGGATCTCGTGGAGCGGCTGCGCGATGCGGCGCAGCGCCTTGGCCACAAAAGCGTCGTTGCGCCACTGCTCACAAGCGCAACGCTTGTCACCGGGCCCGAACGCGCAGCCTGGGCATCGAAGGGCTTCGCGGCGGTGGATATGGAGACTGGCCTGCTTCGCGCTGAACGCCTCGCGGCGGTACGCGTGATTCTCGATACGCCGCTACGCGAACTTTCGCCGGAATGGCTGCATCCGGCCCGCGCAATGCTGCGCCCATCGAACTGGCCGCAACTGTTCATGCTTGCGCGCGAAGCGCCGCGCTGCGCGGATTTAGCGGCTCGAGTTGCTGCCGCTGCCTTCCAACACGCCTGATTCGAACGACTTCAATCCGTCGAGCGTTTCGGCGTGGAAATTCGCCTGATACGCGATCATATCGGTGGTCTTCGGGAATTCCGAATGCGTGCGCTGCGACGTCAACACATACGTATCGCCATCGCGCCGTAGCGTCTGCAACCGTTCCATGCCGTCCAATACGCGCTGCACTGTTCGCGGAAGATTCGAACGCAATTCGGGCGCTACGAAAGCCCGGTTCGGCAGCGACGCGACCGCCTCGTAAACGGCCGCAATCGCATCGCCGATTGAAAACGGCGCATCCAATGTATAGAGCCAGCTGCACAACACTGCGCTGGCCGTTATCGGCCGCGTCCGCTTCAGTTGCGTTTCCAGTGGCACGTTATCGACCGATGCCGCAACGCGATAAAGCATATGCAGCCGCTTCTCCACGTAGGGATCGTAACTAACGCCCACCAGCCAGATTTTCGCCAAGGGTTCGAGACGCGAAAGGATCCCGCGGAGGCGCTGCATCTTGCCGTCGGTGGTATAGAAGCCTTCCGGCGTAAGGAAAATCGTCGCGCCGTCGCGAGCGAGACGTTCAAAATGCGCGATGTCGGCTTCAATTTCATCGCGCGTTGCCTTCAACAACTCGGCGCGATAGGGCTCGAGCACATCCGTCAGTTTCACGAATGTACGACCGAGCATGAAGTGTTTGGGCGGAAGCAGATCTTTCAGCGTGCGCACCGATGGCGGAAACTGCTCCAGCAGACGTTCACGAAAGACCGTGGACACGGGCAAATCGCCGTGGCGTTTTTCGAACGTGTATGCAAGGCCGACGAGCGGCCGGCTTTGTAAATCATTTTCGATGGGCTGCATGCCGACGGCTTCAACAAGCCATCCCAGATTGACGCCGCGCAACATGGGCAATCGCAGGCGCTCACCAAAGAACCCCGGCTCCCACATGCGTCGCGACGAAACCGTGAAGATGGGCCATCGCCACGAGAAAGAGCGAATCGCAAGGTCCGCAACGATCACCGGCGATTCGATGTCGTGCGCATGGTTCGCGACGACCAGCGCCGGTCCGCGACGCCGCGGCAACGATCCCCACCCGCGAACCCGGTAAGCGATGCGATGATAAATGGATACGCAAATGCATGCCGTCCAACGTATAGGCTGGAAATACAACGGAGCAGCGGCACGGAGTTCGCTCCGTTTCATGCGCCTCTTCCACGCACGGCAAGCACCGATGAAGACCCGGCGGCAAACGCAAATGCGGCGAGAGCAAACACCGCGCGATAACCGTCGAAAGACCCGTGAAAGTACTTAATCATTGCGCCTCCAATGAGCGGTGCTACGATCGACGGAACGTGCGTTGCCATTCCCCAAATACCCAAGTCACGCGCAACGTCACTCATTGCCGGCATCGCATCAAGCGCAAGGGCCCAGCCCGTCGACAAGACGCCGCCGTATCCAAGGCCGAACATCAGCGCGAAGACGAAAATGTACTGTTCGTGCGGCGCGACTGCGTATCCGATCGCAGCCAATGTCATCGGAATGCCCGAGACGGCCACGATCACTTTGCGATAAGGTCGAATACGATCCGAAAGCACGCCTAACGCAACGCTTGCGCCGGCGGCGCCGACCAATGCCGCTAGTCCAACGGTGCCCGTTCCCATCGACGGATTCGCAACGTGCAACACATCGCGGAAAAAATACAGCACGAACGTGGTGAGCAGCGATAAACCGAAGACGATGAATGCACGCGCAAGGAACACCACGATGAAGTCGTGCCAATCGCGAATGTGCGCATGTTCGTCCGGCTCGCCTTCGCTTTCGCTCAGCGCCAAAAGCGACGCCGCACCGACCGCGACGAGGCCGGCGCAAACATAAAAGACGAGTCGCGGATCGAGCGTCGCGGCGATGCCTAATCCGCCTACCGTTCCGAGCAAAGTTGCCGCGCCTCGAATACCGGAGGCCAATCCCCAATACTTGCGCGCGACCGAATCGGGAAGCATCGCTTGGTACGCCGTCGTACTGATCGTTTGTCCCACCGTCGCGAGCACGACGAACGCACCGAAAAGCACTGTCGAATTCGCGCGAACGGCGAAAATGAGTCCGATGATGTTCAGCGCAGCGCCGGCAAACACAAGCCCGCGCCGTTGAGCGCCGTGGCCGCGCAAACGGTCGGAAAGTCCGCCGATAAACGGCGGAAAAAGCACGTTGATGAGCGAGATGAAGCTTGCTAGCGCGGCATACGTTACCACGTGATTCACCGGTTCCAGTCGCAAGAGTTGCGACGGAATAGCGATTGCAAGTAACGCTGCCTCTTGAATGGATAGGGGAAACCAGTACGCGTTTAAGAGCGCGAGCCGGCCGATTTGTCTATCTTTTACCAAGCGCCAGTCCCATCGCTGTCAGTTGCGATTCATTTCTGCCGCTTTCCTGGCATTCAGCGCCGATTAAGCTCTGCGAGGCCTCGCTCGTCGAACGTGCGGCACACGGTGACGGAGTACGCGTGGAGTAATGTCGCAGCCTCGCGGTAGACAAGCTCCGGGCGCCGGCTTACTGCGCCGCACGCGTGCCGCAGGCGACTCAGCATATCAGGACGGCGATCCAACGACACGGGATCGAGATAAATTGCTGCTACCGGGTCTTGCGAATGAAACCAGCGCACCGCCTCTTGGCCTTGCTGATTGTAACCTACGACGATCGGCGGCATCTCACCGTAAAAGTCCATCAAGCTCGAGAGTCCATAACCGTCGGTGAGCAGCGCATATCCCGCGTATTGCTTTCGTAAATCGCGCGCAAGATCTTCGTAGCTGTAAATTTCGAAGGCGCTCGACGAGGAGATATGCAGCGGTAACCGGTTGAATAGCGCGACGACGGCCGACGGCGGCGCCATCGCGAGGGATGCAGCAAAAAACGCGATCAAAATCGACGGAACGGCACACCACGCCATCGCTCGAAGGCTCGCGGGGCGTTCCGCAAATAAAACGGCTGCGGCGCAGAGCAATGAGATCAGCGGGCCGGCAAGCCAATAGATTTCCGCGTTTTCGAAGAACGCAAGCACGGCTACGATCCCAAGCAACGGCGCGGCGGAATAGAACGCGATCTCCGCCCACGTTTCGTGCATTCGCGGCAAACGGACCAGTGCCGCAACGATGAACGGCGCCACGAAAAGCGCTCCGGCGATTGCCGCAAACGCGAGCGTTCCGGCCGCTCTAAAAACAGAGAATCCGTGCCATGCATGCCGTCCGACGATCGCAAATTGAACGCCGGCCCAGTTATTTTCGCTATTCCAAATCAAGATTGGCGATGCGACTAAGAGCGCAACAACCGTCGTGATCCAAGGTCCCGATGCGCCCACGCGACGCATGCGAACGGCACGAATCGCTGCTAGGGCCATGCCCAAGCACAAGGCAAAGCCGAAAAATCGCGCTAGAATGGAACCGCCGAGCGCAACACCGAGCGCGATCCACCATTCACGCCGGTCGCTCTGCATCGCGCGCAACGCAAATGCAAGCGACGCGCACCAGCACAGCAAATAAGGACCATCGGGCGTGGCGAACGAGAACGTCAGGCTTGCGAGCGGCGCACAGAACACCAATAACGCGGCGAGCGCTCCGGCTCGACGCGATCTTCGCGCACGCGTTGCAAAATCCGCGGCGGCAAGCGCCGCCAAAACACCGCACAACACGAATCCGAAGCGAATTGCCAGCGCGCTACGAACGCCGTGATCGAAGAGTGCGATAGTCCAAGCGACAAGCGGCGGATGATCGACATAGCTCAGCGCGAGACGGCGGCTCCACTCCCAGTAATACGCCTCATCTCCGCTTAATGGAAATCTCCATGCGCTCACTACCCGCATCAATGCAAGCGCGCAGATCAAAATCCATACGAATGCAACGAAGCGCTCCTCGCGGCGCGCTTTCGTGGACGTACGATAACGAGCGTTATTTCGAATAGCCAGACGCATCTGTCGTTCTGTTCCGCTCTTCGATGCGTCTGCCTGGCCGCCCCCGTGGGGAGAGAGTGCTACGTGCGTGTTTTATCCGTACCATCGGGTACACGCACTACCATGCGAGGGAAAACAGCTGTCACTGCGGGGTTACTCGCAGCCATCGCGCTGACCGGAGTGGTCTCTGCGCAGACAACGACTACTCCTGGTTCAGGAACCGGAACAACAACGAACCCGACAACGACAAACCCTACTACAACAAACCCAACTACTACGAACCCAACGACGACCAACCCGGGTACGACGAATCCAAACTCCTCAGCAACAATGAACCCAATGGGAAACTCGAGCCCGAGTCCTAGTCCAAGTCCGAGTACCACACCGCGTTAGCATAGGACGCGATGGTACAAAGAAAAACGGCCCGCAAATCGCGGGCCGTTTCCTTTACTCATCTTCTTCTTCGTCGTCGTCGAGATCGTCGTCGTCTTCATCGTCGTCTTCGTCGTCGAGAAGATCTTCGTCTTCGTCGGAGGAATCGCTGTCTTGAGCAGGTTTGTCCCGCTCCGGATTATACGCCATGTGGTATCTCCCGTGCCGGTACCCGGTTATTTCTTGATGTCGTCGTCGTGGAATGTACCGCGCTTCGCGGACTCGTCTAGTTCTACGTCCTCTAGAAGATAGTAAACGATTTTGCGGTCTTTGAAACCCACCTTCGCCAGCTCTTTGCCGTTCATCGTGACAACCTCGTGAATGTGGCCCTCGCGGCCGGCGTACTCGTAATTCACGGCGGTGTAATTCGGATCGTTCGGCTTCGGCCGCGGCGTCGCTTTCACGCCGCGTAGCGGGGTGTTGTGACGGTGCATGGCTAAGACTTCGACACATGATCATCGAGTACCGCGGGAAGCGGCCGAAAATCCACCCGTCGGCTTTTATAGCGCCGACCGCCGTGCTTATCGGCGATGTAGAGGTAGGCGAGGAATCGAGCATTTGGTTCGGAGCGGTATTGCGCGGAGATAACGGACCGATTCGCATCGGCGCTCGCACCTCCGTACAAGACAACGCCGTTATCCATGTGACACATCTCACGCAGATCGACAACGACGTTACGATCGGCCACGCCGCTGTAATGGAAGATTGTCATGTCAAGAACCATGCGCTTATCGGGAGCAATTCCGTATTGCTCAACGGTTCCATCATCGGAGAAGGCTCGCTGGTTGCTGCGGGCAGCGTCGTCGGCGAACGCGTAGAGATTCCCGACCACGTTCTTGCGGCCGGAGTACCCGCAACGGTGAAGAAAGCGATCGAGGGTGAAGCACAACATTGGATAGACATCGCGTCCGCCGAATACGTGCATCTCTCGCGCACTTACATCGAAGAGAAGATTCATGACGCTTGTCCGTGAGTTGATTTCGAAGTTCATCGAAGCCGAAGGACACAAAGTCGATGTTGCCGAGCTCGATGAAGGCGCCGGAATCTCCGAGATCCTGTTTCGTACGCGCGGTCAAGTCTTTTCCGTAACTACCTACGAACACGAGCCGGGAAGCTTTACCGTTTCAACGGCCTACGAAGTTCCGGAGTGGGCGCGAGAACAATCGCAGAACGCCGAAACGCTCGAGCACGTGCACGATGAGTATCCCGACATCGGCTTCGTTCTAGCACACGACGATGCGCTCTTCGTCGCGACGAACGAACAGGAGACCGGAACGCCCGAAGCTTTCATGATAATTTTTTGGGATGCCGTTTCACGCGTTCGCGAAGCCGGCTCGCGCGCCATCGAACGCATCGTCGATCGTACCGAAAGCAAAGCCGCAGCGGAGAAGTTCATCAATTCATTCATGAAGAGCAACGAAGAGCAATGATAACGCCCGATCCGCTAGGCGCGATCGAAACGGCGATCGACGACGAAGGGTTGCTTTTTACCCGTGATGATGACGAAGAGGCGTATCGCGTTGCGTTTAAAAGCGAAGGCGACCGGTATTTCGTTGTAAGCTATCGAGACGATCCGAACTTTTTGATGAT
>CAZJLJ010000060.1:0-16982 GCA_964546935.1 uncultured bacterium | reverse complement strand
TCCGCGGCTATAGCATTTTCATGCAAGGCAAAGATCCGCGTGATGCGCACTTCATCACCAGCCGCATCTGCGGAATCTGCGGAGACAATCACGCCACGTGCTCGGTTTACAACCAAAACATGGCGTATGGCGTGCGGCCGCCCGATCTCGGCGAATGGATTTTGAACCTTGGCGAAGCAGCGGAGTACATGTTCGACCACAATATCTTCCAAGAGAACTTGGTCGGCGTAGACTTCTGCGAGAAGATGGTTCGCGAGACGAATCCTTCGGTGTGGGAGAAAGCGAAGAACACACCGGCTCCGCATGCGGCCGATCACGGATACCGCACGATTGCCGACATCATGTCGGCGCTCAATCCTTTCGAAGGCGAGTTCTATCGTCAAGCGCTCGTGAACAGCCGTTACACGCGTGAAATGTTCTGTCTTATGGAAGGCCGGCACGTTCATCCTTCGACGCTCTATCCGGGTGGCGTAGGTACCGAACCGTCCCCGACAACCTTCATGGACTATTACTCGCGCTTGATGCGATACGTCGAGTACATGAAGGCCTGCGTTCCGCTCCACGACGATCTATTCGATTTCTTCTACGAGGCGCTGCCGGGTTACGAACACGTCGGCGAACGCCGGGTGTTGCTCGGTTGCTGGGGAAGCTTGATCGATCCGAAGGCGCAAAACAATTTCGAATATGGATCCATGACGGACTGGGGCCGGCGAATGTTCGTCACTCCGGGTATCGTCGTTGACGGCAAGCTGATAACGAACGATCTGGTTAAGATCAATCTCGGCTTGCGGATTCTGCTCGGACATTCGTATTACGAAGACTGGCAGGATCAGGAGATGATGGTCGACCGCGATCCGTTGGGGAACGCGGTCGACCGGCGGCACCCGTGGAACGTGCACACGATTCCGGCACCGAAGAAACGCGATTTCGGCGGCCAGTACAGCTGGGTAATGTCGCCGCGCTGGTATGACGGTTCGGATTTCCTGGCGTTAGATACCGGCGGCGGTCCCTTGGCGCGGTTATGGTCGACAGCGCTTTCGGGGCTCGTTGATATCGGTTACGTAAAAGCAACGGGAACGAGCGTCCAGATTACGCTTCCGAAGACGGCGCTGAAACCTGAAGTCACGTTCGAATGGAAGATTCCGAAGTGGAGCAACGCGATCGAGCGCGACCGCGCACGTACGTACTTCCAAGCGTATGCAGCCGCCTGTGCACTGCATTTCATCCAGAAAGCCCTCGATGAAGTGCACGCCGGACGCACCAAGACGTGGACGCCGTTCAAAGTTCCGCAAGAAGCGATCAGCTGCGGGTTCACTGAGGCGGTGCGCGGCGTGCTGTCGCACCATATGGTCATTCGCGACGGAAAAATTGCCAGTTATCAGCCTTGGCCGCCAACACCGTGGAACGGCAATCCGCGGGACGAATACGGAACGCCCGGTCCATACGAAGACGCGGTGCAAAACACGCCCATTTTCGAAGAAAACGGCCCCGAAACGTTCAAGGGAATCGACATCATGCGCACGGTGCGCAGCTTCGACCCGTGCTTACCCTGCGGCGTGCACATGTATCTTGGTGACGGCCGCGTGATCGAACAGGTCCATTCGCCCATCGCACCAGGAGGGTAATTTTGACGACGAACGTTCGGGAACTCTCCGAGCGGGTCGAAACGCTCCTCGAATCGTTAGAGCCGCACGATCGCGCCGAGGAACTCGTTCGTACGCTCGTCACGTTGTACGGTGAAGGTCTTTCACGGATTCTCCAGGCTCTTGACGGTTCGCCGGATCGCCAACAAGTGGTCGACGCGCTTTGCGCCGATGAGTTCGTTGCGAGCCTGCTGATCGTTCACGATCTTCACCCGGTCCCGCTTGAGGTACGCATCGAACGCGCGCTAGATGGCGTGCGTCCGTATTTGCGTTCACACGGCGGCGAAGTGGATCTCACCGGCGTCGATTCCGAGGGAACGGTCGAGTTGCGGCTACGCGGAACGTGCGACGGATGCCCATCTTCTTCCGTAACGCTGAAACTTGCCGTTGAAGAGGCGATCCGAAAAGCCGCTCCCGAGATTCTGGAAGTCCGCGCCAATACGGTTGCTGAAGAGCCGCTGCCGGTTGTAAGCACGTGGCGAACGCTTGAAGACATTTCGGAGCTCTCACCGTTCACGCTTACACATACGATGGTCGACGGCACGCCTTTGCTGGTTCTTCGCGGTGAAGAGGAATACTACGCGTATCGCGATCGGTGTCCGGCATGCTTGCGAGAGTTGCAAGAGCCGGTGCTCTCTTGGCCGTTCGTTACATGCAGCGCGTGCAGCGAGTCGTTCGATGCCGTGCTCGCCGGAAAATCAACAAACGGCGGTGGGCATTTGGAACCGTTGCCGTTAAGCCACGATGTCCGCGGAATTCGCATCGCCGTACCGGCCGGCGCGTGATCGACGGATGCTGCGTCTTTCGCGTTTCGTCGCTCAGCCTGAACCCGTCGCAGACGAACGCTGCGAGATTTGCGCTACGCCGATCGCAAGCGAACACGGGCATTTAGTCGATCTCCGCGACCGCCGCCTTCTGTGCGCGTGCCGTCCGTGTTACCTGCTATTCGTTCCGAGCGGAGCCGCGAACGGACGGTATCGCGCGGTCGGTGACCGCTATCTGACCCTGCAAGACGCGTTCGACGATATGCATTGGGAAGCGCTCCAGATCCCGATCGGTCTCGCGTTCTTCTTTTTCAATAGCGAGACGCAGCGCGTCAACGCATTCTATCCGGGGCCCGGCGGGGCGACGGAATCGTTGTTGCCGATGGACTCGTGGGAACGCTTCGCACGCGAAGAACCGCGCCTGCACGATCTGCGTCCGGATGTTGAAGCAATTCTCGTCTACCGGCGCAAGGGTGGCGATAACGAAGCCTATTTGGTGCCCATCGACGTGTGTTACGAACTTGCCGGCATCGTGCGCACCACCTGGCGCGGATTCGACGGCGGTGAAGAAGCGCACCACCGCATCGAAGAGTTCTTCGCACATGTGCGGGACTCGAGCACATGACGACGCTCGCCTTCGATACAGTCGACGCACTGGTCGAGCGCTACGCAGCGGCGCCTTCGATACGTTTGCGGATCCGCGTTCGGAGCGACGGTGAAGATGCGATCGATGCTGTTGCCTTGCGCGTGCGAGTGCAGATAGAACCGTTCGGGCGCGGCTACCGCAACGGCGAAGAACATCGCCTCACCGAGGTCTTCGGCGAGCGGAGCCGATGGGCGCAGGCCGTTCGTCCGCTGCAGTGGGCGGAAAACTCCGTGATGGTGGGCGGCTTTACGCGTGAAACCACGTTCGATGTAACGCTGCCATGCTCGTACGACCTAAACGTCGCAAGCGGCAAGTTTCTCAGCGCACTCGAAGAAGGCGATATTCCACTGCGGTTGTTCTTCAGCGGAACGATCTTTCGTGGCTCGGAACGCGGATTCACGGTTGAGATGCTCCCGTGGTCGTCGGAGTGCACGGCTCGTCTTTCGTTACAGCTTTGGCAAGAAGCGATGGACACAGCGTTTGCCGGTGATGCGTGGATTCGCGTCGATCGCTCGACGTTCAACGAGCTTCGGCGCTATCGTGCCGCTAATTCGTTTTACACCTGGGAAGACACGTTCGCGCACCTGCTTACACGCCAAGCGGGAGAAGTGAGATGAGCGCTTCGGAGCAAGCTCGTGCCGTCGCCAATGCCGTCTTGTACGAAGGCTTCTTGCTCTTCCCATACACGATCGGCGCCGCGAAAAACCGTCTTCGTTGGCAATTCGGCGTCGTGATGCCGCAGGGATACCACGATCCGAATGAGCCGTCCACAACGCAAACACATCTGCTCGCACAGGCCGGCAGCGAAGGGGCACGCGTCGCAGCGCAGGTCCGTTTTTTGCAACAAGGCGACGGCGCTTCGACGACCGAGCGCGAGGTGGAAATCGGCTCCGAATTGCGGGAAGGATCGGTCGCTGTTTCTTTCTCCACCGACGTTCTTTGCGGTACCCTGCAGTTGTACATCGAACCGGACGGCGGCTTTTACCGGTTGACGCTGGAAATTACGAATAACGCCTCCGTTAGCGGTGAAATATCTCGCAACGAAGCACTGCTGCATGCGTTCATCGGCGCGCACGCTATTTTCACCATCGAGCGCGGCCGTTTTCTTTCGCTGCTCGATCCGCCCGAGGAAGCCAAAGCCGCGGCCTCGCGCTGCAACAACCGCAAAATTTATCCGGTATTGATCGGCGATGACGCGGACGATTCGCAAAGCGCTTCAACCGTGCTCGCTTCGCCGATCATCCTCTACGATTTTCCGCAACTCGCGCCGCAAAGTTCGGTTCCGACGTTCGACGGGACGGAGGTGGACGAATTGTTGATGTTGTCCGTCTCCGCATTGAGCGACGAAGAGAAACGCGCAGCCCGCGCCGGCGATCCTCGCGCTCGTGCCATCGTCGATCGCGCCGAGGCGATGGATGCGCAGCTGCAACAGCAGCTGCACGGACGCATTAGTGTCGGCGGACGCGTTCGCGTGCATCCCAAACGCCGCGCGGACGCAATCGATGCATTCACCGACGGAATGACGGCACGCGTTCATGCCGTGCACGAAGATATCGACGGCCGCCGCTACGTCTCGGTGCTCTTCGAAGGCGATCCGGCGAGCGATTTGCACGAATGGTACGGACGTTCTTATTTTTACGATCCCGACGAAGTCGAGCCGATTGGAGATGCTCCATGAAAGCGCTTGTCGCCGGCTTCGGCAACATCTTTTTCTCCGACGACGGGTACGGAAACGCCGCCGCACAGGCCCTAATGGAAAGCGCGCTTCCGCCGGAACTTCGCGTCGTGGATTTCGGTATTCGCGGCATGCACGCCGCATTCGAAATGCTAAACGGCTACGACGTTGTGCTTTTCCTCGATGCCATGCCGCGAGGCGAACCACCGGGGACCCTTACGGTTATCGAGCCTTCATCGATGCGGGCAGGCACTCCCGATGCTCACGCAATGGAACTGCATAACGCTCTGGCCTTCTACGAATCCCTGTGCCGCGATATGCAACCGGAGAAGCGGCCCTGCATCCTCGTTCTCGGTTGCGAGCCACAATGCGTAGACGAAGGCATGGGCCTAAGCAACGCAGTGCGCGAGGCCGTTTCGCGTACGCCGGTCTTGGTTTATTCGATTCTAGAGAACTTCGGTATCGGAGCAAAACATGAAGTCCAAAGCTCTTCTTAAAGGCGCCGTGGCCTTAGCCGTCGTTGCATATGCGGCGAGATTGACGATTCTCGTTGCCGCGGATTGGCAGCGGTATAACCGAATCCGGGCGATGTCGGACGAACCGCCGTTCGCAACGCAGCTTCCGAAACTGGCGCAAAAGACGCTCTCGGAAGAAAAAGCGACGATCGGCGAATGGGCGTCGTTTGCAACAAATGCGCCGTACGAGCTCTTCCGCTATCTCAAAGCCGAGTCGATGTAGCGTTATGTGCCTAGCCATCCCCGGCAAAATCATAGAGTTTTCGAGCGAGCAAGCCTTGCTGGCGAAGGTCGACGTCGCGGGAGTTAAACGCACGATCAACATCGGGCTTCTCACGGACGAACGCCTCGAGATCGGCGACTGGGTATTGATCCACGTTGGATTCGCGATGAGCAAAGTTGCCGAAGAGATCGCACAAGATCAGCTTCGCATGTTAAAGGCGCTTGGCGAGGATCAGCTTGCCATGGAAGAAGTTCGCGGATACTCTTTCGACGGCGGTTCCTTGGAAAGGAACGCGAGATGAAATTCGTGGATGAATTTCGCGACCCCGAGTTGATTCGAAATGTATCGCGAGAGATCGCACGTGTCGTAAACCCGGAGCGTACGTATCGCATCATGGAAGTCTGCGGCGGACATACGCATTCAATCTATCGCCACGGCTTAAAAGACGTTCTTCCGAAAAACATTCAGCTCGTTCACGGCCCGGGCTGCCCTGTTTGCGTATTGCCCATGGGACGCGTCGACGATGGGCTGACGATCACAACCCATCCCGATACGGTATTAGCGGCTTTCGGCGACATGATGCGAGTGCCGGGAACGAAGGGAACTCCGCTGGAGTATAAAGCCCGCGGCGCCGACGTTCGAATGGTTTATTCGCCACTGGACGCGTTGAAGATTGCGCAACGCGAACCCGGCAAACACGTTTGTTTCTTTGCAATCGGCTTCGAAACGACGGCACCATCGACCGCGCTGACGATTTTGCGTGCGACAGCACAGGGAATCAAAAACTTCAGCGTATTTTGCAATCACGTCACCATCTTACCGGCAATGCGCGCGATCCTCGACTCTCCCGATATGCGGTTGGACGGCTTCATCGGGCCCGGGCACGTTTCAACGATCACCGGGTGCCGGCCTTATCAGTTCATTGCGCACGAGTACCGTAAACCGGTGGTCATCTCGGGATTCGAGCCGCTCGATATTCTCGAGAGCATTCTGCTCGTTCTGCGTCAGTTGGCGGCCGGGGAAGCAAAGGTCGAGAATCAATACCGGCGCATCGTGCCATGGGACGGCAATTTGGCGGCGCTTCGCGCTATGGCCGAAGTTTTCGAACTCCGTCCGTACTTCGAGTGGCGTGGACTTGGGTTTATCTCCCAGTCGGCGTTGAAAATCAAGGACGCATACGCCGCGTGGGACAGCGAAGCGCGCTTCGATCTTCCCGGCGTCCGCGTAACCGATCCGAAAGCTGCGCAATGCGGTGAGGTGCTAAAAGGCGTGCTCTCGCCGCCGCAATGTAAATTATTCGGAACCGCTTGCACGCCGGAACATCCGATCGGCGCACTCATGGTTTCCAGTGAAGGCGCTTGCGCGGCATACTACCGCTACGTCGGAACGAAGCAAGCGGAGCCCGTATGAAAACTCGCATCGCGCAAATAGAGATGGCGCACGGCGCGGGCGGTAAGGCTACTCACCGTCTCATCGAAGAGCTTGTCGTTCCCGCCTTTGCAAATCCGGCGCTGGAACCGCTCTCGGATGCAGCGCTGCTCTCGGTGCACGGTGCGCGACTCGCATCCACCGCCGACGCGTTTGTAGTAAAGCCGTTGCGATTTCCGGGCGGTTCGATTGGTTCGCTTGCAGTGCACGGAACGGTGAACGACCTTGCCGTTTCAGGCGCGCGTCCGATAGCGCTCATGTGCACGCTTATTTTGGAAGCGGGGCTCGAAGGCGCGGTTCTCGAGCAAGAACTCTTGGAAATGGGACGCGCGGCGCACGAAGCGAACGTCGCCATTGTCGGTGGCGACACGAAAGTAGTGGAGCACGGGTTTGCCGACGGCATGTATGTTTCGACGTTCGGCATAGGCATCGTCGACGAACGCCTCACGCTCGGCGCCGAAAGCATCCGTCCCGGCGATCGCGTGCTGCTTTCCGGACCGATCGGCGATCACGGCGTCACGATCTTGCTTGCGCGCGGAGAATTGGATTTGGAAGCCGAGATCTTCTCCGACAGCCGCCCATTGACACCGTTCGTAGACGCGATGTGCAACCGCGCCGCAGCCGGATTACGTTGGATGCGCGACCCAACTCGCGGCGGCGTCGCAACGGCTTTGAATGAAGTTGCCCGCGACACCGGCCTCGGCATCGTTGTAGAGGAAGACGCGATCCCGGTTCACGACGTCGTGCGCGGCGCATGCGAATTGCTCGGACTAGATCCATTGCACATCGCGAATGAAGGGCAACTCATCGCGATCGTTGCGCCGGAATTCGCCGATGCCGCACTCGCGGCGATGCGCGCCGTTCCCGGCGGGGAGGACGCAACCGAAATCGGCCACGTCGATCTTTCGCCTGCGGCGACCGTCCTTGCAACGACTGCGTACGGCGGTACACGAATCGTTGACATGCTCGTGGGAGACCCGCTTCCGCGTATATGCTAAAGCCAAGAATCGAGCGGTCCCAGCTTACCGGCTGGATACGCGATCGCATTCTGGAGAGAAACGAACCGTGCCGGCGTTTCTTCGAACGCGAAGCGGTTCCGCTCGCAAAGGCGTGCCGCGAAATGGCAGCACGGTTTCTTCGCGGTGGACGTCTGCTCGCATTCGGAAAGGGGCCGTACTCGACCGACGCACAACACGTGTCCGTCGAATTTATTCATCCGGTAATCGTCGGGAAGCGTGCGCTTCCGGCACTCGACGTAAGCATCTCCTTCGACGCATTTGTCGATGCGGTCGTGCGGCCGAACGACATGGCGCTAGCGTTTGGACCGCCCGAGGGTGATCCGGAGATGCAAAGTGCTTTGAATCGTGCAAAAGCACGAGGCGCGATGACGATTGCGTTTCCAGGAACCGAGGCCGATTATGCCGTGGCCGCTCCGAGCGATGACATCCACATCCACCAGGAGCTATTCGAGCTGATGGGTCACACGCTTTACGAGAGCGTCCACGTTTTTCTCGAACATCGCTCGCATCCCGATGAAGGCGGAGCCGCCTCGTTTCTGTACCCTTTCCTTTCAGAACAGCCGCAATCGTTGGATGAAGCGCTCGATGAAGTCGTCGCATCGATCGGCGCTAAAGCGAACGATGCGATCGCGTTGCGCGAAGAAGTCGCTGCACGTCAAAGCGAAGCAATCGGCGCCGCAGCGATCGCAATCGCCGCACGTTTGCAACGTGGCGGCAGCATCTTGGCGTTCGGCAACGGAGGCTCGGCAACCGATGCAACGGACTTCGTTCTCGACTGCATTCTTCACGATGGTTCCGGCCGTACGATACCGGCGATATCGCTTGCCTTGGAACCGGCAGTCATTACTGCGACCGCTAACGACGTCGGTACGGAAGTCATTTTCCTGCGCCAGCTGATCGCACAATCTTCCGGGAGTCAGGATATCGCATTGGCGTTCTCGACCAGCGGCGGATCGCGAAACGTCGTCGTTGCGCTAGAGGAAGCGCGGAAGCGAGGGCTTCTCACCGTTGCTTTGCTCGGATATGACGGCGGCGAAATCGTTCGACGGAACTTGGCCGACATAGCGATCGTCGTGCACTGCGATTATATTCCACGCATTCAAGAGGCACAGGGCACGATCTATCACGTCTTACGTGAAGCGCTGGACCAGGTGCATGCCGGAACTTGAACTCTTCGGAACCTCCAAGTGCCCCTACACCGCGCAAATGCGCGAAGATTTAGAATGGCGACGCGTTGCGTTTGTGGAGTACGACGTAGAGAACGACGACGAGGCGTTGCAACGGTTGCTGCACTTGAACGGCGGCGATCGTACCGTTCCCGTTCTGGTACGAAACGGCGTCGTGGAGCAAGTGGGGTGGGAAGGCCGCGGCTGTTATGCAGGCGGTTAAGGAAGCCCGCTACTTTCAAATTCGCGGCGTCGTTCAAGGTGTCGGCTTTCGTCCGTTCGTTTTTCGCCTGGCGGAGGAATTCGGAGTTACGGGCTGGGTTCTCAACGCCGAAGAAGGCGTAGAGATTCACGCCGAGGGCGACGCCGAATCACTGAACCGGTTCGCAGCGACAATCGAAGCGCAACCGCCACCCGCCGCTCGAATTGCGAGCGTTGCCGTTACGCCCACCGGCGTGCAACACTTCGACGATTTCACGATTCGCAAGAGCGAGCACCGAAAGACACCGAGCGTACGCGTCAGTGCGGATCTTCCGGTGTGCGACGATTGCCTGCGCGAGCTGTTCGATCCCGCTGACCGCCGCTATCACTATCCATACGTCAACTGCACGAACTGCGGCCCGCGGTACTCGATCGTCCGTGGCTTGCCTTACGATCGCGCTCAAACGACGATGCGTGATTGGCCGATGTGCGCGCAATGCAGCGGTGAATACGAAGATCCTCGCAACCGCCGCTTTCACGCCCAGCCGATTGCATGCGCGCAATGCGGTCCGAATTACATCTTGTGGCACAGCGGCAAACGCACCGCCGGATACGATGCAATTGCGCAGACGGCGCAATTGCTGCGGGCGGGAAAGATCGCCGGGATCAAGGGGTTGGGAGGGTACCATCTTGCGTGCGACGCTCGGAACGCCGATGCCGTAGCGGCTTTGCGCGAACGTAAATATCGCAAGGAGCGTCCGTTCGCAGTAATGGTGCGAGACGCGTCCACGGCGCTAAAGATCGTCGCTCTCGATGCAGAGCAGCTGGCATTGCTTCAATCCTCGGCTCGCCCGATTTTGCTGGCGCCGGCGCTCGAAACGCCGGCGGGCGTCGCTCCCGAAAACGACGATCTCGGCATAATGATCGCGTATGCTCCGGTGCACCATCTACTCTTCGACGCCGGAGCGCCCGACGTGCTCGTAATGACAAGCGCAAACCGTTCGAGCGAACCGATCGCGTATCGCGACGAAGACGCACGCGTATCGCTCGACGGCATCGCCGACGTGCTGCTGATCGGTGAGCGCGAAATTGCACGACGCATCGACGACTCCGTTGCGTCGCAAACGAGAAGCGGGCCCGTGCTAATCCGTCATGCGCGCGGCTATGCGCCGCGCGCTGTCGCCACGCTACCCGCGGCGCGGCCGATTTTGGCGTTAGGAGCCGATCTAAAAAACGCGATTGCGCTCGTCGTGCAAGGACAGGCCTTCGTGAGCCAACACATCGGCGATCTTGAACACTATGGAGCGTTTCGTGCTTTCACCGAAACGATAAGCGATTTCCAAAACCTATATGAGGTTCCGCGCGAAGAACTCATCGTTGCACATGACGCACATCCCCAATATGCCTCAAGCACGTACGCCGCTGAGTTTACCGTGCCGAAGGTCGCGGTGCAACACCACCGCGCTCACGTGGCAAGCGTGCTGGCGGAACACGAGGCCTTCGAAGAAGAGGCGCTGGGCTTTGCGTTCGATGGGACCGGATACGGCGCGGACGGCAGTATCTGGGGCGGCGAGGTTTTCCTCGGTTCGATCGCAGGCGGCTTCGAACGCGTTGCACATTTGCTTCCCGCAAGATTGCCCGGCGGCGATGCCGCGGCGCGATTTCCGGCGCAAGCCGCGGCCGGATATTTGTGGGAGATAGAAACGCCGGATTTGCGGAGCGCACCATTTTTCTTTCCGGAACGCTACGAGGCGGCACGCGAGCTTTTACGCGCAAACGTTCGCGTCTTTCCGACAACCTCGATGGGGCGGCTTTTCGACACCGTGGCTGCGCTGCTGGGGTTCACTCGCCAGATTACTTTCGAAGCACAAGCGGCAATGTGGGTGGAACATCTTGCGCGCGGAGCAGCCGAGGTTACACCGTACCCGTTCCCATTCGAATCCGGCACCTTCGATTTTCGCCCACTTCTGTCGGCCATTATTCGGGACCGTGTGGCGGGACGGGACATCCGGGAGATTGCGCGTGCATTTCATGGCGCCGTTGCTAAGGCAGTGCTCACGGCTTGTGAAGCCTTCGCGTTAAAGCGCGTTGTCGTATCCGGCGGAGTTTTCCAAAACAGGATTCTTTTAAACGAGCTAAGCGAAGCTTTGGGAGAGCGGTTGTGGTGCAATCACGCCGTTCCATCCAATGACGGAGGGATTTGTTTAGGACAAGCCGCTATCGCATGTTTTCTTTAGAGCGCAAGCGCTTCGGAGACGGCCCGGTCCTCGTTCCACTTCTTCCCGTCTTGCAACATCGATTGCAGTTCGGCGTCGGCGAATTGTTCGCGCAACGCGGCGAGGACCTGCGTGTACCCTTGCAACTCGGTATACTCCCGCTCGATTTCGAGCGACGATAGTTGCGCGTCGACGAACCCTAAGAGGTGCGCGGCGCGCGCTCTATTGCGTGCCGCTTCGCACGCGCCGCTACCGTCTTGTAAAACGGCAGCCGCAGCGAGGTGCTGCAGCGCGAAAGCTACGGAGACGGCGTCGGATTGCAGATTGCGGCAGATGTCCAAAGCTTCGTGGGCGTCGCTTTTCGCCCCATCAAACTGCTGCAACGCCAGACGATATGCTGCAAGGTTCCCGAGAATCGCGGCAGCGGTTCGGTAACGCCCAAGCGCTCGCGCTCCTTTGAGCGCCTCTTCTGCGAAGCGAACCGCCGCTTCCGCATCGCCCGCAAAAAATTCCGCCTCTGCGAGCGTTGCGGCGGTGACCGCGAGTTTCGAGCCGTCCGCGCCCGCCTCGAACATTTCCGTGGCACGTGCAAAGAGCGCGCGCGCACCCGCCAAATCGCCTTGAAACGCTCGCGCTACCGCCAGGTCCCCAAGAATTCCACCGATGCGAGCGGAGCCGCGTGATTTTCTATTGGATAGCGATTCTTGCAGAAGATTTTCGCCTTCTTCGACGCGCCCTAAGTAAATTAGCGAACGTCCGGAGAGCCGCAGCGCATCCGCAACCGCCGCGGGCTCATCGATCGATGCGAAGATTTGCAATGCACGCTGCGACGCGGCATAAGCGGCGTTGAAGCGATTGAAGACCGATGCAAAGGTTGCGTGCGCTAATTCGAGTCCGCCTACGATAACCGCAGGAGTGTCGGCACGAACGCGTTCCAACGCCGTCTTCACCCATTCCAGCCCTTCGGTCGCGGCTGCGACTCCGAAGATTCTCGGAAGCGTTACGACGATACGCTGTCCTACGAGCGCGTCACCGTGCGGACCGAAAGACCATGTCAGTGCCGTACGCATGTTTTCGATCTCGGCGAGACCCTGCTGAAGCCAAGTGTTGGGCGAGAGATCGTCGTGCTTTCTCTCCAGTTCTTCTGCAAATAGGGCGTAGGTGCGAGCGTGCCGTTCAACGGTGTCGTCCAATTCATTACACGCGATTAATTTCTCATGCGCGTATTCGCGAGTCGATTCGAGGAGCCGGTAGCGTACCGCATCTTTTCCGGGGTCGGCTAGGACGAGCGATTTTTCACAGAGCGATTGCACGACGTCGATAACATCAAATTCATCCATCGTATCGCTTGCGCAGACGGCAATCGCCGCTTCCATCGCGAAGCCGCCGGCGAACACCGAAACTCGGCGGAAAACCGACTGCTCCCGCTCGTTGAGAAGATCGTAACTCCAATCGATCAGTGCGCGCATCGTTTGTTGACGCGGCAACGCGGAACGATCGCCGCCCGTCAACACGCGGAAGCGTTCGTCGAGTTTTACGGCAAGTTGTGCAGGTGTCAACACGCGCAAACGCGCCGCGGCGAGCTCTATCGCCAGGGGAATGCCGTCTAGCCGCCGGCAGACATCGGCCACGACCGCGGCGTTCTCGTCGGTAACGGCAAAATCGCCTCGCGCTAGCCGGCCACGCTGCTCGAAGAGCGCGATCGCGGAGTATTCTAATGCATCGTCCGCAGTAATCCGTTTCGGCTCTTTAGGCGGGACCGCCAACGAGGGCATACGATAAAGCACCTCGCCGGCCACGTTCAGGGCTTCACGGCTCGTTGCGAGGATCCGCACCTTCGAACAGCTCCGCAGCAAAGCCGCGGTGACCTTCGATGCTTCGGAAACGACGTGTTCGCAGTTGTCCAGAACGATCAACGCTTCTTTGGTCTGCAAGAAGCACGTCAGCGTTTCTAGCATCGACTGATTCGGCGCATGCTGCACTTTGAAGACGCGTCCGATCGCGTTAGCAATCAGAACGGGATCTGCGACCGGCGCGAGGTCGACAAACCAAACGCCGTCTGCATACTGCTCTAACACATCGGCTGCGACTTGCAACGCGCAACGTGTTTTGCCGACGCCGCCCGCGCCGCTAAGCGTTATCAGGCGCGATTCCAGAAGAATCGCTTTGATTTCTACAACGTCTTCTTCTCGCCCGATGAAACTGCTGACTTGTTGCGGCAGATTATTCTGTAAAAAGCTTAGCGAACGGAGCTCCGGAAACTCCGCCGTGAGGTCCGGCGCGACGATTTGAAAAACGTGCTCTGCAGCGGTGAGATCTTTGAGGCGATGGTAACCGAGATCTTTTAGCGTTACCTCGGAGAGCGTTGCAGCCGCCTCGGCGGCCGCGTTCGACAAGAGGATCTGTCCGCCGTGACCGATGGCGAGAAGTCTGGCTACGCGATTTAAGTCCGGACCAAAGTAATCGGCGTCGCGCTCGTCTGCCTCTCCGCAGTGCAATGCCATTCGTACCGAGATGCCGCCGCTCGACGCAAACTGCTCCACTGCGAGATCGCGCTGCGCGTTCAATGCAGCGCCAACGGCGTCTTCAATAGACGAAAAGGCGGCGCAGAAAGCGTCGCCGATCGTTTTAAAAACAACGCCGTTGCTCGAACCGATGGCGATGCGCATCAGCTCATCGTGACGGCGAACGTCAGCACGCATTGCGCCGGGATTTTCTTCCCAGCGCGTCGTGCTGCCGACAATGTCGGTGAAGAGAAAGGCGACGTTCCCTGAAGGAAGCGTGCGCTCTTCTGCTTTCCGAGGAGCGACAGTTTCCATTCTTCTGATGATTATGCGCCGAGAGCTTGCTGCGGCGCAACGGAAGGGGCCAAAAGGCTCTAGGGCTATACGCGTTTCGCCTGTTAGCGTGGCGATGAAGGCCCGGCGGGTTTGGGTCGAGACGAGGGGCGTACTATGCTTTTCAATCGATTGCGCGTCGTTTTACCCGCCGTTCTGACGGCGGTTATCACCGTTTCATGCGGCGGCGGAGGATCACATTCGCTCGCCCCGTCGCAGCAGGCGCAAGCACCGCAGGCGAACCTCGCTAAGCACACCTACACGCTGAACGCTGCGCTTGGTGTAACAGCTACGCTTACACTTCGTTCGAACGCGACGCTACCGGAATCCGCAATCGTCTTTCATTCGCAGGAGAAGCCGGCGGGCTCGCCCGCGCGCTTAACCACAGCGAGCGTATCTCCGTGTCCCCCTCCACCGTCGATCCAAATAACAAACCCATTTGGTTTTCCAATCCCGATCGATATCGACAGTTTCACCATAAAGCTGCCGTGTAGCGCGAACGGTCTTTTCGGTGCAAGTTTTGTGCAGGTCAAGCCCGTACCGCAACCCGTCTCTCCGATGAAACTCGGCGATGCAATGGCTAGTGGAAGGACGCTCACGTTTACATCCACGGTAGAAAACATCGTGCTGCAACCCGGGACGACGTCGCAGATCACCATACTCCCCGAAACCAGCACCGCGGAAGTAGCTTTTCCGGCGTTCCCCAATGGCTCTACCACAGACCTTACGGCGAATGCAACAACCGCGCAGAAACTAACGTTCGTCTACCAAAGCTCCAGCGGCGGAACGTATTCCGTGTTATGCTCCAGCGCGTTCAGCGGCAACCCGCCGGCGCTCGATCCGTTTTTCTTCGGACCTCCGCCTGTTCCACTCGTTGGCATTCCAGAATTTTTCTGCAAACTGCGGCCGGCAAACAATTCGGCGATCAGTTTTGGAACAGCCGGAGCGCCGAACACATTTACCATCACGAATCCGAACCCCGATAGAGCCGTGTTCGAACCGGACGGCGTAGCGCAGGGCTTCCAATGTACCGACGACGTGCAAAAGCCGTCGTGCAGCGTTCCCCAATTTACGGTTCCGACAACGTATCAAAACTTCATCGTTGGAAACGTGCAAGATATCAAGATGTGCGTCCCTCAACAAACGGACGCGGATTGCAACGGTTTGCATGGATCGCCGGCTCCTTCGGCAACCTCGGTTCCCAATGGTCCCGACTTTCAATTGCTGGTAGCAGACGATCCCACGTACAAAGCCGGTACGACTTCAACGGGTGCCACAGCGCCATGGAATGGTTCGCTTACTCCCTCGGTGGATTCGGGACCGTGCACGATCGACAATAGCGTCGACAACAACGGTGACGCGCCCGGTTACACCGACCTACAGCCACCCGGGCGGGGACCGGACGCGGAGTTCGACATTCACACAACCGGCGTCGGCAACTGCATTTTGAGAATTACCGAAGACCCAGCTTTCATAATCACGGATTTCAGCGACCCGGCACATGCAAAGGGGCGCTCGCAAACAGTAGCGATCCCGATAACCGCGCCGTCCCCCGTTCCGGAATAGCCGGCGTTATACTCCAAGGATGGAGAAAACAACGCTTGGCAAAAATGGGCCCACCGTTTCAGCGGTGGGCCTTGGTGCGATGGCAATGTCCGGAATGTACGGTGCCTCCGAAGATGCGGAAAGCATCGCAACGATTCACCAAGCGTGTGACCGGGGAATTACGTTGATCGATACCGGCGATTTCTACGGCATGGGCCACAACGAAATGCTGATCGGTCGCGCGTTGCAAGGACGCAATCGCGAGGCCGTTTTCATTCAAGTAAAGTTCGGTGCGCAACGCGCGCCGAACGGCGCGTGGCTTGGTTATGACGCCCGTCCTAATGCCGTGAAGACGTGGCTCGCTTATAGTTTGAAACGCCTCGGTGTAGATTACATCGATCTCTATCAACCCGCACGCGTCGATCCGCAAGTTCCTATCGAAGAGACCGCGGGCGCCATTAAAGAGATGATTGATGCCGGCTACGTTCGCTACCTCGGTCTCTCGGAAGCGGGCGTAGAAACGATTCGCCGGGCGAACGCGGTGCATCGCGTCACGAGCGTGCAGCTTGAATATTCGCTCATGAGCCGCAGCATCGAACGCGAGATACTGCCGTTTCTTCGCGAGTCCGGCATTAGCGTGACTGCATACGGAATTTTGTCACGCGGGCTGCTCGCCGGCAAAACCGTCGACAAAATGAGTGCCGGAGATTTCCGGTCTCGTTTGCCGCGCTGGAGCGGCGAGAATCAAGAAAAGAATCTTACGATGGTACGCCGTTTGGAAGAAATCGCTCGCGCGAAAGGCGCGACCACTTCTCAGCTCGCGATCGCGTGGGTTCTCTCTCGTGGAAAAGACATCGTTCCGTTGATCGGCGCGCGCACGCGGGCGCAACTTGAAGACGCGCTGGGCGCTCTAGATCTGAAGTTGGCTGAGGAAGATCTTCGAGCCATCGAAGCCGCCGTACCGGCCGCGCAAGTCGCCGGCGACCGGTACGATCCTCACCAAATGGCTATGCTAGACAGCGAAAAATAATTTCTGTCATCTGAGCTTATCGAAGATACCGTGTACGATGTCAAGCCAGCTGCGGCCGAAGTGCGGCATCGTAC
>CAZJLJ010000059.1:0-17355 GCA_964546935.1 uncultured bacterium | reverse complement strand
CAGGATTTGAACCTGCGACCTTCGGGTTATGAGCCCGACGAGCTACCGGACTGCTCCACCCCGCGATGCGAGAGACTCAAGTACGGCGGGCCTAGCGGCTTTCCTTCCGAACACCCCAATAATGGACGATTTACGGCGGCACGTCGAGCGTTTGCCGAAGATTCACTTGCATTGCCACTTGGAAGGCACCCTTCGAGCTGAGACTTTTCTCGAACTAACCGACCGCTATGGTTTCTCAACGCGCTATCGACCAGGGGAGAACGTACCGGGTCCGCGCGATGCGAGCAGCGTCTACCGCTTCGCCGACTTCGGGGAATTTTTACTGACGTTTGCGGCTGTAAGCCGAGCGCTCGCGGCACCGGAAGATTACGCCCGATTGGCTCGTGAGTTCATGCAAGATGCGCTGGCGCAAAACGTCGTCTACGGCGAGCTTTTCATCTCGCCGTCCGTGTGGTCGTTTTTTCATCCCGAACTCGATGTTCCGCAAGCCGTGGCTGCGATAGCTGAAGAGCTTCGCGCCGCTGCGGGTGACGCGTTTCGATTGATCGTCGATCTGACTAGAAACTTCGGTCCCGGCAGGGCAATGCGTACCGCACAACTGGCAGCCGGTCTTGCGGATTACGGTGTAATCGGTATCGGCTTAGGTGGGGACGAAGTTCGCTTTCCGCCCGAACTCTTCGAGGAAGCCTTTGCGTTCGCGCGCTCGCGAGGATTGCACGCGGTGGCGCACGCCGGCGAAGCTGCTGGAGCAGAAAGCGTGCGTGGGGCGGTCGACGTTTTGCAAGTCGAGCGGATCGGTCACGGCGTCCGCGCGTTGGAAGACGACGGCGTCGTGACGCTTTTAGCCGAACGCGGGATTCCGCTTGAAGTCTGCCCGACGTCGAATTACTTGACCGGCGCAGCAAGACGTGAACATCCGCATCCGCTGCACGAATTAGATGAACGCGGCGTTCTGCTGACCATCGATGCCGACGATCCCACGCTATTCGGTACCTCCATTACCGATGAGTACCTGTACGTTGCGCAGCAGGCGGGGCTTCCGCGCCTTGAGCGTTTCATCTCGAATGCCGTCGACGCAGCATTCTTGGATCCGCAACCGAAGCAAGCGCTGCGCCAACGTGTAGGCGCGGAACTGTTGGCCGGGAACGCGAACTAGGCCAAAAATGTCCGGGCATAGTCATTTCGCCGAATCGATCGAGGAGTATCTCGAGGCGGTCTATCGTTTGGAACGTGAAGGCCCGGGCGTTACGACATCGGGCCTTGCTTCGTCGCTTGGAGTCGCGCCGGCTTCGGTTTCCGGCATGCTGAAGAAGCTTGCGAAAGATGGTTACGTTCAGCAAGTCGCGCGTGGTGAAGTGAAGCTGACTCGCGCCGGTTTGGAAGTTGCCGTCCGCGTTTTGCGCCGCCATCGACTGGCGGAGCGGCTGCTGACAGACGTGTTGGGTATGCCGTGGGATGAGGTGCATGAGGAAGCCTGCATGCTCGAACACGCAATCTCCGAACGGGTCGAAGAACGTTTGGTAGCGCTCCTGGAAAGACCGACGACATGTCCGCACGGGCAACCGATACCGCCTGCGGATTTGAGCGATCCCGTCGTTGCCGGTGAACCGCTCGCGCAGATTCCGGTCGGCAGTCGAGCTACCATTGTCAGTGTGACCGAAGAGCTGCCCGAGATTCTTCGTTATCTCGGCGACATCGGATTGCGCCCGGGTGCACAAATCGCCGTAACACAAAAGGCGCCGTTAGGCGGGCCGGTTACCGTTGAAATTAACGGATCGCGCCACCCGATTTCGCTTGAACTCGCCGGCATGGTGACGGTGAAATCTGCGTGATCACGCGATTTCTGATCTTTATCAACGTCATCGCGTTTCTGTGGGAGATTCGCGTTGCTGGGCCTGGGATGTTGAGCGCATTCGGTGGCGGCAACATCGATCAAGTCTTGCAAGAAGGATCGCTCTACCCCGCGGCGGTGCTGCAAAACCACGAATGGTGGCGCATTCTCACCAGCGCCTTTTTGCACGGCGGCATCATTCATATTGGCGTGAACATGTTCTCGCTGTGGGTGCTTGGGCAGTTCATTGAAAGCATCGCCGGCTCCACGCGCATGTTTATCATCTACATGCTTTCGCTGATCGGCGCCGGTTTGGGCGTGATCTACTTCAGTCCGCCGGAAGCCTACACCGTCGGCGCGAGCGGCGCAATCTTCGGTCTTTTCGGGGCGCTCTTTGCGATAGGATTCAAACTTGGAAAGCCCGGCATGCAGCTCGTCCGCGATAACATCGGCATTCTGGTCTTGAATCTGTTCATGACGTTTACGATTGCATCGATTTCGAAATCGGCGCACATCGCCGGCCTGATCACCGGGTTTGTCGTGACGTATCTGATTTACTTTCCGCCTCGGCGCGTGCAGCCGGTTGTCACAGATGCGTCAACCGGTGACGAATACGAGACCGAGTATCAGGCGCCCCCAACCCAACTGCATCAATGAACTCCACCACGATCGAGGATGTGTTTGCGCCCGGAGGGCCGATTGCGCGTGCGCTGCCGGGCTTCGAGGCTCGCGCGGGGCAAGTGCAGATGGCGCAACTGGTCGAGCGTGGGATCCTCGAAGGCATGCATACGATCGTCGAAGCCGGAACCGGCGTCGGCAAATCGCTGGCATATCTCGTTCCTGCGATTCGCAGCGGCAAGAAAGTCGTGCTCTCGACCGGCACGATCGCGCTTCAGGAACAACTCGTTCGTAAGGATATTCCGCTCGTGGAACGCGCGCTCGGCGTTCCGTTGCGCGTGACGTTGCTAAAAGGCCGCAACCACTATCTCTGCAAGCAGAAGTTCGAACGCGCACGTGCCGAACGGCTTGTCGCCGGATCCCGGACGATGCAGCAAATGTGGGAGTGGGCGTCACGCACCAGTACCGGCGACCGCGCCGAGCTGCCGTTTCTGCCGTCCGGCGATGAGTGGGAGCAGCTCGACGCCGATGCAGACGACTGCGTTGGCGAATTCTGCGAACGTTTTCGCGACTGTTTCTTCTTCAAAAAACGCGACGAAGCGAAGTTCGCGGATATCGTTGTCGTTAATCACGCGCTATTCTTCCTCGATCTTGCGATGGGCGGCGGTTTGCTTCCGCCCTACGACGTTGCGATTCTCGATGAAGCGCACCAATGCGAGCGCTGGGCAACCGACGCCCTAACGGCGTCACTCTCACGCGCGACACTCGGACGAATGATGCGCAAGCTGCATCGCACCTATAACGTGCCCGCGTCGTTCGATAATGAAATCGAAGTGGGAATGCGCGGCCTGGAGTCGACGCTGTCGCGAGTCCCGGGCGATCGCTATCCGCTTGCGGCAAACGAAGACGCGCAGCCCGCCCTTGAAGAGCTTCGCTCCACGATGTTCAAACTCGAGAACTGGCTCTTCGCAAACTGGCATTCGGCGCTGAAACGAAAACCGGAAAATGATGCCGAGGCCGAACGGCGTCGCGATTTGGCGATGCGCGGAATCTTGGCGCACGAGTCGGCGATCGATCGTGCGCAGGCGCCGGCCGATGAAGCGATTGCGTGGGTGGAACGCAGCGATGCCGACGGACGATACGAAGTCAATTCCGCACCATACGACGTTGCAGAGTTCTTACGCGCAACGCTGTTCACCCAAACGCAGAGCGTGATACTGACGAGCGCCACGATCTCGGCGCAAGGCGAGAGCTTCGAGTTCCTAAAGCGGTCGCTCGGCATTGAAGACGCGCAGGAATTGGTCGCACCCTCGCCGTTCAACTACCGCAGACAAGCGCGACTTTTCATTGCACCGCCACAGCTGAATCCGAAGTCCACGGACTTTTCTCGCCGGGCGGCGCCGATTGTGGAAGAGTGTCTGGATCGCAGTCGCGGCCGCGCGTTCGTGCTCTTCACTTCCTATGCGCGACTGCGTGAAGTCTACGCGCTCGTACGCGAACGTGTGCCGTTTCCGATCAAACTCCAGGGTGAAATGCCGCGCGCGCATTTGCTGCACTGGTTTCGCACGACACCGAACGCCGTGCTTTTTGCCACGGGCACGTTTTGGGAAGGCATCGACGTCGCAGGCGAAGCGTTATCTTGCGTGATCATCGACCGGCTGCCGTTCCCCTCACCGGCGGATCCGCTCGTTGCGGCGCGTATGCGTTCGCTCGAAGCGCGAGGTGAAGACGGCTTCGAAAATTACATGATCCCCGCTGCGGTCGTGCGCTTGAAACAAGGATTTGGACGTCTCATACGCTCGACGAGCGATAAAGGCGTCGTGGCTTTGCTAGATGGACGCGCTGCATCGACACGATATGGCGCAAAAATTCTTTCCGCGTTGCCGCCTGCTAAGCGCATCACTCATCTGGACGAGTTGACGGAGTTTTTCGCTTAAAGCCTCCGACCATTGTCACACGCGGAGTCGATCACTTGTTAGCAGCAAGCAGGATCTCTGAGGAGGCGTAGCGTGGACGCATTTCGACGCCACTTCCTATTCGCAGCGGGGGTGGCCGTTCCAATAACCCTCGCGCTGCACACTGCCGGTTTGGCGGTGGGTTCCTACGAACGAATGGCTCCGCCGAGCAAGTACCTCATGACGGATCGTCAGGCAGAAGTCAGTCTCGCGCAAAGCGCGGCGCCGCCGGCGATATCGCTTCACGCGACCATTCTCGTGCTCGGCCCACATGGCTACGAAACGGCGAAAAAGGGTAGTAACGGATTCACGTGTCTCGTCGAACGATCGTGGATGTCGCCGTTCAGTTCCACTGAGTTCTGGAACTGGAAAATGCGCGGGCCGATCTGCTACAATCCCTCCGCATCACGCACCATTCTCCTCTACACGCTTCGGCGGTCGGATCGAGCGCTCTCGGGGCAGACTAAAACACAGATGCTTGATGGTATCCGGGCCGCGGTTGCCGCCAAGGAGTTACCGACGCCGGAGCCAGGCTCCATGTCGTACATGCTCTCGAAACAAGGCAATCTGGGCGACGGCAACGGGGCATGGAGGCCGCACCTGATGTTTTATGCGCCTCAGCCGGACGCCGCGAACGGCGGTGCAAGCTGGGGTGCGAACTTGCCGGGGTCACCGGTCGTATTTGATACGTCGCACCGTATCGTGCCGGAGCCGGAGACAATCTTCATGGTCCCCGTCGCGCGCTGGTCCGACGGAACGCTCGGGCCACACATGTGACGGGAATTCTCTATGGCGCAGTTACTCTTCCTGAGTCACTTCGATTTTGGCGCGTTCCTGAAGTTCGTGAACGACGCTGGAATCCGCAAGTGTCGTCGTATCGCCTAGGGTGCGTCCTTCGGCGATATCGCGTAGCAATCGGCGCATGATTTTGCCGCTGCGCGTCTTCGGAAGCTCTTGCGTGAACGTGATGTACTTCGGACGCGTGAACTTTCCGAGTTTGTCGCCGACGTGATCGCGTAACTCATCCGCGAGCTCGGGTGAGCCTGGATCGCCGCCCCGCAACGAAACGAACGCGTAGATGGCTTGACCGGTAACGTCGTCGATTTTTCCGCAAACCGCTGCTTCGGCAACTTTGGGGTGATCCACAAGCGCGCTTTCCACTTCGGTAGTGGAAATGCGGTGGCCACTGACGTTCATTACGTCGTCGATGCGGCCGAGGAACCAGTAGTTACCATCTTTGTCGCGACGGCAACCGTCGCCGGCGAGATACATATGCGGGAATTTCGACCAATACGTTTGGCGGAAACGTTCATCGTCGCCCCAAATGCCGCGCGTCATGCCCGGCCAGGGACGCTTCAACACGATGAATCCCCCGCCCCCAAACGGCACGGACTCGCCTTTGTCGTTAACGATATCGGCTTGTATTCCCGGCAAGGGATGCGTTGCCGAACCCGGCAGCAACGTTGTAATTCCGGGCAACGGCGAAATCATGATACCGCCCGTTTCCGTTTGCCACCAGGTATCGACGATAGGCGTGCGATTGCCGCCGATCCATTCGCGATACCACATCCATGCCTCAGGGTTGATCGGTTCGCCAACTGACCCCAATAAACGCAACGTCGAAAGATCGTGCGCAGCGGGATATTGCGTGCCCCATTTCATGAACGTGCGAATTGCTGTCGGCGCGGTGTAGAGAATGGAAACTTTGTAGCGCTCGACGATCTCCCAGAGGCGGTCCTTATCGGGATAATCCGGTGTGCCCTCATAGATTACGCTGGTTGCGCCATTCGCTAGCGGACCGTAAACGATGTACGAGTGACCGGTAACCCAGCCGATGTCCGCCGCGCACCAATAAATATCGGAATCTTCTTTCAAATCGAAGATCAGCTTATGCGTCATCGTGACGTGCGTCAGATAGCCGCCGGTGGTGTGTTTGATGCCCTTCGGCTTCGCAGTCGTCCCGCTGGTATAGAGCAAGAAGAGCAGATCTTCGGCGTTCATTCGCTCCGGTTCGCACGTCGGGGGCTGGTCTGCAACGACCTCGTCCCACCAATAGTCGCGCTGCTCGTGCATGAAGACTTCGTCGCCGACGCGACGCGCAACGACGCAATGCTTGATCGACGGCGTTTGTTCCATCGCGATGTCGCAGTTGCGTTTCATTGCGACTTTGTGACCGCGGCGCCAGCCGTAGTCGGAGGTAATGAGTGCAACGCATTCGGCGTCGTTGACGCGATCGATGATTGAATCGGGCGAGAAACCGCCGAAAATAACCGAATGCGCGGCACCGATTCGCGCACAGGCGAGCATCGCAACCGGAAGCTCCGGAATCATGGGCATGTAGATCGCGACGCGATCGCCTTTTTTGATTCCTAACTTGCGAAGGCCGTTGGCAAAGCGGCAGACGTCGTCGAGGAGCTGTTGATAGGTAATCGTCCAACGATCGCCCGGCTCGCCTTCGTAATAGTACGCAATCTTATCGCCTTTGCCGGCACGCACGTGCCGGTCCAGGCAATTCACCGAAACATTTAACTCGCCGTCGCAAAACCAACGCGCAAACGGTTCGTTCCACTCGAGCGTTTGCGTAAACGGGCGCATCCATTCCAATTTGCGTGCCCACTCCGCCCAAAACGCAAGGTAATCAGCTTCGGCCTGCTCGTAAATCCCGGGCTGCGCGTTTGCTTGCGCTGCAAACTCAGGCGACGGTGGAAAACGGCGGCTTTCTTCAAAAAGCGCTTCGATCGCTTGCGTGCTCATATGGCTTCGATTTACCGGGGACGCGCAGTGAGGCCTGCCGAAAACGTCGCAATGCTCGGTGCACTCCTTTTTGCAGCTCTCGTCGCTGCAACATCCTCCCCCGCGCCCGATTCCACGGGTCTCGCTAATATTCGCTACCACGCGCCGCCGCCCGATTTCGTTATGCCGTTGGGCAAGACAACGAAGGCGCTATCTGAATTGCGCGGCAAGGCAGTATTGATCAACTTCTGGGCGTCGTGGTGTCACCCGTGTACCGACGAACTCAGTCTCTTCGTTCGTGCGAAACAACAGTATGGCGATCGTCTCGTTGTAGTAACGGTCTCTTCCGAGCCGCATGATGTTGCCGCGAGTTATCTACGGCTGTGGAACATCGAGCTTCCCGTCGTCGAAGACTTGGAGCAAGTGGTTTCGAAGGCGTACTCGGTGCCGCCGATTCCCGTAACCATCCTTGTCGACCCCGCTGGTGACGTCGCGTACGTGTCGGTCGGCGAGACCAGTTGGGCCGAGCTGGCAGGCGCTCTTCAGCAAACCATTGGCAGTCCGCAGGGCGGAGTGCTAAGATAGGAGGCTATGAGGGGCGAGGGCGGTCTAGACAAGCGTAAGGCTTACATTCTGGCTACGGTCGTGTACGAGTACATCGCAACGGCCGAGCCGGTCGGCTCGAACACCCTGACGCAGAAATATAACCTCGGTGTCAGTTCCGCTACCGTTCGGAACGAAATGGCCGAGCTGGAGGCCGGCGGCTATTTAGTCCAACCCCATACGTCTGCCGGACGCGTTCCCTCGGACACCGGATATCGCACGTATGTCGACGATCTCATGGCCCCCGAGCAGCTCGGCACCGACGATCGCCGGCGCATTCGCGACGAACTCCGCGACGTGAGTCGCGAACTCGATGAAATCATCGAACAGGCGACGCGATTGCTCGGGCGTCTTTCAAACAACCTGGCGTTCGTTACTAAGCCGCAAGCCGACACGCAAACCTTCAAGCACATTCAGCTCATTTGGCTTTCCCCGCGCACTGGGGTCGCGATCGTTGTTACCTCGCTTGGCGTTGCGGCACAAACGCTGTTCGAACTGCAGCACGACGTGGAAGCCGATGCGCTGACCCGTTTATCGAACGCGCTGAATGCGCGGCTCTCCAACCGTTTGCTCCGCGAGATTTCCGACCAGGACGTTGCCACTGTGGTTACCGAGCTGGGGCTCGCCGATGAATTGCGCGACGCCGTCCTGGCAGCAGTCCACAGCGCACGCTCGACGCAGGCGCCGGCGGTTGCGGCAGCGGGGGCGCAAAATCTGCTGGATCAGCCGGAGTTCCACGACCTTCGCAAAGTGCGATCGATCCTTCGCATCGTCGAAGAGCAGAAGACGTTGTACGACTTGGTCGCCGATGCAATCAACGTTGAAAACCCGAGCGTGAAAATTGGGTCTGAATTGGGTGTCGACGAACTCTCCGACTTGTCGGTGGTTACGGTTCCGTATCGTTTTGGCGAGCACGCCATGGGTATGCTTTCAATTCTAGGACCACGTCGCATGCCGTATGCAAGGTTACTTGCGGTTGCGTCCGGAACGGCCGAAACACTCTCCGAACGCCTCTCCGACGTCGAAATCAAATAACAAGGTCTGAAACGCACTAAATGCCCACCAAGGATTACTACGAGATCCTCGGCGTCTCACGCGACGCTGCGCCCGACGCGATCAAACGCGCATATCGCACGCTCGCGCGAAAGCATCATCCCGACGTCGCTGAAGATAAGGTGCACGCGGAGCATCGCTTCAAAGAAATCAACGAAGCGTATGAAGTGCTTTCGGATCCGCAAAAACGCGCACAGTACGATCGCTTCGGTTCGGTCGGCGCTCCAAGTGGCGGCGCAGATTTTGGCTTCAACGGCTTCGGCGGCGCGGGTTTCGGCGACATTTTCGATATGTTCTTCGGCGAGATGCGCACGGCGCAGCCGCGCCGCAATGGGCCGCAGCGCGGGTCCGATCTTCGTTACGATCTGGAAATTACGCTAGACGAAGCGTTCGCCGGGACAACGAAAGAGATTCAATTTTCGCATCTTGCGCAATGTGAAACGTGCAAAGGTTCCGGCGCGCAACCGGGCTCACTCGTAGTTCCGTGCGATCGTTGCGCGGGCTCCGGAATCATGCGCACCGTGCGTCAAACGCCGCTTGGGCAATTCGTCACGCAAACCACGTGCTCGAATTGCGGCGGTGAAGGTCATGTTATATCGCAACCATGCGCGTCGTGTCACGGGCGCGGGCGTCGCGAAGTGGAACGGAAGTTATCGGTTCGCGTTCCCGCGGGCGTAGACGATGGTTCGCGCATTCGCATCGGCGGAAATGGCGAAGCGGGTATTCGCGGCGGTTCCGCGGGCGATTTATACGTGTATCTCACGATTGCACCGCATCCACTTTTCAAACGCGAGGGCTTGGATACGTTCGTCGATATTCCGTTGAGCTTTCCGCAAGCTACCCTCGGCGCAACATTCAACGTTCCTTCGCTAGAAGGTGAGTTGCCGCTGACGATTCCGCCGGGCACGCAGTCCGGAACGACGCTGCGTTTGCGTGGGCGCGGCATGCCTAGCGTGCGCGGAACGCAGCGCGGCGACCATCACGTTACGGTGTATGTAGCAGTGCCGACGAAGTTGACGAAGCGCCAACGCGAACTGCTCGAAGAGTACGCGCGCGTCGGCGGCGATTCGATTGAAGAGAAGAGCTTTTTGGAACGCGTGAAAGAGGCGTTCCGCCCCGAATAAGTGCCGGCACGGCGTTTCTTTCTCGAGGGCACACACTCCGACGGCGATACGGTGACGATCGCCGGCAAAGACGCGCACAAGATCGTGCGCGTTTTGCGTTTGCAGAGCGGCGATCGCGTTGAACTCGTGGATTCGGCGGCGACCGTCTTCGATGCTGAATTAATAGTCGAGAGCGAAACGGTGCGCGCCGTTTTGCGCGACGGACGCAGGGCGAACGATCGTGCTCGGGTTCAAATCGATGTAGCCCAAGCGGTCCCGAAGGGACAGAAGATGGATTTCATCGTCGAGAAACTGAGCGAGCTTGGCGTCTCCGCGATTCTTCCGTTCGAAAGCGAGCGTTGCATTGCGCGTGGTGTAGCAGCGGGAAAGGTCGAACGTTGGCGGCGCCTGGCGCAAACCGCCGCGCAGCAAAGCGGACGAACCAACGTTGCTCGCGTCGATGAAGTGATTTCGTTCGGTACGCTGGTTGGGTGCTTTTCAAAGTACGATTGCGTGCTGTTTCCGTGGGAAGTATCCGATCCGTCGCCGTTGCGTGAAGTGCTGCCCGAGCTTGTGAAAGGCGCACGAAGAATTCTCGTCGTCATCGGTCCCGAAGGCGGCTTCTCGCATAGCGAAGCTGCATCGGCTGAAAGGTCCGGCGCTGCGGTCGTCTCGCTGGGGCGCCAAATCCTGCGCACGGAAACGGCCGCTCTGTATGTGGTTTCGGTGCTGAGTTATTTGACGCTCGAATAGGTTGTAGAGGTCCGGTGCGAACGCTGCTAAGCTGTGTCGTTGATTGGTCCCTACTCGCTTTCATACCCTCATAGGGCCAAGTGAAGAGCGAAATATCCACCAAAGTGGGTAGTGCAAATGGCACACTACTAGGATACGGTAACCCTATGAGTACAGCGGCTAGTGGCCTCGGTAAGATTGCTGTTTTTATTATCGAGCCTCAAGTGCTGCTTGCGAAGGCGATTAGTGCGGTGCTGTCACAAGACGGCGAATTCGGCGCAATTGCGGATTTTCGCACGTTTCGCGCCGACGAGTTCAAGAGTACCGCTGCGGACGTAGCGATTATCGACGTCGACGACAATCTTGCGAATCTCGAGAACATTATCAACGAGTGCCGCCTCGCGCATGCAACGACGCGCATCTGCGTGATCTCCGCGCATCTCAGCAGCGAACTCATGCTGCGTGCCATTGCCGCCGGCGCGGACGGTTACGTTGTGAAGGACACGTCGCCCGCCGACCTGATTCGTGCGATTCGCACGATCGTGAGCGACGGCTTTCACGCCGATGGCCGGATCGCCGGCGCATTGCTTCGCCAGCGCGCAACGCGAACGCGCGGCGACGTAAACGAATTGTCGCCGCGGGAACTGCAGATCGTGCGGCTCATCGTCGAAGGCCTCTCGAACAAGGAAATTGGCCAACGGCTAATGCTTTCCGATAAAACCGTCAAGAACCACGTTTCGAAGATCTTTGCGAAGATGCGGGTAAATGCGCGCACGCAGCTCGTGATTCGGGCAATGCGCACGGGATTGGTATAACCTGCGCCCTGTCAGGAAACCGGCTCCCTTCCGTCGTAATAGCGCCGATTGAAGATGAGCAGTTTTCCCTTTTCCATCGTGATCCCGACGTATAACGAAGCCGGCGGTATAGAACGTCTGCTTCGCGAGCTTGACGCGCTGTTCAAAAAGAACGGCCTCGACGGCGAAATTATCGTCGTCGACGACAACTCGCCCGACGGCACGGGAGCCATTGTGGACCGGCTCTCCGCTGAACTGCCGGTCCGGTGCCTGCATCGCCCCGGCAAGATGGGACTTTCTAGCGGCGTGATCGACGGCTGGAAGTACGCGCGCCCGGAATCCCGAGCGCTCGGGGCCATGGATGCGGATTTCAGCCACGATATCGCGATTCTGCCGCGCATGGTTGAGGCGCTGGCCTCCGGTCAGTACGGGCTGGCCATCGGCAGCCGGTACGTCAAAGGCGGCGGCATCACGAATTGGCCTGCAAAGCGTATCATCACCTCGAAGGTCGCATGCTGGCTTGCCCGCCCCTTGACCAACGTGAAAGACATCACGAGTGGATACTTCCTGGTGAAGCGCGAGGCGCTCGACGGCGTAGAGCTGGATCCGATCGGCTTCAAGATCGGGCTCGAAGTGGTTGCTAAGGCGCACTACGGCCGGGCAATCGAAGTCCCGTATGTCTTTACCGACCGGATCGTTGGTGAGTCGAAGCTGAACCAGAAAGAGGTCTTCAACTACCTGAAGCAGCTGCGCAAACTTTACAGCGCGCGGCTCTTTCCGGGGAAGAGTTAAACGGTTATGCCCGTGCCCGAATGGCTGCGCATCCGCCGCAGCAAGAACGCCGATGCGCGCGACGCCGCACTCTGGAGCAAGTGCCCAAAGTGTGGCGAGGTGCTGTATCGTCGCGATCTCGCTGCGAATCTCTACGTTTGCACCAAATGCGGCCATCATTTCCGCATGGCAGCATTCGATCGCATAAGCTCGCTCATCGACGGCGACTTTATCGAGATCGGCGCCGAAGTCCAACCGGGCGATCCGCTGGGATGGGTCGATAAGAAAAGCTATCCGGTGAAATTGGCCGGCGACAAAGAAAAGAGCGGAATGTCTGAAGGCGTCGTTTGCGGCCTCGGTCAGATCGGCGGCTTCGACGTCGCGCTGGGCGTGATGGATTTTCACTTCCGCGGCGGCACGATGGGCACCGTGGTCGGCGAGCGTATAACGTTGCTTCTTGAAGAGGCGCGTCGCCGTTCGATTCCATGTATCATCTTCACCGCTTCGGGCGGCGCACGCATGGAAGAAGGCATGTTCGCACTGATGCAGATGGCCAAGACCACGGCCGCAGTCACCCGCTTCATGGATGACGGCAACTTCTTCATGACGGTGCTTACCGACCCGACGACGGGCGGCGTTTCGGCATCGTTTGCGTTTGAATCCGACGTTATCGTCGCGGAACCGCATGCCATGATCGGTTTCGCCGGTCGCCGCGTGATCGAGCAGACCATCCGTCAGAAACTTCCGGATCAGTTCCAAACCGCCGAGTTTCTCCTGGAAAAGGGACACATCGATATGGTCGTGGACCGGCATGAGTTGAAGGCCACGATCGTGCGAATGCTGGAGTACGTCTCCGGCGGCGCGAGGGTTGCGCTGTGAACGTCATCGTCGAACGCGAAAAGGGTCTCGTCGAACTCGAGCGGCGCATTGCGGAATTGCGTGCCGCCAACGTGAGCCAGCCCGTCGACATGTCGGCCGAAATCGCCGGACTTGAAAACAAATACCAAGAGATCCTACGCGAAGTTTTCGGGTCGCTGACGCCATGGGAGAAAGTGAACATGGCGCGCCATCCGAGCCGGCCGACGGCGCTCGATTACATTTCTCAGCTCGATCGTTTCGACGAATTGCACGGCGACCGGTTCATGCGCGACGATCAAGCCGTCGTTGGCGGCTTTGCGTTCCTCGATGGCCGCTCCGTAATGGTGATCGGGCAGCAACGCGGTCGCGACACCAAAGAAAATCTCAAGCGTAACTTCGGTATGGTCTCGCCCGAGGGGTACCGCAAGGTAAAGCGCCTCGCACACACGGCGTCGCGCTTGAACGTGCCGATCGTCACGTTCGTCGATACGAAGGGCGCCGACCCCGGCATTACGTCGGAAGAACACGGTCAATCCGAAGCAATCGCGAGCTGCCTCTATGAATTCACCGAAGCGCGCGTGCCCATTATCGCGACGATCATCGGCGAAGGCGGGTCGGGCGGTGCTCTTGCTCTTGCAATCGCCGACCACGTACTCATGCTGGAGCACTCGGTGTATTCGGTCGCGTCGCCGGAAGGCTGCGCAGCCATTCTTTGGGGCGACGCGGCGAAGGCGGAAGAGGCGGCAGCGCGGTTGAAACTCACCTCTGAGGATTTGAAGAGTTTCGGGATCGTCGATCAGATCGTTCCCGAACCACTCGGAGGTGCGCATCGTGAAGCCGCAGCCACCGTGGCGAAGGTACTAGATGCAATCCGGTCCTCGTTGCAGCGGCTTTCGGTGCTTTCACCGGATGCGCTGCGGGAGGCGCGCTATTCGAAATACCGGCGGCTAGGCGCATGGCAGAGCGAGCGCCGCGAACCGATCACCACGGGGCCGTGAAGAAACGCACGCGCACTCCGCTAGTGCTTTCCCTCGCCGGTCGTGTGACTGCGGTGCTTGTCGCGCTTCTCTTTTTTACGTTGATCACGGTGCAATTCGCGCGCGTCATCAATCAAAACGTCGCCTTGGCACGTGAATTGTCGTCCACGGAAGACGACATCAACACATTGCACGGGCATCGCGATCATCAAATGCGTGAACTGCGCCGGCTTGAATCACCCGATGGTTCCATTCCGGAGATTCACGATCGTTTGCGTCTCGTGGCTCCTAACGAAGCGATCATTTTCGTAAGTCCCGCGCCGTCTGCTGCGCCGTCCTCTGCTCCGTGAACGATCCGGTTTACGGCTTCGTCATTAATCTCAATGCGTACGGCGCAACCGTTCGGTTAGAGAACGGCGAACTCGCTAGCGCTCCAGCCGGCGACGTGGAAGCACATCATTTGGATTACGAACGCGGCCTCACCGGACGCAAGCGTTTGATGTTCGTAAGGCATCCGGGTGAACGTCGTCCGATGGTTACCATCGCGCCGCAGATCGTTGATGAAGTGCTCGACGAGCAGATCGCGGAGTATCTGAAGAGCACCGAAGAGTGGGACACAAATGACGAAGGCGTTCCCTCAGCCGAACGCCATTTTCTGAAGAAGAAAAAACGCGCCGCCCTTTTCGAATCAAAGCACAGCACCGAGTAACGGAATTACGTAGGCGTGAGCAGGCACTACGCCGTGATCTCCATCGGCACGAATTCCACGCGTGTCTTGTTGGCCGATATGGCGCCCGAAGTCCCGCACGTCGAGCTTGCGCGTTCGATTGGAACGCGTATCGGCGAAGGGTTGCGCGATTCCGGAAAATTGGGTGAAGAACCGATGCGCCGCACGCTCGATGCGGTGCGTTCGCATTTCAAAGCCGTGCGTGGCCATTACGTAAAACTATTCGCGATTGCAACGAGTGCGGTACGACGCGCTGAGAATGGCGATGAATTCGCGCAACGCGTTCACGACATCACCGGGGCAACGCTGGACGTGCTTTCCGGAGATGAAGAAGCCGAAGCATCCTATCGTGGTGCCATTAGCGCGCTCGGACCGTTGAACGGGGACGAAGTTGGCGTGGTTGACACGGGCGGCGGAAGTACCGAATACGCAATCGGCAACGGTCCGCACTCCGAACGCACCGTTTCGTGTGAAATCGGCGCCGTGCGACTAACCGAGGCTGTGCCGGCGCTTGCCGGTCGCGACGGCATCGTGGACCTTGATACGATCGAGCGCGCACGCGGGATCGCTCGTGAAGTGCTCGCACCGGTAGCGGATTTTCGCCCCGTCGATAAGATTGCGATTGTCGGCGGTTCGGCAACGACTGCCGCTGCGGTGATTCGCGGCAAAAAGCGAATCGACGACATGGAACTAACGCGCAGCGACCTTCAGCGCGCCCTCGTGAAACTATGCGCGCTGGACTATCGCGCGCGAAAAGAAGTCCCCGGCATGAAGCCCCAGCGGGCGGATATTTTGCCCGCGGGAATCATCGTGCTGGAAACGGTCCTCGACATCGTCGGAAAAGATCGCGCAATCGCGACGACGTCGGATTTGCTGCTTGGGTATCTGTTGCAGCATCGCGAGCCCATGGTCCGGCCTTCGTTCACCTACACCGAACGAAGGCGGATGGGTGAATAATGACCGTCATCGTGATGCTTCAACAATGGTGCATGAAGCGTTGCTTCACGGACCTTCTTCGCAAGCACGCTCATAAGCGATCCCCGGCGTTCGGTCTCGTCCGCAACTCCGAAAGCGGCGTACTGCTCGCCAAGCATAGCGCGCAATTCCGCGTCGAGCTCTTCCATGATCTCCGGCGTGTAGCTCGACTCGTGATGTCGCACGCGCAACTGCGTATCGAGAATCTTTTTATCGACCAGCTTCAGCACCGTGTACTCGTGCGGCGGCCGGCGATAGAGGTTGCGACGTCCGCCGGTGCTCGGAAGCATGCGGGGGTATCGCACGATGAAGCCGAGCCGGTCCAGCGCGGAGAGCGCATCGAAGATCATCGTCTGCCGGTTCAGGCCCACGAACGTGCGGATCTCCTCGATGGTCGGATGGCATTCGTCGCTGCCGTCCATGCACGTAAGCAAGTACATGAACACCGTTAGCTGCCGTCCCGTCAGCACGCGAAACAGAAAGGTGCGCCACCATGGCGGCGCAGCTGCGTTCCGCCAAAGCGAGCTTTCGGGCGCGCGTTCGTTGCCCGTCCGAACCGTTGCAGGTGACTCCTTCCGCACCATAAGTGACCAGCATACCCACATCCCCGCCGGCCACACCAACCGAGCGCCTCTCCAGAACACAAAGCGCCGGCCAGTGCAGGATGGCCGAAGCGGTCTCTTGGAGCTAGGTCTATGGAAGACACGCAGATTCACGCGCATATCGAAGGTCTCGTCAACGAAGAGCATCGGCTGCTTGAACATGGCGACGGCGGCCATTTGAATGAAGAAGATCGTAAGCGTCTCGAAGACATTCAAGTTCAGCTGGACCGCTATTGGGATCTGCTTCGTCAGCGTCGTGCGCGCCGCGATGCAGGACAAGATCCAAACATTGCGCATATGCGCTCGGCGGACACTGTCGAACATTACCGGCAGTAACATCTGCAATCGTTTGGGATGATGGTGGAATAGGCAGACACAGCAGACTTGAGGGAAGACTCCTTGAGCCGCACAATCGGAAACGGCGTGCGGGATGCGCTCAAAGTCGGTGAACTCTTCGCCGCGTGCAAAACGCGCGCATGACAACGCCGAGCTAAGCGCAATTTGCAATTGCAAATTGCGAAAGTGTAGAGACTGGATGGGCGCGGCCTAAACGGTTCAGCTTAAGAACTGAATCGCACGGTCATGGCACAGTCCGGACCACAAACGCTAGTGCGGTAGCGAAAGCTATAGTGGTGCGAAAATCTGCAGCCCGCAAGGGCGTCCGGGTTCGAGTCCCGGTCATCCCATTATTTTCGTCAAAATACCGCACGAAGACGCAAACAGGGATGGTTGCTATGAAATATGTGGTTATGTACGAGTCTGCCGACGACGTAATGACGAAGGCGCCGCTCTACTTAAACGAGCACCGCGAGCGTTGGCAAGAGTATTTGCGCGACGGCACCCTGCTCGCGATTGGCCCTTTCGCCGATCCACGCGAGGGTTCAATGGGTGTATTTCGGACGCGAGAAGCCGCAGAACAATTCGTTGCGGGAGACCCGTTTGTGTTAAACGGCGTCGTTAAGAACTGGTCGATTCGTGAGTGGAACGAAGTGCTATTGTAAAGCCACGCCAACGGCCAAATAC